>NZ_BAFE01000097.1 GCF_000247995.1 Mobilicoccus pelagius NBRC 104925
TCTGCACAGCGACAAATGCTGAGAAATAGGAGGGCAAAGTAGACGACCTCCCACGGCTGTGCAAAAATGGTGGGGGCCTCCCAACCTCGGGAAGGGGGTGAACGCCCAACGGTCATTTTGCGGTTTCCTAGGCTTGCGCAAGGCCAGGGGAGGCCCTCCAGGACGCTGAACAACGTCCCCAACCTCGCTCAACCTTCCTGGGCCCTGTAAATGCGCCCAACAACGTCTCCACGCCTTGCAAGCCTCCCACACACTCGCCACGGCGGTCTGATGTGGCCGTGACGGCCTCCTTGCCAGCGGAGCAAATGCGTTGATGGTGGACCACATCACCACCACTGCCGCCCAAA
>NZ_BAFE01000096.1 GCF_000247995.1 Mobilicoccus pelagius NBRC 104925
GGGAAGAGCCCGTAATAGGTGCTCGGGGCGATCGCCAGGCCTGCCTCACGCAGGACCCGACAGATCGGCTCGACCCCGAACCGCACACGGTGCTCGTCGATGTAGTCGACGAGCACCGCCGTGCTCACCTGATCTTGCGGTCGAGCTCCGCCGCGGCGAAAAAAGCCGACGCCGTCCGCAAGATCTCATTCGTCCGCCGAAGCTCACGAACCTCACGCTCGAGCTCGACGATCCGCGCCGCCTCGGCCGTGGTCGTGCCCGGCCGGTCACCAGCATCGACCTCGGCCTGGGGCACCCAGTTCCGCAACGTCTCCGGGTTGATCCCCAGCTGCTCACCGACCCGACGCAGCGCCCCCTGCCTCGTGGCAGGGTCACGCCGCAGCTCGACCGCCATCCTGATCGCTCGCTCCCGAAGCTCCTCCGGGTACTTCCTCGGTGCTGCCATGACTCTCATCCTTCCGGTGAATGAGAGCCTCCATCACACCCGGCACGGGACAGTGCATCGTGCGACCGGCTCACCGGGCCAGGCCCGCGGATAGGCCTTCCACATCTTGCGGACCCCGTACACGCCGAAGTTCTTCTCGTGCAGCTCCTGCAGACGTTCGTCGATGACGGCATCACTTGTGGCCCGCTTCGAGACAGGCCTACTCTTGCGGGCATAATAGGAGCTTGGGGCGATCGGGATTCCAGTCTCTTTCAGGACCTCGCAGATCGGCTCGACCCCATGCTCGTCGCGGTGCGCGGCAATGAACGCATCGACGTCTACGGTCGGCGGTCGAGCTCCGCCTGAGCGAAATAGGCACTCGCCTGGCGCAGAATCGTATTCGCGCGCCGCAGTTCGCGGTTCTCCCT
>NZ_BAFE01000095.1 GCF_000247995.1 Mobilicoccus pelagius NBRC 104925
GGTAAGAGCCGCAATTGCTCACCGGACAAGGACATCGGCAGACGTCAGAGCAAACATTCCCCCCAGGCAAGTGTCCGCCAACCACCAGCCCTGGGTCAAGCTTTGGTAAATATTTGGCCGGGTGCTCTATCGCAGAAGCTACCCGAGAGGCCACCATCGTCATAGCCGATCAGAACCGCTCGTTGAAGGTGACATCCGATGATGCACACGCGGACCCTGGCAAAGCCCCTCCTCTGCGGCACACTCGCGGTTGGAATCGCCGCCATCCCACTCACAGCTTCGGCCGATACCCCGCTGGTGCCCACAGCACCCCCACCCGCACCCACCGCCGTGCCGAGCCCGTCCGAGGGCTACCCTAAGGCCCCCTCTGATGCCGAGGCCAACCCCCGCGGCCTTCCAGGACAGCACGGCTGTATATATGTCAGAGGCATCCACTGGTCGATTTGTGTCGTGAATAAGGTTGACGACGCGACAGCCGCCAGGATCCGATCCTGGCTCCCTGGGAGCCCGACAGGAAAGTCTATTCTAGGAAACCCCGATTCATACTTGGATGATGGGCGACTCAAAGGAAAGTTCATAGGCGACCTATGCGAATCTGCGGGTGGCCAGGCCCTTCTTATCTACGGCCACGAGATCAAGTCGTACCGTCAAATCCAGTACAACGGCATGACTCGCAACTTTGATCAGATTTCGACTAAGAAAATCAATGGACAACTGAAGAAGATCTATTGGGAGGGAAAGGCAAACACGGCAGGTCGCGACGCACACGAAATGGATGTCGACCCGAAACTCTTGAAGGCAGGCTTCGAACTTCACGACTATTGGTGTGGCATCGACATCAGGACGGGCGCTCTCGGCAACATGTACATCAGCGATGACCGACTCTGAGAGTCTGGTGCGTTGAAATGGCGACGGTAGATATCTTCGTCTCCCCTCTCCCCGACGACGGGTCCGATGTCTGGGAGTACTACTTCGAGCAGCCAGCCCCAGAACCATCTCCAACCACCAGCGCTCCCTTGCTCTCCTGGGTCGAAGCTGCCGACCAAGAGATCGAGCAGAGAGGGGGGAGCGAACTGTTACTAGAGAACGGTCCCATTTCCGTTCGAGACAGGGTTACCGGAGATACCTGTTATCTGCAGCTCAACAGCCAGCTGAGCGCAGACGACAGTGAGTCGCTTAGGTCGGCCCTTGAAGGGCTGGCTCTTAGTCGTGGCTTGTTCTGCATCGACCCGTTGGGGAACATTGCTCGCCTACCTGACGGCACAAGCATTGAGTTCACATACTAGCCCTTATTAGCAGGGAGCACCGGACAACAGGGAATTCAAGGGCGGGCATCTAGCGGTTTTGGGGTCATTGACCTCTATTTAGTCCATTCGGCCCGCGCCCCGGCTTTGGAATTTCGTTGGCGCGCGCCTCGAAATGAGGCCTGCAAGAACTACTGACGTTCAGCCTAGGAGGTAGGCGTGACTAAGAAGCTGCGGACTGTAACCCTAGCGATGGCTACTTCTCTCTTAGTGCTTGTGCCTTCTGCTCTATCAAGCGCAGCCTCGCCCGGCGACGATGATGAGCACTACTCTGTCAATGGGTCACAAGTCACCCTCCACTTCGCGTCCGACAACGGGGGCGCTCCGCGAGCACCGTCTGAACGTTCGAGCGGACGCAAAGTGTCTTCGATCACTATTGTCACACCGGGTGATTCAAGCGCAACAGCGGAAAGGACCGTTTCGACTTTCGAGCAGCCTGTCGACGAAAAGACCGCTCGCAAGTTGGCGAACGAAGGCAGCAAGCCAGCCAATCCGACGAAGGACGAGATTTCCCGTGGGCTGGAAGCGGCCCGTCAGGCGGCCCTCGCTGGTGCCGCTTCTTCACCTCAGTCCGCTCAGCCTCCTGACTCATCGCCACAACCTGACGCTGCGACTCCCATGGCTGCCGCCGCGAGTGATGCGATCTTTCTGGCCTGTTCTAAAGGTGAGGGGTACAGGTCCACTCCGTCCGGGACGATGTATCTCTCCATCTACTGCGGGCACACTAATCCGCGAATTGGATTCGCCTTCATGCTCAACCAGAAGATGGTCGCCACATCCATGGGTGACGCGGAAGATACGGGCATGCGATGGACCTATAACGGCCGCGCAAAGCCAACGCTCGCTTGGAAGACTTGGAAAGCCAAGGGGGGCTATCTGACTGGCACTTTCGCACCCATTGCGGTCGATTCAGAAGTGACTTACGGCGACTCTTTGTACTATCGACTTCTGACGGCAGAGGGTACTTTCAGGGTCTTCCATACGGATATTGGCGGGGTTATCTACCCGGTCTAATATTCATGCGTGGGTCGGGACGCTGACCCCCCGTTACGTTGGTCGGGCCGCCGTAGTGATGAAGGTGGG
>NZ_BAFE01000094.1 GCF_000247995.1 Mobilicoccus pelagius NBRC 104925
GGCGGTGTTGGCAGTGTCCCACGCGACCCCGAGCGCGTCGGCGATGCGAGTCATCGACAGGTGGGCCACCACGAGCGCTTCCAGCGCCCACGCCAACGCCGTCTTGGTGAGTTTGCACCGCGGCGTCGCCGCGCAGGAGAGGTCGTGGCGCCACACGTGCCCGCAGCCGGTGCAGCGGTAGCGGCGCAGCCGCACCCGCAAGGTCGTGGGGCGCCACCCCAGTGGCGCGTGGGCGAGTTCGCGCACGGTGCTGTCCCGCACGCGCCCCTGGCACCCACACCGGCGACACCAACGGTCCTCGGCGGCGACACGGCAGGCCAGCACCGCCCGATCCGGGTCTACGCGTTGCCCGACGGCCAGCAGGCCCAGGTCGTCCAGACCGGTGAAGGTGGTCAGATCGGGGTCGGTGAAGGTAGCGTCGCGCATGTCGAGGTCTTCCAGATGGTGAGCGTCAGAACTTCCATCTTCGGGAGACCTCGACGTCTACCCCGGCACCGACGCGCCCACCCCCATCGAACCTGCCGCGGCTCGACCTACACCCTCATCTGGGAAGAGCCGGCAAACCCGGGCAGGTCTGCAGCATGACCGACGGCAAGGGCGGCAAGACCAGCTACACCTACGACGGTGACGGCAACCTCATCAAGGCCACCCCGCCGGCGCCGTTGGGTGAACGCAGATTCGAGTGCGACTCCCTGGGGCGCCTGACCGCGTCGGTCAACGGCCGCGGACAGCGCGTGACCTACGAGTACGACGCGCAGGATCGACTGCTGTCGACCACGGTCCCTGCCGCCGCCGGGGTCGCGGACCGCACGATCTACCAGTCCTACGACGCCGACGGGAACGTGAACTTCAACGACTCGGTCATCTCCTACGACGCGCAGAACCGGCAGGACTACATCAAGGACCCCTCGGGGGTCGAGTTCTCGACCTGGTTCGACGCGGCCGGGAACATGCTGGGCGTGGTCGGCGCCGGGCAGGATTGGATCGCCCCGGGGTCAGTCGATAGCGGGTTGTGCCAGCATGCCCGACTTGACAGATCTGACACAGCTCCTGGCCCTCGCGAACGCACACCCTCGCGCCGCGGGCGCGGAACTCAAGCAGGCCATAGAACTTCGCGAGCACGTCTACGACGCGCTGTTCGGCAGCGACGATCGAGCAACCCAGGCACTGGCTGATGCCTATCGCGACCCCGTCGCCCATGCCCACCTTGCCCCCAGGGCGCCGGCGGGAAGTGGGCCGATTATGGGCTCCCCATGAAGACGGCGGGCCATCGAATCGCCCGCGGCCTGATGGACCTCCTGAGTCCGGGCGCGGCATCGGGGGTTGCTGCTCAACCTCGAGGTCGGCGAGTGACCACGAGCGCGACCTCGAGCCAGGGCAGACGATCACGCCACGGGTCCAGCAGCCCCTGACGACGACGGACTGGGGCACCCGGTCCGTCCTGCTCGCCGGGCCCGCCGGCACCGTCATCGATCTGTTCAACCAGACGGAGGACGACATGGCGTGACCGTCGCGATCGACGTGACGGATCAGGTCGACCCGGCCAGAGTTGCTCGGGGGTTGTGGCGCCACGTCGTGCCCCGATGACGACGCGCGCTCATGCCGCGCGTGGGATGTCTCCGCACGCTCCGCAGCCCCTCAGCATCGTCACCTGCAGTAGCCGCAGTTGCCCGTGCTTGGCCTCGTGTGGGGCCAGTTCAGACAGACAGGGTGGGTCCACTTGGGCTTGACATAGCCAATCCTGCGCGGTGTGCCGGGCGACCTGCCCGGCGGGACGTGGATGCGCATCGTCCTGGAGCAGATGTCGGCGGCGTCAGGCTCACCGGTCGGTCCGGCGCAGGCCGTCGGTCTCGTCGCGTTGACGGCCGTCGCCGGTCTGCTCGTGACGTGCGTCCTCGCCCTGGGGGAGGAGATCGGGTGGCGGGGCTGGTTGTGGCCCGCGTTGCGGCCGCTCGGGCGGCTGCGGGCTGCCGCCGCCGGCGGGGTCATATGGGCGATGTGGCACTTGCCGATCGTCCTCATCGGGCACAACTACACCGGTGCGCCCCGACACCCCCGGCAGGACGCCCTGCAGGGCACGCGTCAGGCTCGACTTCCCAGAACTCGAACCTCCGTTGAACACCACGACGTCGGAGGTCACGGGGCCATCTTCGCCTGTTCTGCCCTCCCCTCCGCAGTGGCTCGCAAGGGGGTCGTGCTCACCCGGTGCAGCGTCCCTCGCCGCGACGGCCGGAGGGGGCACGCATGTCTTCGCTCCGCGCGACCTAGGCCGCGGAGGTGCTGCGACCGGGTGAATGGGATCACGCCGGCTGAGCGGGGCGCGGTACACGTGGGCACGTGTCATTCTCGACGGCGCCGACCCACCCGAAGCGGGGTGTGTTCCCGATCGGTGAGCCGTCGGCGCGTCGCCAGAGCACCCCGTCGGGGTCGACGGTGACGGTGTGGCCGTGGCGGTGGACGACGGTGTGGTGGTGGCGGCACAACAGGGCGAGGTTCGGCGGATCGGTCATCCCGCCCTCCGACCAGTGCCGGATGTGGTGGCCGTCGCACCACCCCGGTGGCGCCCCGCACCCGGGATAGGTGCAGCCCCCGTCGCGCAGCGCGAGCACCGTCCGCTCCGCCGAGGTGACGAGGCGGGACCGACGCCCCAGGTCGAGCACCTGGCCCCGACAACTCGCGTAGCCGCCGCGCCGAGGCCCCCGACGCCGCCCAGTCGATGATGATCTCGGCGAGGGCGTCCCAGTCGGGGTAGTCGATGTTCTTGCGCAGCCGCCGATAGACCTTGGCCGCGAGGCCGGCGCTCTCCACCGGCAACCGCCCGCACGACACGGCCCGCCGGAACGCCTCCCCGTCGGGCCCGGCGCACGTGAGCGCCACCTCGTGCAGATCCCGCGCGGCCCGTCGCATCACCGGCGCCCCACCCTCACGGCAGGACTGCTCCACCCATCGCTGAGGCCGCGGATGATCGGACGCCGCGATGACCCCCCGCGCGGACGCCTCCAGCACGACCGCCGCCTGAGCCGCATTCGCCGCCGCGACGGCGCCCGCCACCTCTGCTGCCGCCTCGGCCAGGTCGTGCGAGAACACTCCCGCGAGATCCTCCGGGATGCCCGCGAGCATCTCCCTCGCCACCCGCAGCCGCGCGAGCACGTCGAGCTCCGCACCGGGGTGCGGAACGTCGAGCATGTGGGTCGCGGTCATGGCCTCATTCTATCGAACATGCGTACGCATCGATAGGGTTTTCCGCGTGAAGTTCTTCGTCGTCATTTCCTGGCGCGGTCGTGGTGTTGCGGCTTATGATCGAACACATGAGCGATAGATCGATGTCTCCCTGCCGGGCGAGGCGCATCGCGCAGGCGCGCGCTGCGACAGGCGCGCGACCGTCGCTTCGTCGAGGTGCTGGAGGTTGCCTCCGCCTGTCATCGGTCGTGCTCTCATCGGGGAGTCGCCATCGCCGGAGGCGACGCGGAGGCCCAAGGTCATCGAGGCCTGCAACGGCAAACCCCTCACGCCGCGCAAGGTGCGCCGTGATGGTGGCCGCTTGGATCTGTCGACACCTATGCGCCGTGGGCCCCCGACCGGACGGTCGAGGGCCCACGGCGTGCGAGATGCGGCCGGCGTGCGTGGCTCGGCCGACACCCGAAGTGCGGCTGGAACGGGAGGTCCCGGCCTGCGTGCGAGGTGGGGTCGGCGTGCGAGGTCCGACCGGTGTGCCCTCGCGTGGCCGGCCGGTTCGCCCTGGGCCCGAACGACGCGTCGCGATCAGACGCGCGCCGGTGCTGCGTCGACGTCGGTGCGGCGGGTGGTGGGGTGGGCCGGCATGAGGGCGACGGAGGCGGTGGCGAGGAGGGCGACGCCGGCGAAGACGTAGAACCCCCACGGGTGGGCGAGGCCACGGGTCACGAGCATGCCCGTCACGGCCGGGCCGACGATCGCACCGACACGGCCGACGCCCGACGCGAGACCCATCGCCGTGCCACGCACCTCGGGTTCGAAGAGGTGGGCGACGAGCGCGTACACGAGACCCTGCGCGCTGAACACGAACAGGCCCGTGACGAACACGACCGCGTGCAGCAGCACGGCGTTCTCCATCCGCAGGCTCAACAGTGCGAGGAAGAGCGCGGACACGCCGAACCAGGCGATCGTCGACGTCTTGATGCCGCGGCGGTCCGCGACGACCCCACCGAGCGCGAGGCCGACGATGGCGCCCGCGTTCATGATGAGCAGCAGGCTCAACGACGAGGCGAGCGAGTACCCCGCGGACCGCATGATCTGCGGCAGCCACGTGTTGAGTCCGTAGACGAGCAGCAGCCCCATGAACGACGCGAGCCACGAGCACAGCAGCGCGCGACGGTGCGAACCGAGCAGGTCGAGCATCCGCGGCTTCTCCGCGACCGCCCCGTCCTCACGGACGATCGGCGACGTCTCCGGGATGCGGAGCCACACGAGCGGGAGCAGCAGGAGGCCGGCGATGCCGCCGACGTAGAAGATGAGGTGCCAGTTCGGGATGACGAGCAGCGCGAACAGCGACATCGCGACCGCGCCGACGTGATACCCGGTCATCGTTGCCGTCGTCGCGGTGGCCTTGCGGTCGGAGCGCGACGACTCCGTCATGATCGTGATCGCCGTCGGCATGCACGACCCGAGACCCAGTCCGGCGATGAGACGGGCCGCGGCGAGAAGCCCGACGGTGGGCGCGAGCGGCACGAGAATCGTGAAGATCGAGAAGATCGCGACCGACACCGTGAGGCCCAACCGGCGCCCGAAGCGGTCGTTGAGAGGCCCGCCCGCGGCGGCGCCGATGCCGACACCGACGAGCGACAGCGTGGCGACGAGTGTCAGCTCGGGCCCGCCCATGCCGAGGTGGGCGGTCTCCTTGAGTGTGGGGATGACCGCGCCGAACGCGACGAGGTCGAACCCCTCGAGTGCGACGGTCGACCAGCACAACAGTGAGGTGAGCGCGGACGACCCTCCCTCCGCACGTGCGGCAGGACGGGTGGTGGTGGTGCTCATGGCGGCTCCTCACCTCCGGTGGCGTGCCGGATCGACGGGGCGACCCTCTCGCTCGGCCGGCTCGCGTTCCCCCGCTCACCCCCGCGGCGCCGCCCGTCTCGCCCCCCGTGGACAGGCCTGCGCCAGGACCACCCTAGCGGCACCAGGTCAGACGTCCAGCACGGTTGTCGACAACGAGGGCCCGGCACTTTCGGGGGCGCCACCGCGACGCGTCTCTCCGGCGCCCGACGCGTCAGGCGCCCGCGCGCCTCGCCACCGTGAAGAGGTCGCCGGGCTGGCAGTCGAGGACCTCACAGATCGCCGTGAGCGTCGTGAACCGCACCGCGCGCGCTCGTCCGTTCTTGAGGATCGACAGGTTCGCGAGGGTGAGCCCCGTGCGCTCCGAGAGCTCGGTGAGCGTCATGCCCCGCGCGGCGAGCACCTCTCCGAGGTGCACCTCGACCGCGTGATCCGCGTCGTCCTCGGCGGCCCGTCCGCGTGTGCCGCGCGTCATACCGTCCCCTCCAGGTCGCGGTGCATGTCGACCGCCTGGCCGAGGATCCGCCCGACGGTGAGGACGCCGCACCCGGCGACGATCGCCGTCCAGTCGACGTGCATGTTGCCCGGGATCCCGGCGACCACCGGGAAGTCCGAGACGAGGCGGGAGGTCTCCACGGAGGTGAGGACCCCGCCGACCAGAGCGACGAGGATCGCGCCGCCGAGCACGAACCACCCGAGGCGCCGTGTTCCGCGCGCGACGGCGTCGGTGAACAGGCCGTCGCGCCGTCCGCGGCGGACGAGGGCGGTCGTCAGGGCGAGGAACCCCAGCGTCCACAGCCAGTCCACGAGGACCGGAACGCTGACCAGGGCCTCGTCGAGGGGACCCATGTCGTCGCGGCACAGGAGGTACTCCCGGGGCTCCCCGAGGCGCACTCCCGGGCGGAGGTTCTCCACGGGTGGGGCGGCGAGGGGGTGCCCCTCCCCGTCGATGCCGCCGGAGTTGATCGTCAATCCGTTCGACGTGACGGGGGCGCAGGGGATTCCACCGTCGCCCCAGGCTCCGAATCCCACATGGGCGCCCGTGAGGGGCGCGATGGCCGTGAAGGCCAGCCACACGATCATCAGCCCCAGCAGTGCCTGCATGGCCACCTCGATCGGGGCGAGGACATCCTCGGGTGTGGTGTGCCTGGCCATGACGTCCCCTGTATCGACAGTCGATGTTGTCGATAAACGATAACATCGACTGTCGATAAGGAACGGGCTTCCGAGATCACCCTCGCGTCGAGGCCACGTCGCCGTCCCGACGCGCGTCCTTCGACCCGCTCGACCCACCCGACCCGTCCGTGTCGCCCCTGTCGTCGTCCGAGTCGTCGTCGTCCATGTCGTCCTCGACGGCGTCGACGATGGCCTCGTCGTCGATGTTGGAGTCGGAGGCGTGCTGCTGCAGTTCGGCCTCCTCGTCGGCGCCGAACTCCTGCCGGGGGTCGTCGCGGGCGGTGAGGATGTCGCGGATACCGACGCGGCGGCCGGTCTCCTTCTCGATGCGGGAGCGGTGCCACCAGGCGGCACCGAGGACGACGGCGAGGAACATGCCGATGTACCGGAGTGCCGGACAGACGTACGTCATGAGCGTCGTGAATCCGACGAAGTTCAGGCCGTACCCGAGGGGGCACATGCCGAGGTGGATGGCGCGGCAGCGGTTGCGGTGCTCGGCGGTGAGGACCCGCGTGAGGCCGACGGCACCGACGACGACGTACTCCGCCCATCCACCGTCGACCGCGAACGCCATGAGCTTCAGCGACAGGCAGTCGGCGAAGTCGCCGCGTCGACAGTTGCGGTACCGGCGGCACGCGCGGCCCGCGGACGGGATGACCGCGTCACCGACCTCCCACCCGTGGACGCCGGGGCCGACCTCGTCGAGGCATCGGCTGATCTCGTGGCCCCTGCGTCACCACACGAAGCGCGGCGGGGGAGCTGCCGTCGATGAGGGAGAGGTCGGAGTGGCAGATGCCGCAGTACGCGACCTTGATGCGCACCTCGCCCGGCCCGGCGTGCGGCCCGGGATCTGGTCGAGCCTCACCTCACGCCTGTCGGCGTAGAGGCGCTCGTCGAGCACCGTCTCGCTCATGACGGGTCCCTCGGGCGTCGCGTTGCTCCCGGTATACGGCGAGCGAGGCGGTGGTGGCGAGGGCCGTGAGGCACGTGCGTCGGGAATCACGCGGGGGCCTTCCGCCGTTGTCGCCGGGGTGACCGACCACCCAGAGCGACGCTCCCGCCCGACGCCGATGTGCCCGATCCGCCCCGGCGACCCGTGCAGTCTCTGCCAGCCGGGCGCGAACGGACCGCAGGACTGCGGGCTCGTCTACCTCGTCCAGGACGACCCCGACCTGCGGGAGATCGCCGCCGAACAGCGTCGCCGCCACGTCGATCGTGCCCGCCGGTCGCGCGACGTACCGTGACGTCGTGCTCACGTTGATCTCGCCCGCGAAGACGCTCGACCTCGCCTCCCCACTGCCGACCCGCCGCCACACCGAGCCGCGGATGCTCGAGGAGGCGAGCGAACTCGTCGACGTCATGCGGGGCAAGAGCCCCGAGGAGCTGTCCGACCTCATGGGCATCTCCGCCGAACTCGCCGAACTCAACGTCGAGCGGTACGCCGCGTTCACCACCCCGTTCACGCCCGCGAACGCACGCCCGGCGCTCTACACGTTCGACGGCGACGTCTACCGCGGCCTCGACGCCCGGGAGCGGTTCGACACCCGCGACCTCACCGAGGCGGGCAAGACCCTGCGGATCCTCTCCGGCCTCTATGGGCTCCTGCGCCTCCTCGACCTCATGCAGCCCTATCGCCTCGAGATGGGCACGCGGGTCGTGACCGACCGCGGCCCCTCGCTCTACGCCTGGTGGGGATCACGGATCACCGAGGCCGTCGCCGCCGACCTCGCCGCCTCACCCGGCCCCGACGTCCTCGTCGACCTCGCCTCCGAGGAGTACTCCTCCGCCGTCGACCTCGACGCCCTCCGCGCCGACGGGGCCCGCGTCGTCGCCCCCCGCTTCGAGGACCAGGGCCCCAAGGGCGACTGGAAGGTCATCTCGTTCGCGGCCAAGCGCGCCCGCGGCATGATGGCGGGCTGGATCGTGCAGGGACGCCTCCGCTCCGCCCGCGCCCTCCGACGGTTCGACGAGGGCGGGTATGCCTACGAGCCCGAGCTCTCCACGCCCGACGTGCCGGTGTTCCGACGCCCCCGTCCGTGATCTCACGCCCCTGCGTGGGGGATTCACCGTGGGATCCACCGATCGGGATCCGCCGAGTAGGATGCATCGGCACGCATGAGGTCGGGACCCCCGGGGTAGTGAGGCAGGCGTGAGTGAGATCCCCGGACCCCGCGACGCCGACGGACGCCCCCAGGACCACGTGCCGGGGCGCGACAACGGCTCCTTCGGCAACGGTTCCGACAACACCTACGGACGCGGTGAGGTGTCCGACGACTTCGGCGCGCCGCAGGAGCGGCGCGGCGGGTTCTCGACGTTCCCGTTCCCGAGCTACTCGACGACCACGCGTAACGGCACCGGCATCACCGTCGCCGGCTGCTGCCTCCCGCTGCCGCTCGGCTGCCTGACCCTCACCCTCTCCGCCGCGGGCTACGCCTCCTACCGGATGCTCCGCACCCGCCTCTGACCTTTCTGAGTCCGCCGACGACGCCGCGTCCCTCATCGAGGGGTGCGGCGTCGTCGCGTCTCGGCCCACGTTCCGAGTGGCGGCAGGGGTGGCAGGAGCTGCAGGGGGGTGCGGTCAGCGCGCCGCGGGCAGGTAGTCCTCGACGCGGCGGGCGGCGAGCTTGCCTGAGACGAGGACCATCGGCACGCCGACGCCCGGCACGGTGCCGGACCCGGCGAAGAACAGGCCCGGTCGGCGGCGGTCGACGTTGGCGGGGCGGAACGGGCCCGTCTGGGAGAACGTGTGGGCGAGGGCGAACGGGGTGCCGCCCGCCATGCCCTGACGTGCCCAGTCGGTGGGGTCGACGAGGTGTTCGGTGACGATGTCGGTGGGGTAGCCCGCCTGCGCGAGGAACGCCTCGAGATCCTCGCGGACACGCGGCCGTTCGACCTCCCAGTCGATCCGGCCCGCCGTGAGGTTGGGCACCGGTTCGAGGACGTAGAGCGTCGAACAGCCCTCGGGGGCGGCGCCCTCGTCGTCGAGGGAGGGGACGGTGACGAGGCGGGACGGGTCGGCCATGCGCACGCCGCGGTCGAGGAGGTCGTCGAACGACTCCTCCCAGGCGTGCCCGAAGTGGATGTTGTGGTGGGCGACGTCGCTCGGCACGCCGCGGACGCCGACGTGCCACACGACGGCCGACGGCGAGTACCGCGGGGAGCGCAGGACGCGGGGCGGTACGAGGTCGGGCAGCAGCCGGTCGTAGGCGGTGGGGGTGTCGATCGTGCAGATCACCGCGTCGGCGGCGAGACGCTCGCCACCGGCGACCTCGACGCCCGCGACCGCGCCGTCGCGGCGGGTGAGGACCCGCTCGATCCGTGAGTCGTAGCAGAACTCGACCCCGGCCGCCGCGGCCGCCCGCGCCATCGCCTCGGGCACCTCGCGCATGCCGCCGCGGGGGAACCACACGCCCTCGATGGAGTCCATGTACGTGATGACGGCATAGATCGCGAGGGCCTGCTCGGGTGCGAGGCCTGCGTACATCGCCTGGAACGAGAAGAGGCGGTGCAGTCGCGGGTCGGCGAACCGGTTCTTGATCGCCGGCCCGAGCCGCCCGAAGCCGCCGAGCCGCACGAGCCGCGCCGCAGCCGCGGGGTTGCGCAGCAGGTCGAGGGGGGTGTCGTAGTTCGTGTCGATGAAGTTCGGCATCTCGACCTCGTAGAGCGTGCGCAGCCACACGACGAAGTCGTCGAACGCCGCCGCGTCGGCCGCGCCGCACTCGCGGGCGATCTCCTCGCGCATGGCCTCGTGGCCGTGACGCACGAGGATCGTCGAGCCGTCGGCGAACCGGGCCCGGTAGGCGGGGTCGAGGAGCTGGAGGTCGAGGACGTCCTCGGCGCGGGTGCCCACGGCGCGCATCGCCTCGTCGACGAGGTTCGTCATCGTGAGGACGGTGGGGCCGGTGTCGAACGTGAAGCCGTCCTGCTCGAGGCGGATGCCGCGACCGCCGGGCGCGTGGGCCGCCTCGACGACGGTGACCTCGTGGCCGAGACCCCGCACCTGGCAGGCGGCCGAGAGCCCGGCGAGACCGGCTCCGATGACGATGACGTGGGACACGGGGGTCTCCTCGGGCTGAAGGGGCAGGGCTTCGGGTGGTCGCCGGTGGGTCGGTGCCGGTCGGCGGTGGCGGATCGGTGGTGGCGGGGTGGTGGTGGCGGGTCAGTGGTGGCGGCGGGCGACGGACCGGGCGAGGCCGGTGAGCGCCGCGCGGACACGGGGGTGGGTGCGGTCGGCGAGGGCGGTGAGGGCGTCGTCGACGTGTCGGTCGAGTTCGGCCTCGGCGATGGCCCGCACGCCGGCGGCGTCCATCGCGGCGACGAGGTCGCGGATCTCGCTCTCGTCGGGGGAACGGTCGGCGCCGAGCGTCGCCGACACCTGCCCGTCGAGCTCCTGCTCGGCGAGACCGAGGACGATCGTCGGCTTGCGCTGGGCGATGTCGTCGCCGACGGGCTTGCCGGTGACGTGCGGCTCGCCCCATACGCCGAGGATGTCGTCGGCGAGGGCGAACGCCTCCCCGACGTGGTGGCCGAACGTGCTCAACCATTCGGGGCACGGCTCGTCGGGGGCGGCGAGGAGCGCGCCGAGTTCGAGGGGGCGGGTGATCGTGTACGCGGCGGACTTGCGTTCGGCGACGCGGCGGGTGCTCGCGGCGTCGAAGCGGCCCTCCTCGGCGAAGACGACGTCGAGGCGTTGACCGTGGACGAGTTCGACGACGAGCGCGTCCCACGCGGCGAGGACCGACGGCGGCAGCCCCCGCACCTGTTGCTGGGCGAGGGCGAACGCGAGGTCGCCTGCGAGGACGGCGATGCTCTCGCCGAACCGTCGGGCCCGGCCGCCGCCCGCGGGGGTGGCGGCGGCGCCCTCGTCGAGTCCGACGCGGCGGGCGACGTCGACGTGGGCGGTGGGGCGGCCGCGGCGGGTGGCGGCCTCGTCCATGACGTCGTCCTGGAGGAGCCCGAACACGTGGAGGAGTTCGACCGCGGCGGCGAGGTGGGCGAGGTCGCTGCACGTCGAGGAGTCGATGAGTTCGACGGGGTCGGGGCCGTCGCCCGTGTGGTGGGTGCTCGTCACGCGGGCGAGGAACCCGAGCTGGACGACCCGGGGGCGGATGAACTTGCCGCCCGCGCGGACGAGGTCGTCGATGATGCGTTCGAGGCGGGTGGCCGCATCGAGGCTCGACGGCGGGAGTCCGGCGACGGCCTCGTGCTGGGCGGCGCCGCTGCGGGCGAGGGCGTCGTCGATCGTCGCGAGGACGGCGGGGACGAACGCCTCGACGAGCCGGTCGATGCGCTCGCCGGTGGCCCAGGAGCCGTGGACGCCGACGGTGCGCTCAGGCGTCGTTCCGCTCACGTCGGCCACCCCCTCGGGGTCGGAGGCGGGCCGCGGCACGCAGCGCGGAGGTCGCCGCGGGGAAGCGCGCCGTGGTGGGGGCGCTCCACAGGTCGTGGCCGGGCAGCCCCCAGCCGGTGAGCAGGTGGTTCGCGGCCTGGAACCCCGTCGTCGCGGCCCGCTCCATGAGCGAGACGGGCAGCTCGCAGCGGATCCCGTCACCGGCGAGGACGACGTCGGCGTCGGGCGTGACGACGCCGGGACGCTCCGCCCACGGGTCGGTGCCGGCGAGCGGGCAGTCACGCTCGACGAGGACCTCCTCGTGGACGACGCGGGCGCCCTCGAGCTCGGGGTGGAGCCGGTCGAGCTGTGCCCGGAGGTCGGCGAGGACGGTCTCGTCGGTGACATCGTCGGGTACGGCGTAGGCGTGGAGTTCGACGACGCTGCCGCCGGTGCGGCGCGCCCAGTCGGCGGCGCCGTCCTCGAAGAGGTGGAGGGCGCTCACGTTGTCGAGATACCCGAGTGCGGCGGTGCCGACGAACGGGGCGGTGCCCCCGCGCATCGGGGCCTCGAACCACAGCCGCTGGACGACGAATCGCGGTGCGATGCGGCCCCGCTCGACCGCCGCGAGCCATGTCTTGTCGCCGAGCTCGGGGCTCGCGGCGACGATCCCCTGGAGTGCGGCCCGGTCGGTGGCGAGGACGACGGCGTCGACCGGACCGACCTCCGCCAGGGCGCCGTTCACGTCGTCGCGGTCGGTGACGACGTGGAGTCGCCCCGCCTCGTCGCGCTCGACGCGCTGCACGCGCACCCCGGTGTGCGTGCGGGTGCCGAGCCGGTACAGCAGCTGACCGAGCGGCGCCCACCAGCACGTGTCGAAGTCGTCGGCGGAGACGTCGAAGAGGAGCCCCTCGGCCGAGCCGAGGAAGTACGTGTGGAACATCCCGACGAGCTCGCCGGCGGAGAACTCCCGCGGGTCGGCGAAGAAGCTCCGCGCGAACACCTCGAGCGCGAGGTGCCGCATCCCCTCGGGGAACCGGAGCGCGTCGAGGAGGTCCTGGGCGCTCACGCCGTCGTACTCGACGAACGTGCGGGGGAAGTCGACGTCGAGCAGGCCGAGGGCACGGTCGACGTCGACCTCGGGCAGGTCGGTGAGGTCGAAGCTCGGGCTCTGCGCGACGAACCCGAGGATGTTGAACGGCGGCCGGGTCGGCACCGTCGTGAACGAGTCGCGGGAGCCGTCGCCGTGGACGAGGGGGTAGTCCTCGATGGGCCGCAGCCGCGAGAGGTCGGGGTCGACGCGACGCAGCAGCGCGCGGAGGTTGTAGTACTGCCGGAAGAACGCGTGGAACCCGCGGCTCATGTGCTGGGGCGCCTGCTCGGCTCCCGCCTCCGGCACGTCGACGGGCCAGGCACGCACCCGTCCGCCGAGCTGTGGCTCCGCCTCGAGGAGGCTCACCCGCACGCCGCGTTCGGCGAGGCCGACGGCCGCGGTGACGCCCGCGATGCCGCCGCCGACGACGACGACGTGGCGGGGCGCCTCGGATGCGTCGGACAGGGACGCCGTGGCGCCGGGTCGTGGTGCCCGGTGGAGTTCGGCGCGTGGGTCGACGCCGGGCGTCCAGCGGCGGGCGCGGCGGAGGGGGAAGGGTGCCCGGGAGGTCACGGCCGTCGCCCCCAGAGGGTGCGGACCATGCCGGACTGCCACCCCGGCACGGGGCGCAGGCCGACGTCGGTGAACCCGGCGCGGGTGAGGCGCTCCTGCAGCTGCTCGTCGCTGTCGAACTCGAGGACGCTGCGCCACAGGTAGGTGAAGAGGTTCGGCCGCTTGCGGGTGACGATCGCCGCGGACGGGATGATGATCCCCCACGACAGCGCCGTCCACGCGGCGACGTCGAGCGGGCGCCCGGCGACGCCGTAGTCGTGGACGACGAGCACGCCGCCGGGGCGGAGGCTCCGCCACACGTGGTGGAGAAACGCGTCGCGGTCGGGCACGTTGCGCAGGAGGTAGGCGGCGAACACCGCGTCGTAGCGGGTGCCGGCGTCGGGGAGGTCCTCGGCCTGGGCGTGGGTGAAGCTCACCGAGTCGGGCCACTCCTTGGCGCGGGCGGCCTCGAGCATCCCGGCCGAGCCGTCGACGCCCTCGACCCGGAACGGGCTGCCCGTCTCCCGCAGCGCGGCGAGGAGCGCGCTCGTCGAGGCGCCCGACCCGCAGCCGAGATCGGCGATCTGCAGGGGCTCCTCGCCCGGCGCCGGTCGGCGCGCGAGCATGCCGGTGAGGACCCGGGCGGAGGACCGCAGCTGGGCGGCGTACCCGGGCGACATACCGGTGAGGCGGTCGTAGTGGAGTCCGACCTCGTCGAACGCCGGGGCGACCGTCGAGTCCTTCGCGGAGATGGGGGTCACGACGGCTCCTCGTCGAGCGGGCGGGTGGGGGTGATGGTGCCGGTCGCGCCGGGCGCGCTCCGGTGCGTGGCGTGGTTCTCGGTGCGCGTCCGGGCGAGGGCGCGGCGCTGGGCGCGGGCGGCGGCGCGGCTCTCCGTGTGGGTCTCGGTCGCGTGCCGGGAGCCGGCCCGGACCCAGAGGAGGATCGTCAGCGTCACCATCGAGAACCCGAAGAGGAAGTCCTCGATCGGGATGTCCCACGGGACTCGCACACCGAGGTGGTGCTGCGGGGCGTAGAGGACGATCGGGGCGTCGAGCTTGGTGAGCCAACCGTCGACGAGGATCTGGAAGAACCCGACGATCGCCATGCTCAGCCAGTAGCGGGCGGTGCGGAACAGGCCGGTGCGCCAGTGCCATTCGAGGGCGAGGACGACGCACACCGAGACGGCGGCGAGGACGGTGTACTCAGGCATCATCGTGACCCTCCTCGAGCGTGTTCGCGTGCGTCCGTGTCCCGTGCTCGCCCCGCGCCGGGTGCCCGGCACGACGACCGCGGAGGCGGCCGACGAGGTCGAGCACGGTGCCGACGGCGCCGTAGGTGAGGAGGCCGCAGATCGGGATCGCGACGAAGAAGACGAGCTCCTCGACGGGCATGTCGACGACCGGCACGAGCCATCCCGTCATGAATCGCGGCGAGTACCACCAGTGCCCGCGGACGATGCCGAACACGTCCCAGACGGAGAACACGAGGACGACGGGCAGGAGTGCCGCGAGGAGACGCCGCGGCCTGCGGTAGACGCCCGCGCGGAGGAACAGCTCCAGCGGCAGGGTGATGAGCAGGCAGGCCGCCATGAGGAGCAGGTACTGGTAGGGGTCCCAGGCGGTGTCCCACTTCACGGCGTCACCACCCCGCGCCGGACGAGGCGGCGGCGCTCGGCGTACTCGAGGTCGTCCACCCACAGCTGCGCCTGCGTGCGCCGCACGAACGGCGTGATGAGGGGCGAGAACGCCCGTGCGACACGGAATCCCATGCGATCGGAGGAGGCGATGGTCGCCTCCGTCATCACGGAGACGGGCCGGTCCGCGCCGGGCGCGGTGAGCGGCGTCGCGTGCGTCTCGACGACGCTGCCCCGCCCCTCGCCCTCGGTGATGTGCATGACGATCGTGCGGGCGTCGGGGCACGTGAACTCCGCCCGCACCGGCACGCCCCATGTCGGGGTGAGGCGGAACGCCACGTCGGTGACGAGGCGGTCGGGGGTGCTCGCGTCGTCGTCGACGACGAGGTGGCTGAACGCGTACGGGTGCAGCCAGGCCCCGTGCCAGGGGTCGAGGCGGTTGGCGACGACGTCCTCGGGTGCGCACTGCGCGGCGGCGACATGGACGGCGCTGATCGCGGTGTCGAGCGCGGGCCGCACCGGGAGCCGCGGTGCCTCGCAAGGCGTCTCGCCCTCGGTGGGGAGCTGCACCCAGAGGAGGACGCCGTCGTCGTGGACGGGGAACGTCGGCCATCGGCCGGACGCGGCGGGCGGCCACTCCGAGGGGAGGCGCAGCCCGTGCCAGCGGCACATGAGGTCGCGGCCGTCGACCTCGCACCGGTCGAGGCGGGCACCCATGTGGGGGCAGACGCCGGAAGACGCCCGCAGCTCGCCGTCCTCGGTGCGCCACAGGGCGATCTCGCGGCCGGCGATCGTGCGGACGATCGACTCCGCGCCGACGTCGCCGCTGCACCCGACGACGTACCAGCCGCCGGGGTCACGGTCGAGCGCCCGCGCGAGGGCCTTCTCGATGCGGGGGATCGCCGCCTGCCGCCACGTGCTCCGCAGCTCCTCGGCTGGGGGTTGGGGCACCCGCTTGATCGGGATGCGGTCGCGGTGGACGGGCGCCGCCCCGTCGACGGGGGCGTCCGGTGTGCTCGTCGCGCTCGAAGGGCTCGTCGCGGGGCCCGAGAGGTGGGGGCGGCCGGTGAGGAGGGTCCGCGCGGTGAGGGCGACCTTGCCCGCCGGGGAGACCCGGCGTCGCTGGGTGAACACGTCGTAATCCGCCTTCTCGATGCGGGTGAGGATGTCGGCGTACATGGAGAGGGCCGCGCCGACGCATCGCGCGGAGGCGGGCGGGAGCATCGCGACGCCGGGTTCGGCCTGCCGGTACAGCTCGCGGTTGCGGTCGATCTGCGCGGCGAGGAAGCGGCGCCACTCCGGCGTCACGCGACGCACCCACGGGTCGGCGCCGTGGGCGGCGAGCTCGTCGGCGGGGAGGTAGACGCGGCCGCGGTCGAGGTCCTCGCCGACGTCGCGGAGGAAGTTCGTGAGCTGGAAGGCGAGGCCGAGTGCGCGAGCGGGGCCGAGCGCGCCGGGCGAGTGCGGGCGGAGGACGGGCAGCATCATCTCGCCGACGACGGCGGCGGAGCCCTCCATGTAGTCGTCGCGCAGCTCGGGCCACGTCGCCCAGCTCGTGCGGGTGAGGTCGAGGCGCATCGCGTGGAAGAACCGGTCGAAGCAGTCCTGCGGCAGCTGCATGCGGCGGACGCTCGTGACGATCGCGTGGAAGACGGGGACGTCGTCCTCGCCGCGCTCCCACGCCTCGCGGAAGCGGGCCTCGAAGGCGTCGAGACGGTCCTCCGGGCCGACCTCGGCGCCGGGGACCCCGAGGCCGGCGAGGTGGGCGGCGCCGGGCTCGTCGACGATGTCGTCGGCGAGGCGGCACAACGCGTAGACGGCGTAGACGTCCTCCCGCTGCTCCCGGTCGAGGAACAGGGTGCCCCAGTAGTACGTCGTGCCGTTGGCGTACGTGATGTCGTGGCAGACGCGTCGGCCCACGTCGAGGCGCGTCTCGGCGGAGAGGGGACGGCCGGGACGGGGGGAGGCGGGCAGTGGGGGCATCAGCGCGATTCAACCCTGTATTCGGGTTTCGTGCCAGGGGGGTTCGTGCGAGGTGCCCGTCTCGGTCGAACGCGTCCGGGCATCCGCCTCGTCCGCCCCACCGGAGGCCCGTCTATGCGGACGTGGCGGTGCCCGCCCGGTGGGACGCGTCGGCCGCCGCCGTGCCCGCGTCGCGGCGGAGGATGTCGACGGCGGGTTCGGGTCGTACGTACAGCCAGCCCTGCACCATCGGGCAGCCGAGGTCGGCGAGGGTGAGGAGGAAGACGTCGAGCGTCGGGTGGATCATGCCGACGAGGCCGGCGGGGAATCCCGATCCGCCGACGAGCGGGGCGAGCACGGTGACCCACGAGGAGAGGGCCGCGCCGACGGTGAACGCCGCGGCATCGACGACGACGTGCCGGTCGCGGGGGTGGCCGACCTTCCGGCCGAGCAGCGCGAGCCACAGGATGAGGAAGAGGCACCCCGAAGTTGGGGCGGATCAGTTCTCGGGGAGGGCGAGCGGTGCGGCGAGGGCGGCCTCGGCGTCGACGGGGGCGCCGAGGTGGAAGCCCTGCGCCCACTCGAAGTCGAGCTCCCGCACGAGGTCGAGCGCGTCGGCGCTCTCGACGCCGGCGGCGACGACGGGCAGGCCGATGCCCTGCACGGCGGAGGCGATCTCGGTGAGCGCGGCGCGCTGCTCGCCGGCGACGAGCTTCGGGTGGAGCTTGATGATGTCGACGGGAACGTCGGCCGCGGCGGGCAGCAGGTCGAGATCGGCCGGGGTGAAGCCGTCGAGGCAGAGCGTCACCTCGTTCTCCTGGAGCTGCGTGAGACGCGCGAACGCCTTGGCGTCGGCGTCGAAGAGGCGCCGGAATATGTCGGCGGTGAGGTCGACGAGCAGTCGGTCGCCGGTGATGCGATGACGTCGCAGGACGGCGTTCACCTCGGTGACGAGGGTCGGGCCGGCGACGACGTCCCACGAGACGTTGACGGAGACGATCGAGTGGTGCTCGGGGTGCGTCTCGCGGAACCGGGCCTGGAACGCGAGGGCGTCGTCGAGGGTGTGCAGGTCGACGGTGCGCATCTCGCCCGTCGCCTCGACCGCCGCGAAGACGCGCCGCGGGGCGTCGATGCCGCCGTCGGGACGACGCAGACGGACGAGGGCCTCGAAGCCCTGCAGGGCGTCGTTGCGGAGGTTGTAGAACGGCTGGAAGTGGGTGAGGAGGCCGCCCTCGCCCGCGTGTGTGTGGCCCTGCGTCTGGCCCGTCGTGCCGGTCATGTCCCTCGTGTCCTCGCCCGTGTGTGAACCGCTGTCGGTCATCCTGTCCCTCTTCGACCGGCGGCCCCCCATCCTGAGGGGCGGGCGTGGCGAGCGGCGGCACCGCCACGGCCCGGTTTCGTCCGTCCCCAGGAGATCTGGCTCTCCGCCCCGGGCGTAACGTCCCGTGGTGGTGGGGGCGTGCCGGAGTTTCGGGACCCCGGAGTTTCAGGACCCCGGCGCCGCGTGGCCGACCGGTGCGGTTCCATGAGGACATGGCGCTCGAGAAGTGGTTCCTCACGACCGAGGAACGCGGCAACCCCTTCACGCGGCTCACCCACCGACACGGCGGTGCCGCGTGGACGAGCGGCAACTCCGCCCGGCTCCACGTCCACGGGGCCGACTACTTCGCGCGTCTGCGGGAGGTCGTCGACGGGCTCAAGGCCGGCGACCTGCTCCTGTTCACCGACTGGCGGGGCGACCCCGACGAGCGCATCGGTGACGACGACCTCACCGTCGCACAGCTGCTCGCGGGGGCGGCGAGCCGGGGTGTCGTCGTCAAGGGCCTGTTCTGGCGGTCGCACCTCGACCAGTTCTCCTACTCCGAGGAGCAGAACCGGTGGATGGCCGGTGACATCCGTGCCGCCGGTGGGGAGGTCCTCCTCGACCTGCGGGTCCTGCCGCTCGGCTCCCACCACCAGAAGTTCGTCGTCGCCCGTCACCCCGGTCGGCCCGAGCTCGACGTCGCGTTCGTCGGGGGCATCGACCTGTGCCACACGCGCCGCGACGACCGTGACCACCGTGGCGACCCCCAGCCCGTCGACATGGGCGACGTGTGGGGCCCGACGCCGGGATGGCACGACGCGATGATCGAGGTTCACGGCCCCGTCGTCGGCGACGTCGAGGCGACGTTCCGCGAACGGTGGGACGACCCCACCCCGCTCACCCTCGACCCGATCTCGCGCCTCGACTCGTGGGTGCACCGAGACGATCCCCATGCCGACACCCTCCCCCCGCAGGCCCCCGACCCGGAGCCGTGCGGCGACCTGCACGTCCAGCTGCTCCGCACATACCCCGCCAAGCTGCCGCGGTTCCCGTTCGCGCCGCGCGGCGAGCGCAGCGTCGCCCGCGGCTACAACAAGGCCGTCCCGCGGGCCTCGCGCATCGTCTACGTGGAGGATCAGTACTTCTGGAGCGGCGAGGTCGCCTCGTGCTTCGCGAAGGCCCTGCGGGAGAACCCCGACCTCCGCCTCGTCGTCGTCCTGTCGACGTACACGACGGCCGACACCCGCGTCGCCGAGGCGAGCGCCATGCCCTCCCGCAACGACGCCCTCCGCGAGGTGTATCGGGCGGGTGGTGACCGGGTCGGTGTCTACGGTCTCGAGAACCACGCCGGGACGCCCGTGTACGTCCACGCCAAGGTGTGCGTCGTCGACGACGTGTGGACGGCCGTCGGCTCCGACAACGTCAACCGCCGCTCGTGGACGTACGACACCGAACTCACGTGCGCCGTGATCGACGAGACCCGGGACGAGCGCGAACCCCGCCGCATGGGCGAGGAGGAGGCGCGTCGGTTCGCCCGCGAGGCGCGTCTCACCCTCGCCCGTGAGCACCTCGACCGCGCCGACGGGGACGACGCCGACCTCGTCGATCCGGTGTCGATGTTCGAGGCGTTCCGCAAGGCGGCCCGCGACCTCGACCGGTGGCACGAGGGCGGATGCGTCGGCCCGCGCTCGCCCGGCCGCCTGCGCACGTACACGATGCGGGAGGTCACCGGCGTGCAGCGTGCGCTCGGCAAGGTCGCCTACCGGTTGGCGAGCGACCCCGACGGGCGTCCGCGCTCGATGCGGGGGACCTCGGATTTCTGAGCCGAGTTCTGAGCCCCGTCAGACGAGGCGGAGGAGCTTGAGCAGACCCCAGATGGCGAGGACGGCGAAGGCGAGGACGACCACGAGGATGAGGACGACCATGAGGACAGCCCTCACGAGGTACGTCCTCGAGGAGACGTCCACCGTGCGCCCCTGGTCGAGCGTGCGCTCCAGCAGACGGAGGTTCTTGAGGTTGGCGCGATGGGCCGCGTCGGCGACGTCGCCGACCCCCGGGATGAGCCCGAGGAGCGCGTCGAGGACGAGGTTCCAGCCCATGAGCGCGAGGACCGACACCGGCACCCGTTTGCGTACGGCGTCCGCGAGGATCATGCCCGAGATGACCGACCCGGCGGCGTCCCCCACCCCGGGGATCAACCCGATGAGCGCGTCGAGACCGAGGCCGATGTTCGTGCCCGGCACCCGGACGAGATCGTCCATGAGTCGGGCAAGGACGCGTGAGGAGTATGTGCTCGACCCTCCCCTGGGGGACGATGCGGCGGGGCGGGCGTGGAACCGGGGCATCCCACCAGCGTAGGTGGCGCGCCTCCCGGCCTCGACATTCAGACTCGTCCCAAGGCGCTGCGGCATGATCGACCCATCACCCGTGCCGCGATCCGCGACACCCGCGAACAACCCCTGAACGGAGTCCCCGCGTGAACTGGCTGCACGCCGTCCTCCTCGGCATCGTCGAGGGAGTCACCGAGTTCCTGCCGGTCTCGAGCACCGGCCACCTCAACGTCGTCGAGAAGCTCCTCGGTTACGAGATCGACAGCGTGGGCATGACCGCGTTCACCGCCGTGATCCAGATCGGCGCGATCTTCGCGGCGATCGTCTACTTCTGGGGCGACATCGTCCGCATCGCGTCCGCGTGGCTCGCGGGTCTGCGGCACGCCGACCGACGCGACGACCCCGACTGGCGTCTCGGCTGGGGCATCATCCTTGGCTCGATCCCCGTCGCCGTCGTCGGTCTGCTCTTCAAGGACGCGATCGAGGGCTCGCTGCGCAGCCTGTGGGTCATCGCCGGCGCGCTCATCGCGTGGTCGTTCGTCATGTGGCTCGCCGACCGCCGCACCGGCAACGAGCGCGGGATGAAGGACGTCACCGTCACCGACGCCCTCGTCATCGGCTGCTTCCAGGCGCTGTCGCCGGTGTTCCCCGGCATCTCCCGTTCGGGCGCGACGATCTCCGCCGGTCTCTTCCGCCGGTTCGACCGCGTCACCGCCACCCGACTCAGCTTCTTCATGGGCATCCCGGCCCTCGTCGCGGCCGGTCTTCTCGAGGCGGTCACCGCCGCCGACCACATCTCCGAGTCCGTCGGTTGGGTGCCCACCGGGATCGCGACCCTCGTGTCGTTCGTCGTCGCCTACGTCTCGATCGCGTGGCTGCTGAAGTTCGTCTCGTCGAACGACTTCACGAGCTTCATCTGGTACCGCATCGCCCTCGGCCTCGTGCTCATCGGGCTCGTCGTCGGCGGGTTCGTCGCCCCCTGACCCGCTCTTCTCCCCGCGCCCACGCGGCGGCCGTGCCTCAGGAGGCGCGTGCCGCCGCGTGGTGCGTCGTGGCGGGTGCGGGCGAGTCGGGCGCGCCCGGCGCCTCCCGGTCGTCGCGGGGGTGCAGACCCTGGTCGAGGAGGACGCGGCGGAGCGCCGCGAAGGCGCGGGCGGGGTCGATCTCGAGCTCGGACTCGCGCATCCGGTGCACCGTCCACCCGTGGCGTTCGATCCGGCACTGGTGCTCGAGGCCGCGGCGGTGGTCCTCCGGCCCGTCCCACGTCGACGTCTCGCAGACGATCGCGAGGCGCGCGCTCGGTCGCTCCGGGTCGGTGACGACGAGGTCGAGATGTCGACCCTCGACGAGGGCCCCGGTGCGCACGTCGTAGCCCCGGCTCGCGAGGACGGCCGCGAGTCGTGACGCCGTCGAGGTGGGAGCGGGCGGCTCGTCGCCGCCGTCCTCCTCCGGGCGCAGCCGTACGTCGATCCCGCGACGTCGCACCGCCTCGGTGAACAACGACGTCGTCGGATCACCCCACGTCCCGGCCCGCTCCGTACCGAGGTACCGCTCGGCGAGGCGCGTACGGCGCGTCGTCAGGTCCCGCGCCGCCGGGTCGTCCGTCGCGTGGCCGCGGGAGGCGTCGTCCCAGGCGTCGGCGTGGTTCGTGTCCGCCGCCCCGGCCGTGGCCGGTGTCACCGGCGTGGGTGCGCCGAGGAGGACGATGCGCGGCCCGACCGCGCGGAGGAACGTCGCTCCGAGGTCGAGGGCCGCGGCGTCGAGGACGACGACGGTGTCGACGACGGGCCGGTCGGCGGGGTCGTCGAGGAAGAGGTCGGGGACGCGGTGGGCCGTCACGAGCCAGGCGGGGACGGCGGCACGGCAGCGTCGGCGGATGCGGGCGAGTTCCCGGTACTGGCGGGGTGATCCGCCCGCCCCGGCGAGGCGCCGATGCAGGTACGTGTGGAGGGTGAGCGCCATGCGCGTCGCGGGGGTGAGGCGGTCGGCCCGTACGGCGTGACGCCACGCGGCGAGACGTGTCCCCAGCTCGGCGGCGTCGCGGATCTCGCGGTCGAGACGGGCCAGTTCGCTCGGGAACGCCGTCGGGTCGTCCCGGCGCTGCTCGTCGAGCCACGTCCGGGTGCATGCCCACCGCCATGCCTCCTCGAGGCGGGGCAGGCGGGCCTCCCACCAGGCGCGGGGCGCGCTGTCGAGGGCGTCGAGCAGGCGCGGCGCCGCGACCCGCAGGCGAGGGACGACGGCGGCACGGCGGGCGAGGTCGTCGTGTCGGCGGTCGAGCTCGGCGAGTTCCTCCCACGCGTGGGCGTAGCCGCCGGGGTCGAGGGCGAGGACGGCGTCGTGGAGACGGCGCGCCGCGTCGGCGGCCCCGCCGTCGGCGAGCTCGTCGCGGAGCCGGATGACGAGGTGCGTGAGCGGCGCCGCGTGCGCCGTCGTCGCGGCCACGTCGTCCGCGGCGGCGAGGCGGGCGAGGAGGTCGCCGCCGGCGTCGTCGTCGGCCCAGTCGGGCAGGGGGACGCCGAGGGTGGCGAGGTGGTCGGTCACCGCGGCGAGGCGGGTGGGCAGTGCGACGATGCGGTCGAACTGCATCCACAGAGTGCGGTGGCAGTCGAGTCGGGCGGTGAGCGAGTCCTGCTCGGGGACGACGGTCGACGCCGGCCACGCCGCGTCCAGCTCGTCGAGGGCGCGCTCGGCGTCGAGGTGGCGGAGGAACGCCTCGACGTCCTCGAGGCGGGTCGGGGGACGCCCGTCGACGCGGACGAACCGGAACAGCGGGTCGGCGGCGCGGACGTGGTCGGGGAGGTCGATGCCGCCGAGCGGGATGCCGTGCCGGTCGACGGGGAGCGGGCCGACCTCACGGAGGTGGTCGCGAAGGTAGCGGGCGCGGGGCGCGGGGTGGTCGAGGGCTTCGACGACGTCGACGTCGCGGCCCACGGCGCCGACCTTCTCGGTCGCCGTCGCGACGAGGTCGCCGATCACGGTGGCGGCCCGGTGCCACTCCTGCGGCGTCGCGGAGCGCAGGTCGCGGATCGCGCCCTCCATCCACTCGCCCGGGAAGTCGGCGGCGGCACACAGGTCGTCCGCGAGGTCGCCGAGGAGCGTGACGAGCCGGGCTCGGTCCTCCGTGCTCGCCGAGGAGAGTCGTCGGACGGCGGGGTCGTCGGCGTACCGCGCCCGGCCGGCGGCGTCGTGGGCGTCCTCGTCGAACCGGGCGACGAGACGGGCGAACTCGGCGGGGTCGGGTAGCCGGGCGAGGTCGTGGCGGCGGCCGTGGAAGCCGCGGGCGAGACGGGCGAGCGCCTCGTCCCCGGCGAGGTCGAGGGCGGCGCGGAGGTCGTCGGCGTCGACGGGACACGGGCCGTCGGTGGGGGCGTCGACGAGGTCGGCGAGCCAGCCGTCCTCGGCAGCGGCGTCGTGGTGACGTCGAACGAGCTCGGCGAGCGGGGCGGTGTGGCCGCCGTGCGTGCGGACGAGGGTCTCGGCCTCCCGGCTCGTCTCGGCCTGGTCGAGGAGGCGGCGGCGTTCGTCGCGGAGGAGCCGGAGCGTGCGGCCGGAGGCGGCGAGGTCCCGGTCGACGGCGTCGCGGTCGAGGTCGGTGAACCGTCGGGTGATGGTCTCGACGGCGTTCGTGAGGTCGTCGTCGGTCGCGGCGACGTCGGGCACGGTGACGGCGAGGGGCCGCAGGTCGAGGGGGAGGTGGGCGTGGACGGCGCGCAGGGTCGCCGTCGCGCCGCCGGTGACGAGGACCCGGCGCCCCTCCCGCAGCTCGTGGGCGACGAGGGCGGCGGCGAGGGGCGTCGGGTCGATGCCGGTCGTGTCGATCACCGTCTCGGCGTGATGGACGGCGTGATGGAGCGCCTCCCCTTCGGGGCCGGTGAGGTCGGCGACCGTCGTGAGGTCGTCGGGCGCCTCCGGCCCGGCGCCGGGTCGGGGGTCGGGTGTGGGTGTGGGGACGTGCGTGAGGGAGGCGGGGGTGGCCTCGAGGCGGTCGGCGAGGCGGCGGTACGGCTCGGGGTCGACCGTGCCGCGTCGGCGGACGAGCAGGGTGGGCGCCCACGCGAGGTCCGGCGCGGCTGTGCTCGGCGGGGTGGGGAGCGCGGCGCGGATCCGGGCGAGGAGGGGCGCGACGGCCTCCTCGTCGAGGGGGGAACCCTCGAGTCCGCGGGCGGCGGCGTGGAGGTCGTCGGCGATGCCGCGGGCGGGGCGGTGGGCGGCCGGGACGCCGCGGAGGTCGAGGGTGAGGCCGCGCGCGTAGGCGTCGACGGCGACGCGGACGTGCCCGTCGGGGCCGACGTCGACGACGACCGGGGCGGTGAGGAGGTGGCGTCGCAGCGTGCGCGGGCCGCCACCGATGCGGCCCTCGGCATCGGTGTCGGTCGTCGTGAGGAGCCCGACGCCGAGGAGGAGGTCGTGTCGGTCGTGGCGGGCGAGTTCGGCAGCCCGGAGGAGGAGGTCGTGGCGGGCGCGGGCGGGACGGTCCTCGGTCTCGCGGTCGCTCCACGCGAGCCATTTCTCGTGCCAGTCGTGGAAGGTGGGGCGGACCGCCGGTACGTCCCGGAGGTGCCGCCCGTCGGCCTTCGCGCGGAGCCGGATGCGGGCGCCGGGCCGGTCGACGTCGCCGGAGACCCACGGGAGGAGGAGTTCGGGCACGGGCGGCCGCGGCGTCGCCGGAGGCGGGGGTGGGGTGGTGAGGGGGAACACGTCGCCGACGAGGAGGGGTTCGTCGGCGAGGTCCCACGCCGCCGCCGGGGTGAGGTGCGCGGCGCGGGCGAGGAACCGGAACGCGCGGCTCGTGCCCGGCCTGTCGGTGTCCACGGATGTCGAATCGGCCTGTGGCGCTGGGGTATGAGGCCCGACGAACGTTCAACCCGGTGGGCGGCACCGGGGGCGCGGACCTCGCGCACGTCTCGTGTGCGGTGGCGGGCCGGCGCGCTGCGGTGCGGTGATCGGGGACGGGGCGACTCCGACGCCTCTGCGTCCGCCGCTGACCACATCTTGGACGGTTGTCCACACGTCGACGACGGGTCGCCTCCCGCGCCGACCCCCCGCGTGCGACGGCGGCGACGGGCCCCCACGTGGGCTCGTCGGTGCGGGCCGAGGTCCGCAGGCGGTTGGACAAGCCGCCCACGCGTGCGGTTTCGTGGCCGGTCGTCCACCGCCGGGCCGATCCGTGCGGGTCGGCGCGGCCTCTCACGGTCGGTCCCAGGAGGATGCATGCCGGACGAACGCACAGGATCCACGCGACACCCCCGGGGGAGGGGGCGGCGGCTCGAGGTCGACCACGTCACCGTCGTCGACCGCAAGCCGATGCGGACGGCCATCGCCGGGGCCGTCGTCGGCAACGGCATGGAGTGGTACGACTTCGGCATCTACGGCTACCTCACCGCCACGATGACGACCGTCTTCGTGCCCGACGTGCCGCAGCAGTGGCAGCTGCTCGTCGTCCTCGCCGGATTCGCGGTGAGCTTCCTCGTGCGGCCCATCGGCGGGCTCGTCCTCGGCCCCCTCGGTGACCGCATCGGCCGCCAGAAGACCCTCGCGCTCACGATGATCATGATGTCGCTCGCGACCGGCGCCATCGGTCTGCTGCCGACGAGCGCGCAGGTGGGCAACTGGGCGCTCGTCGGGCTCATCCTGTGTCGCGTCGTCCAGGGCTTCTCCACCGGCGGCGAGTACGCGGGCGCGACGACGTTCGTCTCCGAGTACGCCCCCGACAACCGTCGCGGGTTCCTCGCGAGCATCCTCGACACCGGCTCCTACCTCGGCTTCGCCGTCGGCGCCGCGACCGTCGCGGTCTGTCAGGTCACCCTCGGGCAGGAGACGATGCTCGCGTGGGGATGGCGCGTGCCGTTCCTCCTCGCCCTCCCGCTGGGCGCCATCGCGATGTTCTTCCGGCTCCGCATCGAGGAGTCACCCGCGTTCGAGAAGACGAAGGCCCTCTCCGACGCCACCGCTGCGGCCTCCTCGGATGCCCCCACCGGCACCTCGACCACCGCGGACGCCGCGCAGCCCCTCGGCCTCGGTGGCCTCCTGCGGCACCACTGGCGCCCGATCCTCATCGCGGTCGCGCTCGTCGGCGCGACGAACACCGCCGGGTACTCCCTCACGTCCTACATGCCGTCCTACCTCGAGGCGAACCACGGCTACACCGGCCTGCAGGCCTCGCTCGCGACGATCCCCGCACTCGTCGCGTTGTCGATCGCCGTGCCGTTCGTCGGCAAGCTGTCGGACCGCATCGGCCGCAAGCCCGTCTACGCGGTGGCCATCGTGTCGACGATCGTCCTCACCGTCCCGGCGTACCTCATGATGGCGAACCCGTCGCTCGTCTGGGTCTCGATGCTCATGCTCGCGTTCTCGGTGACGTTCTACGTCGCGATCTCCGCCTCCGCGCTGCCCGCGCTGTTCCCGACGGCGTCGCGATACGGCGCGATGGCGATCGCCTACAACATCTCCGTCTCCCTCTTCGGCGGCACCGCCCCGATGATCGGCGAGCTGCTCGTCAAGGTCACCGGCATCACGATCGCGCCCGCGTTCTACACGATCGCGTTCGCCGTGTTCGGCGGCATCGCGTTGCTCACGATGAAGGAGAGCGCCGGACGTCCCCTGCCGGGGTCGATGCCCACGGTCGGGTCGAGCGAGGAGGCACAAGACCTCGTCGACACGCAGGAGGCCAACCCGCGCCTCGACGTCGCCGATCTCCCCTTCGAGGAGCACGACGCCGCCACCGCGGCCCTCGCCGACGCGAACGGCGACTCCCGCACCGACGCCTGATCTGTACCGGCGCCTGATCTGCACCGGCACACGGCCGCCGCCCCACCCTTCCCGCTCGCCGCGGGGCCCGGGTGGGGCGGCGGTCGTTCGTCCTCGGGGTGGCGGCGCCACGCCAGGTGGTCGGCGCCGGCCGGGCGGTCAGGACAGGAGCCACGCCCGCGCGGCGTCGGTCTCGCCCCGGTCGAAGGTGCGCAGCTCGCCCGGCACGATCCGCCCGCCGAGCTCGGAGACCGCACGCACCCACCGCTGGTGGGCGACGATCGCGCACCGCTCGACGTGCCGCACGAGAGGCACGTTCTCGAGGTCCTCGAGGTAGGCGCGCGGGGCGATGCGGGTGAGGTCGACGTCGCCGTAGCGCGCGAGGAGCCGCAACGAGCCGTGCTCGGCCTCCACCTCCTCGAGGGTGCGGCGGCACGCCGCCATCTCGTCGGCGCCGAGATCACCGCCGACCTCGATCGTCACGACGTTCGTCCCCGGTTCGATCTGCGTCGTCACCATGGTGTCCTCCGTCGGTGCGGGTGGGGGCTCGCGGCAGGAGTCGGCCGGTGAAGGGCCCGGTCAGGCGTCGCCGTCGCCCGAGTCGCCCTCGGGGTCGTCCTCGTCGGGTCGGGCGCCGCTGAGGGCCTCGGTGAGCGTGGCCTTCTGGGCGACGAGGCCGCTGCCGCGCTCGTAGTCGTCGTCGGCGTTGTAGGTGAGGACCCCGACGACGACGTCGTCCGCGTCGGCGTACCAGACGGTGAACCCGCCGGTGCGTTCGACGACCTCGGCGCGCTCGTGGCCGTCGCCCCACGCCGCGTACTGCAGGGTGTGCTCGCCGATCTCGCTGAAGAAGCCGGGCACGTCCGACCACGGCTGCCAGCCGTCGCCGGTCTCCTCGCCGGAGCCGTCGGTGGCGGCGGCGTTGCGGCCGACGAGGTCGCCCATGGCGAGGGCGTCGCCCCAGTGCTCGACGTCGAGGGAACGGCCCGCGGTGACGTTGAGGCCGCGGGCGGAGTCGCCCGCCACCCACACTCCCGGTGCGACGGAGAGGCGTTCGTCGGCGACGAGGCGGCCGTCGTACGTCTGGAGACCGGCCGGGTCGCCGAGGTCACCGGCGGCCGGCTGCATGCCGATCGCGGAGAGGATCATGTCGGGCGCGAGCGTCGTGCCGTCGTCGAGGTGGACGGTGCGGGGCGCGTCGACGTGCGTCACCTGCACGCCGGTGCGGATCTCGACGCCGAGGTCGGTGAGCCAGGACGTGATCTGTCGGGAGGCGTGGTCGCCGAGCCGGGTCGTCTGGGGGCCGTCCTCGGGGGTGACGAGCGTGACGTCGACGCCGCGCGACCCGAGCGACGCGGCGGCCTCGCAGCCGATGAACCCGGAGCCGATGACGACGGCGCTCGTCGACCGCTTGGCGGCCGCGGTGAGGCAGCGGGCGTCCTCGAGGGAACGCAGGAGGTGGATCTCCGCGTCGGCGTCGGCCTCGGGGAACGGCGTCGGCACCGCGCCGGTCGCGACGACCAGGCGACGGAAACCGAGGGTCTCGTCCCCGGCGGTGACGGTGCGCTTCTCGAGGTCGATCGCGGTGACGTTCCTGCCGAGGAGGAGTTCGGCGTCCTTCGGCACCGCCGGGCCGATCGGCGTCGGTTCGACGGGCGGACCCCCGGCGAGGGAGTCCTTCGACAGCGGCGGCCGCATGTACGGCTCGTCGACGTCGGCGGAGACGATCGCGACGGGGCCGGGCCCACCGGCCTCCGCGTAGGAGGCGGCGGCCTGGATGCCGGCCGGTCCGCTGCCGATGACGAGGAGTTCGAAGGTGCGCATGGGCCAGCATTACCCGAACGCTGGCGCCTCTACGCGATTTCGCGCCGAGGCCGGCGTGGTGGGGGTGGGCATGGTCGCACCGGCGAGGGGGGTCGCGGTGAGCGCGACGAACACGGCGCGCGTGAAGCGGGTGCTCATCGAGATCCTTCAGGGGTCGTCATCCTTCAGGGGTCGTCGCCACCGGGGTGGTGGCCAGGGGGGGCGACGCAGGAGAGTCGTCGATGCCGCACGTGCCGAAGGGGATTCGGCCCGTACGGGTGTCGGTGAGCATGGGAGCGTCTGGGTATGGTGCCGGGGCCGGTGAGGGTGAGGACTTCGTCCGGATCGCCCCGCCCGGTGACCCGGGCCCCAGGCGGTCGCCTCCGTGGCGGCTCAGGAGGACGCGGTCGTCGCCGACCGGACGTCGTGGGGCACACGCCCCGGAGGAGGGGAAGTCGTGAGGATCGTCCGTCGTCGTGCTCCGATGCGCGGGGCCGCGCTGCTCGTGGGTGCCGTCCTGCTCGGGGGATGCGGGGGTGCCCCCACCCCGGCGCCGACGACTGCGTCGACGACCTCGACCACGACGGCGTCGGCTTCACCCACGACGTCCTCACCGACGGCGTCGTCCTCATCGGCCGAGACGTCCACCTCGACGGATCCCGGCTCGTCCGGCACACCGGGCACGACCTCGTCGACGCCGGACGCACCGGCGTCCTCCTCGTCCGCGGCGGGGACGGGGGCATCGGGGACGGTGCTCGTGCCCGTCGCGGGCGTCGTCGACGGCGACACCGTCACCGTGCGTCTCGGCGGGCAGAAGGAGCGGGTGCGGGTCATCGGCATCGACACCCCCGAGCTGCGCGGCGACGAGTGCTACGCGCGGCAGGCGGCGAGCCGGATGCAGTCGCTCGTGCAGAGCCGCGAGGTGCAGCTCGTGACGGATCCGCCGCAGGGCGACCGCGACCGCTACGGCCGCCTCCTGCGACACGTGCGTCTCGCCGACGGCCGGTCCGCGGCGAAGGTGCTCCTCGAGGAGGGGTTCGCCCGTGAGTACACGTACCGCCGCGCCTACGAGGGGCAGGCGGAGTACCGCGCGGCCGAGGCCGCGGCGCAGAAGTCGCACGCGGGGTTGTGGGGGGCGTGCCCGGCGTCCCCGCGGCGGGGGCCCTCGACGTCGGCCCGTCCGACACCGTCGACGACGTCCCGGCGCCCGGCCGACGCCCCGAAGGGGGACCGTCCCGCCGGTGGCTCGTGCGACATCAAGGGCAACATCAACCGGCGCGGCGAGAAGATCTACCACGTGCCCGGTGGCCGCTCCTACGCGCGCACGACGATCGACACCTCACGCGGCGAGCGGATGTTCTGCAGCGAGAGCGAGGCCCGCGCCGCCGGGTGGCGCGCCGCGCGCGACTGACGGGTCCTCCCGCCTCGGCCCGGAGCGGAATGACCGGGCGGGCTCAGAGGCCGTCGAACATCTTGCCGGGGTTGAGGATCCCCTGCGGGTCGAGGGCGCCCTTGACGGCCCGGTGGAGCGCCTTCGCGCCGTCGTCGAGCTCCTTGGTGAGCCAGTGGCGCTTGAGGTAGCCGACGCCGTGCTCGCCGGTGATCGTGCCGCCGAGCCCGAGCCCGAGCTGCATGATCTCGTCGAACGCCGCCTCGGCGCAGTCGACCGCGGCCTGGTCGGACGCGTCGAAGAACACCGACGGGTGGATGTTCCCGTCGCCCGCGTGCGCGACGACCGCGATGGTGAGGCCCGACGCGGCACGGATGCGGTCGAGTTCGTCGTAGAACTCCGGCATGCGCGTGCGCGGCAGGCAGACGTCGTCGAGGAGCTGTCCGCCGCCGTGGGCCTGCGCGTGGCGTTCGTACGCGGGCTGCGCCATGCGGCGGGCGGCGACGAGGGCGTCGCTGTCGGCGGCGTCGTCGCTGAACCCGACGTCGAGGGCGCCGTTCGCCTCCGCCGCGGCGGTGAACGCCTCCACCTCGGCGAGGGCGGCCGGGGCGTGACCGGCGCCGTCGGACTGCATGAGGAGCATCGCGCCCGCCTGGTCGTCGAGGCCGAAGTCGCCGAACTCGTTGAGGAGCCGCAGCGTCGTGCGGTCGAGCGACTCGAGCATCGAGGGCTGCGCGCCGCCCGCCATGAACTGCGAGACGGTCGCGGCCGCGGCACGTTCGTCGGGGAACGTCGCGACGGCCGTGAGCGGCGGCGGCAGCAGGGGCACCAGACGCAGGGTGATCTCGACGACGACGCCGAGCGTGCCCTCCGACCCGACGAACAGGCCGCGCAGGTCGAGCCCGGCGACGCCCTTCGCCGTGGCCGTGCCGAGCGTCGCGAGGGTGCCGTCGGCGAGGACGACGACGAGCTTGCGCACGTAGTCGCGGGTGACGCCGTACTTGACGCAGCAGAGGCCGCCGGCGTTCGTCGCGACGTTGCCACCGATGGAGGACAACGCGACCGAGCCGGGGTCGGGCGGGTAGGAGAGTCCGTGCGGGACGAGCGCGTTCTTGAGCTCCTGGTTGATGATCCCGGGCTCGACGGTGACGGTGCGCTCGCCCACGTCGATGTCGAGGATGCGGTTCATCCGCTCGACCGAGAGGAGGAGACAGCCGGGCACGGCGTTCGCGCCGCCGGAGATGCCCGACCGGGCGCCCTGGGGCACGACGGGGACGCCGTGACGCGAGGCGAACCGCAGCGTCGCCTGGACGTCCTCGACGCACGTCGCGCGGACGAGGGCGACGGCACCGTCGGCCGGGCAGAACAGCGCCCAGTCGGCCGAGTAGCTGCGGACGACGTCGGCGTCGAGGGCGAGCGCACCCTCGGAGAGCTCCGGGGCGAGTTCGCGCTCGACGAGGTCGTGGGTCGTCGCGGGGTCGGTGGTGGGAGGAGTCGTCATGCGGGCCTCACTTCGTCGTGCCAGTCGATCTCGGGTTCGGCGTGTTCGGCGACGCTGTCGTCGTCGGGGGCGGGCGCGGCCTTGAGCGCGACGACCGTGAACCCGGCTAGCACCATGACGACGCCGACGACCCACATCCCGGCGTTCTGGGTGCCGGTGAGGTCCTTGAGCCAGCCCGTGATGTACGGCGCGACGAACCCGCTCGCGTTGCCGATCGTGTTGATGAGCGCGATGCCTCCCGCGGCCGCCGCGCCGGAGAGGAACGTCGTCGGCAGCGGCCAGAACGTCGGCAGCGCCGAACAGATGCACATGCAGCACAGGGTGATCGCCGCCATCGTCGTGAACGGCGAGTCGAGGTAGAGCGCCCCGGGGATCGTCACGCCGCCGATGAACAGCGGGATCGCGACGTGCCACACACGCTCGCCCGTGCGGTCGCCGTGGTGCGACCACAGGACCATCGCGACCGCACCGAACGCGAAGGGCACCGCCGTGATGAGGCCGATCTGCATGAGCGTGAACGTCGTGTCGAACGTCTCGGAGAACCCGGCGATGATCGTCGGGAGGAAGAAGCTCAACGCGTACAGGCCGTAGGCGGCGCCGAAGTACACGAACGCGAGCGCCCAGATGCGCGGCTGCACGAGCGCGCGACGCAGGGGGTAGTGGTAGCGGGCGGCGGTGCGTCCGTGCTCGGCGTCCATCTCGGCGACGAGCCAGTCGCGCTCCTCGGGGGCGAGCCAGCGCGCCTGCTCGGGGCGGTCGGTGAGGTAGAACCAGCAGATGATGCCGAGGAGGACGGCGGGGAGCCCCTCGACGAAGAACATGAACCGCCAGCCCGCCAGGCCCGCGGCGTGCGTGTCGCCGAGGCCGATGAGCCACGCCGAGAACGGTGCGCCGACGACGGTCGAGAGGGGCACGGCGAGGAGGAACAGCGCCGTCGCCCGCGCCCGCAGCCGCTTGGGGAACCAGTAGGTCAGGTACAGGATGATGCCGGGGAAGAACCCGGCCTCGGCGACGCCGAGGAGGAACCGCACGACGAGCAGCCACGTCGCGTTCGGCACGAACGCCATGAGCGAGGCGAGGACGCCCCACGTGAAGATGATGCGGGCGAGCCACCGACGCGCCCCGACCTTGTGGAGCGCGAGGTTGCTCGGCACCTCGAGCAGGAGGTACCCGGCGAAGAACAGACCGGAGGCGAGCCCGAACATCGTCGCGCTGAGCCCCAGCTCCTTGTTCATGCCGTTGGGGCCCGCGAACCCGACGTTCGTGCGGTCGAGGTAGTTGACGAAGTACAGCGCGATGAGGAAGGGCACGAGACGTGTCGTGACCTTGCGCATCGTGCGGCGTTCGAGGTCGGTCTGAGGCGGTGACGTTCCGGCCGGGGCAGCACTCATCGTTCTCCTTGCAGCGGTATGGGATCCGTGCAATGTACGCACGAATCGCCCCCGGACGGGGCGAGCGTCCGCGGGCGATTCGGTGTGCTTCCGGCCGGTGCGCCGGACGGGAGGGTCGCGTCAGAAGGGCACACCGCAGTGGAGGACGACGTTCGAGTACGGCGTCGCCTCCCCCGTGCGCACGGCGAACGCGGCGCTCGCGGTCATCCGCTTGAGCTCGTCGTGGGTCACCTCGGCACGGGTGCCGAGGCGGTCGGCGCGGGCGTCGAACCACCGGCCCGCCTGCCCGTCGAGGGACTCGCGGGCGACGGTGTGGGACTCGACGACGATCTCGTCGAGGAGCGCGTCGAGGACCTCGATGAACCGCGGGATGCCGGGGAGGAGCGCGAGGTCGACGACGGGGACGGACCGCGGGAGCGGCAGCCCCATGTCGCCGACGACGACCCGGTCGGTGTGGCCGAGGAGGGCGATCTGGCGGGACAGTTCGGCGTGGACGATGCCGCGACGTTTCACGGCTTCTCCTCCCAGTCGTAGGACTCCTGCGCGCCCCGGCCCTGGACGGCCTTCGCCCCGGCGGTGTTGCCCCGTTCGGCGGAGGAGCGCAGGTCGCCACCGGCGGCGAGTTCGGCGGCGAGGGTGCCGACGAAGCAGTCGCCGGCGCCGGTGGTGTCGACGACGTCGACCTTCTCCCCGTCGCACGTGAACGACAGGGTGTCGGGGGCGGCGACGACGGCTCCGGCGCCACCGAGGGTGATGACGACGGAGGCGACGCCGACGGCGACGAGGTCCTCGGCGAGGCGGGCCGCGGCGGCGGTGTCGACGGGGGCCGCCGCGTCGGGTCCGTCGGGTCCGTCGGGTCCGTCGGCGACGGCGCCGAGGGTCCGCGCCGCGGCGAGGGCCTCGTGCTCGTTGACGACGAGCGGGTCGGCCGCCCGGAGGGTCGCGGGGTCGAGGTCGACGACGGGCGCGAGGTTGACGACGACGCGGGCCCCCGCGCGGCGCGCGCCGGCGACGGTCGCGTCGACGACGTCGACGGGGATCTCGCCCTGGACGACGACGACGTCGTCGGCGGTGAGGTCGAGGTCGGCGACGTCGTCGTGCCCCACCTTCGCGTTCGCGCCGGAGATGACGATGATCGAGTTCTCGCCGGCGTCGGAGACGGTGATGAGCGCGAGACCGGTGGGCGAGCCCGCGACCTCGCGGACGCGGGTGAGATCCACCCCCGCGCGTCGCAGCAGCGACACCCCGACCTCGGCCTGGGCGTCGTCGCCGACGCATCCGACCATGACGACGGCTGCGCCCGCGAGCGCGGCCGCGACGGCCTGGTTGGCGCCCTTGCCGCCGGGCCGGGTCGACCCGTCGCCCCCGAGCACGGTCTCACCGGGCAGGGGGTGACGGGCGACCCGCGCGAACAGGTCGACGTTGATCGACCCGACGACGACGACCCGGCCGCCGCCGGCCTTCGTGGTCGCGGTGGTCATGCCCGCACCGCTCACTTGAGGTACTCGGCGACGTTGTCCTTGGTGACGGACTTCACCGGCACCGGGATGTCCTTCTCGACGGTCCCGCCGCCCGCGACCTCGACGGCCGTCTGGACGGCGACCTTGCCGAGCTCCTTCGGCTGCTGGGCGATCGTGCCGACCATCGTGCCCGCCTGCACTGCCTTGAGCGCGTCGTCGGTGCCGTCGAAGCCGAACACCTTGACGTCCTTGCCGGCCTTCGAACCGAGCGCCTGGACGGCGCCGAGGGCCATCTCGTCGTTCTCGGCGAAGATACCGGTGACGCCCGAGTGGGCCTGGAGCAGGTTCGTCGCGACGTTGAGGCCCTGGGTGCGGTCGAAGTTCGCCGGCTGCTGCGCGACGACCTTGACCCCGGCGCCCTGGACGCCGTTCGTGAAGCCCTTACCACGGTCGCGGCTCGCGGAGGTGCCGGGCACGCCCTGGAGCATGATGACGTCGCCCTTGCCGCCCATGGCCTTGCCGAGGGCCTCGGCGGCGAGCGTGCCGCCCTCCACGTTGTCGCTGCTCACGAGGCTCGCGACCTCGGCGCCGTTGACGGCACGGTCGACGGCGACGACGGGGATCTTCGCGTCGACGGCGGGCTTGACGGCCGAGCCGGCGGCGTCGGAGTCGACGGGGTTGATGATGACGACCGAGCTCTGCTTGGTGACGGCGTCGGCGACCTGATTGGCCTGCGTGGCGGCGTCGTTCTGCGCGTCGACGACGTCGAGCGTCGCGCCGGCCTCCTTCGCGGCCTCCTGCGCGCCGTCGCGCAGGTCGACGAAGAACGGGTTGTTGAGCGTCGACACGGCGAGGGTGATCGTCGTGCCGGACGCGCCGCCCGTGGCGCCGGACTGCGCGCCGGAGTCGGACGGGCCACGGTTGCAGGCGCTCATCGACAGGGCGAGCGCGGAGACGGCGACGGCGGTGGTGACGGTGCGGGTGATCCTGGGCATGGTGTCTCTCCTGGTGTGAACGAGTGGTCAGCGACGGGAACGCAGCACGTCGATGCCGACGGCGGCGGCGATGACGAGGCCGATGACGACCTGCTGCCAGAACGCGGTGACGTTGAGCAGGTTGAGGCCGTTGCGGATGACGGCGAGGACGAGCGCGCCGATGAGGGTGCCGGTCGCCTTGCCGGATCCGCCGGCGAGGCTGGCGCCGCCGATGACGACGGCGGCGATGGCGTCGAGTTCGTACCCGCTGGCCGCCTGGGGCTGGGCCGAGGCGAGGCGGCCGGCGAGGACCATGCCGGCGATGCCGGCGAAGAGACCCGACAGGGCGTAGACGGCGGCGAGGCTGCGCTTGACCGGCAGGCCGGCGAGGCGTGCGGCCTCCTCGTTGCCGCCGATCGCGTAGAGGGACCGGCCGAACACGGTGCGGTTGAGGACGAACGCGGTGACGGCCCACGCGACGAGGAGTACGAGGATCGGCACCGGCACGGGACCGAGGTCGCCGCCGAGGGCGGAGACGGCGTCCGGCATGTCGATGGGGCGGCCGCCCGAGATGACGAGGGCGAGACCGCGGGCGATCGACAGCATCGCGAGCGTCGCGATGAAGGCGGGGAGTTTGCCGTAGGCGATGGCCGCCCCGGAGACGAGGCCGGTGAGGAGCCCGACGAGCGGCGCCGCGAGGAGTGCGACCGGCCCGGGCAGCCCCGCCGAGGCGACGAGCCATCCGGCGGCGATCGACGACAGCGCCGCGACCGACCCGACCGAGAGGTCGATGCCGCCGGTGATGATGACGAACGTCATCCCGAAGGCGAGGATCGCGACGACGGCGGCCTGGACGCCGACGTTGAGCAGGTTCGGCACCGTGAGGAACGCGGGCGTCGCGATGAACATGACGACGCAGACGAGCACCAGACCGACGAGCGCGCCGTTGTCGGCGAGCCAGTCCTTGAAGGTGCGCTTGGGGCGGGCGGGCGCCTGGACGTCCTTCTCGTCCCGGGTGCGGGAGCGTTCTGCGGGGGCGTTGCGGGCGGGGGTGACGGACTCAGCGGGCACGGGACGACTCGACCTCCTTGACGGCCAGCGACATGACCGCGTCTTGTGTGGCTTCCTCGGCGGTGAGCTCGCCGACGATGCGACCGTGGGCCATGACGAGCACCCGGTCGCTCATGCTGATGACTTCGGGGAGGTCGCTGCTCGCGAGGAGCACACCTCCACCCTTCTCGGTGACACGGTTGACGAGCTCGTAGATCTCGACCTTGGCGCCGACGTCGACGCCGCGGGTGGGCTCGTCGAGGAGCAGGACGTCCGAGCCCGCCATGGCCCAGCGGCCGAAGACGACCTTCTGCTGGTTGCCGCCGGAGAGGCCGCGGACCGGCTGGTCGAGCGACGCCATGCGGATGCGGAGCCGCTCGGCGACCTCGTTGCTGCGACGCCGCTGGCCCTTGAGGTCGGCGAGGCCGCCCTTTCCGGTGGGGCGCAGCGTGGCGTAACCGAGGTTCTCCTCGACGGAGGCGCCGAGGACGAGACCGGCGGACTTGCGGTCCTCCGGGACGAGTCCGACACCGGCGGCGACGGCCGCGGCGACGTCCTTCTTCGGCAGTGTGCGTCCGTGGACGCGGATCGTGCCGTGCTCGTACGCGTCGGCGCCGGCGACGGCCCGCAGGACCTCCGTACGGCCTGCACCCATGAGCCCGGCGAGGCCGACGACCTCGCCTGCGCGCACGGTGAGGGCGACGTCCTCGAACGCGCCCGTCCTCGTAAGCCCCTCGACCTCGAGGAGGGGCTCCCCGCACGCCGACGGGCGGCGCGGGTACAGGTCGTCGATGGTGCGGCCGACCATGAGCCGCACGAGCTCGGCCTCACCCGCACCGGCCGAGACCGTCTCGACGGCGGTGCCGTCGCGGAGCACGGTGATGCGATCGCCGATCTCCTCGATCTCGTCGAGGTGGTGGCTGATGAAGACCATCGCGACGCCCGCCTCGCGGAGCTCCCGGATCACGCCGAACAGGACGTCGGTCTCCGACCGGGTGAGCGCGGCGGTGGGCTCGTCGAGGATGAGCATGCGGGCGTCCATCGCAAGCGCCTTCGCGATCTCCACCATCTGCTGGCGGGCCACACCGAGGGACGACACCGGGCGGTCGACGTCGATGTCGAGGCCGATGCGGGCCACGGCGTCCTGCGCGTACCGGCGGGCCGCCTTGCGGTCGACGAGACCGAACCGGCTCGGGGTGCGGCCGAGCGTGAGGTTCTCCGCCACCGACAGGCCGGGGACGAGGTTGAGCTCCTGGTGGATCGTCGCGATGCCGAGGGACTCCGAGGCGCGGGTGTCGGGGATCCGCACCTCCTGCCCGTCGAGCACGATACGGCCCTCGTCGGGCTCGTGCACCCCGGCGATCATCTTGATGAGGGTGGACTTGCCGGCGCCGTTCTCCCCGAGGAGGACGTGCACCTCGCCCTTCCGCACCTCCAGGCTCACGTCGTGCACGGCACGCACCCCGGAGAAGGACTTCGACACCCCCTCGAGGCGGAGCAGGACGTCACTCATGAGCGTTCTCCTTCACTGTGGTGGTCTCGCCGAGGGACCGGCGGACGACCAAGGTCGTGGGGATCGGGGCGACGTCGACGTCCTCGCCGGCGATGCGGCGCAGCAGGGCGTCGAGGGCGCGGCGGGCGAGCACGGTCGTGTCCTGGGCGACGACGGTGACGGGCGTGTCGAGCACGTGGAACCAGGGGTTGTCGTCGAACGCGGCGAGGCCGACGTCGACACCGGGTCGGAGGCCGCGTTCGCGGATGACGGCGAGGACACCCAGGGCCATGAGGGCGTCGGCGGCGACGACGAGGTCGGGCACGGGGTCGTGGTCGAGGAGCCTGCGAGCGGCGGCGAGTCCGCTCTCGAGGCGGAAGTCGCCTTCGATGACGTCGCCGTCGCTCAACCGGATGTCGTGGTGTGCCAGACGTTCGCGCGCGGCGTCGAGTCGGACACGCCCCGTCGACGTCGACTGCGGGCCGGCGACGATCGCGAACCGGCGGTGGCCGAGGGCGACGGCGTGGTCGACGAGTGCGTGCATCCCCGCCTCCGAGTCGGAGGCGACGACCGGCACGCCGAGCCCGGCGTCGCGATCGATGGCGACGGTGGGGAAGGTCTCGACGATACGTCGCAGCCCCGGGGTCGCTCCTCCCTGCGGGACGACGAGGAGGCCGTCGATGCGGTGGCGTTCGAGGGCGGCGAGGTAGCGATCCTGCGCCGCGCCGTCCTCGTCGGCGTTCCCGATCATCACCGTGAGGCCCGCTGCGGAGGCCGCCTTGTCGACGGCGTAGGCGAGGTCGGTGAAGAACGGGTTGCGGACGTCGGGGACGAGGAGGCCGATGGTGTCGCTGCGACACGTGCGCAGGCTGCGCGCCGCGGTATTGCCGACGTAGCCGAGGCGGCGGGCGGCGTCGGCGACCCGTTCGCGGGTGGCGGAGGACGCCGATCCGGTGGGATCGAGCGCGCGCGAGGCCGTGGCGGCGGACACACCCGCCAGTTCGGCGACGTCGCGCAGCGTGACGCTCATCCCACACTCCTTCGTGTGACTGCAATCGATTGCATGGAATCGATTGCATGGATCATCTCCCGTGCGTCGGTCGCCGTCAACACCCGTGTGCGAGGAGATCGACTAGCGGTCGTCCCAGGGCCGACGGTGCATCCCGCACGACGGCCGACCCGCGCGCCAGGCGCCGGGTCGGCCTCGTCGTGTTCCCCGCCCCGCCGGCGGGTAGGTGAGGAGGCATGACGCCTGCCGAGACCGCCCGGACGCTGCTCGACCGCCACCGGGAGACCTTCGCCGCCGAGGCCGGGATCACCCTGCGCGACGAGCCCGCCCCGCTGTGGCAACTGCTCGTGCTCTCCCTGCTCCTCTCGACGCGGATCGGGTCGGGGGTCGCGCTCGCGACCGCGCGGGAACTGTGGAAGGCGGGCTGGCGCACCCCCGAGGCGATGCGGGCGAGTGCCCGTCGGGCGCGGGTCGTCGCCCTCGGCCGCGGCGGCTACCGGCGGTACGACGAGTCCACCGCCACCCGTCTCGGCGAGGCGGCCACGCTGATCCGCGACCGGTGGCACGACGACCTGCGCGAACTCCGCGACGAGGCCGGAGGCGACCCGGCCCGCACCGCCCGCCTGCTCCAGGAGTTCACCGGTATCGGCCCGACGGGTGCGTCGATCTTCCTGCGGGAGGTCCAGGCCGTGTGGCCCGGCGTGCGGCCGGTGGCGGATCCGCTGGTGATCAAGGGGGCTCGCCTGGCGGGCCTCCCCGAGGACGCCGAGGGCCTCGCCGCTCTCGTCGACCCGGACGAGTTCGCCTCCCACGCCGCCGCCCTCGTGCGTCTCGCCCGCAAGCCCGCCCTCCTCGACGAGCTCTGACCGCACCGGCGAGGGAATCCGACAGGGTCGGAGTGGGGGCGCCGTGAGCGCGCGCGTCCGCCGGGGCGCACCCCGGACGTGGTCTCATGGCCGCAGGAGGAACCGACCCCCACGCGCATCGAGCCACCCGGCCGGGAGCGTTGCGCGCGAGGCCGGCCGACGCGAGCCGAGGAGAGGTGGTCCGGATGACGACGTCGATGCGTCCTGACGGGGTCGGGGACCGGGACGGGGGTGACGCCCGGGTCGCCGAGCAGCTGCGGGCCCGCGAACCCCTCACCCATCGCGAACCCCGCGACGCCGACCGTGCCCACTTCGAGGCACTCCTCGCGCCGGGCGTGATCCACATCGGGGCCTCGGGGATCCGCACCGAGCGGGAGGAGTACCTCGCCCGCACCCTCCACCGCTACGTCACCGGCGACCACGGCGACGACGACACCTGGCGCGTCGAGGAGTTCGCGGTCACCGAACTCGCCCCCGACCTGTGGGAGGCGGCCTACCTCCTCCACCAGGGCGACCGCCTCTCCCGCCGCACGACCCTCTGGCGCCGCACCCAGGCCGGGTGGCAGGCCCTCCGCCACCAGGGAACCGTCGTCGTCCGACCGATGTAACGCCTCGCCCCTCGCCGTGTCGGCGCCGTGTCGGCCCCGTCTCGTGCTGCCCGCGCGCAACCGGTCGCGGAGACTGGCCCCATGAGTGATCTCGAACGGTTCGTGGAGGCCCAGGACGGCACGTACGACACGGCGCTCGCGGAGCTGCGGCGGGGACACAAGCGCAGCCACTGGATGTGGTTCGTGTTCCCGCAGATCAGCGGCCTGGGCCGCAGCCCGATGGCGCAGCGGTACGCGATCGCCGACCTCGACGAGGCCCGCGCCTACCTCGCCCACCCCGTCCTCGGCCCCCGCCTCCGTGAGGCGACGCAGGCGGCGCTCGGCTCCGGCGTCGCCGACCCGGTCGCCCTTTTCGGCGGCATCGACGCGATGAAGTTCCGCAGCTCGGCGACCCTCTTCGAGGCCGCCGCCGACGGCGAGGACCGCGCCCTGTTCGCCGACGTCCTCGACACGTTCTACGACGGCGAGCGCGACCCCGAGACCCTCCGTCGCCTCTGAACCCGCCCCGCCGACGCGGTCGGCGGCCCGAACGACGATCACCGATGCGCGGCGGTGACGAGGGCCCTGCGGGCCCAGCGCGCTGACCTGCGGTTTCCCACCCATCCCCTCCTCACGCCCCGACCACATCCTCACCGGTGATCGCAGTTCGGGCCGGGCCGCGGGCCCGGTAGCGTCGAGTCCTCGAGCATCGCGGACGAGCGTCGCCGCCTGGGATCCGCGTTCGCCGAGGGCGGTGCCGACGACGAGCGGCTCCGCCCCACCTACCTGCGCGAGGCCGTCGCGTGGGCGCTCGCCGACGCCCCCGCGGGCACGGTGGCCGACGTCGGTGCGGCACGGGCACGCTCACCGGCGTCCTCCTCGACCTCGGGCGTGAGGTCGTCGCGGTCGATCCGAGCAGCGACATGCTCGACGAACTCCGCACGCCACGATCCGGTCTCGAGGCCCATGTCGGCACCGGTGAGGACACGGGGCTGGGGGGGGGGTCGCGGTCGCCGCCGTCACCGGCGCGTTCACCGGTCGTGAGTCGCGGACGTTCCGGTGGGAGTGGCGACTCACGACCCGCGACCTCGCCGACCTCGTCACGACGCGCAGCTACTACCTCGCCCGCCCCGAGCCCGACCGTGCGCGCATCCGCGCCGCCGTCGCCGAGGCCGTGACGCAGCACTTCGGACCCGTCGACGACACGGGCGTCGGCCCTGCCGCACGTCACCGAGGTCCATCACTTCGTCCTCACCTGACCCGCACCACACCACACCCGCGTCCGATCCCGTGACGAGGCAGCCGTCCTCCGCGCGGGTGGTACCCCCGGGGCATGCCGTCACGGACGTCTCCTCGCACGCGAACGCGCCCCCCGCGGCGAGCAGGGGGCGCGTTCGTCGTGCGGGCCGGCGCGTCAGGAGGTGCGCTTGCGGCGCCGGGTGCCCGTGACGCCGCGCTTCGTCCAGTAGGCGGCCTCGGCGGCCTCGGTGCGGGGACGCTGGCCGAGCTGGGCGCGGAGCTCGACCGCGGCGCGCTCGTGGCGGCGGGCACGGCGACGGATGCGACCCACCGACCAGGGGCTCGCGAGGACCTCCATCGGCTGGCCGTCGGGGCGGACGTCGTGGTCGCCGGGGCGACGATCGCGGCTCTTGGGCTTGCGGTAGCCGGGGCGGAGGGTCTCGTCGACGTCGATCTGGCCGGTGACGTCCTGGTGCTTCCAGTCGAGGGTGCTCGGGTCCGACAGGGTGACGAAGTTCGGCGTCTCGTGGAAGTGGACCTCCTCCGGCGACTGCGGCACGTCGGGCGACGGCGGGTTGGCCGTGAACGCCGAGACGAGCATGAGCACCTGCGCGAGGAGGTTGACGAAGAGGAGCAGCGTGACGAGCGCGGCCGACGCGGCGAGCAGCGGGTTGTCGCTCGCGGACTTGACGATGCTCGTGCCGAGCGTGAGGACGACCGTGACGGCGACGCCGCCGAGTGCGGAGCCGAGCCACAGGTCCTTCTTGAGCGGCCGCACGGCGGCGGTGACGCGGAAGAGGAACGCGAACGTGAGGGCGGCGACGGAGGCGGCGATGACGAACCCGAGCGCCCGCAGGAGGAACCCGGTGACGGGGTTGTCGCCGAGGCCGATCCAGCCGAGGACCGTGGAGCCCATCGTCGTCGCCGCTCCGCCGAGCAACGAGGAGAGGACGATGCCGAGGGCCATGACGACGAACCCGAGGAGGTCTCGCAGCTTGGCGACGGCGAAGTTCTCGGCCGGGGCGATGATCCCGAACATCGCCTGGATGGTGGAGCGGATGTTCGACATCAACCCGATGGCGCTCCACAGCAGGACGAGCGCGGCGACGATCGACGCCGGGTTGAGGGCGGTCTCGAGCACGAGCGAGTTCGGGTCGATCATGCCCGAGCCGGAGGAGTCCTTGAGGATCCCCGGCAGCGCCTTGTTGACGGCCTCGATGACCTGTTCACGCAGCGCCGGGTCGTCGCCCAACGTCGCGGCGAACACCGTCCACGCGATCGTCAGCGCCGACACGATGGAGAACAGCGACGTGTAGGCGATGCCGCCGGCGAGGAGGCCGCCACGGGCCTTGCCGAAGCGCATGAAGGCCCGCACGGGGCGGGATTCCTTGACCTTCTCGATGAACTTCTTGGGGGCCGGTTCACCCCCCGAGGTGTCGTCGTGGGTCGACGCGGGCGCCCCCGTGGCGGGGGGTCCGGCGTGATTGTCGGTGTCGCTGTACGCGGTCGCCATGGGACAAACGTAGCCAGCGTGGGCGCTCACGGCACATCACGGCGCCTGCGGCACGCCGCGTGAGGGACGTCGAGACGTGCGGCGAGGGGCGTGCCGAGGTGGCGACGACGCTCGTCGCGAGGTGTGACGGCAGGGGCGCGGGGCGGCTCAGCTGCCCGAGTCCGTGCCCTCCTCGTTCTCGTCGCCGTCGTTCTCGGCGTCCTCGGGGCGGACGCGTTCGTGGACGAGGTCGACGACGTCGGCGATGGAGTCGGCGACGCGCGTGGGGCGGAACGGGTACCGCTCGACCTCGTTCTCGCTCGTCGAGCCGGAGAGGACGAGGACGGTGCGCATGCCGACCTCGAGGCCGCTGATGACGTCGGTGTCCATGCGGTCGCCGATCATCACGGTGTGTTCCGAGTGGGCCTCGATGCGGTTGAGCGCCGTGCGCATCATGAGCGGGTTGGGCTTGCCCACGTAGTAGGGGGTCCGGTCGGTCGCCGCGGTGATGAGGGCGGCGACGCTGCCGGTCGCGGGGAGCTTGCCCGAGGGGGAGGGTCCGGAGACGTCCGGGTTCGTCGCGATGAACCGGGCGCCGCAGTCGATGAGGCGGATCGCCGTCGTGATCGCCTCGAAGGAGTACGTGCGGGTCTCGCCGAGGACGACGTAGTCGGGGTTGCGGGAGCTCATCGTGTACCCGACCTCGTAGAGCGCCGTGGTGAGTCCGGCCTCGCCGATGACGTAGGCGGAGCCGTTCGGTCGCTGGTCGGCGAGGAACCGGGCGGTGGCGAGGGCGGAGGTCCAGATCGCGTCCTCCGGCACGTCGATGCCGCTCGCGAGGAGTCGCGCCCGCAGGTCGCGCGGCGTGTAGATCGAGTTGTTCGTGAGCACCTGGAACCTGAGCCCGTGGCTCTTGAGGGCCTCGATGAACTCGGCGGCGCCCGGGATGGCGTCCTCCTCATGGACGAGGACACCGTCCATGTCGGTGAGCCAGGAGTCGACGGGGGCCGCGTTCGCGGGTGGGGGGGAGATCGCCATGCCTCCAGTGTCCCCCGTCTCGGCGCTGCCCGCGGCGCACCTCGCTACGCGCCGCCGGCGATCTCCCGCAGCGCGGTGAGGTGGGACTCGAACGCCGCGCGCCCTTCGGGGGTGAGGGACAACCACGTGCGGGGGCGTTTACCGACGTATCCCTTCTTGATCCGCACGTATCCCGCCGCCTCCAGTGCCGACGCCTGCTTGGAGAGCACCGAGTCGCTCACCTCGATCGCGTCGCGCACGGCCTTGAACTCGGCTTGGTCGATCTTGGCGAGCGCCGCGACGATGCTGAACCGCACCGGCGCGTGAATCGTCTCGTCGAGGCGGTGGCGTGCGTGTTCGAGGGTCATCGCGTCCGCCCCAGCCGGGCGATGGACCGTGCCCCGAGGAACGTGGGGAGGAAGGTGAGCAGAGCGAGCAGTGCGGCGAGCGACCACGACACCCCCTGCGGCACGAGCGCGCACCCGAGTCCGTACATCGCCGACGCGCCGGCGACGCCGAGTCCGTACCTCAGTCCGTATCCACGGGGTGAGGCGGCGACGGTGGTCTGCCACGTCATGAGGACGGCCAGGGCGAGCACGTAGGCCCCGATGGCGAAGGCGAACCCCCACGGGTTGTCGCCGAGGGCCTTGATGAGCAGGAGCAGTACTGCCATGGCGGCGCCCACGCCGAGGAGTACCCGGGGCAGGGTGCGCAGGTCACGGTCGGTGACCACGCGCAGGCCGGAGGCCTCGTCGAGGGCGCGGCGGGCCTCCTCGGGGGTGGGGCGGGTGGGGCCGGTCATCGTGGGTCCTCTCCTCGGCAGGGTGTCGGCGGGGTCGGCGGCCGAGGCGCGAGACGGCGTGGGCGGCGAGCAGTGCGGGCGGCGAGCAGTGCGGGCGGCGGAGGTGCTGTGCCTGATCGTGGCGAGTCCTTTGCTCGTCGGGCGTCCCCGTGTTCTCGTGAACGTTCCTGAACCATAGCAACTACTTTCCGAAAGGGAAAGTAGTTGCTATGCACAGGTCGAAGGAAGGTGCCCCCTCCGTCATGCAGCGATCGCGTCGGCGCACACCATGCGCCTGGCCCCGACTTTCCGACCAGCACGTTCGGGGCGGGGTCGAGGGCGCCGCCGCATCGCTGTATGACGGAGGGTCGGGTTACGGGGGCCGACGGGGACGCGGCGCGCGAGACTGGGGACATGAACGACGCGACGGAGCCCCTCGACCTCGACCTCGTCCGCATCCGCGACCGTGCCGCCGACGCGATGCGGGAACTCCTCGACATCGCCTCCGTGCCCCCGGGTGGCCTCGTCGTGCTCGGTGCGAGCAGCAGCGAGATCCGCGGGGAACGCATCGGCAAGGCGGGCAGCACCGAGATCGGTGAGGCCGTGATCGCGGGCATCCGCCCCGTCGTCGCCGAGAAGGGCGTGCAGCTCGCCGTGCAGGGCTGCGAGCACATCAACCGTGCGCTCGTCGTCGAGCGCGACCACGCTCGCGCCGAACGCCTCGAGGTCGTCACCGTCGTCCCCGCCCTCCGCGCGGGTGGCGCGGTGTGCCGGGCGGCGTTCGAGGCGGCCGACGACCCGGTCATGGTCGAGCACGTCGTCGCCGACGCGGGCCTCGACATCGGCGACACCGAGGTCGGCATGCACGTGCGGTTCGTCCAGATCCCCGTCCGTCTCGGGACGCGGGAGGTCGGCGACGCCCGCGTCACCGCCCTGCGCAGCCGCCCCAAGCTCGTCGGTGGGGAGCGGGCCGAGTACCGGCTCTGAACGGCACCGGCACGCGTCGGGCCGATCCGACGCCGGTGACGCCTCTCGACATCTCGCCGGCCGCGGCGTCCACGCCGTCGAGGCGAGGTCGTTCTCGTCGAGGACGCGCCGACGCCGTCGTGAGTGCGAGGATCCGCTCGTCAGGCCAATCGGGCGCGTCTCGCGTCCCCCAGCTCGGCGCCGCGTCCCGGCGATGTCCCGCCGCTACGTCGCGGACGGGCCGGCGTGCGGGAGTTGCCAGTCGTGTCGGAGTGCGAGGCCGCGGATGCCGAAGACGAGGGCGATGACGAGGAGTTCTCCCGGGCCGACCCGCAGGTGCGGGTTGAGCCCGAGCGTGGCCGAGGTGGCGACGAGCGCGGCGCCGACGGTGGCGGGCGCGGCGTAGAGGCCCCCGTCGACGCGGACGACCTGGGGGACCTCGCGGGCGACGATGTCGCGGAGGAGGCCGCCGCCAATGACGGTCGTCACGCCCATGAGCGTCGCGCCGACGGGGTTGAGGCCGTGGCGCAGGGCGATGAGCGTGCCGCTCACGCAGAAGAGGGCGAGCCCCCCGGCGTCGAAGAGGAGGAGCGTGCGGCGGAACCGTCCTGGCGTGAGCCACCCGAGCCGTACGACGACGGTCGCGATGAGCGGTGCGAGGAGGTAGACGGGCCGGTCGAACGCCGTAGGGACGAACCCGTCGAGGATGACGTCACGGATGATCCCGCCACCGAGCCCGGTGAGCAGCCCGAGGAGGAACGACCCGAAGACGTCGAACCGTCGGCTCGCGGCGAGGAGACAGCCCGACAGGGCGAAGCAGAAGACCCCGAGGAGGTCGACCGCGAGGAGCAGGCTCACGCGCCCCGCTCACTCACCCGCGACGCGGAGCACGATCTTGCCCGGGGTGTGGCCCCTCTCGACGATGCGGTGCGCCTCGGCGACCTCCGCGAGGGGGAGGACGTCGGCGACGGTGAGGGTGAGGCGGCCCTCGGCGACGGCCGTGGCCAGCGCGTCGAGGCGGGTGCGGTCGGGCGCGACGCGGGGGATCGAGACGTCGATGCCGCGCTCCTTGGCGGGGCGGACGTCGGCGAGGGAGGGCAGGAGCACGAGGCGCCCGCCGTCGGCGAGGTGGTCCATCGACGGCTCGTACGTGTCGAAGTAGACGCAGTCCACGATGACGCTTGGACGCGGGGTGACCTGCGTGAAGTCGTCGCGCGCGTAGTCGATCGGCGTGGCGCCCACGGCCTGGAGCCGGTCGGCGTTGCGGGCCGAGGCCGTCGCGTACACCTTCGCGCCCGCCTCCTTGGCGAGCTGCACGGCCATGAATCCGACGCCGCCACCGCCGCCGTGGACGAGGACGACGTCGTCGGAGCCCACCTTGGCGAGGTCCTCGACGGCGATCCACGCGGTGAGCCCGACGAGGGAGAGCCCGGCGAGGACGACGTCGTCGACCCCGGCGGGGGAGTGGGCGAGTGCCGAGGCGGGCATGGAGACGAACTCGGCGTAGCAGTGGCCCTTGTGGTCGGGCGGCGCCATGCCGAAGACGCGGTCGCCGGGGGCGAAGTCGGTGACGCCCTCGCCGACCTCGTGGACGACGCCTGCGCACTCGCGGCCGAGCACGAGGGGGAAGTCCTCGTCGCGCAGCTGCGCGGCCATGCCGGATGAGCCGTCACGGATCTTGAAGTCGAGGGGGTTGACGGCGGCGTGCGTCACCCGCACGACCACCTCGCCCTCGCCTGCGGTGGGGGTGGGGAGATCCTCGATCTCGAACTCCTCTGGGCCGCCGAAGCGGTGGATCACGGCTGCACGCATGCCCCGATTCTCGCGCGTCCCCCGCCGTGAACCCAACCCCCCCTCGCAGTGCGGTGTCGCCGCGGGCGGCCGCGCGAGGGCGGCGGGGGTGCCCGACGTTCTCGGACCGGCGGGAGCGTGCCGTCCTGGGGCGGGTCGAGGACCTCGCCGACGAGACCTCGGACGCGACGAGCGACATCGTCTCGCAGGTCGAGGCCACCCGCGCCGATGCGCAGAGCGCCATCGAGGGCATCGACGGGATCGTCGGGATCATCACCGACCTCGACGGGTACCAGCGGGCGATCAGCGACGACGTCGAGGAGCGGCGGAACGCGACCCGCGGCTGAGGTCTGCGGGCCCGAACTGCGATCACCGATGACGTCGCACGCGCCCGCACCTCGACGGCCCGTCACCCCGGCATCGGCACGGCGGACGACCGGGGGCGGGGGCGGTGGTGCGGGTCAGTGCGCGAGGTGGCGGGGCCGCTGGTAGAAGAGCGCCGCGACCCACGCGATGAGCAGGACGGTGGCAGGCAGGAGCATCGTCTCGGCGAGTGCCCGGGCGAACTGGTCGGCCACGGCCGGGGGCATGGCGCCACCGCCGCCGCCCATCGCCGCGGCCCCGGCCCCTTCTCCGGCGCCGGGGAGGCGGGCGGCGATGCGTGCCTGCATGAGCGCGGCGATCGCGGCGCTGCCGAGGACGGAGCCGATCTGGCGGGTCGTGTTGTAGACGCCGGAGCCGGCGCCCGCGAGCTCGCGGGGCAGGTTGCGGCTCGCGGACGTCGCGAGCGGGCCCCACACCAGCGAGCTGAACGTGCCGATCGCGACCGCGTTCAGGAGGATCGCCCATGTAGGCGACCCGGGGACCATGAGGCGGGTGAGCGCGAAGATGCTCACCGACCAGCCGAGGATGCCGATGCCCGCGAGGATGCGCGGGTGGGTGTTGTCGACGAGCTTGCCGACGGGGCGGGCGAGGACGAGCGACATCACGGCCTGCGGGGCGAGCAGCAGCGCCGCGCCCGTCGGCGGGAGGCCGCGAACGGCCTGGGCGTAGATCGTGAACGGGAACGCGAACGCCGTGACGGAGAACCCGACCGCGGTGATCGCGATGTTCGACAGGGAGAAGTTGCGGTCGCGGAACAGGGAGAGCGGCACGAGCGGCTCGGTGCGCACCCGCGACTGCCACCACACGAACGCGACGAGGAGGACGGTGCCGACGGCGAGGAGCAGCGGCACGGAGATCGGGCCGACGATCGTGCCCCAGTCGTAGGTCGAGCCCTCCTGGAGGGCGAACACGCCGCAGAAGAGGCCCACGGCCGAGAGGGTGACGCCGACCCAGTCGAAGCTGCGGGCGTGGGTGGTGAGGTCGGGGACGAGTCGCCAGGCGAGGACCATCCCGAGGACGCCTACGGGCACGTTGACGAAGAAGATCCACTCCCAGCCGAGGGCGTCGATGAGGAACCCGCCGAGGATCGGGCCGACGAGGGCGGCGATGCCGGCCGTCGCACCCCACAGGGCCATGGCGCCGCCGCGGCGGTCCGGCGGGAACGTGCGAGTGATGACAGACATCGTCTGCGGCGTCATGAGCGAGGCGCCGAGTCCCTGGACGACGCGGGCGACGACGAGGCCGGTGATCGACCCGGTGAGTCCGCACCACAGCGAGGACAGGGTGAACACGGCGAGACCGGCGATGTAGACGCGCTTGGGGCCGACGAGGTCGCCGAGACGGCCCGTGATGAGGAGCGGGACGGCGTAGGCGAGGAGGTAGGCGCTCGTCACCCACAGCACCTCGGTGATGCCGGCGTGGAAGTGCGACATGAGCGCGGGCGTCGCGATCGAGACGATCGTCGAGTCGACGAGGATCATGAAGAACCCCAGGACGAGCGCCCACAGGGCGGGCCACGGGTTCTCGGGGGCGCCGTCCTCGGCCGGGTGACCCTGGCGGGGCTGCGGGGCGGGCGGGGTCGTCCCGCCCGTCGACATGTTCTCGGCCACGGGCCCTCCGTCGGTCGTCGTGTGGTGGGCGGCGTGCGGGCGACGGCGCGCACACCGATGGGGGACGTGTCCCCGACGTTGCAGGGTACGCCCGCGGGGGCATGCGTCGCGGACACGGCCGGACGCGCGTGGGTTCGGCCGTCGCGCGGTGTGACCGGTCGCGGTGTCGGGCGCGGGAGGGCGCAGGTGGTCGGCCGAGGGGGCGGGGCGTGGTCGGTCGGGTCGGCCGGTGGGATCGCCCGGCCGGGTCAGGGAGTGGGCGCGTCGACGAGGCCGAGGGCGACGAGGTCGGCGAGGGGGGCCTTCACGTCGCTGGACCCGAACGAGGTGAAGGAGGCGCGGACGACCATCGCCCGTGAGGCTTCGAGGGCTCGGATGCGTCGGCCGACCTCGGCCCCGTCGCGGTCGGCGAGGATCTCGACGAGGTGCTCGCGTAGTCCGCCGCGGTCGGTGTCGACGCCCTGACGTGCGGCGTCGACGGCGAGGAAGAGGTTGCAGAACCCGTGCCGCTCGAAACCGGTCGCGGGGTCGGTGTGGCGGATGGCCCGGTGGAGGCCGCCGGTGGCCTTGAACGGCAGGTGGCGGGTGACGGCACCGAGGATGGCGTCGGCGAGTTCCTCCTCGCCGGGGTGGAGCTCGGCGTGGACCCCGCCGGTGCGGAACTTCGCGTCGAAGTCGGAGTCCGCGAGGGCGTCGAGCACGTCGGGTCGTCGTTCGTCTCGGGGAACCTCGACGTAGATCTCGGTGGTGCCCACCCCGGCCTCGTCGAGCGCGGTCGCGAGGAGGCGGGGCAGGTGTCGCGGGGTGACGTCGTCCGTCAGGGCGACCTCCGCGCCGGCGAGCCAGACGGCGGGGATGGTGAGCGCCTGACGGAGGGCGTCGCCGAGGACGTCGGGCGAGGGTGCCGTGAGGGCGAACCACAGGGCGTCCCGGGGAAGGTCTGCGGTGAGGGCGGCGAGCTCGTCGAGGCGGTCGGCGGGGGCGATGAGCGGGCCGAGGAACGCGCGGTGGGACGCCCAGGATCCGTCGATGTGGGCGGCGAGTGCCGCCTCGAGGGTGAGGTCGCCGGGCGGGAAGAGGGCCGTGTCGTCGCAGAGGCGTTCGAGGTGGGGCGGGATCATGTACGTGCGGGGGTCGGCGACGTGCTCGCTCATCGGGCACCTCCTGGTCCGGGCGCCGCGACGACGCACCCGACGTGAACGGTTCCGCGGCCGGTCGTGCGTCAGGTCGGCCGGCGGTGTCCTCCTCCGGCGACCGGGTGGGTCGTCAGGGGTGTCACGGTGAGTCGACCTTAGCGGCCGGGGACCCTGCCGGAGGAGGACTCCGGAGAAGTCGTCCGATCCGTCCCCGCCGCTCCGCGCTCGTCGCGTCGTCACGGCCGTCGGTGGGTGCGTCGTCCTCGTCCACGGCCCTGCCCGGGTGCGAGCGACCGACGCCTCTCCCCTACGTCCCGCCGGAGGAGCGGCGCGTCTGCGCCCACCGGGTCTTGAGGCGGCCCCAGAGCGTGGGGATCGGTGCGCCGACCTCGAGGGTGTGGACCGTGACGTCGCCGAAGACGGTGACGCCGTGGACGACGACGGTATGGGTGTGGGGCACGTCCGTGGAGCAGCCCGGGTGGACCGTCGCATCGCCGAAGACCGTCGTCGTCCGCATCTGCACGTCCACCCCGGGCGGCACGACGAGCCGGACGTCGCCGAACAGCATGTCCGTGCGGAGCTCGACGACGTCGGCGTCGAGGATCGCCTCCCGGAGGTCGAGGGTGAGGTCGCCGAACAGGAGGGATACGGAGGTGTGGGGAGCGACGCGGAACCGGCCGGAGCGTCGGGCGTCGCCGAACACCGTGACGATGTGCGTCTCCGGTGGGGGTGCCGCCGGGAGGGTGCCGCCGTCGTGGACGACGATCTCGCCGTGACGCACCGCGGGGGCAGGGGGCTGCACACCGTCGGGGCGGATCACCGGCATCGAGTCCTTCGACGGTACTCCGTGCGGGCGGCCGGGGACGACGTCCTGGGGACCGTCGGGGGCGTGGGCGTCGCTCATGTCCCCGAGCATAGGGATCCGCCGGGGGAGGTGCCCCGAGGCGCAGGGAGTCGATCCCCGCGTCCTGGGCGTCGCCGGGTGCGCGTCAACCCAGGCACGTGTCGACGTAGCACCAGCGCCAGGCCTCGCCGTCCTCGAAGGAGCGTATGACGGGGTGGCCGGTCTCCTCGAAGTGGCGGGTCGCGTGGCGGCCGACGGAGGAGTCGCAGCAGCCGACGTACCCGCACGAGAGGCAGAGGCGCAGGTGCACGGGGTCGTCCCCGGACTCCTCGCACTCGAGGCAGGTCTCGCTGAGGGGCCGCGGGTGGCGGCGCTTGGCGCGGCGGAGGTGCTCGCAGCCCCCGCCGCTGCCCTCGGGGGCGACGAGGTCGGCTGCGGCGGACCACCGTTCCATGCGCTCCTCGAGACGCAGGAGCATCGACTCCTCGAGGTCGAGCGTCGAGAGGATCCGGACGAGGACCTCGTTGTCGGCCTCGCCCGCGTCGCGCGCCCGGAGGATCTCCTTGCGTTCGACGTCGATGATCGCGAGTCGGGTGCGCCGGTAGGCCTCGCCGGGCATCTCCTTCTCGTCGAGGCCGCCGCGGAGCTGCTCCCACGCGCTGTTGACGCTGCGCGTGGCGCGACCGCGGAGGTCCTCGAGGGCCTGCTCGGAGATGGCCGTGTCGGGGTCGGACTGGATGCGGTCGAGCTCGACGAGTCCGGCGTCGACGGCGCGGCGGAGGACGGCGCTGCCCTGGAGGGCGTCGGCGCGCGGGTCGGGGCCCTGAGCGCCGAGGCGGCGCGCGACGATCGGCAGCGTCGGCCCCTGGATGAGCAGGGTGCCGGCGACGACGACCATCGCGACGAGTTCGACGACCTCCCGGTGGGGGGTCTCGGGCGGGAGGGTGAACACGGCGGCGAGGGTGACGACGCCACGCATGCCGGCGAAGGAGACGACGCCGAGCTCACCCTTCGTCATCCTCTCGCCGCGCCGGTCGGGCACGTTGAGGAGCCACGCCATCGCGAAGATCCACACGGGCCGCACGAGGACGACGGTGAGGAGCACCGCGACGCAGAGGGCGGTGATCGTGCCGCGGCCGAGATGGGAGGCGCGCAGTGAACCGAGGACGACCGCGAGCTGGAGGCCGGAGAGGAGGAACACGGAGTTCTCGAGGAAGAACTGCACCGTGCTCCAGTTGAGGCGGGTGGCGAGCCGAGCCGTGGCGCTCTGCTGCACCGGCGACTCGTGCGCGATGAGGAGACCGGCGACGACGACGGCGAGCACGCCGGAGCCGTGGACGGCCTCGGCGGGCAGGAACGCGATCCACGGGGTGATGAGGGAGATCGCGGTGCTCGTCACCTGCTCGTCGGTGTGGGCGTGCATCCAGCCGACGAGGCGGGCGACGACGACCCCGACGACGAGGCCGCCGACGATCGACAGCACGAACGCGAGTCCGAGGTCGCGGGCGGTGACGCGCCCGACGATCGCCGCGGTCGTCGTGTGGAGGAGGACGATGGCCGTCGCGTCGTTGACGAGCGATTCGCTCTCGAGGACGGTGACGAGACGCCGCGGCAGCCCGACGCGGCGGCCGACGGCGGTCGCGGCCACGGCGTCGGGCGGGCCGACGACGGCGCCCATCGCGAGGGCCACTGCGGCCGGCACGGGCAGGAGCCACAGTCCGACGGCGCCGACGGCGAGGGTCGTGACGATGACGAGTCCGACGGAGAGGACGAGCACCGCCCGCCACTCGTGCTTGAAGTCGGGGAGGCTCACCTGGATCGCCGCCGCGTAGAGCAGCGGCGGGAGGAGCCCGGTGAGGATGAGGTCGGGGCTGAGCGGCGGGTGCGGCAGGAACGGCAGGAAGCTCGCGACGAGCCCGAGGGCGGTGAGCACGAGTGGCGCCGGGAGCCCGCGGCTCCGGCACCAGGACGCCACCACGATCACCGTGATGACGAAGATCAGCAACCACCCGGCGGACTCCTCCATGGGCGTGAGGGTACGGGTAGGCGTGGCCCGGCACCGGCCCGCTGTCGCGGGGTGGACGGCGGCGCGTGCGACGGGGGTGGGGCGACGCGACACACCGTCCACCCCTCGAATCGGTCGTACCGACAGGCGGACACGACCCGTACGCTGAGCCCATGCGTGTTGCTGTCTTCGGAGCCACCGGCCAGGTCGGAAACGTCATGCGAACCCTGCTCGAGGAGCGGGCCTTCCCCCTCGACGACGTCCGTTTCTTCTCCTCCGCGCGATCGGCGGGCACGACCCTGTCGTTCGGCGGCCGCGAGGTCACGGTGGAGGACACGGCGACGGCCGACTTCGCCGGCATCGACATCGCCCTGTTCTCCAACGGCGGCACGGCGAGCAAGGAGTACGCGCCCAAGGTCGCTGCGGCGGGTGCCGTCGTCGTCGACAACTCGAGCGCGTGGCGCAAGGACCCCGACGTCCCCCTCGTCGTGAGCGAGGTCAACGCGGGCGACCTCGACTCGATCCCCAAGGGAATCGTCGCCAACCCCAACTGCACGACGATGGCCGCGATGCCCGTGCTCAAGCCCCTCCACGACGAGGCCGGGCTCGTGCGTCTCCTCGTGAGCAGCTACCAGGCGGTGTCCGGTTCGGGCGGCGCGGGCCTCGTCGAACTCGACTCCCAGCTGCGCGCCGGGTACGCCGCGGGCGACCCCAAGGATCTCGCGCTCCACGGCGACGCCCTCGCCCTGCCGGCGCCGAACATCTACGCCGTGCCGGTCGCGTTCAACGTCGTCGCGCTCGCCGGGTCGCTCGTCGACGACGGCTCGGGCGAGACCGACGAGGAGCAGAAGCTCCGCAACGAGTCTCGCAAGATCCTCCACGCGCCCCACCTGCGCGTCTCGGGCACGTGTGTCCGGGTGCCGGTGTTCAGCGGGCACAGCCTCGCGATACACGCCGAGTTCGAGCGCGACCTCTCCCCGGAGCGTGCCCTCGAGCTGCTCGGCGCGGCGCCGGGCGTCGTCGTCACCGACGTGCCCAACCCGCTCGAGGCCACGGGCCGCGACGAGGTGTTCGTCGGTCGCGTGCGCGCCGACCAGGCCGCGCCCGAGGGCAAGGGTCTCTCGCTCTTCGTCGTCGGCGACAACCTCCGCAAGGGCGCGGCGCTCAACGCGGTGCAGGTCGCCGAGGAGCTCCTGAAGCGGCGGTGATCCGCCCTACCCTGGGACGATGAGGACGTCGACCCCGCGGCTCGTCGCCACCGATCTCGACGGCACGCTGCTCGATCCGCACGGGCACGTCACGGAGTTCACCCGTGACGTGCTCGCGCGCGTGTGGGAGCGGGGCGTCGAGACCCTCTTCGTCACGGCGCGGCCGCCACGGTGGATCGACGTGCTCGCCGATGCGGTCGGCGGTCACGGGTACGCGATCTGCGCCAACGGCGCGTTCCTCTACGACGTGCACGCGCGCGAGGTGGTCCGCACCGATCTCCTCGACGTCGCCGTCGTCCGTGATCTCGTCGTCGACCTGCGCGCGGCGCTCCCGGGCATCGGGTTCGCGCTCGAGCACGCGGGCGGGATGCACCGCGAGGAGGCCTACGGGACGGTCGATCTCGCGCTCGCCGGGCCGAGCGCGACGTGTGGTCCGCTCGACGGGCCCGAGGTCTGCGGGCTCGACGGCGTGGGCAAGCTCCTCGCCCGTCTCACGACCGACGACCCGTCCGCCGATCTCGGCCCCTCGCCGGAGACCCCCGAGGGGCTCGCGTTCCTCGAGCGGGTGCGTGAGGTCGTCGGTGAGCGGGCCGTCGTCAACTACTCCGGCGCGTGCGGGCTCGCCGAGATCGGCCCCGCGGGCGTGAGCAAGGCGAGCGCCCTCGCCGCCTGGTGCGAGGGGCGCGGCATCGACGCGGCGGAGGTGTGGGCGTTCGGCGACATGCCGAACGACATCCCCATGCTCACGTGGGCCGGACGCTCCTTCGCGGTGGCGGGTGCCCCGCCGGAGGTGCGCGACGCCGCGACCGACATGTGCGGCTCGAACGCGGAGGACGGCGTCGCCCGCGCCCTCCTGCCCCTCCTCGACCCCACCGGGTGACGCGCGGCGCCGAGGAGCGGGGTCGAGGAACGGCCGGGGGCGTGGGAGCGGGGACCGCAACGACGGCCCCGGATGGCTGCCGTCAGGGGCGGCGGCCGACCTCCCCGTAGTTCGCGATGTCGCGGCCGGAGCCGTTGCGGGAGTCACGGTCGAGGTAGAGACGGATCGAGCGGCCGACGGTGCCGAGGATCGGGACCGACCGCGTCGGCCGGGCCTGCGGGGAGGCGCTCGTGAAGCACGCGCCCGCGTCCACGCGGGAGACCGAACCCCAGCCGCGGTTCACGAGGACGCGCTTCGTCACGCGTGGCCGCTCCGTGCGGGGCACCGTGTACTCGACGAGGCGGCCGCCGTCGAGGCCGACGAGGACGTCGGCGCGGGCGCCGCGGACGGTGGTCTCCCGGGTCCACGTGAGCGATCGCACGCTGCGGAACCCGGCCGTGGCCGCGTGCGGACCGGTGCGGACGACGGCGTCACCTGCCGCGTTCGGGCCGAACACGTACCGGTCGAGCCGGTCGCCTCGGAGCGCGAAGAGGAACGGGGCGTCCTCCGTGCCCGGCACGGCGATGTCGCGGACGGCGTTCCAGCCGTGTCCGACGCGGACGGGACGCGCGGCCTTCCACGTCGTCGCGGCGTGGGCCGTGGGCACGCTCGTGTCGTCGGTGCCGACGACGCCACCGACGGGGGTGGCCGTCACCCGCACCGACTCCATGACGCCGTCTGGGCGCACGACGAGGGAGACCATCGACGCGGAGGAGTCCGTTTCGTCGAACCCGACCGGCTCGACGAACCGCGGTGCCGGGGAGATGCGCCACCCCGCGTAGGGGGCCGCCGCGAAGCGACGGTCGGCGTAGACGAGCGAGGTGACGATCCCGTCACGGCCCGTCGTCGTGTACTCGGCGAGGCAGTTGCGCGGCAGCGGTGTGCGGGCGGCGAGTGCCGGAGCGGCCGTCGCCCCGGCCGTGGCGGCCGTGGCACTCGTGGCGACGGAGGTGGTCGTCGGGGCCGCGTCCGCGGGTGCGGCGGTGGCGAGACCGAGACCGAGGCCGAGGGTGAGGGCCACGGCTCCGGCGAGACGGGCGCGGGCGGGTCGGTGAGTGCGGTCGAGCATCGAATCCCCTTGGTCGGCAGCGGCATCCGAGCCGCCGGATGGTTCAGCGTACGTCGGGGTGGTGCCGCAGAGGAGTAGCCGATGAATCTCTCCCCGGGGCCGCCGGCATCTGCCGTCCCCGGCCCGCCCGCGCCCGGGGGACGAAGGTCACGAGCCGGTCTCGTCGAGGCTGCGATCCTGCCCCGGTCGGCGGGGCCCACCGCATCCGCGGGGGAGAACCTGGTTGAATCGGCTCCCGCGGCACTGCACGACGGCACGACCGCAACGCCCCCGGACGGGCCTTCCCCTGGGCCCGCCCCACGATCCGAGGACACCTGCCATGACTCACCCGCTCACCGGTTCGCAGCTCAGCCGACGTCGACTCCTCGGCCTCGGCGGTGGTCTCGCGGCAGCCGCGACGCTCGCCGCCTGCGGCGGCAACACCGGCCGCCCCGACCCGGCCGCGGCCCCGTCAGGCTCCTCCGCCGGCGGTCCGACGCTGCAGCAGTGGTACCACCAGTACGGTGAGGCGGGTACGCAAGAGGCCGTCAAGCGGTACGCCGCGTCCTACCCGGACGCCACCGTCGACGTCACGTGGAAGCCGGGCGACTACGACCAGACTGTCGTCGCGACGCTCGTCACCGACAAGGCTCCCGACGTCTTCGAGTACGCGAACGGCCCGACGATCGACATGATCCGCAGCGGTCAGGTCGCCGACCTCACCGACGTCTTCGGCGACGCGCTCGGCGACTTCAACCCGGCGCTCGTCAAGCGGGTCTCCCACCAGGGCCGCATCTGGGCCGTCCCGCAGGTGATGGACGTGCAGCTCCTCGTCTACCGCACGTCGATGTTCACCGAGGCCGGCGTCGCCCCGCCCACGACGATCGAGGAACTCGTCGAGGCGGCGGGCACCCTCACGAAGGGCAAGGTCAAGGGCCTGTTCCTCGGCAACGACGGCGGCGCCTCCCTCATGGGCGGCCCCATGCTCCGCTCGGCCGGGTTCGACTACCTCGACGACTCCGGCGCGTTCGGATTCGACGACCCTGCCGCGGCCAAGGCGCTCGGCGTGCTCCGCACCCTCTTCACGAGTGGCCACCTCCTCCTCGGTGCCCCCAACGACTGGTTCGCGCCCGACGCGTTCACCCAGGGCCTCACGGCGATGCAGTTCACCGGTCTGTGGAACCTGCCCGACATCGCCAAGGCCGTCGGCGACGACTTCGGGGTGCTCCCGTGGCCGTCGATGTCCGGCGGGTCCCCCAATGTGACGATCGGTGCCTACAGCTCCTGCGTCTCCGCCAAGAGTCAGGACGTCGACGCGGCCAAGCAGTACGTCAAGTGGCTGTGGGTCGACGGTGCCGACAAGCAGGTCGACTTCGCGACGAGCTACGGACTCCACGTCCCCGCACGTCAGAGCATCGCCAAGCAGGCCGAGAAGCTCCGCACGGGTCCGGCGGCCGAGGCCGTCACCCTCGCGCAGCGGCACGGTTTCGCCCAGTCGCACCTGCTGTGGACGCCGAAGAGCACGACGGCGTTCACCGACATGATGTCGCGCATCGTCAAGAACGGTGCCGACCCGGCCAAGGAGATCGCGGGGCTCGAGAAGATCGTCGAGGCCGAACTGGCCCGCGTGAAGAAGTGACCCCCGCATCGGCCCCCGCCCGGTCGGCGCCCCGCCCCGCGGTGCGGCGTCGTCACCGGCGGGGCGACGCGTGGTGGTTCTGGGTGTTCGTCGGCCCGTTCTTCGCCGGGCTCGTGCTCTTCACGTACGTCCCGATCGTGTGGAGCCTCGGGCTGAGCTTCTTCGACGCCTACAACACGGTGACGCCGTCAGAGTTCGTCGGTCTGCGCAACTACGTCGACATGCTCACCGACTCGGCGTTCGTCTCCTCGCTCGGCACGTTCGTCGTGTTCGCCGCGCTCATCGTGCCCACGACGTTCGCGCTCTCCCTCGCGGTGGCGGTGCTCGTCGTGCGCTCGCGGTGGGGGCAGACGTTCTTCCGCTCGGTGTACTTCCTCCCCACCGCGTGCTCCTACGTCGTCGCCTCGCTCGTGTGGAAGATGTCGATATTCTCCGGCGTCCACTTCGGGTTCGCGAACACGGTGCTCGCGTGGTTCGGCGTCGACCCGATCCCGTGGCTGTCGGTGACGACCCCGCCCTGGTACTGGCTCGTCATCGTCACGGCGCGACTGTGGCTGCAGACGGGGTTCTTCATGATCCTGTTCCTCGCGGGCCTCCAACGCATCGACCCCTCGCTCTACGAGGCCGCGGCCATCGACGGGGCGCAGGGGTGGACGGTGTTCCGCCACATCACCCTGCCGCTCCTGCGGCCGACGTCGATCGCGGTGTCGCTGCTGCTCCTCGTCAACGCGTTCCAGGCGTTCGACGAGTTCTACAACATCCTGGGCAGCTTCGGCTCCTACCCGCCGTACGCGCGTCCGCCGCTCGTCTACCTCTACTTCGTCGCGCTCGGCAGCGGGCAGGACTTCGGCCACGGCAGCGCCGGCGCCGTCGTCCTCACCGCCCTCATCGCACTCGTCGCGCTCCTGTTCGGCCGGTTCACGAGGGAGGACGCATGATCGTCGGAGGCCGACGCGGCCGTACGGGCGCCGCGCTCCGGTACGCCGTCCTCGTCGCGGGGGCGCTCGCCATGCTCCTGCCGTTCTACCTGCTCGCCCGCAACGCGTTCATGACGACGGCGCAGATCACGGCGCCCGAATGGCGCTGGCTGCCGCCGGCGCCCACGCTCGACAACCTCACCGGGTTGTTCTCCGACCCGATGGTGCCGTTCGCGCGGGCCCTGCTCAACTCGTTCTTCATCGCCGTGACGCAGACGCTCGGGGTGCTCCTCCTCTCCGGTCTCGCCGGGTACGGGCTCGCCCGCATCCCCTACCGGTGGAGCCGCCTCGTCATGGTCCTCGTCACCGCGACGCTCCTCGTGCCCGCGGCCGTCACGTTCGTGCCGAGCTTCGTCCTCGTCTCCACCCTCGGGTGGGTGTCGACGCTGCGGGGTCTCATCGTGCCAGGGCTCTTCCAGGCCCTCGCGACGTTCCTCTTCCGCCAGTTCTTCCTCGGCTTCCCCCGCGAGCTCGAGGAGGCCGCGGCCATCGACGGGCTCACCCCGTGGGGGACGTTCTGGCGCATCGTCGTGCCGAACTCCCTCGGCATCACCGCCGCCGTCGGCACGATCACGTTCATCGGCACGTGGAACGCGTTCCTGTGGCCCCTCGTCGTCGCCCAGGACCAGAACGCGTGGACGGTGCAGATCGCCCTCTCGACGATGCTCACCGCGCAGAGCGTCGACCTCGGCCACCTCTTCATGGCAGGGCTCGTCTCGGTCGTGCCGCTGCTCGTCGTCTTCGTCCTGCTCCAACGGTGGATCGTCGAGGGCGTCGAACGCTCCGGCATCGCGGGCGGCTGACCGGCCACCCCAAGAGGCCGACCGTACGGATCGGGCCGACGCCACGCACCTCGTGCGGACGTCGGCCCGATCGGCGTCAGATGACGCGCAGGCGCCGCGTCTCGGGCATGGCGCGCATCGCCTCGACGACGTCGTGCGGGATGTCGCTGCTCACATCTGTGACGACGTAGCCGTAGTCGCCCCGCGTGGCGAGGAGCTGCCCGTCGATGTTGATGTCGTTCTCGGCGAGGATCGCGTTGACCGTCGCCATGACGCCCGGCGTGTTCGCGTGCATGTGCGCGAGCCGCACCCCGCCCGGGGTGTGGGAGAGGGTGAGGGTGGGTGCGTTGACGCTGAGGGTGGTCGTGCCGAGCGTCGTGTAGTCGCGCAGCTTGCCCGCGACGAACCGGCCGATGTCCTCCTGCGCCTCCTCGGTGGACCCGCCGACGTGCGGGGTGAGGACGACGTTCGGGATCCCCTGCAGCGGCGAGGAGAACGCGTCGCCGCGGCTCCTCGGCTCGTTCGGGAACACGTCGACCGCCGCACCGGCGATGTGGCCGGAGAGGAGGTTCTCCCGCAGCGCGTCGTAGTCGACGACGAACCCGCGGGAAAGGTTGAGGAACAGCGACCGCGGCCGCATCCGCGCGAACTGCTCCGCGCCGAAGAACCCGGCGTTGCTCTGTGCGCCGTCGACGTGGAGGGTGATGCACTCCGCGATGTCGAGGAGCTCCTCGAGGGAGCCGCAGCGCGTCGCGTTGCCGAGGGCGAGCTTGTCGTCTCGGTCATAGAAGTAGACGTCCATGCCGAGCATCTCCGCGACGACCGACAGCTGACTGCCGATGTTGCCGTACCCGACGATGCCGAGCTTGCGGCCGCGGATCTCGTGGCTGCCCTTCGCCTGCTTGTCCCACACGCCCTCGTGGAGGTTGCGGTCCTTCTCGGTGAGGCGCCGCGCGAGGAGGATGATCTCGGCGAGGACGAGCTCGACGACGGACCGCGTGTTGGAGAACGGCGCGTTGAACACCGGCACGGCGAGCGACGCCGCGGCGGCGAGGTCGATCTGATTCGTGCCGATGCAGAACGCGCCGACCGCGAGGAGCTGTGGGTTCGCCGCGAGCACCTCCCGCGTCACGTGGGTCGTCGACCGGATGCCGAGGACGTCGACGCCGGCGAGGGCCTCGACGAGTTCGGCCTCGTCGAGGGCGCCCATGCGGGTCTCGATCTCGAAGCCGGCCTCCTCCAGGGTGGTGACCGCGACGGAATGGATGTTCTCGAGAAGCAAGGCCTTCACACGGACGATCGTGCCACCCCCACGCCTCGTGATGGTCGCGGTGTCCACGTGGCGTACACCGCGATCCGCGTCACCGGCCGTGTCGTCGACCGCGTCACCGGCATGCCGACCGTGCCGTCGAGGGCCGTTCCGACGGCCGGAACGGCCCCGCCTCCACAGCCCGATGAGTGTCCCCGTCCACGAACGGCCCGGCCTCACTATGGTGGTGTCATCCGACCAGGAGGCCACGATGTCCCACACCTTCCCGCCCGCCGACGACTCCCGGGGTGACGACTCGCCCCGGTACGGCGCCACCGGGCATCCCGCCCCCGGGCCGTACGACCACGCCGCCCCCGGCTACGGCACGCCGTACGGGCAGGGGCCGCAGGACACCCGGCCCTCCGGTGCCCCGTACCCGGGTGGTGCCCCCTGTCCCACCGGTGTCCCGGGCGGCCCCGTCGAGCCCTCCGAGCGGTCGATGGCGATGCTCGCGCATCTGTCGATGATCGTCGGGCTCCTCCTCAGCGCCGGGTGGCTCACCTTCGTGGGTCCGCTCGTGCTGTGGCTGGTCTACAAGGACCGGAGCCCGTTCGTGCGGCAGGCGTCGGCGGGGGCCTTCAACTTCTCCCTCGCCGTGTCGGTCGCGTCGATCCTCGTGTGGCTCCTCGTCATCACGTTCTTCGGGATCCCGATCGCGCTCGTCCTCGGTCTCGTCGTGGGCGTCGCCTCGATCGTCATGCCGATCCTCGGCGCGATGCGGGCCGACAAGGGGCAGCCGTACCGCTACCCCCTGCAGATCCCCGTCCTGCACTGACGAGTTCCCCACTCGCACAACGCATTCCGATTCACGCCGACGAGGCGCAGGATCGCCCTCCACGGCCCTCACCCGATCCGGGTGGGGGCCGTGGTCACGTTGCGACCTCCCGCACCCTCCCGTAGCGTGAGAGTCGACGTCGACGCTACGTGAGTGTCGGGGAAGGGATGGGGGACGTCGGATGTCGCGCGACGAGAGGACGACCGGTCGGCTGCGCGAGGAGCACCATGCGCAGACGCATCCGCGGTCCGAGTCGCCGGGGGCGGGGGTCACGCTCCGCGAGACGTTCGACCCACGGCGCAACAGCCTCACGATGATGCGGCTCGCGCTCGCGGCCCTCGTCGCCGTCTCCCACGCCCTCGCCGTCGCGTTCGGGTGGCAGCCGCAGTTCCACGACGACCCGGCCCTCGGCCCGACCTACCTCGGCGACCTCGCCGTCGACGGATTCTTCGTCGTGAGCGGGTTCCTCGTCACGATGAGCTACCTTCGCCTGCCGGGCGTCGGCCGATACCTGTGGCACCGAGTCGTACGGATCATGCCGGCGTTCTGGGCCTGTCTCGTCGTCACGGCCCTCGTCGTCGCGCCGCTCCTCGCGTGGCTCGAGGGCGACGACCCGCGCGCGGTGTTCCCCGAGTCGTTGCGGTACGTCACGGGCAACGCGTTCCTGCTCGTCCGTGACTACGGCGTCGCCGGCCTGCCGTCGGGGACGTTCACCCCCCGCGTCGTGAACGGCGCATTGTGGACGCTCTTCTACGAGTTCCTCTGCTACGTCGGCGTGGTCGTCCTCGGGCTGGTCGGCGCCCTCACGCGGCGGCGGCATCTCGTCCTCGTCGGGATCGGCGTCCTGTGGGCGGCGGCCCTCGCGACGACGCTCGGCGTCGCCGAGGTCCCCGCCTGGCAGATGCGTCGCCTCGCGCTCATGTTCCTCCTCGGCGTCGCCGGGTACGTCTACGCCGGTCGGCTCCGCATCGACGGGCGTCTCGCCGTCCTCTCGTTCGTCGTGCTCGGCCCCGCCCTCGTGCAGCTCCCCGACTACCGGGTCCTCGCCTCACCCGCGTTCGCCTACCTCGTCCTGTGGGGCATGGTGCGGCTCCCGTTCACGTGGAACCCCCGCACCGATCTCTCCTACGGCCTCTACATCTGGCACTGGCCGATCGTCACGCTCCTCGCCGTCGCCGGCGTGGGTCGCGTCGGTGAGGTGGGGTTCGTGCTCCTCACCCTGCTCCTCTCCGGTCTCGTCGCCGCCGTGTCGTGGCGGTTCGTCGAGTCCCCCGCGCTCGCGCACAAGTCGATGCCGGCACCGTGGGCACGGTCCCGCCGACCCGGCTCGACAGTCGCGGCCGACCGCGTCGCGTCCTAGTTCTGGTTGAGCCGGGCGCTCGGGGTCACCGACGCGCTGCGGATCCCCAGGCTCTCGGCGAGGGCGGCCTCGCGTCGGCACAGGCGTCGGATCGCCCGCAGGCGTTCGACCGCATCGCCCGCCTCGAGGACGGCCTGCTGCTCGGGCAGGGGGAGTCCGAGGCCGTCGAGGATCGACGCCGCGAGGAGGGACGGATCCTCCGGCAGTCCCGCGACACGCCCGCCGACGACGTCGAGGAGATCCTGGAATCCCTCCCGGGCGGCCCACGCGAGATCGTCGGGTGCCGTGTCCTGCTCCCCGTCCGCCCACGTCACGTCGGCGACGAGGTAGGGCGCCCGCTCCTCGTGGACGGACTCGATGCGGAACCGGCGCTCCGCCACCGCCTCGAGGAGGAGATGCCCCTCGTGTCGCACGAGGGCCGTCATTCGTGCCGCACACCCCACCTCGTAGAGGTCCGGCATCCCGGCCCCCACCTCCCGGCCGCGCCGGATCGCGACGACACCGAAGACGGGGTCGTCGCTGCGCTCGAGGTGCGCGGTCAGCGCGAGATGGCGCGGCTCGAACACCCGCAGCGGCAACCGCACCCCCGGCAGGAGCACCGATCCGAGCGGGAAGAGGGGCAGGGACTCCATGTCGTCGACGCTACCGTCCACCGTTCCGGTCCGTCGCACCCCGGCACGACCCGGCGGCGTCGCGCCCTGAGAACGGAATCGCCGCCCCCATCCCGGCCGGGCCGGGGCGACGACCTGCAGGGACGGGCTCCGTGACCGAATCGACTCCGTTCTCGTGGCGTATCCGCGTACGGGACTCGGGGTCTCGGGGGCCTCGGGTCCCGGGCGCGTCGCATCCCGGTGACCTCGACGGTCGTGCGGAACGACGCGTGTTCGGTGATCGCGGCGGTGTGCCGTACGGTGGGGGGACGTCCGTTTCCGAGCGCCTGATCCATGAGCGCCTCCGCCCGACGGACATCGACGACCTTCACGTCGTCGTCACGCTGCAGCCATCGTCGGCGCGCGTGTCTGGGCCCCCACCGATGAAGGACGTTCTTGACCACCTCTGCTTTCGCGCGCCTCGGCGTGCCCGCCGCCCTCGTCTCCGTGCTGGAAGACGCCGGCATCACCGACCCCACCCCGATCCAGACGGCGACGCTGCCCGACTCCCTCGCCGGGCGCGACGTCCTCGGCCGTGGCCGTACCGGCTCCGGCAAGACGTATGCGTTCTGCCTCCCGCTCGTCGCGCGTCTCGCCGAGTCGAAGACGCCTCGTCGTCCCGGCCGTCCGCGGGCGCTCATCCTCGTGCCGACCCGCGAACTCGCCCGCCAGGTCGAGGCCTCCCTCGCGCCGCTCGCCAAGGCGATGGGTCTGCGCACCCTCCTCGTCTTCGGTGGCGTCGGCCAGAACCCGCAGGTCCAGGGCCTCCAGAAGGGCGTCGACGTGCTCGTCGCCTGCCCGGGACGCCTCGAGGACCTCATCGGTCAGGGCCACTGCCGCCTCGACGCGATCGAGATCGCGATCCTCGACGAGGCCGACCACATGGCCGACCTCGGGTTCCTCCCCGGCGTCAAGCGCATCCTCGCCGCGACGCCGAAGGACGGGCAGCGCCTCCTCTTCTCCGCGACGCTCGACGCGGGCGTCGGCGTCATCGCCGACCGGTTCCTCCACGACCCCGTCACGCACCACGCCGACTCGGCGCAGTCGCCGGTGTCGAAGATGGACCACCACGTCCTCCACATCAACGCCGCGGACCGCCTCGACGTCGTCGCCGGACTCACCGGCGGGGACTCCCGCACGGTCGTGTTCACGCGCACGAAGTACGGCGCGAAGAAGCTCGCCAAGCAGCTCAACCAGGCGGGCGTCTCCTCCGTCGAACTCCACGGCAACCTCGGGCAGAACGCCCGCGTGCGCAACCTCGACGCCTTCCACAACGGTGACGTGACGACGCTCGTCGCCACCGACATCGCCGCCCGCGGCATCCACGTCGACGACGTCGAACTCGTCGTCCACGCCGACCCGCCGGTCGAGCATAAGGCGTACCTCCACCGCTCCGGTCGCACCGCGCGGGCGGGCGCCGCGGGCACCGTCGTCACGCTCATGACCGACGAGCAGGTCAAGGACGTCCGCCTCCTCACGAAGGCCGCGGGCATCAACCCGACGACGACCCGCGTCACCGCCGCGCACCCCCTCCTCGCCGAACTCGCCCCCCAGGGCGGCGCCGCGACGGGTGAGGTGCGCGCGCCGATCGTGCCGCCGGCCGCGCCCGAGCGTCAGGGGCGTTCCGGCGGTCGGGGCCGCGGCGAGGGACGTTCCCGCCGTGGCGAGTCCGGCCGTGGTGACTCCGGTGGCCAGGGCCGTCGTCGTGGCGGGTCCGGTGGCGACGCACGTCGCTCCGCCGAGCAGGGCGAGCAGCGCGCCGCCGGTGGGGGTCGTGGACGACGTGGCGGCTACGGCCGTGGTGGCGCCTCGTCCTCCTCGTCGACCCAGTCGTCGCGCTCGGCCGGTCAGTCCTCCGGTCGCGGCCAGGGATCGTCGCAGGGGGCTCCGCGCCGCGAGGGCGGCGGGCCCGGTGGTGCGGCCGCCTTCTCCTCGCGCTCCTCGGCCGGCCGTCGCCGCTGACGTGCTCCTCCACGAGGCCCGGTTCCCGTTCGTCGGGGGCCGGGCCTCGTCGTGCCCGCCCTGTGATTCCCGTGATTCCGGCGGACCGGCGACCCGCCGCCGCGCCGTCGACGAACCGCTGGTGCTCGACCGGCGCAGGAGTCACGCGTGGTCGCGGCGGAACTGGGCGGGGGTGCGGCCGGTGAGGCGGGCGAAGGTGCGGGTGAACGCGGCCTGGTCGTAGAAGCCGCAGCGGCCCGCGACGTCGGCGAGGGGGAGGTCGGACTCCCGCAGGAGGGCCGTCGCGCGGTCGATGCGCGTCGTGAGGACGAGCTGCCCGGGCGACCGGTGGAACACGCGGCGGACGCGGCGTTCGAGCGTGTCGACGCTGCAGCCCGCGACGTCGGCGAGTTCCGGCACGCGGATGGGTCGGCCGACGTGGGCGGCGATGTGCTCGACGACGCGGGTGAGCGACGTCATCGCCGGGTCGTCGACGGCGTCGGCGCCGACGTCCTGGCTGAGCGAGGCGAGGCCGACGACCCGCCCCTCGTGCCGCAGCGGCACCTTGTTCGTGAGGAACCACCGCGGCCGCCCGCCCCGCGCGCTGATGAGCTCGAGCTCGTGGTGCAGGGAGCGGCCGGTCTCCATCACCGTACGGTCCTGCGTCTCGTACCGTTCCGCGAGTTCGGGAACGAAGAGCTGAGCCGCGCTGCGGCCGAGGACCTCCCGGCGGGACCGCTTGCCGGCGCGGTGGACGAAGGTCGTGTTGACGGCGACGTAGAGGCCCGCCGTGTCCTTCACACAGAACATCGTCGTCGTGAGGTCGTCGAGCAGGTCGAGCATCGCGCCCCCCGTCGCCGCCCGGAGCTCGGACGTGAGGAGGTGCGGCTCGGCGGTCATGTCACCCATCGTCGATCATCGACGCGGCCGGGGGCACCCCCCGGGTGGGGTCGCCGGTGGGTGGCAGGGTGTTCGCGTGGCGCAGTGGGTCTGCGGAGAATCGACAAGACGAACCCTCCGGCGCGTCCCGATACTGGCCGGATGAACGAGTCGACGACGACGTCCCCCTCCGCGAACGAGCCTGCACGCGACGAGGCCTCGGGCATCCCCGCAGGCACGGCGACCGAGACCGGCGACACGACCGCCCGTGACGCGCTCGCGCCCCTCGTGGAGGAGGCCGTCGCGCTCGCGCACCGCTGGGCGGAGGCCACCGAGCGGGAGCAGACGAAGGCCGAGAAGGCGACGACCGGCCAGCTCGCCTCCCTCGTCCGCGACGAGGCGGGACTCGATTTCGCCGTCCGGTTCGTCGACCGCGTCGCCCGCCCGGAGGACAACGCCGCCGCCGCGCGGGAGCTCTCGCACCTCACGACGAAGAACGCCTCGAGCTTCCTCGACACCGGCGACCGTGCCCTCCTCGGCCTCGGCGCCAAGGTCGCGACCCTCGCGCCGAGCCTCGTCGTGCCCCTCGCGCGCACGCGTCTCAAGCAGATGGTCGGTCACCTCGTCGGCAACTCCCACGACCCGGCGCTGAAGAAGCACCTCGCGCAGGCGCGGGCCGAGGGGTTCCGGCTCAACGTCAACCTCCTCGGCGAGGCCGTCCTCGGCGAGAACGAGGCCGCCTCGCGCACGCAGCGCGTCACCGAGCTCCTCGAGCGGGACGACGTCGACTACGTCTCGATCAAGGTGAGTTCGCTCGTCTCCCAGATCAGCACGTGGGACCACGAGGGCACCGTCGCGCACTGCCTCGAGCGGCTGCGCCCCCTCTACCGCGTCGCGAACGAGAAGTCGCCCAAGGCGTTCGTCAACCTCGACATGGAGGAGTACCGCGACCTCGACCTCACGATCGACCTGTTCACGCGGATGCTCCTCGAGCCGGAGTTCCACCAGCTCGAGGCGGGCATCGTGCTGCAGGCGTACCTGCCCGACGCGCTGCCGGCGCTCGAGGAGCTCATCGCGTTCGCCCAGGAGCGGGTGGCCCAGGGGCGGTCGGGCATCAAGATCCGCCTCGTCAAGGGTGCGAACCTCGCGATGGAGCAGGTCGAGGCCGCGATCCACGGGTGGGAGCAGGCCCCGTACGACACGAAGGCCGAGGTCGACGCCAACTACCTGCGCTGCGTCGAACGGATGCTTCGCGAGGATGCGGCGGGCAGCGTCGACGGACGTCCCGCGGCGATCCGTGTCGGCGTCGCGAGCCACAACCTCTTCGACATCGCGACGGCCCACCTCCTCGCGGAGCAGCGAGGCGTCACCGATTCCCTCGACATCGAGATGTTGCAGGGCATGGCCCCGGCGCAGTCCCGTGCGGTCAAGGAGGCCGTCGGCACGGTGCTGCTCTACACGCCCGTCGTCGCGCCCGAGGACTTCGACGTCGCGGTGAGCTACCTCATCCGCCGCCTCGAGGAGAACGCCACACCCGGCAACTTCCTCCACGCGATCTTCGACGACGGCTCCCGCTCCGGAGAGAGCCCGATGGCGGAGCAGGAGGAGCGGTTCCGAGAGTCCGTCGAGGCGATCCCCGCGACGTCGGTCGGCCCACGGCGTCGCGCGCAGCGGGCCGAGATCGGCGACACGTTCGAGAACACCCCCGACTCCGACCCGGCGCTGCCCGAGGTGCGCGCGTGGGCGAAGGAGGCGCTCGAGGCGACGCCGCCGCCGCTCACCTCCCCCGTGCTCGAGAGCGCCGAGGCCGTCGACGACGTCGTCGCCACCGCCGTGCGGGCACAGGCCGAGTGGGTGGCCCGCCCGGCCTCCGAACGCGCCGCGTTGCTGCGCGAGGCCGCCCGTGAGCTCGAGAAGCGGCGCGGGACGTTCCTCACCGTCATGGCCGCGGAGGGCGGCAAGACCCTCGAACAGGCCGACCCCGAGGTGAGCGAGGCGATCGACTTCGCCCGCTACTACGCCGACCGCGTCGCCGACCTCGACTCCGACCTCGCCGCCGACGGCGCCCGGTTCACGCCGTGCACCGTGACGCTCGTGACGCCGCCGTGGAACTTCCCCGTCGCGATCCCCATGGGTGGTGTCCTCGCCGCCCTCGCCGCCGGGTCGGCCGCGATCATCAAGCCCGCGAACGCCACTCCCGGGTGCGTCGAGCTCGGCATGGAGGCGCTGCACGCGGCGGGCATCCCCGCCGAGGTCGCTCAGGTCGTCCGCACCGACGAGGGCGAGGTCGGCAAATGCCTCGTCTCCCATCCCGACGTCGAGACCGTCGTCCTCACCGGCGCGAGCGAGACCGCGCACCTCTTCGCCGGGTGGCGCGTCGAGCACGCCCGCGGCGCCCGCGTGTACGGCGAGACCTCCGGCAAGAACGCGCTCGTCGTCACGCCGGCGGCGGACCTCGACCTCGCCGCCGCCGACCTCGTCACCTCGGCGTTCGGGCACGCGGGGCAGAAGTGCTCGGCGGCCTCCCTCGGCATCCTCGTCGGGTCGGTCGCCGACTCCGAGCGGTTCCGGCGGCAGCTGATCGACGCCGTGCAGTCGCTCCGCGTCGGATGGCCGCAGGACCTCTCGACGACGATGGGGCCCGTCATCGCCCCGCCGGAGGGCAAGCTGCGGCGTGCGCTCACGACGTTGGAGCCCGGCGAGCGCTGGATCGTCGAGCCGCGGCAGCTCGACGATACCGGCCGTCTGTGGAGCCCGGGCCTCAAGGAGGGCGTCGCACCCGGCTCGTTCTTCCACCTCACCGAGGTCTTCGGGCCGGTCCTCGGCCTCATGCGTGCCGACTCCCTCACCGAGGCGATCGAGCTGCAGAACGCGACGGCCTACGGCCTCACCGCCGGTCTGCACTCCCTCTACGCCGACGAGATCGACGAATGGATGCAGACCGTCGAGGCGGGCAACCTCTACGTCAACCGGCACATCACCGGCGCGATCGTCCGCCGCCAGAGCTTCGGCGGCTGGAAGGAGAGCTCGGTGGGGCCGGGTGCCAAGGCCGGTGGCCCCAACTATGTGGCGCAGCTCGGCCGCTGGGAGCCCGACGGGCTGCCCACGCAGTTCGGCGACCTCGAACCGGCCGTGCGGCGGGCCCTGCGCGCGTTCCTGCCGATGCTCCCGGAGCGGGAGGAGCGCACGTGGCTCCGCGCCGCCGCGGCGAGCGACGCCCGTGCCTTCGAGGACGAGTTCGGCGTCGAGCGTGACGACTCCGACCTCGTCGTCGAGACGAACGTGTTCCGGTACCGCGTCCACCCGGACGTGTGGGTGCGGGCCGAGGACGGCACGTCGCTCGCCGAACTGCTGCGTCTCGTGCTGGGCGCGATCGTCACGGGTGCCCCGATGCGCCTGTCGCTGTCACCGGCGACGAGCGCGACGCTCAAGGCGATGCAGGGGCGGGACGCCGACGTCGACGAGGCGCTGCAGATCATCGCCTCCTCCGTCGACGCGGCGGAGACGGGGGAGGACTTCCTCCTCCGCGTCGAGCGCGGCGACGTCGGTGGTCGACTGCGGGTCCTCGGGTCGAACGAGGAACTCCTGCAGGCACTGCGCGAGGAGGAGGCGCGTGGCCTCGTCACGCTCTACACCGACCCCGTCCTCGCCACCGGCCGCCGCGAGCTGCTCTTCTTCCTGCGCGAGCAGGCCGTGAGCCGCACGATGCACCGTTACGGCCACCTCGACAAGGGCGCCGGCGCGTTCTGACCGACCCACGATGCGCCCCACCTCCGGTCGCCGGGGGTGGGGCGCATCGCTCTGCCCGTCTCGACGGGGGTGCACGGACGACGGTGGTCGAGACCGTCGACGAAAGATCAGACGGTGGCGCGTGTCCGTCTCCGGAGGCGGCGTCCTGTCGTCTCGATGTCACGACGTCGGCGCTGCCGGGCGGGGTCAGGGTGTGTCGACCGTCGTCACGACCGAGGTGACGCTGGGGCGGGCGGGGGTGGAGCCGAACCCGAAGCGCACGGGCGGGGTGACGGGGCGTAGGGGGCCGAGGTCGGTGTCCGTCCACGAGGCGACGAGTGAGGTGACGTCGTGGACGTCGTGCGCGCCGTAGTACTCCTTGCGTCCGCCGCCGGCGGTGCCCGCGGTGCGCAGGCCCACGACGCGGGCGGGGTGGTCGGCGAACCGGCAGAACGCCGGGGCCGTCGCGACCTGATGCGGGATCGTGTGGAGCAGCCACCCGAGGGCCGTGCGCCCGCCGGTGGTGAACGCCAACCGCAGCGGCCCGGCCTCGACGCTCCACCGTTCCGCGGGGCCGATCGCGGCGTTGCGGTCGATGTCGCAGGTCACGGGCGTGAGGACGACGTCGTCGAAGGAGTACGTCGCGATGACGAACTCGGCGACCTCCATGCTCGGCGCGAGCAGCAGCCGCTGGCCGGTGGGGCGTTCCACCATGACGTCGGTGAACGACCCGAGCGGCGACGTGGGCCAGTGGCCGACGACGAGGCGGGTGCCCTCGGCGGTGCCCATCCCGGCGATGAAGCCCTGGAAGGTGTGGCGGGTCATCGGGTCTCCTCGGTGGGGGTGGTGTCGGCGCGTGCGTCCGGGGTCGCGGGGGAGTCGGCGTCCTCGCCGTCGGCGGTGTCGCGTCCGCCGACGTCGCCGGGGACGTCGCGGGAGAACACGCCGAGGAGGAACTCGGCGTCGGTGTGGGTGACGATGCGGCCCCACCCGCGGGCGGCCAGGGCGGCGGCGGCCTCGTTGAACGCCTCGAGGCCGGAGACGTGGGCGTCGTCGGGGTGCGGGCCCCAGTTGACGAGGACGAGGTCGGCGTCCGGCGTGGCGACGTCGTCGACGAGGGCATAGGTCGCGGCGCGGTCGTCGGCGTCGAGGTAGTAGAGCACCTCGCTCACGACGACGAGGTCGGGCGCACCGTCGAGGACGTCCGGGCGGCCGGGCAGCGGCGAGCGCGCGAGGCGGACGTGGTCGAACTCCGCGAGGCGGGTCGTGGCGAGGGCGACGGCCTCACCGGAGGCGTCGGTGGCGAGCACGGCATCCGCACGCCCGGCGAGACCGGCGGCGAGTTCCCCCGTGCCGCAGCCCGCGTCCCAGACGTACCCGTAGTGGGGGCGACGCAGCGAGGCGAGGACGACCGCGATCTTGCGGCGTTCGTACCAACTCGTCGCGACCTGCCACGGGTCGGGGTCGTCGGCGTACATCCGGTCGAAGTCGGGGGTGCTCACCCGCTCATCGTGTCAAAGGTCGCGGGTGTCGCCACTCGACGGCCGGGCGTCGGCGGGTGGCGCCGGGGTCAGGCGGGGAGGGGACGCGAGCCCGGCTCCGTCCCACCCCCGTTCCGGACGGAGGGGGTGGGGACGGCATCGGCGGTGTGACGGCAGGAAGGCTCCCCGACGTCGGGGGAGGCGTGCGGGTCAGGCGAGCGGTGCGGGCAGCTCGGAGCGGGGGACGTCGGCGAGCGAGTCGTGACGCCAGTGAGGGTCGTTGCTCTTGTCGACGAGGAGCGCGCGGACGCCCTCGCGGAAGTCGGGTTCGTCGCCGAAGGCGTGGGCGAGGGCGCGGTCCTGGTCGAGGACGGCGTCGAGCGAGCCGAGGGTGGCCGCGCGGCGGAGAGCGGCGAGCGTCACGCACACGGAGAACGGGGAGCGGGCGGCGATGGCCTCGGCGGCGGCGTGGGCGTTCTCGGCACCCTCGCCGTCCCACTCCTGCAGGCGGGTGAGGATCGCGGCGGCGTCGTCGCCGGTGTAGCAGGCATCGATCCAGGCGCGGTCCTCCTCCAGGGGTGCGGGGTGGGTGGTGGAGCCGAGGTCGGCGGGGGCGGGCACCTCGCCGGACTCGAGACCGGCGAGGATCCCCGGGATCGCCTCGGAGGAGACGAGGACGTCGGCGACGCCGAGGAGCACGGCGTCGGCGCCGGTGGCGACGGAGCTCGTGAGGGCGAGGTGGGTGCCGAGTTCGCCCGGTGCGGAGGCGAGGAGGTGCAGGCCGCCCACGTCGGGGAAGAACCCGATCTTCGTCTCGGGCATGGCGATCTTGGTGCGTTCGGTGGCGATGCGCAGCGAGGCGTGCCCGGCGATGCCGATGCCGCCGCCCATGCACACGCCGTCCATGAACGCGACGACGGGCTTGGGGTAGGCGCCGATGAGGCCGTCGACGTCGTACTCGGTGTCGAAGAACGCCATCGCGGCGTCGGCGTCGCCGTCGAGGAGGGCCTGCCGTACGGAGACGACGTCTCCGCCCGCGCACAACCCCTTCTCCCCGGCGCCGGTGATGGCGACGACCTCGACGGCGCCGTCGTCGGCCCACTCGCGCAACTGCGTGCGCAGGGCCGTGACCATCGGCAGGGTGAGGGAGTTGATCGCCTTCGGGCGGTCGAGGATCACGTGCCCGAGCGCTCCCCGGCGCTCGAACCTCACGTTCGTCTCGGTCACGTCACCCACGTCGTCCTCCTCATCGCGTCCTGCATCGTTCCCGGTGCGGGCGCGTCCACCGTAACGCGGGCGCTGTGCTCGGCCGCGGTGACCGGGGTCGTCCGAGGTCGCCGGTGGCCCGTGCGGACCTCGTGCCGCGAGGAGGGCCCGCAGGGGAGAGTCGGAGGGTGAGTATTTCCCTCGTGGTGGTCGACCGACTTCTGGAAGAGCGGTTCCCGGGCCGGGACGAGCTCGTGGAGCAGCGGCGGGGGCTGCAGGTGGAGTCCGCCGACGCCGCCGGCGGGCTCTTTCTCATGTCGTCGTGCGGGGAGCCCGCGCCCGTGGAGCAGCGCATCCCGGTCGAGGCGCCGTACCCGGACGACGACGGGGCGACGGTCCACGTCCTTCTTCACGTGGTCGACGGATACCTCGACGAGGTGGAGGTGTTCGCGAGGACGGCGGCAGGGTCCACACACCCGCCCACGAGGCCGCCCTCGACGTCATCGTCGACGACCTCCACCGGGACGGCTTCTCGAATCCCTGACGGGCAGGTGGTCGAGCGCGGTCCCCGTCGACGCGTGTAGGGCCCCCACCCGCCCGTCGGACCCGTCGCCGAAGGTCGAAGGGCTGTCGGGGTGCTGTGGCAGACTCCGACGCGTCGGGCACGGGGACCCTGCGCCGACCGTTCCACTCATCGGAGTTCGCGTGTTCCTCACCAGGTTCAGCCTGCGCAACCGCGCGCTGATCGCGCTCGTCACCGTGTTCATCATGATCGGTGGGCTCATCGCCCTCGGGGGGATGCGTCGGGAACTCATCCCGCCGCTGCAGATCCCGATCGCCGGGGTCGTCACCGTCGTGCCCGGCGCGGGGCCGGGGGTCATCGAGGACCAGGTCACGAGCCCCATCGAGGCCGCCGTGCTCGGCGTCGAAGGGGTCGAGAAGGTCGAGTCGACCTCGTCGGCGAGCCTGTCGTCGGTCACGGTCGACCTCAAGTACGGCACCGACCTGCCCCAGGCGCAGGCCAAGATCCAACGCGCCGTCCTCGCCGTCCGCAACCTCCCCGAGGGCGCCGACCCTCGCGTCATCACCGGCAGCATCGACGACTTCCCTGTCATGCAGATCGCCGCCAGCGGTGGGGAGAACGCCGACCAGCTCGCCGAACGCGTCAAGAACCTCGTCGTCCCCGAACTCGAGGACGTCCCCGGCGTCCGCGAGGTGCAGGTCAGCGGTGCCGCCGACAAGATCGTGCGCATCGACCTCGACGAGGACGAGATGAAGCGCCTCGGCATCACGGCCTCCTCCGTCACGAGCCTGCTCCAGGCCAACGGCGTCGTCGTCCCCGGCGGCCGTCTCACCGAGGGCGGCCAGGACCTCAGCGTCCAGACCGGCAGCCGCCTCACCAGCGTCGAGGAGATCCGCGATCTCCCCCTCGCCGCCCTCCCCAAGAGCGCCGCGAACCCCCTCGCCCAACTCTCCGCGGGAAGCGGGGGAGGTGGCGCCGCACCCAGGGCGGGCACGGGTACGAAGCCCCGTACCGGCGCCGGTGGCGCGGGCGGGACCGGCGGCATGGGCGGCCCGCCTGCGATGGGCGGCATGGGGATGCTCGCCCCCGTCCCCCACGCGCGGGTCATGGCGCCGACGCCGCCGACCCCCACCTCGCCCACCGGCACCCCCACCGGCACGCCCTCCCCGACGGGAACGGCGACGAGCACCCCGCCGTCACCCACCTCGACCTCGGCCTCGCCCAGCCCCACCACGCGTCCCACGGGCAGCCCCACGGGCCGTCCGACGACCCGCCCCACCGACCACCCGACGGGTCGCCCCACCGGTCTGCCGACGACGCTGCCCACCGCCCTGCCCACGACCCTGCCGACCGCGTTCCCCACGACCCTGCCGCCCGGCACGCCGTGGCCGGAGGGGCTCCCGCCGCTGCCCGAACTCGTCAAGCAGTTCGAGCAGCTCCCGAAGCTCATCGCCGCCCTCCAGCAGCTCGAACAGCTCCAGGGTCAGTTGCAGGGGCTCGAGCAGCTGCAGAAGCAGCTCAAGGGCCTCGAGCAGCTCCAGGGGCTGCAGGGTCAGCTCGGTGAGCTCCGCAAGCTGCAGGGTCAGCTCGAGCAGCTCCGCGGTCTGCAGGGGCAGCTCGGGCAGCTCGCCCAGCTTCAGGGGCAGCTGCAGCAGCTCCAGGGCCTGCAGGGTCAGCTCGCGGGGCTGTCGCAGCTGCAGGGACAGCTCAAGCAACTGCAGGGCCTGCAGGCGCAACTCGCCGGGCTCTCCGAACTGCAGAAGCAGCTCTCCGCCCTCCAGGGCAACCAGACCGTCCCCACCCCGAAGATCCACACCCTCGGCGACGTCGCCGAGGTCGCGCTCGTGAATGCGCCCGGCGCCGGGGTCTCCCGCTCCGACGGGCGCCCCAGCGTCACCCTCGCGATCACCAAGACCCCCGAGGCCGGCGCCGTCGACGTCTCCCACGCCGTGCAGGACAAGCTGACCGACGCCCAGTCCAAGATCCCCGGCGGAAAGCTCGCCGTCGTCTTCGACCAGGCGCCGTTCATCGAGCAGTCCATCGACGACCTCGGCACCGAGGGCGCCCTGGGCCTCGTCATGGCCGTCCTCGTCGTGTTCGCGTTCCTGCTCTCGCTGCCGCTCACGCTCGTCACGGCCCTGTCGATCCCCATGTCGCTGCTCGTCGCGATCATCGGCATGAAGACCGGCGGGCTCTCCCTCAACATCCTCACCCTCGGCGCGCTCACGATCTCCGTCGGCCGCGTCGTCGACGACTCGATCGTCGTCATCGAGAACATCAAGCGGCACCTCGACCTCGGCGAACCCAAGAACGTCGCCATCCCCGCAGCCGTCAAGGAGGTCGCCGCCGCCATCACCGCGTCCACGGCCTCCACCGTCGCCGTGTTCCTCCCCATCGGCGTCGTCGGCGGCCAGGCCGGTGAGCTGTTCCGGCCGTTCGCCCTCACCGTCGCCCTCGCGATGAGCGCGTCCCTGCTCGTCGCGCTCACGATCATCCCCGTGCTCGGCTACTGGTTCGTCCGTGGCTCCTCCGAGAGCTCCTCCGAGAGCTCCGGCCGCACGCGGTGGCCCCGGTCGCGCCGCGCACCCCGCACGCACGACACCGACAGCGCGGGCCTCGTCCAGCGGGCCTACATGCCGGCCCTCGGGCTCGCGCTCCGTCGCCCCGTCGCGACCCTCCTCGTCGCGTTCCTCCTCCTCGGCGCCACGGGCCTCGCGGCCACGGGTCTCAAGACCGACTTCATCGGCGACTCCGGCTCGAACTCCCTCCAGATCACGCAGAGCCTCCCCGCCGGCACCACCCTCGAGAAGACCGACGACCGCGCCAAGGCCCTCGAACGTCTCGTGCGCGCCCGGCCCGAGGTGGCCTCCGTGCAGACGACCATCACCGGCTCCGGCGGCAGCGGCCTCGAGGCGCTGTTCTCCGGCGGCGGCAGCAACACCGCCCGCACGACCGTCACCCTCGACGAGGGATCCGACGCCAAGGCCGTCTCCGAGGCCCTGCGCGCCGAGGCACGGAAGCACGCGGATCTCGGCACCGTCTCCGTCTCCGAGTCCGGCGGTGGCGGCCCCGGCAGCCGCCAGGTCGAGGTCTCCGTCCAGGCCGCCGACGACACGGACCTCCGCGCCGCCGCCGACACCGTCGAGAAAGCCGTCCGCGGCGTCGGGGGGACCCGCGACATCGCGAACAATCTCGCCGCCGACGTGCCGCAGCTCAGCATCGACGTCGACCGCGCCGAGGCGTTGAAGCGCGGACTCACCGAGCCGCAGATCGGCCTCGCCGTCTCGAACGCCCTCCAAGGCGCGACCATCGGCAAGGTCGAGATCGACCAGCAGCGTCACGACGTCGTCGTCCACGAACGCCCCGCACCCGAGACGATCGCCGCGCTCGAGGACATCCCCGTCGGCAGCGACCTCAACGGCAAGACCGTGCGTCTCCACACCGTCGCCGACGTCGACAGGACGAAGACCGCGGCGTCGATCAGCCGCGTCGACGGCCGCCGCACCGCACTCATCACCGCGGTGCCCGAGGGCGACGACCTCGGCGGCCTCACGCGGAACATCCAGTCGGCCCTCGACGCGACGCAGCTCCCCGCCGGCGCCTCCGCCACCATCGGCGGTGTGAGCGCCGACCAACAGGAGGCGTTCGGGCAGCTCGGCATCGCGCTGCTCGTGGCGATCGCCATCGTCTACGTCGTCATGGTCGCGACGTTCGGCAGTCTCATCCAGCCGCTCATCCTCCTCGTGAGCGTCCCGCTCGCCGCCACCGGCGCGCTCGCCGCACTCGAGCTCACCGGCACCGCCCTCGGCGTGCCGGCGATCATCGGTCTGCTCATGCTCGTCGGCATCGTCGTCACCAACGCGATCGTCCTCATCGACCTCGTCAACCAGCACCGCGCCGCCGGAGCCGGGGTCGAGGAAGCCGTCGTCGAGGGCGCCCGCGACCGTGTGCGCCCCATCGTCATGACGGCGCTCGCGACGATCCTCGCGCTCGTCCCGATGGCGATGTCCCTCTCCGGCGGCGGCGCGTTCATCTCCCAGCCGCTCGCACTCGTCGTCATCGGCGGCCTCTTCAGCTCGACCGCCCTCACCCTGCTCGTCGTCCCGGCGCTCTACCTCCTCGTCGAACGTCGCCGGGCGGGACGTGGGAACCCCCGCGATCCCTTCGCCGAGACGCCGCCGCGGACCACCGAGGCAGATGCGCCCGTCTCGTCAGGCGCGACCGTCGCGTCCGGTGTCTCCGCCGCGCCGCAGGGATCCGAGGGGTCGGGTACCTTCGGGTCCACCGCCCGGCGCGCCGAGGGGACGCCGCCCGCGTCGCGCACCGCCGAGGGTGACGTCGCCCGGTCCGAGAACGGGCCGCGCGACGAATCCCCCGCCGACCCGGCCGGACCCACGGCGCGCCCCACCGTCCGTGACGACGACGCGGAGCCGCCGCAGACGTGACGGGACGGGCGATTCTTGCGCAAGGGGGGCCCTGGTGGTTAGGTGGCCTCACGACGACGACGTCGAAGGAGTGCACCGTGACGACCATGCAGGACGCGCCCACCACGCAGGATGCGGCCCCCACCTCACCCGTCGAGGGAACGAAGAGCGTGCGTGTGCCCCACGCGCCGGCCTCGGTGCGCCAGGCCCGACGCATCATCTCCGAGGACCTCACCGCCCGAGGCGTCGGCCGCGCGGTCGTCGAGGAGGCCGAGGCGGTCGTCTCCGAGTTCGTCGGCAACGCCGTGTTCCACGCCCGCCCCCTCGCCGACGGCTGCGTGCGGGTGCGGTGGAAGGTCAAGAGCGGCTCGGTCGAGGTCGAGGTCCGCGACGGCGGCGGCGACACGATCGCCAAGCCCGTGCGTCGTTCCCTCTGGGCCGTCCGCGGCCGGGGTCTCCGCATCGTCCGCAGCATGGCCCACGAGTGGGGTGTGCAGGACGAACGCAACGGCCGCACCGTGTGGGCCGCCCTCGGCGGACCCTCCCGTCGCCGCCGCCTCTGACCGCGTCGCAAAGAGGCGTCGACCGGGAACTCCGCGTCGCCCCCTAGGCTGTCGGGCATGGGTAAGGCATCACGTCGCGCTCGCCAGACCGAGCGAGCACAGTCCCCGTCCGTCGCCGCCGCGCCGTTCGTCGCGCGCCCCTTCGAGGGATTGGCGGGTGAGGCCGACATCGTCGCCATGCGCGAGATCGTCCCCGCCGCCACCGCGACCCTCACGTTGAGGCAGGACGCCGCGCCGCTGCGTGCGACCGCCGAGCAGGGCGGGGTCGAGGTGCCCGAGAGCATCGAACTCGTCACCGTCCTCCCGATGGCGTGGCCCGCACTCCACCGCGGGGATGGCACGTACCTCCTCGGGCTGCAGTCGACCTCCCACACCGGCGACTACTCCCGGGACGCCGCGCACGCCCTCCTCGAACTGCTCCGCACCCCGGCCGGCAGCCCGGCCCGCCCGTCGGGCGTCGCCGACGCGTCCACCCCGCGGCTCCAGGACCTCGTCGTCGCCGATGCCCCGATGCCGGTGACGATGTACGAGACGTTCGAGTTCTGGTTCGCGCCGGGCGCCGACCTCGACGGCGAGGCCGCCGCGTCGCTCCAGGAGACGAACGAGGCGATCATCCCCACGACGAAGCTCGAGAGCATCGCCTCGGCGTACTGGTGCCGCGTCGGCGAACGCACCCACCTGCGCTGGCTGCAGCCCCACGACGAGGACGCCGCGACCGACGCGCTCGCCCGCCTCGTCGCCGCCGACGAGGCCGGTCTCGGTGAGGGAACCCGGCTCCTCGGCGCGTTCCGCGCCTGCGGACTCCTCGTGCCCGTGTGGGACCTCGACCCGGCGCTCGAGGCCGACGCCTATGAGGACGCCGCCGCGGCCATGGCCGCCCGCTTCGAGAAGGCCGCCGTGACGGACGCGCCGCTCACCCCCGAGGAACGTCGCGCCCGCAACGGCCTGCTGAGCCGCCAGCTCACCCTCCGATGACGTCGTCGACGGCGGGGCGTCTGCCCCGGATCGGGTACCTCGGCCCGCCCGGCACGTTCACCGAGATGGCGCTGCTCCGCCTGCCCGAGGCGGAGACGTGCGAGGCCGTCCCGTGCCCGTCGGTCGACGCCGCGCTCGCGAGGGTCCGTGCCGGAGAGCTCGACTCGGCCGTCGTCGCCATCGAGAACTCCGTCGAGGGCGGGGTGTCCGCCACGCTCGACGGTCTCGCCGTGGGTGCGCCGCTCCACCTCGTCGGCGAGGTGCTCGTGCCGATCCGGTTCGTCCTCGCCGCCCGCCCGGGAACGCGGATGGAGGACATCCGCGCGGTGTCGACACACAGTCACGCGTGGGCGCAGGTCCGCGGATGGATGGCGCGGAACCTCCCCACGGCGACGTTCCTCCCCGCGCTGTCGAACGCGGCCGCCGCGGCCGACCTCGCCGGTGAGACCGACGTGCCGTTCCAGGCCGCGGTGTGCCCCCAGATCGCCGCCGACAGGCACGGGCTCGTCCCGCTCGCCGACGACATCGGCGACATCCCCGACGCGGTGACCCGGTTCGTCGTCGCCGCCCGCCCGGGCCGGTTGCCCCTGCCCACCGGCGCGGACAAGACGACCGTCGTCCTCTCCCAGCGCGACGACCGCCCCGGCGGCCTGCTCGGACTCCTCGAACAGTTCGCCGCGCGCGGCATCAACCTCACCCGGATCGAGTCGCGGCCGACGAAGCACTCCCTCGGTTCGTACTCGTTCTCCGTCGACCTCGAGGGGCACGTCGAGGACGAACGCGTCGGTGAGACGCTCATGGGGCTGCGGCGTATTTGCGCGGAGGTCCGGTTCCTCGGCTCCTACCCGCGCGCCGACCGTCGACCCGCCGAGATCGACCCCGACCACGACGACGCCGCCTACGTCTCGGCGCGAGCGTGGCTCGACGGCCTCCGCGCGCGGACGGCCTGACGCCGGGACGGCGCCGCTGAGGCCCTGAGCCCGATCGGCCCGCCGGTCGGCGTGTCCGTCCACCCACCCCCACCGCCCTGATCGGGTCAGCGCACGGGCGTGGCCGCGGTGGCGCCGGTGGCGGGGTCCGTCGCGGCCGGCGCGACCGTACGCGCCGGGAGGACCGTCTCCGCGATGTGCGCCCCGGGGTGGGTGCCCTCGTGGCCGGTGCGGGCCGTGCGGACGACGAGTGACTTCGGCAGCACCGAGACCGCGAGGGAGCGCGCGGGACCGATGGGGTCGCCGTCGAGCTGCACCTCCTCCTCGTGCCCGTCCGCGAGGTCGACCTGCATGTGTCGGCACTGGAAGTGCTCGACGCGATGGTGGCCGCGGCGGGTCTTCGTGAGGATCCGCACGGCGACGCCCGCCCACCCGACGACGCCCTTGGGAGCGAGGAGCACCGCGTCGAGCGTGCCGTCGTCGACCGAGGCGTCGGGGAGCAGCTCGACGCCGCCCTGGAGGCGCCCGACGTTACCGATGATGATCGAACGGACCCGACGCTGCACAGGAGGCTCGTCGTCGAAGCGCGCCGTCGCCGCGAACCGGGGCCCGTTCAGCTGCGTGAGCCCCGAGACGAGGTACGCGGCCCACCCGATGTGGTTCTTGAGCGCCTCGGGCGCCTCGGCCATCACCGACGCGTCGAAGCCGAGCCCGGCCATGACGAGGAAATAGTGGTCCTTCGGTTCGTCCTGCGTGTCCGCCGGTGCGACGGACAGGCATCCCACGTCGATGCGGGTGTCCTCGCCCGTGAGCGCGACGACGAGGGAGTCCTCGAGGGAGTCGAACGGCAGGTCGAGGTTGCGGGCGAGGAGGTTGCCCGTCCCACCGGGCAGGAGACCCATCGGGACGCCCGTGTCGCGGAGCGCGGCCGCGACGGCGCGGACGGTGCCGTCACCGCCGAGGGGGCAGACGAGGTCGACCTCCGCGTCGAGCGCCTCCCGTGTCTGGCCGGTGCCGTTGTCCTCCTCGGTGGTCTCCCACCAGCGCAGCTCCCAGCCGCGGTCCGCGGCGATGCCGTCGAGGCGTGACTGCACCTCGGGGATGTCGTCGAACTTCGTCGGGTTGACGACGACGGCGGCGACGGGACGACATCGCGCCTCGCCGGGAGTGTCGTCGTCGGCACCGTTCCGGGCGGGATCGACTGCTCGAGAAGGGGATCCGTCGCCGCCGATCCGCACGGTCGCCCACACGACCGTCAGGACGACGACGAGAGCGGCGAGGATGCCGGCGAGCAGGGCGAGATCGGTCACGACCTGACGTTACCGTCGCGCACCCCGGCGGCGGAGATCGTCTTGCGTGCCGCCCCTACGCCGCGTCCATGCGGCATCCCCGTCGCGTTCCCACCGCATCCGCACTGCGCGCAGGCGTGGCCTCGGCGGGGGCTCCGGATACCCTTGAGGAGTGATCGACATCAAGCTCCTCCGCGAGAACCCGCAGGCCGCCCGCGCGTCGCAGCACGCCCGGGGTGAGGACGAGGGGATCGTCGACGCGATCCTCGACGCCGACGAGCGTCGTCGATCGTCCCTCTCGGAGTTCGAGCGTCTGCGCGCCGAGCAGAAGACCACGAGCAAGACCGTGGGCGAGGCCATGGGTCGGCTCGGCAAGGCGAAGAAGTCGGGCGCGTCGGCCGACGAGGTCACCGCCCTCGAGCGCGAGGCCAACGAGGCCCGCCGCGCGGCCGGCGATCTGTCGAACCAGGTCAAGGCCCTGCAGGCCACCGCCGACCAGGCGGGCGCGGAGCTCGACGCGCTCATGCGTCGCATGCCGAACATCGTCGTCGAGGGCGTTCCCGCCGGCGGTGAGGAGGACTTCGTCGAGCTCGAGAAGACCGGCCCGGAGCCGCGCGACTTCGCCGCCGAGGGCTTCGAGGCCAAGGACCACCTCGAGATCGCCGAGCACCTCGGCCTCCTCGACATGGGTCGCGGCGTCAAGGTCGCCGAGTCGCGGTTCTACTACATGGTCGGCCAGGGCGCCCGCCTCGAGAACGCGCTCATGCAGCTCGCCCTCGAGACGGCCTACGACAACGGATTCACGCAGGTCGGCGTGCCGACGCTCGTCAACCCGACCGTCATGGCGGGCGCGGGGTTCCTCGACTCCCACGCGGACGAGGTCTACAAGCTCGGCACCGACGACCTCTACCTCACGGGCACCTCGGAGGTCGCGCTCGCCGGGTTCCACGCCGACGAGATCATCGACCTCTCCGACGGCCCGCGCCGGTACGCGGCCCTGTCGACGTGCTACCGCCGCGAGGCGGGCAGCTACGGCAAGGACACGCGCGGCATCATCCGGGTGCACCAGTTCCAGAAGGTCGAGATGTTCGTCTACTGCCGCCCCGAGGACGCGGTGGCCGAGCATGAGCGTCTCCTCGGCTACGAGCGCCAGATGCTCGACGGCATGGAGATCCCCTACCGCGTCATCGACGTCGCCGCCGGTGACCTCGGTGGCCCGGCCGCCCGCAAGTTCGACTGCGAGGCGTGGGTGCCCACCCAGGGCAAGTACCGCGAGCTCACGTCGACGTCGAACTGCACGACGTTCCAGGCGCGTCGCCTCGGCATCCGGGAGCGCGCCGAGCACGGCACCCGCATCGTCGCCACGCTCAACGGCACCCTCGCCACCACGCGCTGGATCGTCGCGCTCCTCGAGAACCACCAGCAGGCCGACGGCACCGTCCGCGTCCCCGCGGCGCTCCAGCCGTACCTCGGCACCGACACCCTCGTCCCCGGCGGGCGCTGAGCCGTGCGCCGGGTCGGGCGTGAGGAGGCCGAGCGCCTCCTCACCCCCGGGGACGACGTCGTCCACGAGGTGACGGTCGTCCGACGCCGACCCGACCTCGCCGACCCCGTCCGCGGCGGTGAGGCCGCCGCCGACGTCCATGAGGTCGAGTACGCCGACGGCGGCGTCTACGCCTGGTCCTGGCGCAGCCCTCAGGTCATCCGCGACGGCTCCCGCCTGTGGTGCACGTCCGCGACGGGGGAGGGTGTGCGTTGCGTCCGCGTCGAGACCGTCCTGCCCGAGCCCGAGGTCCTCGCCGTCGCCTCCGTCGTGTACCTCGGGCCCGGGCGTCGGCGCCGCGGCCGCATCTCCCGCCCGATCGAGGCGGGCTACCTCGAACCCGTGGAGGTGGTGCGGTGGTGTGAGGACACCGTCACCGCCGCCGCCGTGGACGGACGCCTCTGGTCCTGGCAGGTACGCCGGGCGGACGACGACCCCGCGGCCCTGTCCGTCGGCACACGCGTCTGGGCCACACCGCTGCGGGAGGGCGGGTATGTGCACCTCGTCGGGAGCCCCGACGCGGAGGGTGCGGGCGTTCCCACCGTCGTCGAGGCGGCCGGGGTCGCGCGCACTCCGCTGCCTCCGGGCTCGGAGATCCAGGACGTCGTCCGCCCCTGATCGCCCCCGCACGGGGGTCTGCCGGGGCGTCCAGAATGCGTCCAAGGTCGTCGACCGACTCGAACGCCTTGCCTTCGAACCTGGACGCAGAACGGTCGCACGACCTGATTCACGAATGTGTACATGAGCGACTTCTCTTCACGACTTCGCTTGTGTGGCAATAGGGTTCGTCGTTCGTAAGGCGATATCCCGCGGTGGCCGAATTGTCTGAAGAATCACACCCCGCAGGCCGATGAGGGAGGGGCCGACACGACGTCGGTCCTCCGCACACGAAAGGCCAGGGGTTCGTCATGGATGACGCACGGCAGCATTCGACGGGGCATCTCGAGGAATTCGCCGACCTCTACACCCATCACCTCTACCTCGCCGGGTACCTCCGCGAGTGGGCTGCGGCCACGGCGCGCGACGCCGCGGCCGAGCGCGGCCTTCTCGAGGCCGAGTACCTCAAGGGGTACGCCCGCGCGCTCGCCGACATCACCGACCACGTCGAGGCGGGCGAGGCCCTCCCCGGCGGACCTCTCTACGCCCGCGTCGCCGAACGTCTGGCCCAGGAGGGGCGCCGCGCCTGACGCCACACCGGGCCGCCTGCGGCACCGCAGGTGGGATGCTGTGGGCGCCATGGAGACGATCAACAGCCCCGCCAACGCCCGACTCCGCGCCCTCGTCCGGCTGCGCCGACGCCGCGACCGTGACGCCGCGGGCGTCACCCTCGTCGACGGCGTCGAGGAGACGAGTCTCGCGCTCCGCTCCGGCGCCCGCATGCGAGAGGCCTACTGGTGCCCCGATCTCGACGACGGCCGCGCCGCGCCGCTCCTCGACGCGCTCAGCGAGCGCGGCGTGCCGCTCGTGCAGCTCTCCCGCGTCGCGTTCGAGAAGGTCGCCTACCGCGAGGGGCCCGACGGGATGCTCGCCGTCCTCGAGGCCCCCGGTGCGCCGCTCTCGTCGTTCGACCCGGCATCCCCGGAGTTCCTCCTCCTCGCCGAGCACGTCGAGAAGCCGGGCAACCTCGGCGCGATCCTCCGCACGGCCGACGCCGCGGGCGTCGACGGCGTCATCGCCGCGGATCCCGTGACCGACTGGGGCAACCCCAACGTCGTCCGCGGCAGCAAGGGTGCCGTGTTCTCGGTCCCCGTCGTCTCCGCCGGCAGCGAGGAGACCCTCGACTGGCTGCGCGCCCGCAGCATCGCGCTCGTCGCCGCCACCCCCGACACCGACGTCCTCCACACCGACGCCGACCTCACCGGCCCGATCGCCATCGCCGTCGGCGCCGAGAAGGAGGGGCTCTCCCCGCAGATGCTCGACGACGCCGACATCCGCGTGCGCATCCCGATGGTCGGGCACGTCGACTCGCTCAACGTCGCCACCTCCGCCGCGATCCTCCTCTATGAGGCCGTCCGGCAACGCGCCCGGCGCCACGACTGAGCAGGGGGTGCCGTTCGTCCCGGGCCGTATGGAGGCGTTCCGGGGGGCCCTGTGTGCTGTGCCACCATGAGGCCATGCGAGTCGACCATGTCTCCTACGCCGCCGAGCAGGACGGCCTTCGGGCCACCGCCGACCGGCTGGCCGAGAAGCTCGGTGTGCGTGCGGTCAACGGGGGAGTCCACCCCAGTTTCGGCACCCGCAACATCATCCTGCCGATGGCCCACGAACGGTACATCGAGGTCGTCGAGGTGCTCGATCACCCGGCCTCCGACAAGGCGCCCTTCGGGCAGGCCGTGCGCGCGGCCACGGAATGCGGGGGCGGCTGGATGGGATGGGTCGTCCGCGTCGACGACCTGCAGCCCGTCGCCGAACGCCTCGGCCGCGAGCCCGTCCCGGGTTACCGCCGCTTCCCCGACGGGCGTGAGCTGCGTTGGCGGCAGATCGGCGTCAACGGGCTCATCAACGACCCGCAGCTGCCGTTCTTCATCCGCTTCGAGAACCCGGAGCTGCACCCGTCCGGCGCCGTCGCCGAGGTGCCGCAGGTGAACATCTCAGGTCTCACGATCGCCGGTGACCCCGACCGCGTCCGCGAGTGGCTCGGGCTCGCCGCCGACGAGACGTCGACCGTCATCGACTTCACGTTCATCGCCCCGCACGGCACGGCCGGGCTCATGTCGGTCACGTTCGACACGGCCGTGGGCACGGTCACGATCTGACCCACACCCCATCAGGACGACGGGCCCCGGCGCCAGGTGCCGGGGCCCGTCGTCGTCTCCCCTCGTCGTGGGCGTCCGGGCGTCAGGGGGTCTCGTCGCTCCGTGCGTAACTGCGGGGGCGGACGCCGTTGATCGTGACGAGGACGGGCAGCGCGGCGCCGAGGAGAGCGGCGGCCTCCGGGCGGAGGAACCCCGTGACGGCGGCGGCGAGGGCGAGGCCCTGGACGGCGATCGCGAGGACGATCGTCTGCGTGGATACGCGGACCGCCTTGCGGGCGAGGCCCACCGCCCGCAGGACGCCGGTGAGGTCGCCCTTCTCGGTACGGAGCAGACGCCGGTCGGGCTCGACGCCGACGCCGGTCGCGAGGTCGTCCGTGGCCGTGGGTAGCCCCGCGGTCGCCCGGAACACCGGGGCGAACTCGACGCCGGAGGCCGCGGCGGCCCGCCCGGGCGTCGACGTTCCCACGTCGGCAGTCTCCCCGGGGACGAGGCCCGCGTCGTGCAGCACGGGTGAGTCGAGGAGGAGCACCGGGCCGGTCTCGGCGTACTCCTCGACGACGTCGGTGGGCACCCCGCCGGTGAGGTCGCGACGATCGCGGGCCGGGATCTCGAGGGCCTCGCCGACGTGCCGCAGGGCGACGGCGTCGTGGCCGACGAGGACGGGACGGAGGTGGGAGGAGCCCATCTCGGAGCGGTCGGTGAGGGCCTCGGACCGGATCTGCGGGACGAGGTCGAGCGCGGCGCGGGCCGTGTCGCCCCATCCGACGTAGAGCTGGTGGCCGGTGAGCTCCGCGGGCATGCGGCCGAACGCCTCGGCGGGACCGACGGTGACGACGGTGTCCTTGAGGCGCGCGCGCCGGGTGGGCGCGAGGCCGGGCCGCGACGCGTGGTCGACGGTGTCGGCACCGTACGCGGGCACATCGTGCGTGGGACGCAGGACGAGCCCCCGCTCCCGGGCGGCACGGACGAGTGCGCGGTGGACGGGTTCGTCGCTGCCCGCGGCGACGGAGGCGGCGGCCTGGAGTGCCGCCGTGACCTGGAGCCTCCCGGCGGGGTGGACCCCGACGAGCCGTGGATACGGGCCGCAGACGGCCTCCGGGCCGAGGACGACGGACCGCACCCCGGAGAGCCGTCGGATGTCGACACCGCCGTAGACGAGCCCCAGCTCGCGGCCACGGTCGCGTGCGGCACGGTCGGGGATCTCGCGGGCGAGGAGGAACGCCGCGGGGGAGACGGTGAGGAGGGCGGAGAGCGCGCGCGCGAGGCCGTCGTGGAGGGGGAGCACCCCACCGAGACCGAGGACGGCGGACGCTGCCGCGACCCCCGCCGCGACGGGGAAGCTCCACAGTGCGAGTCGCTCGGCCCACCGGCGCGGGTCGTTCCCGGCTTCGGCGGGGAGCGGCGCGACGGGGCCGCCGGCGCCGGGCAGGGCTCTCAGGAGCCCTCGCCCGATCCGGCACGCGAGGAGGTGGGCGGCGACGGCGAGACCGGTCGCGGAGAGCAGCGCCGCCTGACCCGAGAGTGCGAACGCCGCAGCGCCCCCGACGAGGCCGAGCAGGCAGGCGAGGGCGAGCAGGAGAGTCCCCCCCTGCGGCGACGTCGCACCGCCCTGGGGGCGGAGCGCCCGACGGAACGTCGGGAGGAGGCCGGTGAGGACGGCGAACAGCGGCAGTGCGACGGCGAGCCCGAACCGCCACGGCATGGGTAGGAGGTCGCCGCCGGGGGTGGCGAGGACGGGGGTCGTCACCCCGGCGAGGACCGCCGACCACCACCGCCACTGCGGCATCGTGTCGTCGACGCCCCCGCCCACGGCCATCGCCCCCGAGTCGGCCATCAGCACTGCGCTCCTTCGGATGTCGCCTTCGGGATCACTCAGAGGTGGCGGCGCACGAGCTCGGGTGCGAGCCCGACGTACGTCTGCGGGGTGAGGTCGAGCAACCGCTGCTCGACCTCCTCGGGCAGGCCGAGGCCGCGGACGAACTCGCGGAGGTCGTCGCCGGTGATGCGCCGCCCGCGCGTGAGCTCCTTGAGTCGCTCGTAGGGGTTCTCCATGCCGGGCACGCCCTGCGCGCCGAGCGCCCGCATCGCCGACTGGATGGGCTCGCCGAGCACCTCCCAGTTGGCGTCGAGGTCGGCGGCCATCGCCTCGGGCGCCGCGTCGAGGCCCGCGAGGCCGCGCTGGACGTTGTCGAGGGCGAGGAGGGAGTGACCGAACGCGGTGCCGATGTTGCGCTGCATCGAGGAGTCGGTGAGGTCGCGCTGCATGCGGGACTGGACGAGGGTGCCCGCGAGCACGTCGAACAGGGCGTTGCCCACCTCGAGGTTGGCCTCGGCGTTCTCGAACCGGATGGGGTTGACCTTGTGCGGCATCGTGCTCGAACCGACCGTGCCCTGGCCGCGCACCTGCGCGAAGTAGCCGAGGGAGATGTAGGTCCACATGTCGGTGCAGAGGTTGTGGAGGATGCGGTTGAACCGTGCGACGTCGGAGTAGAGCTCGGCCTGCCAGTCGTGGCTCTCGATCTGCGTGGTGAGGGGGTTCCACACCAGGCCGAGACGGTCGGTGACGAACGAGTTCGAGATCGCGGGCCAGTCGGCGCCCGGCACGGCGGCGACGTGCGCGCCGTAGGTGCCGGTGGCGCCGTTGATCTTGCCGAGGTAGTCGGTCGTGGAGATGCGACGCACCTGCCGACGGAGGCGGTGGGCGAGGACCGCGATCTCCTTACCCATCGTCGACGGCGTGGCCGCCTGCCCGTGGGTGCGGGAGAGCAGCGGGACGTCGGCGAGCTCCTGGGCCATGCCCGTGAGCTGCTCGAGGAGGTCCTCCGCCTTGGGCAGCCACACCGTCTCGACCGCGCCCTTGACCATGAGGGCGTAGCAGAGGTTGTTGATGTCCTCGCTCGTGCAGCAGAAGTGGACGAGCTCCGACAGCTGCGCGGAGTCCTCGCCCAGGATCGTGCTCATGCGGCGCTTGAGGTAGTACTCGACCGCCTTGACGTCGTGGACCGTCTCGCGCTCGATCTCGGCGAGCTCGGCGATGTCGTCGGCGCCGAAGTCGGCGACGATCGCGCGCAGGCGGGCGATCTCGGCCTCGGTGAGCTGCCGCACCCCCGGCACGACCTGACGGTCGGTGAGGTGGATGAGCCACTCGATCTCGACGTGGACGCGGGCCCGGTTGAGGGCCGCCTCACTGAGGTGGTCGACGAGCGGCGCGACGGCCTTGCGGTAGCGGCCGTCGAGGGCGCCGAGGGCGATCGGAGGGGTGATGTCCGCGAGCGAGGTCATGCCCGGCATTCTGTCACCCGGCACCGACAACTCGTGGCGCCCCACGGGTGCTGCCCCGGCCGTACCCACCGGGCCGTCCGGACGGGCCGCCGCAGCAGGCGCGGACGGGCGCGGGACAGGCCGTGGATCGGGACGTCAGGCCCGGCGACGCCGTTCGAGATCGTCGGTGACGAACGCGACGATCCCGTCCGCGGCGGCCTCGACCTCCTGCAGGCACCGGTCGAATCCGGCGTCGTCGCCGTAGTAAGGGTCGTCGAGGTCGAGCGTGCCCGCCTCCACCGCCACGGGATCGAAGCTGCGGAGGAGGCGCACGTGCGCCGTGTCGTCCCCGGCGGCGAGACGCCGCACGTCACGCAGGTGGCCGCAGTCCGCGACGAGGACGAGGTCGCGTTCGGAGACCCACGTGTCGTCGAACTGCTGCGCCCGGTGGGCCGAGCCGTCGTACCCGCCGGTGCGCAGCGCACGGACGGTGCGTGGGTCGGCGCCGTTGCCGACGTGCCAGCCGCCCGTGCCGGCCGAGTCGACGACGACCTTGCCGGTGAGACCGGCCTCCTCGAAGCGGCGACGCAGGACGATCTCGCCCATCGGGGAACGACAGATGTTGCCCGAGCAGACGATGCACACGCGGTAGGGGTCGTTCACGACTCCTCCCCGCCGCGATCGTCCTCGGCGCCCGCGCCCTCGTGGGTCAACGAGCCGTCGCGACGACGCCGGATGCGGGGGATCGGGCCCGTGAGGTGGTTGCCCGGCGTGCCCCACGGTGCGACGACCGCCGGCCACGACGTCGACACCGGCTCCTCGATGACGGACCCCTCGACGACGGACCCCTCGACGATCGGCCCCTCGACGGGCGCCGTGTGGCCCTCGTGCGGCACCGCGGCGGGCTGCATCGACGGATCCTCCGTCTCTTCGGGGCGTGGTGTGGGTGACGGGGTGGACGAGTCGGCGGACATGGCACCTCCAAGCAGAATGCGTGCGCCCACTGTGCCACAGGCGCCGCATCCCGCCGGGGCGAAACTCGGGTGAGGGCCGCAGAACCGACCGTGGTCGGCGCGGTGGGGACGCCCCCCGACGTCCACCGGGCTCTCGTCGGCGACGGCCGGGAGGCCGAGACGCGTCGTCCTCGGCCTCCCGTCCTCGCCGTCGTCGCCCGCTGCCCCGAGAGTGGGGCGATCCGGTCGACGGATGTCGGGGCGCGAACTCTCAGACGACGTCGGCGAACTCGACGCCGGGGGCGCGGACGTCGATCTCCGCCCACGGCATCTCGGCGCTCTCGACGAACGCCTCGACGAGCTCGGCGACCGTCTCGGGGTGGCGGGTGCGGACGTTCGCGGCGACGACGACCTGGTCGACGACGATCCGCCCCTCGTGCGCCGATCCGGCGGCGAATCCGACGAGGAGGCCGTCCTCGCTCATCGTCACGAGCCGGAACCCGGGGCGCTCGACGCAGGACGTGAGCCAGCGGGAGTCACCCGACGCGGGGCGGGGCTCCGCGGCGGGCACGCGGGCGTCGACGAGCTCGAGGTGGGTGAGCTGATCGGCGACGTGGAGCGCGGTGTGCGCGGGGTAGAGCACGAACCGCACACCGTGGCGGGTGGAGGGAAGGGACAGGGTGTTCATGGAGATGACCTCCCGGTGATGAGGCCCCGTGGGGATGCCGAGGACGCCACCGCGGAGGGAACACCCACCGACGGGGTGTCCTCGCCTTCCCTCGAGGCGTGGGACACGGGCGCACCGTGCGGCGCACGATGCACTGGCAGGTCTTCGGACTCGTGGGCGCTCAGGACGGGCAGCCCTGCCGTGGCGCGAGGCCACGGGTCCTTCACCGGCGCTTCCCAGGTGGTCGTCCCAGTGCGTATGCCGATGTCGTTCCCACTCACCGCTGCGGGGCAGTCCCGGATTCGCACCGGATTCCCTCTCACCCCTCCCGGAGACGGGAGGACCAGCACGTCCACCGTAGCCGAGCCCGCAGGCACACGACAGGAGGCGTGGGGGCGCGGCGCCGCGCACGACGCGTTCGCCCCGGTCACGCCGTGGAGTCGCGCCGATGCGCCTACGGTGGGGAGGTGACCGACTACCTCTCGACGCCCGGACTCCGCACCCGCGACCATGAGATCGAGGTGCCGCTCGTCCACGGGGACGACTCCCGCGGCACGATCACCGTCTACGCCCGGGAGATCGCGGCGCCCGACGGTCTCGACCGCCCGTTCCTCGTCTACCTGCAGGGTGGGCCGGGCCACGAGGCGTTCCGCCCCGCCGGGCCGTCGACACCGCCGTGGCTGGAGCGGGCGCTCGGCGAGTACCGCGTCCTCATGCTCGACCAGCGCGGCACCGGGCGGTCGACGCCGTTCGACGAGCGCGCCCTCACGACCGACGGACGCCCCGGCGGGACACCCCGATCTGCGGCGGAGGTCGCCGAGTACCTCACCCACCTGCGGGCCGACGCGATCGTCGAGGACGCCGAGCTGCTCCGCGCCCACCTCGGCGTCGAGCGGTGGAGCCTGCTCGGGCAGAGCTTCGGCGGGTTCACGGCCCTGCGGTACCTCTCGACGCACCGCGACCACCTCGACGCGGCGTACTTCACCGGCGGCCTGCCCCCGGTCGGGCGGGGCATCGACGACGTCTACGCCCGCACCTACGACCAGCTGCGACGTAAGAGCGAGGCGTTCTACGCCCGCCGCCCCGGCACCCGTGACCGCATGCGGCAGGCCCTCGAGGCGTGCGCCGCGGGCGAGGTCGTCCTCCCGGGCGGTGACGTCGTGAGCCCGCGTCGTCTGCGCTCCCTCGGGATGCTGCTCGGCGGGTCCGGCGGGCACGACACCCTCGCCCACCTCCTCGAGTTCGACGTCACCTCCGCGGCGTTCCGCCACGACCTCGCGACCCTGCTGCCGTTCGACGGGCGCAACCCGCTCTACGCCGTCGTCCACGAGTCCTCCTACTCCGACGGCGGACGTTCCGCGTGGGCCGCGGACCGTCTCCTCCCCGAGGACTTCGTCGCCGACGAGACGCTCCTCACCGGCGAGCACGTCTCCCGCGCGTTCTTCGAGGAGAACTCCGAACTCGCCCCGTACGCCGAGGTCGCGGACCTCGTCGCCGAGGTCGAGTGGCCGCGGCTCTACGACGCCGACGTGCTCCGCTCCGTCGACGTGCCCTGTGCCGCCGCGATCTACGCCGACGACGCGTACGTCTTCCGCGCTTACTCCGAGGAGACCGCCGCACTCATCCCGACGATGCGCCCGTGGATCACGAACGAGTACGAGCACAACGGCCTCCGCGCCGGTGGCGGTGCCGTCCTCGACCGGCTCATCCGTCTCGCGCACGACCGGTGAGCGGCGCCGGGACGGGTTCCTACGACGAGGGGGTGACCCCCGACGACCCCGCCGCCCTGTCCGAGGCGATCCGTGGGGTCGTGTGGGACGTGACGCGGCGGTTGCGGCAGGAGTCCGAGGACGTCACCGACGTCCCTCTCGCCCAGCAGGCGGTGCTCCGGCGCCTCGACACGACACCGGGGCTCACGAGCGCCGAACTCGCGCGGGCGGAGTTCGTGCGACCCCAGTCGATGAACGCGACGGTGACGGCGATGCGGCGGCAGGGACTCGTCGAGTCGCGCGTCGCGCAGGAGGACGCCCGACGGCGGGAGCTGCACCTCACGGCCGAGGGGCTCTCGCTCCTCGAACAGATCCGCACGACGCGCGCCGACTGGGTGCAGGTGCGCCTCGAGACCGCCTTCTCGAGGGTGGAGCGTTCGGCGCTCGCCGAGGCGGTGGCCCTGCTCGGGCGGCTCGTCGGCGACGAGGAAGCCATCAGGGGAACTCATCAGTTAGACTGATGGTCGGCCGGTCGTCGCCCGGCCGTGCAGCGCGTCCCCGTCAGGCCCCCGAGTGCCGGCCTGCACCGCGCCGCACCCGCTCCTGCGAAAGGCCCCCATGCATCGCGCTGCCCCCGAACCCGTCCCCATGCGGACCGTGATCTCCCACGTCGTGCCGCCCATCCTCATGGGCCTCGTCATGACGCTCGCCTACCTCGGGGGCTTCCACAAGCCCGAACCGCACGGTGTCCCCGTCGCCGTCGTCGGCAGCGCCGCCACGGCCGGGCCGGTCGCCGCGCAGATCCGGAGCGCGACGGGCGACATGCTCGACGTCGTCACGGTGCCGTCGGTCGACGCGGCGAAGGAGCAGCTCACCACCCTCCACATCTCCGGGGCGTACGTGCCGTCGAAGACTCACCCGACGCTGCTCGCCGCCACCGCCGAGGCGCCGTCCAACGCGCAGCTCGTCAAGGACGTGTTCACCGAGGTCGCCGCGAAGCAGGACAAGCCCCTCACGGTGACGGACGTCGTGCCGCTCACCACTCAGGACCCCCTCGGGCAGAACGCGTTCTTCTACCTCGTCACGCTCTCCGTCGCCTCCTACGCGACGGCCATCGCCATCGGCGCGGCCGGCTCCACCCGTCGGTTCCGCGAGCGGCTCGGGCTGCTCGTCGGCGCGGCGTTCGTCATCTCCACGGCCGAACTCGCGTTCGCGACGGTGCTGTTCGACATGTTCGGCGGGCACGGCGGGCCGGTGTGGGCCGTGTCGTTCCTCTACTCGCTCATCGTCCTCGGTATCGGCGTGGGCCTCCACACCGTCGTCGGCCGGTTCAGCACGTTGCTGTTCTCGGCAATGTTCGTCGCCCTGAACTTCACGTCCTCCGGCGGCGTCCTCGCCGCGGAGATGCAGCCCGGGTTCTTCGGCTGGCTCAACGCCTTCTGGATCGGCGGCGGGTTCCTCGACGTGATGCGCCACCTCGTCTACTTCCCGCACGCGTCGGTGACGCACGGCGTGTGGGTGCTCACCGGCTGGTTCCTCTTCGGGTGTGCCTGCCTCGCGCTCTCCCACCACATCCACTGGCGGCGTGAGCTCGCCGAGGCGACCGCCGACGACCACCAGCGCCTCCGCGAGACCCTCCGCCGCCTCGGCCAGGACGGCCTCACCCGCGAGCAGGCCCTCGAGCTCGAACTCCAGGAGGACGTCGCGGTCTGACCCACGCCATCACGACCACGGCCGGAGGCGGGGCGTCCCACGGGGTGCCTCACCTCCGGCCGTTCGCCGTCGTCGAGCGCTGCTGCGCCGCCGGGGACCGTGAGCTGCGTCGCCGGGACCGCGTGGACGCCCCGACGAGCGACCAGATCGCCGACGCCCTGGCCGCGGCACGCCGGTGATCGTCCTCGACGCGTCCGCCAGGGTGGAGGCCCTCGTGGGGGCCGAGCCGCCCCGCCGGGTTGGTCTCCCCCGTGACGATGACGAACCGCCGCGCGCCGCGCTCGGACGCCCAGCGGGCGGCACACCCGATGAGATGCCCGGCGAGCACCTGACGCCGATGCGCCTCGACGGTCCCCACCGACTGATGACGGGCGTCCTCGCCGAGGACCACGATCCCCAGGTCGGACACCAGGTCGGACACCAGGTCGGACACCAGGTCGGACACCAGGTCGTCCCCCGCGAAGGCCCCGAAGAACGCCGCGCGGCCGTCGGCGACGAGCGCGCGCCGCGCCGCGATCTGCGTCCGGAGGAAGCGGTCGTGTTCGCGTGGGTAGAAGCGGCCGTCGGCGAGGTTCTCCTGCTCGCCGATCCTGCGCACCTGCTGCCAGTCGTCGTCGGTCGTCAGCTCCCGGGCCGTGGACCCCGCCGCGAGCGCGACGTCCCGAGCGAGGCGTCCGTGGTGAGGCCGTCCTCGACGTCCACCTCGAGATCGAACTCGGCGACGTCGATGCGGGGTGGGCGCGGCAACCCGATGGCGACGTGTCGCGCGTCCGGGTGCGCGCGGCGGAACACCTCCACCCAGCGTCCGACGTCGTCGGGGTCACCGGTCGTGACGACGACGTGGTTGCCCCAGTGGAAGTCGGGGTCGTGTGGGACCGGACCGCGAGGTGGTCGCCCCCGTCCTCGACGACACCTCCCTGAAGCCGCAGGACGCCCAGATCCGCCCGGCACCCGTCGGATCCGTCCGCGGTGACCCGCCGGGCGAACCGGACGCCGGGCCGGAACTTTCTTCGGCCTCGGACAGGTCCGCGCCCGACCGACTGTCCCACCGTCGGACCGGGCGGCGGGTCAGCCCGGCTGGGCGTCGAGGCCGGCGCCCGGCCCGGTCCCGGGTCCCGCGTCGGGGCCGCCTGCGGGGGACAGCGTGACGACGCGGGTCGCGTCGTCGAGGCCTTCGGGGCGGTGGGTGACGAGGACGACGGCGCGGTCGGTCGAGGCGCGGGTGAGGTCGTCGAGGACGGCGACCGCGGTGGGGTGGTCGAGGTGCGCCACGGGCTCGTCGAGGAGCAGGACGGGGCGGCGGGACAGGAGCGCGCGGGCGATGCCGAGGCGGGCCCTCTCCCCACCGGAGACACCGCGCCCGCCGGTGCCGAGACGCTCGTCGAGGCCGTCCGGGAACGACGCGACGAGCGGACCCAGACCGGCGAGCCGCAGGGCCTCGTGGATCTCCTCGTCGTCCGCGTCGGGGCGGGCGAGGCGCAGGTTCTCCCGCAGCGTGGAGGCGAAGACGTGAACCTCGTCGTCGACGATCGCGAGGTGGGTGCGCACGTCGGCGGGGGTCTGCGCGAGGGCGTCGAGGTCGCCGAGACGGTAGGTGCCGCCCGTCGGGTCGAGGTGCCGCGCGAGGGTCGCGAGGAGGGTCGACTTGCCCGAACCGTTCGGGCCGACGACCGCGACGACCTCCCCGGGGGCGACGTCGAGATCGGCACCGGTGAGAGCCGGGCGGCGTCCGTCCCAGCTCGCCTCGAGCGCGCGTGCCTCGACATGGGGGCGCGGACCGGGGGTGGGGGCGTCCTCGCTCGGGGATTCCTCCGAGCGGGCGGCGGCGGGCTCCTGGTCGAGCAGGCGCCGCAGACGCGCCGCGGCACCCTGGGCGCGGGCGAGCGACCCGACCGCGTCGGGGATCGCCCCGATGACCTCGCCGAGCGCGATGGGCGTGAGGACGAGGAGCGCCGCGAGCGGGGTCCGGAACCCCGCCTGCACCCACGGTTCGACGAGGAACGCCATCCACACGGCGTGGCCGGCGGCGACGAGCGGCATGAGCCCCACACCGAGTGCGCGTCCCCACGACTGCGCCCGGACGGCGCGGGCGAGGCGTCGTTGGGCATCGCCGAGCCAGGCGGCCGCCTCGGCGTGGGCACCGATCGCGGCGAGTTCGGCGCCGTCGCGGGTCACCGTCGCGGCGACGTCGCCGACGCGGGCGCGGGCCGCGACGACCTCGTCCTGGGTGCGGTGCTCGATCCACCAGTCGACGGCACCGACGAGGAGCGTCGCGACGATCGTCGACACGACGACCGGCACGGCGGGTACGAGGAACAACGCGTCGATGAGCACCGCGGCGAGGCCCGTGATCGCGAGGGCGACGAGCGGCACGACGACCCTGACCTGCGCGTACGCGACGTCGTCGAGGTCGTCGACGACCCCGGCGAGGAGGTCGCCACGCCCTCGTGCGCCGAGGCGGGCCGGGGTGAGGGGGATGAGGCGGTCGTAGACGCGTCCGCGGTCCTCGGCGAGGGCGGCGAGGGCGGCGTCGTGCGACTTCACCCGTTCGACGTACCGCAGCACCGGGCGGGCGATGCCGAACGCGCGCACCGCGACGATGACCGCGAGGAGGGTGAGGATCTGTGGCCGGAACGACGCCGCCGTGATGAGCCACCCCGACGTCGCCGTGAGCGCGACACCCGAGGTGAGGGCGAGACCGCCGATGCCCGCGGCGGGCACGATGCCGGGCACGAGACAACGCGGGCGCCACGGGCGGGCGGCCGTGCTGGTGGCCGTGCTGGGAGTGGGCGTCATCGGGGTTCCCCGATCGTCGCGGGGGTGAGGTCGAGGCGGACGTCGGCGAGGTCGAGGAGGTGGGGGCGGTGGGCGACGGCCACGACGGTGCGCTCGTCCGCGAGGTCGCGGATCACGGCGCCGACGCGCACTTCGGTGTCGGGGTCGAGGTGGGCGGTCGGTTCGTCGAGGAGGACGAGCGGGGCATCCGAGAGCAGCGCCCGCGCGAGGGCGAACCGGGCCCGTTGACCTGCGGAGAGGCCGAACCCGTCGTCGCCGAGCGGGGTGTCGAGACCGTCGGGGAGGCGCGCGAGGAGGTCGCCGAGGTCGACCCGGTCGAGCACGCCATGGAGGTCGGTGTCGCTCGGATCGCCCGCCGCGCCGAGGCGGAGGTTGTCGCGCATCGACGCGGGCGCGAGGAACGGGCGTTGCGTGACGAGGTGCGCCCGCGGCGCGGTGACCGCGCCGCCCGTGGGGGTGCGCAGCCCGGCGAGGAGTTCGAGGAGGGTCGTCTTGCCGACCCCCGACGGTCCGGTGAGCATCGTGAGCCCCGGGCCGAGGTTGGCGGTGACGCCGTGGAGGACGTCGGGGAGGTCGGCGTCGTAGCGGAACGACACGTCGCGCAGCCTCACCGTCGCGGGGTCCTGGTCCGGTGCGTGGCCGGGGACGTCACCGGCGGCGAACCGCGTGTCGTGCGTCGTCGAGTCACGCGCCGTCGTGTCGCCCGCCGTCGTGGGCCGGTCGAGGACGGCGCAGATCTCGTCGAGGGCGGCGGCGCCGTCGGCGGCGTTGTGGAACTCGGCGCCGACGCGGCGGATCGGCCAGTACGCCTCGGGGGCGAGGAGGATGAGCGCGAGGGCGATCTCGAGTTCCATGTGCCCCTCGGCGAGGGCGACGCCGGTGACGACGGCGACGATCGCGACGGAGATCGTCGCGAGGAACTCGAGGGCGGCGGAGCTGAGGAACGCGATGCGGAGGGTCTCGACGGTGGCGCGGCGGTGGTCGTCGCTCACGGCGCGGATCGTCGCGGACTGCCGGTGCGCCCGCGAGTAGCCGACCAGGGTGGGCAGGCCCTTCATCACGTCGAGGAAGTGGACGGCGAGCTGCGAGAGGGCGGCCCAGCGGCGGTCGGTGGCCTCGCGGGTGGCATGCCCGATGAGCGCGGCGAACAGCGGCAGCAGCGGCAGGGTGAGGACGGGGATGAGCGCGGTGCGCCAGTCGAGGACGGCCATCGCGACGACGGCCGCGGCGGGCAGGACGACGGAGGCGACGAACGCGGGCAGGTAGCGCGCGACGTACGGCTCGACGGCGGTCGTGCCCTGGGTGAGGAGCGTGAGGGGGGCGGTGCCGTCGCGACGGGCTTCGAGGCCGCCCGCGAGGACGTGATCGGCGAGGCGGCTGCGGAGTTCGGTCGACACGGCGACGCCGGTGCGGGCGGCGAGGACCTCGGTGGCGGCCTGGGCGGCACCCCGCACCGCGAAGGCGGCGAGCGCCCACAGCGCGGGCTCGCGCAGCGGCAGCGCCCGGACGACGGCGAAGACGAGATGGGCGACGGCGAGGGCCTGCGCGATGGCGGCGATCCCGGTGATCGTGCCCAGCGCCGCGAGCCCGGCGACGCCCGCGCGGGCACCGGGGGCGAGGTGGAGAAGTCGCTGGTCGAAGGGCTTCACGTCCTCAGTTCATCACGGGTGGGTGCCCTCTCCTCAGAGCTGTTGTGCCCCAGGGGTAGGCGCTTCGGGCGAGGTGGGGGTCGCCCGCGGATCGGCGGTCGCGGCCGAGGTGAGGTCGTGGACGACCACCGGCACCCCCGTGTCCGGGACGACGGTCCGCAGCGCCACGCGCATCCCGATCCGGCGCATGACCCGCAGCGACGCCTCGTTCTCGACGTGCGCGACGCTCACGACGCGGTCCAGGCCGCGGTCCTCGAACGCGAACGAGAGGACCGCCCGGGCCGCCTCGGTCGCGAGGCCCTGCCCCCAGCTGCGCCGTGCGAGGCGCCACCCGATCTCGACCGCGGGCAGGATCTCGGGGAGGAACCGGGGGACCGACAGGCCCGTGAAACCGAGCAGGTCACCGCTCGCGCGCTCCTCGACCGCGAAGAGGCCGAAGCCGTGCTCGTCCCACCCGCGCTCCCACCGCGCGACGTCCTCGCGGGTCTGCGCCAGGTCGCGCACGCTCCCGTCGCCGATCCACCGCATGACCTCGGGGTCGGCGTCGATCTCCGACATGGGGGCGACGTCGTCCTCGCGCCACCGACGCAGGGTCAGCCGCATGGTCTCGATCCTCATGAGGACGAGTCTGCCCGGCGCCCGGGTCACGCCCGTGGCCGAGTCCGCGTCCGCGCCGCGCCGGGGTCGTCGCCCCTGCGCTCACCGGCTGAGCAGGGACGTGACGACGAGGGTGGCGAGGGCCATCGCGGCGCGGAAGGGTGTGCGGCCTGTGCCGAGGATCGTCACGCGGTTCCGACCCCCCCGGCGGTGGGCGCGCCTGCCGTCGCGCCCCGCGTCCTCGCGACGCGCAGCCGCCTGTACCCCGAGACACCGAGCGCGCGATGGGCTGGGACGTCGGCTCCACGGGCCTGCGGATCGTGCTGGGCGCCGAGGTGCCGGGCCGCGGCGTGCGGCGCACGACCCTGCACGCGGCGCTCACCCACGCCGTCACGGAGGCCGGGATCCCCGTGCACCCGTGGGCGGCCGGGCCGATCCGGCACGACGGCGACGAGGTCGTCGTCGTCCCCGAGCGGGGTGGGTCGGATCGCCCGGCGTCCACCATGCCGCCCGGAACGCGCGACGTGTCGAGCGCGACGGGGACGTCCACGGCGGGGGCGGAGGCCACGTCGACGCAGGGGACGGTGGTGGTGCCGGGGACGTTGCGCGCCCGCTACGCGGTGGCCGCGGACGGCCTGCACTCCCCGCAGCGTCGGGCCCTGGGGCTCGACGTGCCGTCGCCGGAGGGCGCACGGCGGTGGCTGCGGCGCCACTACCGGCTGGCGTCGTGGAGCGAGGACGTCGAGGTGCACCGGGGTGCCGACGCCGAGGCGTACGTGACACCCGTCGCGCCCGGGCTCGTCGGGGTGGCGGTGCTCACCGCACGGGTGGGGTCGTTCGACGACCACTTGACGGGGCTTCCCGCCCTGCTCGACCGCCTGGCGGGGGCGGAGCCGGACGGGCGGGTGCTCGGCGCCGGGCCGTTCGCGCGCGGGTCGCGGCGGCGCACCGCCGAGCGGGTGCTGCTCGTCGGCGACGCGTCGGGGTACGCCGACGCCCTCACGGGCGAGGGCCTGTCGGTGGGGTTCACGCAGGCAGTCGCGGCGGTCGATGCGGTCGCTGCGGGGTGCCCCTGCGAGTACGAGCGCGCGTGGCGGCGCCTCGCGGTGCGCACGGCCACGCCGACGGCAGCCCTCGTCGCCGCGACCCGGGCACCCCTCGTGCGTCGCCACGTCGTCGCGGCCGCCGCGCGGATGCCGTGGGCGTTCGCCGCGACCGTCCGCCACGTCGGCGGCACGCCCGGGCAAGGAGGTCACGTGGACGGCGTGTGCGTCGTTCCGCGCGAAGGACGGCAAGTTCGTCGAGTTCGTCGAGGAGTGGAACGAGCTCCCGATGTTCGAGCAGCTCGGCCGGCCCACCGAGGAGTGCCTCACTTATACCGACAAGTGAGTGCCGGGGCCTCTCCGCTCCCGCAGGTGAGTCCCGGGACGTGCACCGCGAGGTGTCGCCCGGCGGGTGGCGAGAGCTACACACGACGAACGCCCCCGCCGACGGCGGGGGCGTTCGCGTTGGTGCGGAGCAGTCGCGTCAGCGGGTGACGCGCTCGCGGACGGGCGTGACGTCGGGGATCTGCGCCGTGGTGAGGCGGCGGCGGAACACCCAGTATGTCCAGCCCTGGTAGGCGAGGACGATCGGCGTGAAGATCAGCGCGACGACCGTCATGATCCCCAGCGTGTGGTCGCTGTTCGCGGCGTAGAAGCCGGTGCCGTCACGGAGCGTCGTGAGCGTCGCCGACGGGTCGAGCGTCGACGGCATGACGTGCGGGAACAGCATGAGGAACAGCGACATGACCGCGAGGGCCGTCGTGAGGAACGTGCCGAGGAACGCGAGGCCCTCCCGACCCATGCGGTTGAACACGAGCGCGGCGACGAGGGCGACCGCGGCGAGGATCGTCGTGATCCAGGCGCCCGTCTTGTTGCCGGTGAGGATGTTCATCCAGAGCAGGAACGCGACCGCGAGGACGGCCGTGACGAGGCCGAGCTTGCCCGCGAGACGCCGGGCGTCCTCACGGATGTCGCCGTCCGTCTTGAGCGCGATGAAGATCGCGCCGTGGGTGAGGAAGAGGAACAGCGTCGTGAGGCCACCGAGCAACGCGTGCGGGGTGAGCAGCGTGAAGAGGTTGCCGTCGAACTGCACGCCCTTGCCGAGGGTGTTCTCGACGACCTCGAGCGGCGTGCCCGCGACGATGTTCGCGAACGCGACACCCCACAGGAGTGCCGGGAGGAACGAGCCGAAGACGATCGCGATGTCCCAGTTCTTGCGCCACGCCGCCGTGCCGCCCTTGCCGCGGTACTCGAAACCGAGGGCGCGGACGATGAGCGCGACGAGGATGAGGAACAGGGCGAGGTAGAACCCGTCGAACAAAGTGGCGTACCACTCGCGGAACGCCGCGAACGTCGCGCCGCCGGCGGTGAGGAGCCACACCTCGTTTCCGTCCCAGTGGGGGCCGATCGTGCCGAGCATGACGCGCTTGCGGCGCTCGGTGTCCTCGGCGTCCCGACCCTTTCCGAGGATCGGCAGGAGCATTCCGACGCCGAAGTCGAATCCCTCGAGGCAGAAGTAGCCGATCCAGAGGACGGCGATGAGGATGAACCAGACGATTGCGAGATCCATGTCGAACCCCCCTATCAGTAGGTGTAGACGAGGGGTTCGCCCTCGCGGACACCCGTGGTGACGGCCTCGGTGGGTTCGCCGATGTCCTCGGCGCCGAGCTTGATGTACTTGAGCAGCAGCTTGACCTCGATGACCGCGAGGACGCCGTAGAGCAGCGTGAAGAGCACCATCGTCGCGAGCACCTCACCGGCGGTCGTGCGCGGCGAGACACCGAACTGGGTGAGCATGACGCCGTTGACGACCCAGGGCTGGCGGCCCATCTCGGTGAAGATCCAGCCGAAGCTGTTGCCGAGCAGCGGGAACAGTGGCGCACCGATGGCGACCCAGTGCCACCACGACGGATGCAGGGCCTCCTCGGAGGCGCCCTTGCGCGTCGCCCACAGGACGAGCAGCGAGCAGAGCGCGCCGAGCATGCCGATGCCGATCATGAGGCGGAACGTCCAGTACGCGACGGGCACGTACGGCGTGTAGTTCGTCCGCGTGTCGGTGGTGAGGCCGGAGTCCGCGTATTTCTGCGCGTACTCCTGCTGGAGGTCGTAGACGCCCTGGATCTCCGCGTCGAAGTCGCCCTTGCCGAGGTAGCTGAGCAGGCCGGGCACCTCGATGAGGTGAGTGGCCTCGGTGCCCTCGAGGTTGCCGACCGAGAGGATCGAGAACGGGGCGTGCTTGGTGGTGTTGTAGAGGCCCTCCGCGGCGGCCATCTTCATGGGCTGCACCTCGGTCATCACCTTGCCCTGGAGGTCACCGGTGACGGCGACGCCGAGGGAGGCGACGAGCGTGATGACGGCGCCGACACGGGCGGCCTTGCGGTACATCGCGAGGTCGGACCGGCGGTCGGTGTGGGCGGGGACGACACGACCCTCGGTGCGGTCGTCGTGGGCGACGGGGTCGTTCGCGGTGCGCGCACCACGGGCGGTGGCGACGCGCTCGTCGTCCGTACCGACGGCGACGCCGTGACGGGTGCCGCGGCGCAGGTGCCACAGCGCGACGGCCATGACGAGCGCCCCACCCGTCATGTAGGCGGCGGTGAGCACGTGCGGGAACGTGACGAGCTGCACCTTGTTCGTGAGGACGGCGACGAAGTCGGTCATCTCGGCGCGACCCGTCTGCGGGTTGAGCCGGTACCCGACCGGGTTCTGCATCCAGCTGTTCGCCGCGAGGATGAAGAACGCGCTCATCACGGTGCCGATGTGGACGAGCCACATCGTCGCGGCGTGGAGTTTCTCGGGGATGCGACCCCACCCGAAGATCCACAGGCCGATGAACACCGACTCGAGGAAGAACGTGAGCAGCGCCTCGAGCGCGAGCGGTGCGCCGAAGATGTCACCGACCATGCGGGAGTAGTCCGACCAGTTCATGCCGAACTGGAATTCCTGCACGATGCCGGTGACGAGGCCGAGCGCGAAGTTGATGACGAACAACTTCCCGAAGAATCGGGTGAGCTTGTACATCTGCGGGTTGCGCGTGCGGACCCAAGCCGTGTGGAATCCGGCGACGATCGCCGACATTCCGATCGTGATCGGCACGAACAGGAAGTGGTACACCGTGGTGATACCGAATTGCCATCGCGCGAGTTCTAGCGCGTCCATTCCAAGCCCCTCTGAGTTTCATGCCCGGGCGCTTTGCGACGCGAATGAGGTCTCCCCTGCGCGGCGCCCTTCCCCGGGGTGGCCGAACTGGACGGCAGGCACCGTCCTTCGTGGGAAGCATCGTCAGAAAATGTGGCAAAACGTAGGGACCTTGGTCCTCGCGTGTCGGCCCCGCTCGGGAGTATTAGGAATTCCGCTGATGCAGAATGCAATTCGTAGGTCACGATTGAGCTGGTCGCCCGACGGGTGATACGGGAGACTGGGCACCGACCCGCACACGGACGAGGAGACGACATGGACGCGGCAGACTGGGACGCCCGCTACACCGAGGAGAACCTCATCTGGGGCACCGGTCCCAACCGGTGGGTGGTCTCGGAGCTCGGGGCGCTCAACCCCGGCACCGCCCTCGACCTCGCCTCGGGCGAGGGACGCAACGCCGTGTGGCTCGCCGCGGAGGGGTGGAAGGTCACCGCGATCGACTTCTCCGCCGTCGCCACCGAGCGCGGTCGGCGCCTCGCGGCCGAGACGGAGGAGCGCCTCGGACGCACCCTCGACATCACGTGGCGCGTCGAGGACGCGACGAAGGCCGAGGTCGACCGCTCGACGTTCGACGCCGTCCTCGTCTCCTACCTCCAGCTGCCCGCCCATGCGCGCCGCGAGGCGATGCGGCTCGCCGCCCGTGCCCTCGCGCCCGGGGGCGACATGCTCGTCGTCGCCCACGACCCGACCAACCTCACCGAGGGGTACGGCGGGCCGCAGGACCCCGAGATCCTCTACTCGGCCGCCGACGTCGAGGAGGACCTCCAGGACTACTTGTCCTCCGGCTCCCTCGTCCTCGAACGCTCCGGCCGGGTGGCGCGTGAGATCGAGGCCGAGGACGGCACCCACTACGCGTGGGATCTCCTCGTCCACGGCAAGGGCCGCGACATGCACAAGGGCGAGGTCACCTTCGGCTGAACGGCGCTCGGGCCGCGTGTCCACGCCCGGCCTCGCATGCGTGAGCGCGGGCATGTGTGCCGGAGGGCGCCCTGACGCCGGCGCCCTCCCCTGACGGATGTGGCGGTCGTGCGACGAATCGTGACCGTGGTCCTCGCTCGTCCCGCGCCGCGGCCGGTCAGCGGGTGAGCAGCGTCCAGACGCCGAGGTGGTCCGAGCCCGGCACGGACACGGTCTGCGACTCGCTCGCCCGCCAACCGCGGGCGAGGACGTGGTCGATCTGCACGAACGGCGGGATCGGCCCCCATCGAGGCCACGTGCGTGTCCACGGCAGACCGCCGCGGGGGCTGTCGTCGAGCCCGGCCCCGTAACCCCGGAACACCGGGTGTGAGCGGCCCGCGTTGAAGTCGCCCGCGAGGACGAGTCGCCGATCGGCCGGTTGCGCCGCGATCCAGCGCGCCATCTCCTCCTGGTTCTCCCGCCACCGCGACGTGGGGGAGAGGCGTGGGCTCCACAGGTGGACGCCCTTGACGCGGGTGCCGTCGGGGAGGTCGACGACGATCTGGTCGAACGCCGGCCGCCCCTCCGCGTCGCGCGAGACGCCCCCGGGGGCGCTCCGGTCGGGCTCGACACGGCCGCACGTCATGCCCGGGGGGAGATCGACGCAGGTGGCGGGCTGGCGCGTGGCGATGACCATGCCGCTGCCCCGGCCCGCACGACCGGTGACGTGTGGCAGTCGCTCACGGAGTCCGTGCGCGGTGAGTCGCTGCCAGAACGCGTCGGTCATCTCCGGCAGGACGAGGACGTCGACGTCGCGGGTGTCGACCTCGGCGATGATCCGCGCCGGATCGGCCTCCCCGATGTAGGTGTTCACCGAGAGCACCGAGAGGGTGCGCGAGCCGTGCGGGACGTCGTCGAGTGGGGTGGTGAGGACCGGCACGATCGTGACGAGCGACGCCACGAGGGTGACCAGGGCGGGCACGAACCGTCGCCGGAACCCGGCGACGACCGCGAGGAGGATCCCGAGGACACCGAGGAGGGGTGCGGCCGCCTGCAGCTGGGCGAGCCACCCGCCGCCGTCGACGAGGGACGCGACCGCGGCGAGCGCGAGTCCGCCGGCACCGACGGTGAGCATGCGGGACCCCCGGGCCGGGGGATGCGGTCGGGCGCGGCTCACGGGCCCGATCCTCACACGCTCCCCTGAGTTCCACCCGAGCGTCAGTCGGGGTGGACCTCCGACTCGACGGCCGGACGGACGACGAGCCGCGTCCAGGCACCGACGTAGATGCGGTCGTCGGCGTCGATCTCGGTGCGGCCCGAGATCGGCGAACGCGGCAGCGGCCCGATCGCCGGACCGACCCACGTGCCGTTGCTCGAGTCGAGGTCCTCGATCCACCACCGGCGGCCGTCGCTCGTGAGGAGGGCCTGGCGACGACTCACCGCGGAGTCGATGCCGCAGTCGACGTCGGGCACGGAGGTGCGGCTGCGCCGCCCGACGAGCGCGTCGGAGCGGGTGAGGCGCACGACCTCCGGCGGGGCGGGAGAGGGGTACGCCTCGTCGGCGTCCTGCACGGCGAACCAGTCGGGGTCGATCCACACCTCGACGACCCAGTCACCGGCGACCTCCCGCGACGGCGGACGGTTGACGGGCCTCACCTCGGCCGACGGAAGCGACGACGTCCCCGGCGCCGGGGTCGGCGGGTGGGCCCGGCCACGCTCGGCGGCGGAACCGGAACCGGAACCGGAGTCGGAACCGAGGCCGGGGGTCGGGGCCGGGGTGTGCCCGGCCGGTGCGGATGCGTCCGGGACGGCCGGGTCGAGGTCGCCCTGCGGAGGGGCCGCCACCGGTGGCGCCGGCGGCGTCGGGGTCTCGACGTGGGGCGCGGCCACGGCGTCCGCATCGGGGGACTCGTCATCGTCCTCGGGCGTCGCCCCGGGCGTGGACCCGGGCGCGGCCTCCGCCGCTCGGGGGTCGGCCGCCGTCGCGGCGACCGGGGTGCCCGGCTCGTCCGGCGCCTCGTGCCTCGCCGCGGCAGCAGCAGGCGGTGCGGGCAGGTCGAGCGCGCCGACGCCCTCCTCGTCGGAACGCGGCGCCTCGGGCGACGTCTCGTCCGCCACGTCGGACGGGTCTGCCGCGTCACCGGCAACCGACGTTGCGCGGACGGGCAGGTCGAGGAAGGAGGGCTCGCCGCCCTCGACGCGGGGCATGACACCGGTCGTGAAGTCGAAGCCGCAGACCTCGCAGAAGAGGTTGTCGGCGGCGTTGACGGCGGCGCAGTTGGGGCACGTCTGGGTGGCGGGTGCGGCCGCATCTCCCGTACCGGCGGCGTCGGACGGGTCCGGCTCCGGGGTCGAGAGGCCCGGCGGGGGCGTCGGGGAGGGGACGGCCGCGCCTGCGTCGGGCACACCGGCAGGTGTCGCGCCGCCCGGGGCGCCCATCGGGGCGCCGCAGGTGTCGCAGTAGTCGGTGGCCGCGCTCTCGTGGCCCTCCGGACACCTCATCGCCCGACCCGGGTCGTCTTCGTCGAGGCCGTGTCGAGGGCCATCTCGTCGAGCTTGTCGATGCGGTTCTTGAGCCGGACCCGGCCGGTGCCCGCGTCGTCGATGTCGACGACCCGCGAGAGGCGGTTCGTCGCGTCGTCGTCGCCCGTCTCGGCGGCCAGCTGCACGGCGCGGCCGAGGCGGGTCGTGGCCGTGACGTCGTCGCCGATGGACTTGGCCGCGAGGCCCTCCTGGATCGCCTTCGCGAGTTCCGTCTGACCCGTGTAGTGGGCGACCTCGGGGCTGATGCGGGCGGTGAGGGAGTCGTCGGCCGACCAGCGCGCCTTGACGAGGCCCTGCGTGACGATCTCGCCACCGGCGGCGAGCTGCACCCGTGCCGCGAGCTGTTCGGCACCGACAGCCTTGGCGGGCAGACGCACCGCGACGTGGTACTCGCGCGTCTCGTCCGACCACGCGCCCGTCGGGTACGCGCCGGTGAGCGGGTTGACCGTCGTGCGGCGCGTCGTGAGGTCCTCGAGACGCGGCGCGACCTGCCGGACGAACAGCACCTCGGCACCCTGTGGCGCCCACACGCGCAGCGACGCGTCGGCGACACCGCGGGCCATCGACACCCGCATGATGCGGGCGAACTCGGCCGCCATGTCCTCGCGTCGCGGGATGAGGTCGACCGTGCCGAGCAGGGCCTCCGCGATGCGCCGCACCTCGTCGACCTGCCACGCCGCGCCGAGACCCCGGCAGTCCGCCTGGAACCGGCCCCGGACGCCTTCGATCGCGGCCGTGAGCTGCTCCGGCGTCTCGTGCTGGTTCTCGCCGTCGGTGAGGAGGATGACGTGCTTCTGCGTGAGCGAGGGGACGGTGCCGAAGAGCTGCGCCGCGGCGAGGAGCCACGTGCCCATCGCCGTGCCGCCGTCGGCGTACAAGCGGGTGAGGGACCGCTTGGCCTGCGCCCGCGTCGCCGCCGACATCTGCACCATCGCCGCTGTGTACCCGTCGGGGTAGGCGAGGCGCGCCTCGTGGTTGCCGGCGATGACGGCGAACCACACGCCGTCGTGGATCTGGTCGAGCGCTGCCGCGGCCGCCTCCTGCGCGGCCCGTACGCCCGCCGCCTCCATCGAACCGGAGGTGTCGATGACGATGATCTCGCCCGCGTCACCCCCGGCCGAGCGGCCCGCCTGCCCGGCGCCGGTGCACGTGATCGACACGATCGCGTGGACGTCGGTGGCGCCCGTGGCGAGGAACTCGTTCTGGTGGACGGTGGCGTGGAACTCCGCCATGTCAGGCCTCCTGCGTCGGTGCGTCCGGGGTGAGCCGGGCTGCGATCACCGTGATGTTGTCATGCCCGCCGCGGGCGTTCGCCCACTGGACGAGTCCGCGGGCGAGGGCGAGGGGGACGGTCGTGCCGTCCTGGTCGGCGGCCTCCGGCGCCGTCGCCGACGCGTCGGTGCCGGTGGCGGCCGGGGCAGTGGGGACGGTGGGGTCGGGTGCGGTCGCCGCGGGCGGCACCGGGTCGACGGGGGCGCCGGTGTGGGGGTCGGCGAGGGGTGCCACGACCGGCGAGGTGACGGCCTCGGTCCCGGCGATGCCGTGGGCGATCTCCCCGAGAACCTCGGCGAGGGCGGTCGGTTCGCTCGCGTAGTTCCACAACCCGTCGGAGCAGAGGACGAGCCAGCCGGGCGCGTCGATCCGCAGGGTCGCCGTGCGGGGGGTGTGGTCGTCGCAGTCGATCCCGAGCCACCGCGTGATCGTGTGCGACCCGGGCCCGGACTCGGCCTGCTCGCGCGTGGCCCCGAGCGCGATCTGCTCCTCGGCCCACGAGTCGTCGACGGTGAGTCGCTGCGCCTCCCCGGCGTCGGGGAACCAGTACGCGCGGGAGTCGCCGATCGACCCGACGACGACGTGCCCGGCCTCGACGATCGCGGCGACGAACGTGCACGAGGGGTTGGCGTGGAACGTGTCGCCCTCACGGGTCGAGTCGATGCCGAGCTCGCAGTGGATCTGCCCGGTGACGTCGGCGACGGCGTCGGCGGCGGCCTCGGCCGCGGTGTCGAGGCGGGTGAGGAGGGCGGGGACGACGGAGGACGGCACGCCCACCCCCGTCGAGGTCGCCCGGGAGAGGACGGCGACGGCGGCGTCGGCCGCGGCCTGGCTCGCGTCCTCCGAGCGCATGGCGGAGGACACCCCGTCGCAGACGACGAGCGCGGCGCGGGCGCCGTCGGCGAAGAGGGCCATCGCGTCCTGGTTCGACCGGTGGCGTACGCCGATGTCGCAGACCCCGGACACCCAGGGGGCCGGCGCGTCCTCGATGTGGGCCCGTGGTGCGGGGACCGGGGAGCCGCACTGCTCGCAGTACCCGTCGGCGAACGTGCCTCCGCACGCGCACCGGGAACCCTCCTCGGGGGCGGGCGCAGGCGCGGCGACGGGCTCCTCCGGCAGGATCCCCCCGAGGACGAGCATCCCCGCCGAGCGGGGCGCGCTGCCGGGGGCGACGTCGACCGACGTAGCGTCGGCGGTCGCGGCACCCTCGCTCGGGCCAGGGCCGCTCGTGCCGGCGGCCGCCGGGGTCGGGGAGCCGACCGGGGGGAGCGGGGCCGGCGGGGTCTCGGACCCGGTGGGCGGGGCGGTCTCGCCCTCGTCGTCGGACCCCCCGGCGGGAGGCGCACCCGCCTCGGGCACGGGGTCGGGGGTCGTGCGGGCGGCGAAGGTCTCGGCGGTCACGGCCGTCGAACCGGTGTTGGAGGACGCGGGAGCAGCCACGTCGGACGTGACCGCGCCCGCCGGGCCGGTCGTGGCGGGGTCGGTCGTGGCGGGGTCGGACGTGGCGGGGTCGGTCGCCATCGGGCCGGAGCGGGTCACGTCGGGTCTCGTCGTGTCGGACGAGACGCCGACGGGCACGGGGGTCTCCCCGGCCTCGGCGAGCGGCGCGCGTTCGACGTCCGAGGCCCCGGCGGGCGCGGCACAGTTCTCGCAGGCGCGTCCGGCGCCCGTGGGGCGTCCGCACGAAGGGCAGGGACGCAGCTCCTCGGTGGGGGCCTCCGAGGTCACCGGGTCGCGGTCGTCGGCGGGAGGAGGCGAGGAGGGCGACGTCATATCAGGCTCCAGGGTCGGATGCGGTTGGCCTCGTCGACGAGCAGGTGGCGCTCGCCGGGGGCGGGGGTGAGTCGGGCGAGGTCGCGGTAGGCGGACTCGAGCGACCGACGCAGGGTGGGTTCGTCGGCGGATCGCCCGTCGAGGGTCGCCTCACGAGTGTCGCCCGCGAGGCGTGCGGCGAGGGCCTTCTCGAGCACCTGCACGGCGAGGCGCGCCCGCGTGTGGGGTTCGAGGGTGATGCGGCGGGAGTCGGCGAGGACGTCCATGAGGGCGGGCACGCCGGCGTCGGTGCGGGTCTGGAGATCGGCACGCATCCACCGGGCCCGCGAGTACGCCCCGGACGTCGGCGGCACCGCGCTCACGGCGCTCACCGCACCGGTGAAGTCGCCGCGGGTCGCGCGGGTACGGGCGATGCCGAAGGCCGCGGCGACGACATAGGCCGCGTCCGTGCGCAGACACGTCGTGTACGACGACTCGGCTGCGGCGAGGGAGGCGTCGGTGGCGACGCGTTCGTGGGCGGCGGCGAGCGCGAACCGGGGGGCGATCTCGCCGGGGAGCTGGGCGTACACGGCGTGGAAGGAGTCGACGGCCGCGGCGCCGTCGCCCCGGCGGAGCGCGTCGAGGCCGAGGAGCCACACCGCACGCCAGTCCCACGGGTCGTGTGCGAGGAGGGCGTCCGCCGCCTGCGAGACGAGATCGCCCTGGTCGGCGCGCAGCGCGGTGCGTCCCATCTCGAGGATGACCTCGGGGGTGTGCTGAGGCGCCTGCCGCAGCGACGCGAGCCGCTCGCCCGGGTCGCTCGTCTGCAGACCGCGGAGCCACGTGTTCATCGGGTCCTGCTCGTCGGGGCGCAGACCGGGCAGCTGCCACCAGTCGAGCGTCTCGCCGGTGACGACGGGCGCCTCGAAGTACGCCGACGGCGGCGCCTGCGTCGTCACGCCCGCGCCGGGGGTGTCGGCGACGACCTGCCGCAGCACGCCGAGCATCTGGACGCGGAGCTCCTCGACGGAGACGAACCGGTCGGCCGGGTCGGGCGCGCAGCAGCGGGCGACGAGCCGGTAGAACGAATCGTGCTCGCGGAACGCGGGCGTCTGCGTGAGCGGCGGGAGCGAATCGACGAACCGCGTCTGGTAACCGCGGAACTCCGTCGTGAGGACGACGAGCGTGCGGCCGATCGTGTAGATGTCGCTCGCGATCGACGGCCCCACCTCGGCGACCTCCGGCGCCTGATAGCCGACCGTGCCGTAGATCGGCGAGTCGAGGTCGTCGATCTCCCGCATGCCGCCGAGGTCGATGAGCTTGACCCCGTCGGCGACGTGGATGAGGTTGTCGGGCTTGAAGTCGCAGTAGAGCAGCCCGTGGTCGTGGAGGTAGGTGAACGCGGGCAGGATCTCGAGGACGAACGCGAGGGCCGTCTCGACGGGCAGCGGGTCGTATTCGCCGCGGGCCAAGAGGCGGTCCTTGAGCATCTGCTTGAGCGAGGCGCCGCCGACGTACTCCATCACCGTGTAGGCGAGGCCCTCGTGCTCGACGACGTTGTACACCTCGACGATCTGCGGGTGCTCGACCTGGGCGAGGAATTGCTGCTCGGCGATGGCCGCGGCGACGGCGTCCTCGTCGCCGGCGTTGAGGAGGCCCTTGAGGACGACCCATCGGCCGGAGACGTTGCGGTCGCGGGCGAGGTAGATCCATCCGAGGCCACCGTGGGCGATGGGGCCGGCGACCTCGTACTGGCCGGCGACGAGGTCGCCCGCCTCGAGCTTGGGGGTGAACGAGAACGGGTTGCGGCACTGCGGGCAGTAGCCCTGCGTGCGGCCGGGGGTGCCGTCGTGGCCGCGGCCCACGGGGGCACCGCACGAGGGGCAGACGCGGCGTTCCTCGGGGACGACGGGGGCGGCGAGGACGGCGGCGGTCGGGTCGGTCTCGACGGCCGGGGGCACCTGGGTGAGTCCGGCGCCGAGGCTCGACCGGCGGGCGCGGCGCTGGCGGACGTGGCGCCGGGCGCCGGCGCCGCGGGCCGAGCCGAGCGGGGTGATGGCACGGATGGACGCGGCGACGGACTCCACGGGGGACTCCGACCCGGATCCCGTGGCCGGTGCGGCTGCGACGGGGGACGACCCCGCCGGGGCGGATGTCGTAGGCGATGCCGCGCCGCCGGGGACCGTCGTTCCCGGCGTCGGGGCGTTCGGGGCCGGCGCGGGCCGTTCGGGCATGCCGCACCAGTCGCAGTACCCGTCGACGTAGCGGCCGGGGCAGCCGGTCTCGCGGCAGGGGGGTCATCGGGTCGTCCCGAGATAGGCGGTGAGGGCGGCGACGAGGGCGCCGAGGTGGACCGTGTCGGTCGGGCTGTCCTCGACCTCGTGGGCGCGACGCGCGAGGGCCTCGGCGTCGGCGCGGTACTCGGCCGGGAGGTCGGCGATGCGTGCCTCGGCGCGGACGAGCTCCTCGAGGAGGTCGGTGCGGCGTTCCAGGGCGCCCGCGTACGTACTGCGGGCGACCTCGAGGGCGCGACCCACCCGTTCGAGGCGGGTGGCGTAGGCGTCGAGCTCGGCCGGTTCGGTGGGCGGTTCGCCGAGGGCGGTGACGTCGGGCACGGCGAGCACCGGTGCCGGACGGATGGTGGCGCCCGTCTTCGCGGCGAGCGCACGGACGGCCTCGCCCTTGGCCGTGAGGTCGGCGACGGTGGCGCCGATGCCGGAGAGCCGGTCGCGGGTGCGGGTGCGCTCGGAGGCGGCGACGATGAGGTCGCGTTCCGTCGTCGCGACGGCGAGTTCGAGCGGTCCGACGAGCCCACCGACGTCGGCGCCGCGACGCAGCCGCTCGGTGACGTCGACGAGGCGCCGGTCGAGACCGACGAGGACCTCCTGCGCCGAGCCGGCCCGGTGCGCGGGGATCTGGGCGACGAGATCGCGGATGCGCTCGACGGAGGCGCGGAGCTCCCGGACGCGATGCTCCATGCCCGCCGTCTGGCCGTCGAGCCCGAGGGCCCGCCACAGGCTCGCCGCGAGGGAGTCCGACAGGCGGCACGCCTCGGGGAGGGAGACGGCGAGGGCCGAGGACTCCCCGGCCTCCTGGTCGAGTCGACCCCACACGAGGGTCGTGAGCCGCATCCGGTCCTGCGGGAGCATCCGGCCGGAATCCCACGCGGCGACGAGGAGGTCGTGCCGGTCGGCGACGGCCTTCCACAACGTCATCGAGAGGAGGATGTCGTTCGTGAGTGCGGCCCGGTCGGGGGAACGCAGGGCGGCCTCGTCGAGTTCGTCGAGCTCGGCCCGGCGACGGTCGCGCCATGCGCCGAGCGCGTCGAGGTAGGCGAGGAGCTGGTCGGCGGGGACGTCGGCCCCCAGGGACCCCGGCGCCGGCGGGGCGGTGACGGTGGCGGCCGGGCCCGGGATGCTCATCGGTACTCCTTGAGACGTTGGTCGAGACCCAGCCAGACGAGACCCGCGGCGGCGAGACCGCCGACGAGGAGCAACGGGCCGGCGCCCGGGGCGACGATCGTCGCGGACCCGAGCTGGGAGAACGCGTACCCGGAGACGGCCGCCGACATGACGAGGGCCCCGAAGAGACCGGGGTTGACGACCCGCTTCGTGCGCGAGGCGAGCCACCGCGACCCGCCGAGGAGGGTGAGGAGCGTGACGAGCGAGGTGAGCCCGAGGCCGCCCATCGTCACCCACGCGAGGGTCTTCGCCTCGGTGCTGCGGTCGGTGTTCTGCCGCTGGAGCTCGGCGAGAGCCGGGTCGAGTCGGGTCGTGCGCAGGGTCTCCGCCTGGCCGTACCGGTCGGCGGCGACCTTGCCGGTGGCGGCACGGCCGCTCTCGAGGAGGGCGACGTAGCGGGTGTAATCGGCCGAGAGTCCCTGCAATGCGACGGTGTCCTCGGCGAGACCGGCGGGGCCGGTGGCGGCCCGGGCCGTGACGGAGGCGAGCCGGGAGGACGCCTCGCTCACCGTGGTGAGGTACGCCTTCTCCTTGGCGGCGCCGACGGGTGTGACCTTCGCCGTCGTCCCCAGGGTGTCGATCGTCGACGTCACGGCCCCGATCTCGGCGGCCTGCGTCGCGGCGACGGATTGCACTCGGGCCGCGTCGGTCGTGACGACGGCGTACGCGGCCAGACCGTTGATCGAGCACGCGAGGACCCCGGCCGCGGTGAGCTTGCGCAGCCCCCGGGCCAGGGAACCGCGGCGCCACGCCTGCGGGGTGGGGGTGCCTGCCGCCTCGGCCGTGGCGACCTCCTGCGCGCTCGGCTGCGACGTCGGTCGCCAGACGGCCGAGGAGGCCGGGGCGGTCGCCGCAGTGGGCGCGCCACGACCCGGACGCGGTGCGGGGGCCGTGGCGCCGGCCGTGCCTACGTTGCTCATGCGGTCTCCTCGTCGGAGGACGCGGTCGTCGGTTCCTCGGCGGCCGTCGTCGCGGAACCGGGGTCGGTGTCGGGGTCGACGTCGGGCCGGTCCTCGAGGTCGATGCGGTCGAGGGTGCGGAGGTCGTCGATGGAGGGGTCCTCCATGTCCTGGATGCGCCACGCGTGCCGACCGATGGCGCCCTCGAGGACGTTGCGGGCGAACCGGCCGTTGCCGAAGGACTCGTCGCGGGGCGTCGCGGCGAGGATCTCGCGGAAGCGCGTCGTCGCCGCGTCGGTGAGGACGTAGTCGTTCTTCTCCGCGAGGGTGCGGAGGATGCCGGTGATCTCGTCGTCGGTGTAGTCGTCGAACGTGATCGTCGTGCGGAACCGGCTCGCGAGGCCGGGGTTCGTGTCGATGAACCGCTGCATCGGCTCGGGGTACCCGGCGACGATGACGACGAGTTCGTCGCGCTTGTCCTCCATCTCCTTGACGAGGGTGTCGACGGCCTCCTGCCCGTACTGGTCGCCCGCCAGGGTGTATGCCTCGTCGATGAAGAGGACCCCGCCGATGGCGGAGGCGACGATCTCGGAGGTCTTGACCGCGGTCTGTCCGAGGTAGCCGGCGACGAGCTCGGAGCGGTCGACCTCGACGAGCTGCCCGGTGCTGAGGAGACCGAGGGCGTGGTAGATGCCGCCGACGAGTCGGGCGACGGTCGTCTTGCCCGTGCCGGGGTTGCCGACGAACACGAGGTGTCGCGTCATCGACGCCGATCTGAGGCCCGCCTCCCGACGCATCGCGTCGACCTTGAGCATCGCGACCTGCTGGTGCACCTCCCGCTTGACCCGGCGGAGGCCGGTGAGCGCGTCGAGCTCGGCGAGGAGTTCCTCGACGGACTTCTCCGGCTCCCGCGGCGCGGGCGCCGGGGCCGGGGCGCCGTCGGGTGCCGCGGCCGCGGTCTGCGGAGTGCCGCCGGAGGTACCTGCGTCGGGGATGCCTGCGTCGGCGGCACCCGGCGTGGTGGGGGTGGTCGGCGTGGTCGGGGATGCGAGCGGGCCCGGCGTCGTGGGGGTGGATGCCGGGTTCGCGCCCGCGCCACCGCCCCACAACTCACGCGTCGCGCGCGTGATCGCCGTGAGCTGGTCGAGCACGGACTGGGACGTGAGTCGGGCCTCGGGGAGGGCCGACGGCGGGGTGTCGGGCGAGGACGGCAGCCCGGGGAACGCGCCGAGGCCGGGGTCGCCGGGGATCCGAGAAGCGGTCGGATCAGTCGGGGCGCTCCGACCGGTCGAGGCGGGCGTACCGGGCGCGGTCGTCGCCCCCGTCGCTCCGCCCACGGCGGCGAGCTGGCTCTGCCCTGCCGTGGTCGCGCGCCCGGCGGCGGCCGCGTCGGCGCCCGGCACGGTACACGCCGCGGTGGCGACCTCGACGAGCGCGTCCGCGTACCCGCAGGCCTGCTCGGGGGACTCGGCGAGGAGGTAGGAGAGGAGCGGGGTGGGTCCGGAGGCGAACCGGCGGCCCTGGGAGGCGGCGAGGAAGAACTCCTGCGTCGTGCCCCCCATGACCTCCCGCCAGCCGACGTGGACCTGGGAGGGGCCGGAGGTGTTGACGACACCGGCGGCGAGACGCACGCCCTCGGCGCGGACGGCGGACTCCTCCAGCCCGGCGGCGACCCCGATGCGGACGAGGGCCTCGAGGGCGGCCGGGAGCGGCTGGGACGGGGTGGTCATGACGGGATCTCCGAGCGGGCGGGGGAGGCGTGCGACGGCCGCGGGCAGGGCCGTGCGGGGCGAGGCACGACGAACCTCATGGGGTGGGCGGTGCGAGAGGGCGTAGATGCGGGGGGAGCTGAGCGTCGGCGCCCGCCTCGTCGGCGGTGGCGACGTCGGCGGCGTCGGGGATCGCGTCGGTGGAGCTCTCGTCGGCCCCGCTCACGGAGGCGTCGTCGAGGTCGCCGTGCTCGCCGACGGCATCCGCCCCGTCCTGCAGGTCGGCGGGTTGCTCGACCTCGTCCGGCATCGCCGGGATCGCGGCCCCCGCACCGGCGAGGTCGAGGCCCCCACCGGTGCTGCGGTGACCGAACTTGTCCTCGAGGAACCGGGCGTGGGCGACGAGGGCCGTGGCGTCGTCACGACAGACCGCGTCGAACACCCGGTCCATCGTCGCGCCGAGGAGGTCGAGCTGGTCGACGAGCACCATGAGCGAGGTGCGAGGGCCGTCGACGGGCCGAGTGTCGGCGAATCGCCGCGGCAGCCGCAGGTATCCGTTGACCGCCTCCGGGAGGTAGTCGGTCGCCGTCGCCATGACGGAATACCCCTGGTCGCTGCCGAGACCGACGACCTCGAGCCGCGGGAGCGTGTCCCGCACGGTGGCGGTGACGCGCCGCACCCGCGCCGCGACGACCGACGGGGCGGAGGCGCCGTCGACGAGGGCCTCCGCCCGCTCGAGCGCGGCACGGAGGTCGTCGGCGGTGGGGGCACGCGGCGTCGCCACCTCGGGCTCGGCCTCCGGGCGGTCCTTGCCGCCCAGGCGGGAGAAGAACTCCCCGATCGCCATGTCCATCCCCTGCTCTCGTGCTCGTGTGTGTCCGGCCGGCGTCGACCGGCTCAGAGCGAGGCGGTCTCGCCGAGGTCGAACGCACCGGCCTCCCGCCGCGCCTCGCTCGCGCGCGCACGGTCGAGGTAGGCCTGCGACTTGGTGACCTCGGTCTCGAGCACACCGATCGTCTGCGCCATCGAGTCGAGCGCCCGCACCTTGAACTCGTCGATGGAGTCCATCGTCGCGTAGATGTTCTGGAACGCGGCCTGCAGCTGCGGCAGCCCGATCGTCGCGCTCGCGGCCTGCTCCTGGATGGCGACGGAGTTGTCGCGGAGCATGACGCTCGTGCGTTCGATGAGGTTGCTCGTCGTCGTGTTGAGCGCCGTGATCTGCTCGAGGACGAGCTTCTGGTTGTTGAGCGCCTGCGCGACGATGATGGCCGTGCGCAGCGCCGAGACGGTCGTCGTCGTCGCGCGGTCGACACCCTTGATGAGCTCGATGTTGTTCTTGATGACGATGTCGATCGCGAGGTAGTTCTGGATCGACACCGCGAGCTGGGTGAGCAGGTCCTGGTGCTTCTGACGCACATAGAACAGGACGTCCTCGCGCATCGCCTTGGCCCGCTCGGGGTCGGTCGCGTCGAGCTCGGCGATCTGGGCGTCGAGCTTCGCGTCGAGCTGTTCGGCGATGTAGACGTACTGGTTGAGACGCGCCATCGAGCTCCACAGCTGTTGCTTCTCGAGATTGAGCGCGGCGTTGTCGCGCTGCAGCTCGTCCTGCCCGCTCTTGAGGGCGTGAAGGATGCCGTCGAGGTGGCTCTGGGCCGACTCGTACTTGCGGAAGTAGTCGGTGATCTTGTCGCCGAAGGGGATCCTCCCGAAAATCTTCTTGGCGCCCTTGGCCTGGCTCGGGTCGAGGTCCTCGACCGTGCGACGCAGGTCGAGGAGTGTGGCGCCGACCTTGGACTCCTGGCTCACGCCCCCGGACTGCAGCGCCTTGACCGGCGACTTGAGGAGCCGGTTGCTCGTCTCGGCGGCGGCGCGGATGTCGGCGTCGCCCATCGTGCGCACGTCGGCGGCGCGCCGGTCGAACTCGGGGCTCCTGGCGGCGGCCGAGGTGAGGCCGGAGAGGTAGTCGTCGACCTTCGTGTCGAGCACCGGCACGGCCTCGGGAGCGACCTGCGGCGCCATCGCGGGGGCCGCGGTGGCGGGCACCGGCCGCGGCGGCGTGGGCGCCTCCAAGGTGAGCGGAGGCGCTGCGGCCATCCCGGCAGGCGGCTGCAGGGGCTCGGTCATGGGATCTCCTCGGGAGGAAAGGGGACGTTCCGTACCATTGCACCCCAACGCGGGGTTCAGGTCCAACGTTCCCACAGGCGGAGCGAGGGGCCGCGGACGTGCGGGGTGCCTGTGGAGGGCCGCGGCCACGGCGTCGCGCCCCTTCCTAGCGTGAGCGCATGCCTCCCCCTCACCCGCCGGCCGGCGCGGCGGCTCCCGCCGTGAGTGCCGCCTCCGCCGCCTCCGCCGCCTCCGCAGGGCCCGTCGCCCGCTCCACCGCGCTCCCGGACGCCCTCACCGTCGACCTGCCCGCCCTCGCGGCCCGTCTCGCCGGGATCGCCGACGACCTCTCCCTCCACGGGCGCGTCTCGCGCCGCCGGTTCCGTTCCGTCGTGTGGGACGACGACGCCCGCGCCGCCCTCGACGCCGAACTCGACCGTCTCGACGCGGATCTCGACGCCCTCGTCGCCGAAGTCCGCGCCCGCGCCGACTCCGTCCGGCTCGGCGCGACGTCCCGGTGGCCCGGGGGGATCCCATGACGGCCGGGACGACCGCGACGAGCGGGACCGGCGGAGGGGGCGGCGTCGTCCGCGAGGGCGGCACCCGCGGCCCCGTCGAGGCCGCCGGGGGTTCGGCCGACCCGCAGAGCCGGTTCGTCGCCGACGTCGAGGCCGTGCAGCGGGCTGCCCTCGTCTACCGGTCGAGCGCCGACGCGATGGGTCGCCAGGCCGCGGAGCTCCGGCGGCTCGACCTCCGCCTCGCCGATGCGCTCCTCTCGCGGGGCGACGCCGTCTCTCGAATCGTCGACGCGTGGCGGCTGTGGCGGCTCGCCGACCGGCTCGCATCGCACGCCGGGGCCCGCGCCGAGCTCGCCCGCCGTGCCCAGGCGGCCGTGGCCCTCTACCGCGACGTCGACGAGAGCAGCGCCGCGGCGTTCGACCGGCTCCTCCGGTCGGGGGAGTTCCCGCCGATGCCGCCGCCGTGGATCCTCGAACGGCAGGGGCGGTGCTCCTCCCCGGGCGATGCCGAGCAGTACCGCCTGCCCACCTGCCCGGGGTACAAGGGGCCCACTCCGCTCGACCCGGCGGATCTCATGCGGCCGCAGCGCCTCTTCGTCGGGGAGGTCCGTCGGATCCCGCCACCGAGCCGGCCCCGCCCCGGTCTCGGCGGGGCGTTCCGCACCGTCCACGACAACTACGGGGCCCCCTCCTCGGACGGGACGGAGGACGGCGACCCCATCGACATCCGCCGGCACGTCCACGTCGACCCCGACGGGCGCCGCCGAGAGACCTACGTCGTCGCCTTCGCGGGCACGTCCGGGTGGGATCTGCTGAGCATGCGACAGGGCGACGAGCAGGTACGCACGTTGCGCCCCAACCTCGAGGGCGCGCTGGGGCGGGCCTCCGCCGAAGCACGACTCGTCCCCGAGGTCCTCGCCCGGGCCGGGGTCCCACCCGGCGCCGAGATCCTCCTCGCCGGTCACAGCCAGGGCGGCATGACGGCGACCGCCGCGGCCGCGCTGCCCGAGATGCGTCGCTACCGACTCTCCGTCCTCACCGCGGGATCCCCGACCGGACGCATGCCCGTCGTGCCCGGCGTCTCCTACCTCCACGTCGTCAACCCCGGTGACGTCGTGCCCCACGCCGAGGGTGCCCCCAACAGGCGATCCCGCAACCAGGTCACCGTCTCGACCGGCCGCCCCTCCCGTGGCGTCCGCGCCGACCACGCCGTCGAGGGGTACGTCGAGGAGCTCGACCGCCTCGACCGCCTCGACCGTGACGGGAAGGGCACCCCCCCGGCGCTCGCCGAGAAGGTGCGGGAGCTCGAGGCCGCCGGGCACCTGCGGGGCGAGGAACCGGGCGACGTCGTCGAGACGACACGCGTCTGGCTCCGTCACGACCGCGCCCGGGCGGGGTGAGACGGTGCGCTCACGGGAGATCCTGCGCCACCGCACGGCCCGCACCCAGGCGGGAGCGGGAGGGTGACGGCCGGAGTGAAGGCGCCGCCCTTGCCCGGACCAGACGAAGAGTTGACCAAAACCCTTGCGCGCCAATGCCACTTGTGGCGCCGAAGGTGGCAATTCTGTCCTCAGGCCGACGGGAGCGATGCCGATAGGTGCCGCGAACACCGGCCTGGAGCAGACACGGCCGGACGAGGAGGGATGGCGATGACGCAGTTCGACGGCTTCGATCTGTCGCCGCTCGTCCAGGCCGCGTCCACCGACCTGGGCACGGTGACCGGCGAGACGCGATGGGTGCGCGTCGGCGCGGCCGAGCTCGCGGGCCTCACCGCGTCCGACCGTGACCTCGTCGCGGTCGTCACCGGCGAACGCCTCCCCGGCGAGATCGTCGGTGAGCTCCCGGTGAGCTTCTTCATGCTCCAACTCGCGGTCGACCGCCTCGTCGGTCCCCTGCGTGGCGGCGAGGACGTCCCCATCACCTACGTCGAGGACGTCTACACCGTCTACGAGGACCACCCGGCCGGCACCCCGCTCGGCGGTGACCTCCTCGACCTCGCCCTCGCCTATCTCGCCGGATGCGAGCTCGCCGTCCTCGGCCCCGACCTCTCCTGAGCCGCGCGCCTCGCGCCTGCACACCCTCCTCCCTGCGTTCGGGCTCGTCCCGACATGGCGACAGGGCCGGTGACGCGCGCGGCCGGGCATGCCCCGGCCTTCTTTTCACGACGTTCCCGGCTTTTCACGACGTCCCCGGCTCGATGGCCTTCGTCGGCACCCTCGGCCCGAGGCCGTGCGCGCCTGCACGACGTGGTGACGACGCGGGTCGGACCCGCAGTGCGCGACGCGCACGACGCCCGGCATCTCCCCACGGGGCGGGATCCGGCGACGCGCGTGTGGTTCCGGCCGGGGCCCGGCCGCCACCGTGGACCAGGTGGGGACGGCTGCGCGAGAGGCTCCGGCCGGGCGCGCTCGGAACCCCGAGTCTCGGGCGTCCCGATCTCGGTGCGCAGGGTCTCAGGCGGTGGGGTCGTCCTCGTGTCCGTCCCCGGTCGGCGCCTCCGGTTCCGTCCCGCGGGGGGCCTGCGCACGCCGTTCACGCTCGGCGATGAGGCGTTCCGCCGGTGAAGTGAGCTCGCGTCGCGCCAACTCGTGACGGAACGCCGCCTCCGCCGCGGCCCGACGCGCCTCGAAGTCCTGGACGAGGGCGACCCGCCGCGCCTCTTCGGCGGAGGCGCGGGGTCGCCACAACCGTCGTGTCTCGGTGTCGTCGGCCCGAGCAGGGGCCGTGTCGCCGGCCGTGTGTCCCGCCACGGCGGACGTGTCCTCGGGTGTCCCGCGGCGAGCGGCACGAGGCGCCGCGTGCGGCGTCTCGGTCGTGGGCCCGGTCGGGGTGGTCGAGGAGGCCGCTCCGGCGGCCCTCGCCGGGGGGCGGGTGCGTCGCATCGCCGCGCGTGAGCGTGGGGTCGTCGGGGACGTGGCCCGGTCGTCCCCCGTCGTCGTCGACGGGCCCGCGGCGAGGTCGGCGGGTGAGCCGGTGAGGGGGGCCTCGTCGGGCCGTGGCCGGGTGGGGCCCGCCTTAAGCGCGGGGCGGGGAGCCGTGTCCGCACGATCGGGGGCGTCGATGGTGCGGGCCGGCAGGGGGCTGCGGTGACGCCCGCCTCCACCGGCGTCGTCCTCGGGGTCCTCGGCCCGCCGGTCGAGGGCGCGGGCGGCGAGGACGACGGCCCCGACGGCCGAGGCTGCGGCCTCCGTCACCCGGTCCCACGGTCGGCGTCGGCGGCGTGCTCGTGCGAGTTCGCGACGTGTCGGGAACTCCCTGCTCGTGAGGTCGACGGAGACGACGGGCACGTCGAGGTCGGTCCCGGGCCGTCGCTGCGGGTGTCCCCCGGGGATATCGAGGTCGGAGCCGATCGACGCCCGCTCGCGGTCGTCGGTGTCGGGGGTCGGCGGGAGGGGGAGCGGCGGCAGGGACGTCCCCACGGACACGCCGCGGCCGCCCGACACGTGCACGTCCGCCCTCGAGGTGATGCTGCCGAGGCGGTAGGCGGCGGTGAGACGCCGGTGCGGGGAGGCTGGGGTTACCGCGCGTGCAGCAGCAGGAGCGCCGGGCGTGCCGCGTCGGGATGTCGGGGGCGTCGCACCGACGTGCGGGGGTGCTGTCGCGGCGGCTGTCGAGGGGGTGTCCGTGGTTCCCGAGGCAGCACCCCTCGACGTGGCGCAGAGGTGTGTGGCGTCGGGCGCAGGTGCACCCCTCGGTGTGGGGGCGGACGACGCCCCCTCGTCGCGACGGGACCCGGACCATCTGCGCCACCGCGACCGGCGGGGGGCGCGTTCGTCGCGGCCGCTGCCGCGCATGCCGTCCCAGATCTCGAGGCCGGCCCAGAGGGCCGCGAACGCGCCGAGTCCGCGCCCCCACCACATGCGCTGCGTCGGCGACCCCGCACCGTAGGCCGCTCCCACGACCGGCAGGCGGTACCGCTCGACGGCCCGCACCCGGTCGGGCGTCGTCGAGACCACCCCCTCGGCGGAGGCGACGGCGAGCGTCGGCCCCGAGGTGGATTCGACGGTGCGCAGGGCGAGACGGTCGGTGCTCGTGAGGACGGCGACGACGTCTCCCCGCTCCGGGGTGTCGACGTCGGCGGTCTCGACGGGGTCGACGACGACGAGGTCCCCGGCCCGTGCTCCCGGGAGGTCGGTCGTCACCGGGAGCGGGACCCATCCGAGCATCGCCGGAGGGCCGAGGACGAGGACCGCGACGACGGCGAGCGTGGCGGCGACGGCACGTGCCGCGGTGACGATGCGGGCCCGGGCGGACCGGGGGGCGGGTGCCACCTTCGACCGGTCGCGACGGCGTCGGGAGAAGCCGGGCAGCCGCCGCGTGTGGGGCGTGGACGAGCTCATCGCGTACCCCCGCGCGTCGGCGCTGCCGTGGATCGGGGCCCGGACGTCGGGGTGGCGACGGCCGCGGACGGGGTCGGGCCCGGTGCCGCGGTACCGGCCGCCGGGGAGGTCGGGACGCTGCTCCGGGCGGGGGTCGTGGCGACGCATGTGGGTCGGCCGTCGCGCGCCGACACCGTCCACGTGCGGACGGCGTCGCCGGACGACCTCTCCGCGCCGGCACCGGCGACGGCCCGCACGCGGAGTTCGGCGGGGCCCGTTCGGACGACGCCTCGCAGCGCGGCGAGGGGGAGGCGGTGTTCGCGGCCGTCGCCGTCGCGGATCTCGGCGACCTGCGTCCACGTCCCGGTCCCGGCGGGGCGGGCGAGGAGGGCCCATCGCTCGATGCCCGTCGTGCCCGCGACCCGCGCCGGAGGTGTCTTCGACGTCGTCGGCCACGCCCAGCGCACGGCGATCCGGTTCCCGATGGGGCGACACGACGCGGGGGTGGGCGCGGGCAGGGGGATCGGCAGACGTTCGGTCGTCGTCGCGGTCGACGTCCACGTCGCGGGGGCGGGTGAGGTCGCGGTCCACGTCGTGCGCGCCTCGAGGGTGCGTCCGGCGTGGCGGCGCACGAGGTCGTCCCGCGCAACGCCGGGGAGGAGCCGCACGCACGTGCGTCGCCCGCCGCCGGCGGGGAGGTTCTCGGTGGGTGCGGCCTCGGCGCGTGCGGGACGAGGGGAGGCCCGGGTCGCTCGGGCGAGGCCACCGACGGGCACGGTCCACCGGGTGGCACAGTCGTCGGTTCCCCACCCGATCTCGACACCGAGTCGCGCGTCGGTGCGCAGCTCGCGGGCCCGGGCCTCGGTGAGGGGGGTGACGGGGTGCAGCGCGACGGACGTGGGGCGCAGCGAGAGCGGCCGCGTCCCGAGCCCGCTCAACGTCGATCCGTCCGGTGCCGTCGTCACACGGAGCGCGGCCGTGTCCATCGCGATCGCGGGGACGACGGTGCGGACCTCGCCCGCCTCGTTCCCGCCCGCCTCGTCCCCACCCGCCTCGTCCCCGCGGGTGAGGGTCACGGTGAGCTGGCGCGGTCCCACGCCGGCGCCCTGGAGGGATGCCGTGCCCGAGCCCCACGCGTTGCGAGCTCCGGCCGGACGCCCGTCTCGCGTCGGCCGCGTCGCCGTCGTCCACCGCACGAGATAGGTGTGCCCGTCGGCAGCGGCGGGCACGGCGGCGCCCTCGGGCGAGACGCGCAGCGGTGCGTCCCCGTCCTGCGGGACGACCTCGAGTCGCGGTGGTGTCGCGGCGAGTTCGGCCGCGAGTGGGGCGTCACCGCGGGCAGGCGGGACGATGACGCGGAGCATGCCGCCGGCGCCACGCGTGTGGATCGTCACCGGGAGGGTCACCCGGATCCGTTCGCCGACGACGGCGCGGATCTCGGTGCCGTGATCGCCCGCGTCGACCCGACGGGGCGAGTCGTCCGCGCCGAGGAGCTCCACGGTGGACGGGCCGGCCTCGAGCGGGGCCGGCTCCCGGGCGTCGGTGGCGGCCTCCTGCCATGCGGCGTACCCCGACGTCGACGTCGTGAGGAGGGCGCCGGCGGCCGCGGCGGCGAGGGTCGCGCGGAAGAAGGGGGGCGCCACGTCGGTCTCCGTCCTCGTCGGTCACGGGGTGGCAGTGCGTGCCCGACGTGTCGACGGGCGTACGCGCGGCACACCTCCATGACACCTGGGATCGGTGCGAAAACCTCTGACCTGAACCGTGACTCGCCGTGTCGCGGGGTGCGGGGGTGTGGTCGGCCGGTTCCCGGGAGTCCGGGCCTGCCCGGTCCCACCCGTGAGGGCGCCCGCCGCGGCACTCGCCCGCTGCGTCCGTCCCGGCGTCCCTCACCGCGGTCGACGTGGTGTCCGCCGAGCCCGTTCGCCTCGTCCGCCTCGTCCACCACGGCCGTCGCTGCGGTCGTCCCTGCCGTCGTCGTAGCGGTCGCCGCCCGGACGTCGGGGGTGCGGAGGCGCGGGAGGGGTGGGAGGGGTGTGGGCGTGAGCCAGAGCACGCGGGAACGGTGGGACGGAACCCTGGTGGCGTTCGATCGCTTAGGTTAGGCTGACCTCGTTCACGATCGTCTATCGCGGCGATCGACGCCGTCTGTTGTGATCCGGCCCTCCGGTCCGAGAGAAGTCGCCATGTCTGCCATTGCCACGGTCTTCGCCCAGCGGGAGATCCCCGCCGGTTCGCCCGTCGCCCACGCCGACACCGCGGGGCGCGCCCGTCGCCGCCCGGTCGCCGACGTCCTCCGTCGTCGTCGCCCCCTCGGCGGCAGCCTCGCCGCGCTCCCCGTCGGTGCGCACGCGATCGTCACCGGCGTCGGTGGCGATTTCGACCCGGCCGCGGCCCGGCGTCTCGTCGACCTCGGTTTCGCTCCCGGCGCGCACGTCGAGGTCCTCCGTCGTGCGCCCATGGGCGACCCGACGGTGTTCCGCGTCGCCGACACCGAGATCGCGCTGCGCCGTCGTCACGCCGAGAGCATCCTCGTGCAGGCCGACGAGCTCACCCACCGATGACGGACCACTGCGCGTCCTCGGGCGGCGGGAGCACGGCGGTCGCCTCCGACGACCTGCGCATCGCACTCGTGGGCAGCCCCAACGCCGGCAAGACGACCCTCTTCAACGCCCTCACCGGCCTGCGGGCCAAGACGGGCAACTACCCCGGCGTCACCGTCGCCCGCTTCGAGGGCCTGTGCCGGTGCGGCGACGAGGACGTCGTCATCGAGGACCTCCCCGGCACGTACAGCCTCGACCCGATCAGCCCCGACGAGTACGTCGTCACCGACGTCCTCGACCCGGAGAGGCCCGAGACCCGCACGCCCGACGGCCTCCTCGTCCTCCTCGACGCGACGTCGCTGCGTCGTTCCCTCGGGCTCCTCGCCCAGGTGCTCCAGGTCGGTCTGCCCACGGCGGTCGTCCTCTCGTTCACCGACGACCTCGCCCGGCGCGGCGGCGCGATCGACGTGCCCGCCCTCCGAAGGGCGCTGGGGGTAGACGTCCACGTCGTCGTCGGCGGCTCCGAAGGGCTCGCCGAGCTCAAGGAGGCCCTCCCGCAGGCCGCGCAGTGGCGCATCCCGCCGCTCGCCCCGCCCACCGACACGGCCGAGACGTCCGCGTGGATCGAGTCGATCCTGCGCGCCTCCCGGTACGTCGTGCCGCAGATCGACACCCGCACCCGCCGCATCGACGCGGTGCTACTCCATCCGGTGTGGGGCACGCTCGTGTTCTTCGCGGTGATGTTCACGTTCTTTCAGACGATCTTCACCCTCGCCGCGCCGTTGCAGGACGCCGTCGAGTCGGGTTTCACGCACCTCGGCGAGCTCGTCGCCGCGCACGTCACCAACCCGTGGCTCGCCTCGTTCCTCGGCGACGCGCTCATCGGCGGTCTCGGTGGCGTCGTCGTGTTCCTCCCGCAGATCGCGCTGCTGTTCCTCCTCGTCTCCCTCATGGAGTCGGTGGGGTACATGTCGCGGGCCGCGTTCCTCATGGACCGGGTCATGGCGCGGGCCGGGCTCGAGGGGCGGGCGTTCGTCGCGCTCCTGTCGAGCGTCGCGTGCGCGATCCCCGGCATCATGGCGACCCGCACGCTGCCCTCGGCCCGCGACCGTCTCGCGACGATGATGGCGGCGCCGCTCATGACGTGCTCGGCGCGTCTGCCCGTCTACGTTCTCCTCATCGGCATGCTCGTGCCGCGCGAGGCCCGCTTCGGCCCGTTCGGTGCGCAGGGCGCGGTGATGTTCGCGCTCTACCTCGTCGGCGCACTGTCGGCGATGGGGATGGCGTGGGTGTTCAAGCGTCTCGGCAACCGCCGGGGCCCGATCCTTCCCTTCTACATGGAGATGCCGAGCTACCGCTGGCCGAGCTGGCGCTCCGTCGGCCTGGCCGTGTGGGACGCCTGCCGCGCGTTCCTCCGCAAGGTGACGACGATCATCCTCGCGACGACGATCGTCCTCTGGCTGCTCCTCAACCTCCCCCTGCGCAGCGACGCCGACCTCGCCGTCGCGGGCGTCGACCCCGGTGACGACGTCGCGGTGAGCTCGTACGTCATCGACAACTCCTACGCCGCCGGTCTCGGCCGGGCCGTCGGGCCCGCCTTCGAGCCGCTCGGGTTCGACTGGCGCGTCAACGTCGGCGTCCTCGCCTCGCTGTCGGCGCGGGAGGTGTTCGTCGCGACCCTCGGTCAGATCGCCTCCGCGACCGACCCCGAGGAGCCCACCGCGGCGCTCTCGTCGATGACCCGCACCGATGGTGAGCACGCGGGCGAGAAGCTCTTCGATGCCCCGACGACGGCGGCGCTCCTCGTGTTCTTTCTCTACGCCCTGCAGTGCATGTCGACGATCGGTGTGCTGCGGCGCGAGACCGGCACGTGGCGGTGGCCCGCCATCGCGTTCACGTACATGTTCGTCCTCGCCTGGACGGCGGCGTTCCTCGTCCGGCACGTCGTCGCCGCACTGACGTGAGGTTCCGGCGCCGCGCCGCCGATCCGGCCTTCGGCTCCGCCGACGGCCCGCGGGGCACCGCTCCGGCGACGGCCGCCCGGGACTCCTGCGCGTGCGCCGGTGGTGTCGCGTCCGCGGTTCCCGCCTCACGCACCGCCCCGGAGGAGGCGACGCCTCAGGACGGCGCGTCCGGTACGGACGTCCCCACCGGTGGCGTCGTCGCCGTCCATCCCGAGGCCGTCGAGGGTGATCCTTCGGCGTTGCGGTGGGTCGTCCCGCCCGGGCTTCTCACCGCGCGAGGTCGGGTCACGTCCGCGCCGCCGCCGCTCGACGCGTTCCTCGCCGGCGGCGACGTCGCGGAGGTCGAGGCCGCGTCCGACGCCGTGACGATCCGCCTCGCCCCGGGGCGTTCGTGGCGCGAGCTCGGGCCACGGGTCCGCACCGCCCTCGGCGAGGCGCTCCGCGACCCGCAGGGGTGGGTGGCGACGCAGGGCCACATCGAGGGCCCCGATGCCGCGCTCACCGAGGCCGCCGCCGCGGCGATCGCGGGCGAGGCGGGCGACTACGTCCGCTCCCACGGGGGTCACATCGAACTCGTCGCCGCCCACGACGGGCGGGTCGACGTGCGACTCACCGGCGCGTGTGGCCACTGCGCCGCCGCGACCGCCACCCTCCGGTTCCGGGTCGAGGCGGCCGTCCGCCAGGCCTACCCCGACCTCGTCGAGGTCCGGCAGGTCTCCTGAAGCCCTCGACCGGGCCCTTCTCGGCCCGGCACCATGCGGCGCCGTCCACACGACGGCCGCCCCCTGCCGCCGGGCCGCTGCGGCGACGGGACGCTCAGTACGTGCCGGAGTGCGCGGCGGTGCCGCGCGTCCCCGAGGTGCGGGCACGGTGGGCGACGAGTGCCGCGAGGGTGAAGAGCGCGACGACGAGGGCGACGACGGCGACGTCGGGGATCCCGCGGCCGAGCGTGAGCATCCGTTCCTCGAGGCGCTGCTGGGCGTCGACGCCGAGGATCCCGCCCATCGAGGCCGTGCCCTCGGTGGCCATGAGGAGCAGCCCGACGGCGACGAAGAGCCCGCCGGAGACGAGGTTGCCGATGGTCGTCGAGACCCGGCCGAGCTGCACCGGGCGTGGCCGCAGCCAACGCGCGGAGGCGAGGTCGAGGCGGGTCCAACCGAGCGCGAGGAGGAGGACTGGCACGACCATGCCCGTCGCGTAGACGACGAGGAGCATCGCCCCGTAGAAGGCGTTGCCGCCGAGGGCCGCGACGGTGAGGACCGAGCCGAGGATCGGTCCCGAGCACACGCCGGCGACGCCGTAGGCGAGGCCGAGGGTGTAGATCGCGACGGGACTCGCGGAGTCCGCGCTGCCACGACGAGTGAGGCCCGGCATCGGGAGGGCGAGCATCTGGGCGAGGCCGAGGAGGACGACGACGGCGGCCGCCGCGAGGATGAGCCACGACCGCTGGGCGAGGAGCGCCGCGCCGATCCCGCCGGAGAGCGCCCCGAGGGGGACGAGGGTCGTGAGCAGGCCCGTGTAGAAGAGGAACGTGCGCCCGACGAGCGTCGTCGCCGACGTGAACGCGTACGCGAAGAACGCGGGCAGGAGCATCGCCGCGCACGGGCTGAGGATCGTCGCGACGCCGCCGAGCAGGGCGACGGCGTAACCGATGTCGGTCATGGGGCTCCGGGGTCGGGGGTGCGGGAGTCGTCCAGCGTACGGCGATCGACACCTGCCGATCGGCACACGGAGGTCGGCGGGTGGTGGACGACTCGTGCCGATCACCGCGCGTCGATCACCGCGCGCCCCTCACCGTGCGGCGGCGGCCTGACGCTCGACGGCCTCGACGAACACCTGCGTGGGTTGGGCGCCGCTGAGTGCCTCGGTGCCGACGAGGAAGAGCGGCACGCTGTTGGGGGCGCCGAGTCTGCGGGCATCGTCGAGGTCGCGTTCGAGCTCGGTGGCGATCTGCGGCGAGGCGAGGTCGTCCCCGAACCGTTCGAGGTCGGCGACCCCGGCCTCCCGGGCGAATGCGACGAGCTTCTCGGGGGAGAGCGCGGCGTGGCCGCGTTCGGGGGCCGCGCCGTAGACGACGTCGTAGAACTGCCAGAAGCGGCCCTGCTTCGCGGCGGCGCGGCCGGCGCGGGCGGCGAGCTGCGACTCCTCCCCGAAGATCGGCAGGTCGCGGTACTCGATGCGGAGCGTGCCGTCGTCGACGTACTTCTGGAGCGCGGGCCTCGTGTTGCGGGCCCACAGGCCGCAGAAGGGGCAACGCCAGTCGGAGAACTCGACGAGGACGACGGGGGCGTCGACGCGGCCGAGGGCGAGCGGGTCGTCCTTCTCGCGCCGTTGCATCGCGGCGACGAGTTCCTCGACGGTGCCGGGGGACGACTCGGCCGCCGAGCCGGTGGAGGAGGTCGGGGCCGACGGCGCGGGGGTATCGGATGCCGAGGGTGTCGGGCCGCCCTGGAGGCTGCCGGTCGCGAGGGCGCCGACGAGCAGCGCGGCTCCGGCGATCCCCGCGGCGAGGGGAGCACGCCCCCGGCGTCGACGCGGCCGGGAGGCGTCGGTGACGACCTGAGGTGTCGCGCCGGTCGAGCCCGGAGTCCCGGTCGAGGCGCGGGGATCGGTGGGGTCGGGCGACCCGGTGGGGGAGGTGCGGCTCACTCCTGCCCCTCGACCCGCACGCGACGCACGCCGAGGACGGAGCGCGCGATGGCGACGGCGACGTCGCGGTCACGGGCGGAGCCGGTGCCGCGGACGGTGACGACGCCGTGCTCGACGTCGATCGACCACGTCTGCTGGCCGTAGTCGGCGAACACCGAGACGAGGTCGTCGTGGAGCTCCTCGTCGCTGCGCCACAGGGCGCGGATGATGTCGCTGCGGCTCACGATGCCGACGAGTCGCTGCCCGCGGACGACGGGGATGCTCTTGATCGACGTCGTGATGAACACGTCGACGAGGTCGGCGACGTCGACACCCTCGGTCGTCGTCACGGGGTCGGTCGTCATGATCTCGGTGATGTGGACGGGCAGCGGCGGGCTGTCGGGGAGCCGGCTCGCGCGGGCCCGGGCGTCGGGCTCGACGGCGCGGCGCAGGACGTCGATCTCGCTGATGACGCCGACGAGGTGGTCGGCGTCGTCGACGACGGGCAGCAGGGTGATGCGCTTGCTGGCGAGGAGCGTGATGGCCTCGTCGAGCGCGGCCTCCGCGTGGATGTTGACGGCGGGGGCGGTCATGATCTCTCGGACCAGCATGGAGTCTCCTGTCGCGGTGTCGTGCAGTGGTGCCCGGCCCGGGTCGGGCACGGCACCCCCGGCCAGTGTTGCATCCGTGGGGGCGTCGTTAGGCTGGGTCGTGCGATTCCCGGTGACGTGCCGCGGACGCCGCAGATGTCACCCTCCCGTGCCTCGTCGGCAGGGACGGTGCGAGAACGAGAAGAGGCAGGACATGAGCGACGGTTGTGGCAGCGGCGACGGCGGCGGGTGCGGGGGCTGCGGAGGCGCCTGTGGTGGGCCCTATGTCCCCGAGTTGGATGCGCGCGAGCTCGACCCGATGATCCGTCAGTCGGCGATCTTCGGTGTCCTCATGGGTCTTCCGCCGCAGGGTGTCGTGCGGATCGTCGTCAACTCCGACCCCTCCGGTATCGCCGACCTCCTCGAGGAGCGTCTCCCCGGCCAGTACTCCGCGGACGTCGACACCGTCTCCGAGGACGAGTACCGGGTGCTCTTCTCCCGCGCGTGAGCTCCGGGTCGTCCCGCTCTCTCGGCGCGTCCTCCGGGGGCGGTGGGGAAGGGGTGGCCTCGACCCCGTCCGGGTGCCGTGATCCCCAGACGGATCCCGTCTACGACGTCGGACGACGCTCGATTCATCCGGAAGTCTGATGACTCCCGCCTTGCACCTCCGTAGCGTCGGGGCAGCGGTGGCAGGCCGCAGCGGATCGGTTCGAGGAATCGGATCGGCGGGAGTCGTCGGGGCGTGGAATCAGGGGTCACGCCCCGGCGACTCCCTTCCTCATCCCCGGGGGAACGCAGAAGGCCCGTCCGTCCTGGTGAGGACGGGCGGGCCTTCTGCAGGGATGGAATGGGTCAGCTGGGCTTGGGGGCGCCCTTGCGGGCGTACCGCATCCACGTGATGACGATGCAGAGCACCGCGAAGGCGATGCCGATCATGTAGAAGACCGTCGGGCCGAGGGTCGTCACGCCGATGCCGAAGAAGAACGGCCCGAACGCCGCGATGGCGGCGGTCCAGCCGATGACGCCACCGGCCTGGCGCTTCTCGAAGATCATCGGCATCTGCTTGAACGTGCTCGCGTTGCCGATACCGGAGAAGAGGAAGATCGCGATCATGCCCCAGAGGAACCGCATGAACCCGGCGTGAAGGGATTCGGCGGACGTCGTGTCGGGGGTGAGGGCGGGGATCGTCCAGGCGATCGAGGCGACGAGACCGATGCCGGAGATGAGCGTCCAGATCGCTCCGCCCATGCGGTCGGTGAGCGGCGCGAAGGCGAACCGGGCGAGGGCGCCGACGAGCGGGCCGAGGAACACGAACGAGGCGACCTCCGGCACGGTGTACCCGGGGACGAGGACCTGCGTGCCCGCGCCGGTGCCGGCGACGATGCCGGGGTTGCCGATGCCGTAGAGGTTGGCCATGAGGAGCCCGAACTGGGCGGACAGGCCGGAGAACGTGCCGAACGTCATGATGTAGAGCAGCGTCATGTACCAGGTGTCGACGTTGCCGAAGATGTCGAACTGCTGCTTGATGTTCGCGGTGATCGGCACCGAGCGGAGCATCGTCCATGCGAGAGCGGCGCCGACGAGCATGAGCGGGATCCACACGAACGCCGCGTTCTGGAACCACACCTGCTTGTCGGGCTTGCCGGGCACGGACATCATCTGGCTGCCGCCGACGACGGCGAGGAAGCTCATGCCGATGAGGTAGGGCGTGAGCAGCTGGACGAGGGAGACGCCGAGGTTGCCGAGGCCGGCCTGGATGCCGAGGGCCGTGCCCTGCATACGCTTGGGGAAGAAGTAGGACGTGCTCGGCATGAAGCCGGAGAACGCGCCGCCGCCGATGCCGGCGAGGAACGCGAGGACCATGAGCTCCCAGTAGGGGGCGGTCGGGGCCATGACGCGGACGCCCCATCCGAGGGTGGAGAGGATGAGCAGCAGTGTCGTGAGGGTGACCATCTTGCGGGTGCCCATGAGGGGCGGGAGTACCATCCACACGATGCGGAGGAGGCCGGCGGCGAGGCCGGGCATCGCGGCCATCCAGTAGAGCTGGTCCTTGGTGAAGGTGTAGCCGAGGGCGTTGAGCTTGGGGATGATCGCGCTGGGGAGGAACCAGGCGACGAAGCACAGGGTGAGGCAGAACGTCGTGATCCAGAGGGTGCGCCAGGCGAGACCGGAGTCCCACGTCTCGGCGTTCTCCGGGTCCCACGACTCCAGCCATTCACCGCCGGAACGGGTGGCCGGCGCGTCGGCCGGTGGAGGGGTGCTGCTCATCGGGGGAAGACCTCGTTCGATCGGGAGTGGTGGTGGCGGACATCGCGCCACCCTTTACGACGGCAGTATCCCGCACAATGGGGGGTGATTCGTGGTTCGGGGTCCTGGGTGTCCACCGGTGTCGGTGGAGGCGGGACACTGGGCGACGACCGGACACGCGGGACGAGCGGGTCGGCGAGAGGCAGGGGACGTGATGGCGTCGGAACGACGGGACGCGTCGGCGGACGTGCGGGGCGGGCCCCGCGGGGGGAACGGAACGACAGGGGGAAGCGACTTGCCGGGTTCCGGTTTGGCCTCGGGTGCCGACGCCGGGGTGCTCCCCGCCGTCGACGCGCTCAAGCGGGTCGCTGCCCTCAGCCCGGCGCAGCGCACGATGCTCACGAGTCTCGGCGCTGCAGGCGAGCCCGTCACCGCGGCGACCCTCGCCGAAGAGTTGGGGATCCGACCGAGCACGGCGCGCGAGACGCTCGACGGGTTGCTCGCCTCGGGGCTCGTCCGACGGGAGCGCATGCCGATCACCGGCCCCGGGCGTCCGTCGTACGGCTACGTGGCGACGACACCCACCGGCGTCGACGGCCCGATGTCGATGTTCGTCGACATCGTCACGGCCACCGCGGAGACGCTGCGGGAGGTCCATTCCGACCCGGCCGCCGTCGCGCAGGCGATCGGTCGGTCGTGGGCCGGCCGGATGGTGGGGCGCACGCTGCCCGATCACGCCGAGCACGACGACGAGGCCTATGGCCACCTCGCGCTCGCCGGTCACATGGACAAGATCGCGTACTTCTTCACGGCCCTCGGGTTCGGGGCGACCGTGTCGGACTCCCGGCGCGAGGTGCGGCTGCGGAGCTGCCCGTTCGTCGAGGCCGGCGGCGTCGATCCGCTCGTGTGCGAGATGCACCGGGGGATGACGCGGGAGGTCATCGCCCTCACGTCGCGGGGGCAGGTCGAGGCGGAGCTGCGACCATGGGTGACGCCCGAACGGTGCGAGGTGTCGGTGGCCGAGATCGACACGGACGCCGAGAAGCCCGAAGCGTCGTGACCTTTTCGCCGGGGTGAGCCTGTAATATCGGCGGCGGTCGTCCCTAGCGAAGGAGCACCCGTTGAGCACCACCGCCGGATTCCGCCGGGCCGCAGGTATGGATACCTCGGCCACGGATGCCCTTCTCCGCATGGGGCGTCGGTTCCACGACAAAGGTCACGTCGCGCAGGACCTGCGCACGATCTCCTACGAGGGGGGTCGCGACGCCGACACGTTCTATCGCGACCGCTGGAGCCACGACAAGGTCGTCCGCTCCACCCACGGCGTCAACTGCACCGGGTCCTGCTCGTGGAAGGTGTACGTCAAGGACGGCATCATCACGTGGGAGGCGCAGCAGACCGACTACCCGAGCGTCGGCCCCGACAGCCCCGAGTACGAGCCGCGCGGCTGCCCGCGCGGCGCGGCGTTCTCCTGGTACACCTACAGCCCCACGCGCGTGCGCTATCCGTACGCCCGTGGCGTCCTCCTCGAGATGTACCGCCAGGCCAAGGCCGCGCACGGCGGCGACCCCGTCGAGGCGTGGCGGAGCATCGTCGAGGACCCCGAGAAGGCGAACCGTTACAAGCGGGCCCGCGGCAAGGGCGGCCTCGTCCGCGTGACGTGGGAGGAGGCCGTCGAGATCGCGGCTGCCGCGCACGTCCACACGATCAAGGCGTACGGCCCCGACCGTCTCGCCGGGTTCTCGCCGATCCCCGCGATGTCGATGGCGAGCTACGCCGCCGGGTCGCGCTTCTACTCCCTGCTCGGCGGCACGATCCTCAGCTTCTACGACTGGTACGCCGACCTGCCGCCCGCCTCACCGCAGGTCTTCGGTGACCAGACCGACGTGCCCGAGTCCGGCGACTGGTGGAACTCCGCCTACCTCATGATGTGGGGCTCGAACGTGCCGGTGACGCGAACGCCCGACGCGCACTTCATGACGGAGGTGCGGTACCGCGGCACGAAGGTCGTCACGGTGAGCCCCGACTACGCCGACAACGCGAAGTTCGCGGACGAGTGGCTCTCGGTCTACCCGGGCACCGACGCCGCGCTCGCGATCGCGATGGGGCACGTCGTCCTCAAGGAGTTCTTTGTCGAGCAGGAGACGCCGGAGTTCTCCTCCTACGTCGCGACATACACCGACCTGCCGTTCCTCGTGCGTCTCGAGGAGCGGGAGATCGACGGGGAGCAGCGGCTCGTCGCGGGCAAGTTCCTCATGGCGAGCGACCTCGGCGACTCGAGCGAGCACGCCGACTTCAAGACGGTCCTCCTCGACGGGTCGACGAACCCCGAGGGCGAGCCGGTCGTCCCCAACGGGTCGATGGGCTTCCGCTACGGCGAGGAGGGCGAGGGTCGCTGGAACCTCGACCTCGGTGACATCCGTCCACTGCTCAGCGCCGCCGCCGGTGACGCGCGCGGCGTCGAGGTGACGCTGCCGCGGTTCGACACCCTCGAGGGCACGCCCGGCACGGTGACGCGTGGCGTCCCCACCCGGGAGATCGGCGGCCACCTCGTGTGCACCGTCTTCGACCTGCTCCTCGCCCAGTACGGCGTCTCCCGCCCGGGCCTGCCCGGACAGTGGCCGAGCGGGTACGACGACCCCGACGCGATGGGTACCCCCGAGTGGTCCGAGTCGATCACCGGCGTGCCCGCCGAGCAGGCCGTCCGCATCGCCCGCGAGTTCGCCTCGACGGCACGCGACTCCGGCGGCCGCTGCATGATCATCATGGGTGCCGGCACGAACCACTACTTCCACTCCGACACGATCTACCGGGCGTTCCTCACGCTCACGAACCTCACCGGCTGCCAGGGCCGCAACGGTGGCGGGTGGGCGCACTACGTCGGTCAGGAGAAGGTCCGCCCCCAGCTCGGGTTCGCGCAGATGGCGTTCGCGCTCGACTGGCAGCGTCCCGCCCGGCAGAACATCTCGGCCGCGTTCTTCTACCTCCACACCGGCCAGTGGCGGTACGACGCGTTCGGCGCCGACGCCACCGCCGCCGCCACGGGCACGGGCATGTGGAAGGACCGGTCGCCGGCCGACCTCCTCGCCGCATCCGCCCGCATGGGGTGGATGCCGAGCTACCCGACCCTCGCGGGAAACATCCTCGACCACTGCGACGCGGCGAAGGCCGAGGGCATGAGCCCGAAGGACTACGTCGTCCGGGAGCTCACGGAGGGGCGTCTGCGGTTCGTCGCGGAGGACCCCGACGGGCAGGACAACCACCCCAAGGTGCTCACGGTGTGGCGGTCCAACCTCATGGGCAGCAGCTCCAAGGGCAACGAGTACTTCAACAAGATCCTCCTCGGCACCGACCACTCGCTCCGTGCCGAGCCGGCGCCGGAGGGGCGCCGCGGCAGCGAGGTGCAGTGGAACGACGACCTGCCCGAGGGCAAGCTGGACCTCCTCACCTGCCTCGACTTCCGCATGACGAGCACGACCCTGTTCTCCGACCTCGTCTTCCCGGCCGCCACCTGGTACGAGAAGTACGACCTGTCGAGCACCGACATGCACCCGTTCGTGCACAGCTTCAACCCGGCGATCCAGCCGCCGTGGCAGGCCAAGAGCGACTTCGCGACGTTCAAGCTCCTCGCCGAGAAGGTGAGCGAGCTCGCGGGGACCCACCTCGGCACGCGCACCGACCTCGTCCTCGCCCCGCTGCAGCACGACACCCCCGACCAGCTCGCCGTCTCCCGCGGCGTCGTCAAGGACTGGCGTCACGACGAGTGCGAGCCGGTGCCCGGTCGCACGATGCCCAAGATGATCGAGATCGAGCGCGACTACACCGAGATCGCCGAGAAGTGGGGCGCCGTCGGGCCCCTCGCCGAGGAGCTCGGGCTGCCCGTCAAGGGCATCAACGTCAAGCCCACGCCCGAGGTCGAGGTGCTCAAGGGCCGTAACGGCACCGTCCGCGGCGGCGTCGCCGACGGGCGCCCCTCCCTCGCCCGCGACGTCGACGTGTGCGAGACGATCCTCGCGTTCTCCGGCACGACGAACGGCCGCATCGCCACCGAGGGGTGGAAGCAGTACGAGAAGCGCACCGGGCAGCGTCTCGCCGACCTGTCGGAGGGCGAGGCGGGCAAGCGGATCACGTTCCGCGACACCCAGGTCGCCCCGCAGCCGGTCATCACCTCGCCCGAGTGGTCGGGCAGCGAGCACGGCGGGCGTCGGTACTCCCCGTTCGTCGTCAACGTCGAGCGGCTCAAGCCGTGGCACACCGTCACCGGCCGCATGCAGTTCTACATCGACCACGACTGGCTCATGGAGACCGGCGAGTCCCTGCCGATCTACCGGCCGCCGCTCAACATGCACCTCCTCTACGGCGAGCCCGAGCTCGGCGGCCCCGACGCCGACGGCGTGGGCCTCACCGTGCGGTTCCTCACGCCGCACAACAAGTGGTCCATCCACTCCGAATACCAGGACAACCTCCTCATGCTCAGCCTCGCCCGCGGTGGCCAGGCCATCTGGATGAGCGACAAGGACGCGGCCAAGCTCGGCATCTCCGACAACGACTGGATCGAGGCGGTCAACCGCAACGGCGTCATCGCCGCCCGCGCGATCGTCTCCAGCCGCATGCCGGAGGGGACGGTCTACATGCACCACGCGCAGGACCGAACCGTCGACGTCCCCCTCGCCGAGGCGAGCGGCAAGCGCGGCGGCATCCACAACTCGGCCACCCGCATCCTCTTCAAGCCGAGCCACGTCGCCGGCGGCTACGGCCAGATCGCGTGGTCGTTCAACTACTACGGACCCACCGGAAACCAGCGCGACGAGGTCACCGTGATCCGCCGCCGCTCCCAGGAGGTGCAGTACTGATGCGCGTCATGGCACAGATGGCCATGGTGATGAATCTCGACAAGTGCATCGGGTGCCACACCTGCTCGGTGACCTGCAAGCAGGCGTGGACCAACCGGTCCGGCACCGAGTACATCTGGTGGAACAACGTCGAGACCCGTCCCGGCCTGGGCTACCCCCGCACGTACGAGGACCAGGAGCGCTGGAAGGGCGGCTGGGTCCTCACGAAGAGCGGACGGCTCCAGCTCCGCGCCGGCGGCCGGTTCAAGAAGCTCCTCCAGATCTTCGCGAACCCCGTGCTGCCGAGCTTGGAGGACTACTACGAGCCGTGGACGTACGACTACGACACGCTCGTCAAGGCGCCGCTGCAGGAGCACACGCCCGTCGCCCGGCCCTACTCGCTCGTCACCGGCAAGCCGATGAACATCGAGTGGTCGGCCAATTGGGACGACAACCTCGGCGGCAACACCGAACTCCTCCAGCGCGACGTCGTCCTCACCAAGGTGCAGGACGACGTGAAGATGGAGTTCGAGAAGACGTACATGTTCTACGTCCCTCGGATCTGCGAACACTGCCTCAACCCGAGCTGTGCGGCGAGTTGCCCGAGTGGCGCGATCTACAAGCGTGACGAGGACGGCATCGTCCTCGTCGACCAGGACGCGTGCCGCGGCTGGCGTCAGTGCATCACCGGCTGCCCCTACAAGAAGGTCTACTTCAACCACCGCACGGGCAAGGCCGAGAAGTGCACGTTCTGCTTCCCGCGCATCGAGGTCGGCATCCCGACGGTGTGCTCGGAGACGTGCGTCGGTCGGCTGCGCTACATCGGGCTCGTCCTCTACGACGCCGACAAGGTGCTCGAGGCCGCGACGGAGCCCGACGAGACGAAGCTCTACGAGGCCCAGCGCGAGTGCTTCCTCGACCCCCGCGACCCCGAGGTCGTCGCGGCTGCTCGCGAGGCGGGCATCCCCGAGGACTGGATCGAGGGCGCGCAGCGCTCCCCGGTGTGGCGGCTCATCCACGACTACGAGATCGCGCTGCCGCTCCACCCGGAGTACCGCACGCTGCCGATGGTCTGGTACATCCCGCCGCTGTCGCCGATCGTCGACGAGGTCGCGAGGACGGGCGTCGACGCCGAGTCGGCGGACGTGCTGTTCTCCGCGATCGACACGCTCCGCATCCCGAGCGCCTACCTCGCCGAGCTGTTCACGGCCGGTGACGTCACGGTGATCGACCGGGTGCTCAAGAAGCTCGCGGCGATGCGCTCCTACATGCGCGACATCAACCTCGGCCGCGATCCGCGCGGGGAGATCCCGGCGTCGGTCGGCATGAGCGAGGAGGACATGTACGAGATGTACCGCCTCCTCGCCATCGCGAAGTACGACGAGCGGTACGTCATCCCGAGCGCCCACGTCGAGGACGCACATCGGCTCGAGGAACTCGCGACCGACTGTTCGGTCTCCGCGTTCGGTGGGGGCGACTCCCCGTTCGGTGCGGACTCCGGCCGTGGCGGGCCCGTGCCCGTCGCGATCCAGAGCCGTCGCGAGATCGCGACCCGCATGACGTCCGACGAGATGGGCCACCCGGCCGATCGCGAGCCGGGGCTGACGCAGTGAAGATCTCCCTGCCCCTGCTGCGGCGACGCCCCGAGAAGGACGGGCCGCCCTCGCCCGGGTTCGCCGGCGCGTTCCTGCCCGACCGTGGGGAGGACTCCGAGGCGGGGACGCCCTGGGTCCCGCCCTCGGCCGAGGACGCGCCACCCGTCCCGGCGAGCGCGACGGTGATCGAACGGTCCGCGGGCGTCCACGTCCCCGAGTCGGACCGGGTCGTCCATCAGGCGGCCTCGCTCCTGCTCGACTACCCCGACGAGTGTCTCCTCGCCGACCTGCCCGTCCTCCGGGCGGCCGTCGAGGAGGGCGTCCACGGCGCGGCCGCACGGCACCTCCTCGCCCTCGTCGAGCACGTCGAGTCGACGCCGCTCGCCGAGCTCCAGCAGCACTACGTCGAGACGTTCGACATGCGGCGCCGCTGCTGCCTGCACCTCACGTACTACGCGTACGGCGACACGCGGCGGCGCGGCCTCGCGCTCCTCGACATCAAGCAGACCTATCAGCGGTGCGGTGCGACGCTGCGCGGGGACGAACTGCCCGACCACCTGTGCGTCGTCCTCGACTTCGCGGCAGGCGGCGCCCCCGCCGTCGGTCGCACGCTGCTCCTCGACCACCGTCCGGGCCTGGAGCTCCTGCGGATCTCCCTCACCGAGCGCGGCTCGGTGTACCGGCACGCCGTCGAGGCGGTGAGCAGGACCCTCCCCACGCTCGCCGGTCACGACCGGGACGTGGTGCGCACGCTCATCGCGTACGGCCCGCCCGACGAGCAGGTCGGCATGGAGGCGTACGCCTCGGGGAGTCACGTCACGAGCGGAGTGAGGATCTGACATGGGTGAGCTGTTGTGGGTGGCCCTGCCCTACCTGTCGATGGGCGTGTTCGTCGTGGGCCATTGGTGGCGCTACAAGTACGACAAGTTCGGGTGGACGACGCGCTCCTCCCAGATGTACGAGAGCCGCCTGCTGCAGATCGGCAGCCCACTCTTCCACTTCGGGTTGCTGTTCGTCATCGGCGGTCACGTGCTCGGCCTCGTCATCCCGAAGTCGTGGACGGAGGCCGTCGGCCTCAGCCAGGAGGCCTACCACTTCATGGCCGTCTCCGTCGGTGCCGTCGCGGGTGTGTGCACGGTCGTCGGGATGCTCATCCTCCTCGCGCGTCGCCGCTTCACCCCGGCGGTGTTCAAGGCGACGACGGCGAACGACAAGCTCATGTACGTGCTGCTCGCCTCCGTGATCCTCCTCGGCCTCGCGAACACCGCGCTCGGCAACGTGATCTCCCACTACGACTACCGCGAGGGCGTCTCGATCTGGTTCCGGCAGTTGTTCGCGTTCCGGCCCGACCCCGACCTCATGTCGGCCGCTCCGCTCACGTTCCAGCTCCACGCGCTCCTCGCGTGCCTGCTCTTCGCGCTGTGGCCGTTCACGCGCCTCGTCCACGTGTTCTCCGCGCCGGTCGGCTACCTCTGGCGGCCCTACGTCGTGTACCGCAGCCGCCAGGGCAGCCGCCTCGGCGCCCGTGACTCCCGTCGCGGCTGGGAGCGCAGCACCCTCCCCGAGACCCGCGCCCACGGCTCCCATCCCGCCGCCCGGCGCTGACGGGGTCCGAAACCGCATCGAGACGCAGCCCGGTGGTCGTCACGACCACCGGGCTGCGTCGTGTTCACGGCCGGTGCCGCCCCGTGACTGTCCCCGGGGTTGGGGGGTCAGCGGATGAGACCCGCCTCGCGGGCGGCGGCGACGGCGCCGGTGCGCGAGTCGACGCCGAGCTTCTCGTAGACGTGGACGAGGTGGGTCTTCACCGTCGCCTCGCTGATGAAGAGTTCCTTCGCGACGGCCCGGTTCGTGAGGCCGCGGGCGACGGCCCCGAGGACGGCGAGTTCGCGGCCGGTCAGCTGGGCGTGGGGCGCGCGCATCCGGGTGAGGAGGCGCCCGGCCACGCGGGGGGCGAGCGCCGTCTCGCCGCGGGCGGCGGTGTCGACGGCTTCGACGAGGTCGGCGGGGGGCGCGTCCTTGAGGAGGTACCCTGCGGCGCCCGCCTCGACGGCGCGGACGATGTCGCGGTCGGTGTCGTACGTCGTGAGGATGAGCACCGGCGGCCCGTCCGCGGCGCGGATCTGCGTCGTCGCCGTGACGCCGTCCATGCCCTCACCCATCTGGAGGTCCATGAGGACGACGTCGACCGACAGCGACCGGAGCAGTTCGAGCGCACGCTCGCCGTTCTCCGCCTCGGCGGCGACCTCGATGCGGCCCGACGTCGAGAGCAACGCCCTCAGGCCGGCACGGACGACGGGGTGGTCGTCGACGATCATCACGCGGATCGGCGGCGGGGTACCGGTGGCGTCGGACGGATGCGTCATCGAGGGCTCCCGGGGTGGTCGGTCGGCGGGTGATCGGGGGTGGCCTGGTCAGTGGCGGTCGGATCAGTGGCGGTCGGATCGGTGGCGGTCGGATCGGTGGCGGTGTGGTCGGGGTCCACCGCCGTCTCCACCGTGGCGGATCGGTCGCCACCGGCGGGGGGACGTCCCGCTGCTGCAGTCGGGTTCGCGAGCGGAACCGTCGCGGTGAGCGTCGTGCCCTCGCCGGGGGCGGAGTCGACCCCGAGGGCGCCGCCGAGGGTGGCGAGGCGTTCTCGCATCGCGCGGAGGCCGAAGCCCGTGCCGCCGAGGGGCGCGGCGTCGAGGCGGGCGGGGTCGAAGCCGCGGCCGTCGTCGACGACGTCGAGCATCACGGCGTCCCCGGTGTTCGTCAGGGCCACGACGACCCGGTCGGCGCGGGCGTGGAGGCGCACGTTCGACAGCGCGCTCTGCGCGACCCGGAGCAGCGCGACCTCGCCGGAGGTGCCGAGCGTCGTCATGTCGCCGTCGACGTCGATGGTCGTCTCGAGAGACGTCTGTTCGCGCAGCCGCTCGAGGAGGCGGGTGAGGGCCGTGGGCAGGGGTGCCGCCTCGAGGGAGGCGGGGGTGAGGGCGTGGACGACGCGGCGCGCCTCCTCGAGGTTGTCGGCCGCGGTCGCCTCGATCTGCCGCAGGACGTCGGTGCGGGCGGCGTCGTCCCCGGCGAGCCCGGCGCGGGAGAGCAGGACGATCGAGGAGAGACCCTGCGCGAGGGTGTCGTGGATGTCGCGGGCGAGGCGCTGCCGTTCGGTGAGGACACCGGCCTCCCGTTGGGTGGCGGCGAGTTCGTCGTGGACGGCGACGAGGTCGTCCTGCGCGACGACGAGCTCGGCGACGAGGCGGCGTCGGTCCTCGCTCTCGGCGAGGATGCGCCGGTAGATGAGTCCGGCGCCCGCGGCGACGATCGCGCCGACGACGGGGCCGACGATCCGTCCCGGGCTCGGCACCCCGGCCGACACCTGCGACGCGACGACGCAGCAGGTGAGGGCCGCGATCGTGCCGAGCGCCGCGGGTGTCGACAGCAGGTGGATCGCGAGGAGGAACAACGCGAACGCCACCCATGAGAAGTCCGGGGAGATCCACAGGAGCCCGAGCCAGCACGCGACGAGGACGACGAACCAGGCGAGTCCACCGCGTGCGCCCCGTGCCGTGATGGCCTCCTCTGCGTCCCCGGCGTGCTCGGCGTCCCCGGCCCGCCGGACGCGGGAGCGCGTCGAGGCCGCGTCGTCCCGGAGGTCGTCCGAGGGCAGTCGCATCCCCCTCAGCTCGGCCTCGCGGCGGCGACGCGCACGGTCCTGCCCTGCGCGACTCATCACGGCGCCGACGACGTACCAGACCGCCGTGAGGGCCGCTCCCACGAGCGCCGCGACACCCCGGTCGGCCGTGCCGTGGTCGACGAGGACCGCACGGGCCGTGCCGAGCACGAGAAGGAGCGCGAACAACAGGTGCTGCCCGCACTCGAGGTACCGCGAGGCGCTCGCCTCCAGTGTCGGCACCGAGCCGCGTTCGTCCATGTCGCCATTGTCGCCGGGGCGTCGACCGATGCCCCGCATCCCCTGGTCGGGTGGGGCGGGTGTCGGCGGGCGGGGTGGCCGTTCCGACGGCGCCGGAGAGCCGGGTGGTGCGACGGCTCGGCGTCGCGACGCCGAGGTGGGGACGACCACGCCCGGTGGGCCGGGGCCACACCGGGCGTGATCGTCAGGGCGGCTGCGCCGCGGGCGAGGGCCGGGTCAGGCGGTGGCGTCGGCGGGGCGGGCGTCGACCCGGTGGGCGTGGCGGGCGGCGAAGAACGCCATGACGGCACCGACGGCGAGCATCGGCAGACCGAACGCCCACGTCTCGGCCTCGACCTGCGTGAAGAGCAGCAGGCAGGAGGCGAGGCCGAGGACAGGCAGGATCGTCGGTACGCGGAAGTGGTCGGGCAGTCCGTCGTCGTGGCGGCGCAGGACGAGGCAGGCGACGTTGACGGAGGAGAACACGACGAGGAGCAGGAGGACGAGCGTCGAGGCGAGTGTCGCGATGCTGCCGAGGAGGGCGAGGACGAGCGAGAGCCCGGTCGTGACGACGATCGCCACCCACGGGGTGCGGCGCTGCGGCAGGACCCGGCCGAGCACCGAGGGGAGGAGACCGTCGCGGGCCATGCCGTAGGCGAGGCGGGACGACATGATCCCGGTGAGGAGCGCGCCGTTCGCGACGGCGACGAGCGCGATGACGCTGAACAGCACGAGCGGAACGCCACCCGCGACGCGGGCGACCTCGAGCAGCGGGCCGGAGGACGCGGCGAGCTGGTCGGTGGGGACGACGGCGCTCGCGGCGGCACCGACGAGAACGTAGATGACACCTGCGACGGCGAGGGCGCCGAACAGGGCCCGCGGGTAGGAACGGCGCGGGTCGCGGGCCTCCTCGGCGATGTTTACCGACGTCTCGAACCCGACGTAGGAGTAGTAGGCGAGGACGGCGCCGCCGAGGACGGCCCGGAACGGCCCCTCCTCCGGGGTGCCGAGCTGGGTGAGACGACCGAGGTCGGCGTCGCCGCGGAGGATCACCCACGCGCCGAGGCCGATGATGAGGAGCAGGCCGGAGACCTCGACGACCGTCGCGACCGCGTTGGCGCCGAGGGACTCCTTGACGCCGCGGGCGTTGAGCGCGGCGAGGAGCACGAGGAAGATCGTCGCCGCGACGGGCACGGGCACGTCGACGAATTCGCTGAGGTAGTCACCGGCGAAGCCGAGGGAGAGAGCGCCGACCGAGACGATGCCGGCCGCGAGCATGCAGTACCCGACGAGGAACCCGGCGAACGGTCCGAACGCGCGGTGCGCGTACGACGACGATCCACCGGCCCGCGGGTAGCGGGTGGCGAGCTCGGCGTAGGAACCGGCGGTGAACAGGGCGAGGATCAGGGCGAGGAGCAACGGCACCCACACGGCGCCACCCGACCGACCGGCGACCTCACCGGCGAGGACGTAGACACCGGCGCCGAGCACGTCGCCGAGGATGAAGAGGAACAGTCCGGTCGTGCCCACGGCACGACGCAGTGGCGTGCCGGTGGTGTCCGATACCGGTGAGGGGGGAGGGGATTCGGTCATACATGCCATCCTGCCCGGCGGGGTCCGAGCCGACCATGTGACGGTGGAGCGCCGCCACGTCGTGCACACTCGTCACGTCCTGGGGCGACGCCGGTGCCCGCGTCGCCCCGCGCAGCCCGAGGGGTCCTCCGTTCATCCCCGCCGCGCGATCCGACCGCCGGGCCCGGCGACCTCGTCGGGCCCGGCGACCTCGTCGGGGCCGACGGGGTCGGCAGGGTCCGTGCGGGCGACGTCGTGGCGGGCGACGAAGCGGAAACGGTCGCCGCGGAAGACGGACCTCGTGCGTTCGAGGGGGCGACCGTGGGTGTCCCATGCGGTGCGGTGGACGAGCAGCATCGGCAGGCCCACCTCGACGCCGAGGAGGTCGGCCTCCCGGGGGTCGGCGAGGGCGGTCTCGACGACGTCCTCGACGGTAGCGATGCGCCGCCCGTAGGCCTCGGCGAGGGTCGCGTAGAGAGATCCTCGTGCGGCCAGTTCGGCCTCGAGGTCGTCGAGCGGGCCGGGGACGTGGGCGATCTCGTGGGCGATCGGCTCGTCCGCGACGGTGCGCAGGCGGTCGACGCGATGCACGACGGCGCCCACCTCCACGTCGAGGAGGCGGGCGAGATCGGCGTCGGCGGCGGCGCGTGTCACCGACAGGACGAGGCTGCCCGGTCGGCGTCCCTCCGCCTCGAGGTCCTGGCTGAACGACGTGAGGGGGCGCACCTGCAAGAGCTTCGGCCGCGCGACGAACGTGCCGCGCCCCTGCGTGCGCTCCAGGCGTCCCTCGACGACGAGTTCGGCGATGGCCTGCCGCACCGTCGTACGCGAGGTCGAGAAGCGTTCGGCGAGATCGCGTTCCGCCGGCACGGGCGCGCCCGCGGGGGCGTCGGCGATCAGGGTGAGGAGCTGCTCCTTGACCCGGTAGTACTTCGGGACCCGCACGGCCGCCCCCCTTCTCACCTGCGTCGACGTGGGCACATCCGGTCCGCGAGTCTCGCACGACACCGGGGTCGCCCTCCGGGGAGGACCGACGGCCCTCGCATCTCTTCGAGTATTGACCCTCGATTGGTCTAGTCCAATACTGGACCACAGGACGCCGTCCCCGCACCTCCTGCGGGGACGCGGACGGACCGACATCCACACGGACACCCAAGGAGGTCGACGTGGCCACGACGCCCGCGACGACGACACCATCCGCCGGAAGGCGCCCCGGCTTCGCGGGACTCCAGCGCCTCGGCACGAGCCTCATGCTCCCCATCGCCCTGCTGCCCGCGGCCGGCATCCTGCTGCGCCTCGGCCAGGACGACCTCCTCGGCAAGATCGACACGCCGATCATCGGCCCGTTCTTCGACGCGATGAGCGCCGGTGGCGATGCGATCTTCAAGAACCTCGCGCTGCTCTTCGCCGTCGGCGTCGCCATCGGGTTCGCCCGCAAGGCCGACGGCTCCACCGCCCTCTCGGCGGTCGCCGGCTACCTCGTCCTCGACGGCGTCTTCACGGCGATGTCGCCCGTCATCCTCGCCGGCCAGATGGACCAGGCCGGCAACCAAGCGATGATCAGCTACAACGTCCTCGGCGGCATCATCGTCGGCCTCATCACGGCCTGGCTGTTCGACCGGTACCACGAGATCCAGTTGCCGACCTACCTCGGCTTCTTCGGCGGCCGCCGGTTCGTGCCGATCGTCGTCTCGCTCGCGACCCTCGTCGTCGGCTTCGCGATGAGCTACTTCTACCCGATCTTCGCCACCGGCCTCACCGCCACGGGCAAGTTCATCGCCGGCTCGGGCATCGTCGGTGCGTTCCTCTACGGGTTCGCCAACCGCATGCTCATCCCCTTCGGCCTGCACCACATCCTCAACTCGTTCATCTGGTTCATCTACGGCGACTACAACACCGGGACCGCCGTCGTCACCGGTGAGCTCACCCGCTTCGCCGCCGGCGACCCGACCGGTGGTCACCTCACCTCGGGCTTCTACCCGATCCTCATGTTCGGCCTCCCCGGCGCCGCGCTCGCGATGATGCACGTCGCCCGCCCCGAGCAGAAGAAGGCCGCCGCGGGCATCCTCGGCGCCGCCGGCCTCACCGCGTTCCTCACCGGCATCACCGAGCCGCTCGAGTTCGCGTTCATGTTCGCGGCGTTCCCGCTCTACGTCCTCCACGCGATCCTCACCGGTGTCTCGATGGCGATCGCCTACGCGCTCGACATCCACCTCGGCTTCTCGTTCTCCGCGGGACTCTTCGACCTGCTCCTCTACGGCACCGCACCGGCTGCGAAGAACATCCCGTTGCTCGTCTCGATGGGGGTCGGGTTCTTCGTCCTCTACTACGTCCTGTTCCGCTTCGCGATCACGAAGTGGAACATGCGCACCCCGGGCCGCGGTGACGTCCAGGCCGTCGCCGACGACGGGACGCACACGACGGGCCGCTCTGCCACCGGCGGCGGCCGCGCCGAGGCACTCATCGAGGCGTTCGGTGGCCGTGACAACCTTCGCGACGTCGACGCCTGCATCACGCGTCTCCGCATCGAGGTCGTCGACAAGGCGCGGGTGAGCAAGGACAAGCTCATGGCGCTCGGTGCCGCGGGTGTCGTCGAGGTCGGCAACAACGTCCAGGCCGTGTTCGGCCCGCAGGCCGACGCCCTCAAGACGGACATCCGCGCCGCGCTCGCCGGGTGGCCCGCGACGGGCATCGCCCCCACCCCGACCGCGGTCGCCGCGCACCGCGAGGCCGCCCACCCGGGCGAGACCGTCGTCCTCGCTCCGGTCGCCGGACGTGTCGTCCCGCTCTCGGAGGTGCCGGATGCGACGTTCGCCCAGGGCCTCGTCGGTCACGGTCTCGCGATCGATCCGCGTCACGAGAACGTGGACGTCGTCGCGCCGGTGAGCGGCACCGTCGTCCAGTCCTGGCCGCACGCGTTCGCGATCGAGACCAAGGACGGCACGGGCGTCCTCGTCCACCTCGGCCTCGACACGGTCCGTCTCGAGGGTCGCGGGTTCGTCACCCACGTCGGCAAGGGCGCCACGGTGCGTGCCGGCGAGCTCATGACGACGTACGACGTGCCCGCCGTCCGCGCCGCCGGTCACGCGAGCGTCGTCCCCGTCGTCGTCCTCGAGGCGAAGGGCGAGGACATCCGCGGCGAGGCCGGCCGCGAGGTCGCGCGTCTCGACGAGCTCTTCACCGCCCACCGCTGAACCCCGTCCTCGCCGGGGCATCCTCCGGGTGCCCCGGCGGGGGTGGACCGGCTCCCCCCGTCCCGTCTCTTCGCCCGGCACGTCGTCGCGCCCGACGCGAGAGTCGACCCTCGACCGTCACATCAGGAGTTGTCATGGAGATCGTCATCCTCGAGGAGGCCGCCGAGCTGGGCCGGCTGGCCGCCGACGCGATCGTCGCGCTGCTGCAGCACCGCCCGGGCGCCGTCCTCGGACTCGCCACCGGGTCGTCGCCGCTGCCCGTCTACGACGAGCTGGTCCGCCGTCACGAGGCGGGGGAGGTGAGCTTCGCGCAGGCGCGCGCGTTCACGCTCGACGAGTACGTCGGCCTGCCGCCGGGACACCCCGAGGGGTACCGCACCGTCATCGAGCGCGAGTTCGCGAGTCGCGTCGACCTGCCCGCGAACGCCCTCCACACCCCCGACGGGGCGGCGCAGGACATCCCCGCCGCGTGCGCCGCCTACGACGCGGCCATCGCCGCCGCCGGCGGCATCGACCTGCAGATCCTCGGCATCGGCACCGACGGGCACATCGCGTTCAACGAGCCGGGCTCCTCGTTCGCGTCCCGCACCCGCATCAAGACCCTCATGCATCAGACCCGCGTCGACAACGCGCGGTTCTTCGACGACGACCTCGACGCCGTCCCCGTGCACTGCCTCACCCAGGGGCTCGGCACGATCATGGAGGCGCGGCACGTCGTCCTCCTCGCAACGGGCGAGGGCAAGGCGGAGGCCGTGCAGCACCTCGTCGAGGGCCCGGTGAGCGCGATGTGGCCGGCGACGATCCTCCAGCACCACCCGCACGCGACGATCCTCCTCGACGAGGCCGCCGCCGGGCGTCTCACGCTCGCGCCGTACTTCCGGCAGTCCTGGGAGACCAAGCCCGCCTGGCAGGGCCTCTGACATGCCGGACGACACGCACGACGCGGCCCCGACCCTGCTCACCGCGGACGCCGTCGTCACCGGCACGGACGTCCACCGTCCGGGGTGGGTCGAGATCACGGGGACGCAGGTCACGAACGTCGGCGCTGGTCGCCCCGCCCCAGGGGCGGGTGAGGTCGCCGACCTCGGCGCGACGACCGTCGTCCCCGGATTCGTCGACATGCACTCCCACGGCGGCGGCGGGGCCGCGTTCACCGACGCGACCCCCGAGGCCGTCGCCACGGCCACCGGCCTCCACCGTGCCCACGGCACGACGCGGATGATGGCCTCGCTCGTCTCCGCCCACCCCGACGAGCTCCTCCGAGAGGTCGCCGGACTCGCCCCTGTCGTGCAGGAGGGGGCGGTCTGCGGGATCCACCTCGAGGGGCCGTGGATGTCGCCGGGCCGTCTCGGCGCCCACGACCTCGGTACCCTCCGTGCGCCCGACCCGGCCGAGATCGACCGCCTCCTCGAGGCGGCGGACGGCGCGATCCGCATGATCACCCTCGCGCCCGAGCTGCCCGGTGCGATCAACGCGGTCCACCGGTTCGTCGAAGCGGGCGTCGTCGTCGCCGTCGGCCACACCGACGCGACGTACGAGGAGGCCCGCGCCGCGATCGAGGCGGGCGCCCGGGTCGGGACGCACCTCTTCAACGCGATGCGTCCCGTCGACCACCGTGAACCCGGGCCCGTCGTCGCGCTCCTCGAGGACCCCCGCGTCACCGTCGAGATGATCACCGACGGGGTCCACCTCCACCCGTCCGTGTACGCCCTCGCGTGTGCGGAGGCGGGGCCGGATCGGGTCGTCGTCGTCACCGACGCGATGTCCGCGGCGGGGATGACCGACGGCCGTTACCTCCTCGGGGCGCTCGACGTCGACGTCGTCGACGGCACGGCCCGCGTCGCGGGCACACCCACGATCGCGGGCAGCACGGCGACGATGGACCGTCTGTTCCGGTTCGCCGTCGCCCACGGCGGCCACGAGGGAGACGCGGCCCTCCTCCACGCCGTGCGTCAGACCTCGACGAATCCCGCCCGCGCCGTCGGCGTCCCGGGCGGCGCCCTCGTCGAGGGATCCCCGGCCGATCTCGTCGTCCTCGACGCGGACCTGCAGGTCCGCGGGGTGATGGCGGCCGGAGCGTGGGTGGCGGGGGCCTGAGCGTCACCCCGGGGGAAGCCTGCGCGGCGTCGCATCCGACGGGGCGCCGCGCAGACGTGTCGTGCCCGGATCCGCCCGTACCATGAAGAGAGTCGCCGAGAACCGCGGCGGCCCGCCGAGCGTGAAAGGTCTCCCGTGCGTCGCTCCCGACTCGCCCTCCTCTCCCTGACGGCCGCCCTGACGCTCTCCGCGTGTTCCGGCATCCCGCCGGAGCCTTCGGTGACCGGCGGCACGTCCCGGGCCGACGTGGGGGTGCAGGCGCCCACGCCGACGCCGACCCCCACCCCCAAGGAACTGCCCGGTGGCGGGCGAGAGATCTTCCCGACCTACCGCCTCGTCGGCTACTCCGGCGTCAAGGGCAGCGGGCCGGGCCTCGGCCGGGCGGGCGTCGGCGACATCGACGACCGCATGAAGGAGATCGTCGAGCGGGCCCAGCCGTACGCGACGGACGGCCGCAAGATCATGCCGGTCCTCGAGGTCATCGCGACGACGGTGCAGCCGTGCCGCGTCGCACCCAAATGCCGCACCGTGTCGAGCGACGAGAAGATCCAGGCGCACCTCGACGCGATCCGCAAGGTCGACGGCGTGCTCCTCCTCGCCATCCAGCCGGGCCGCTCCGACTTCGTCACCGAGGTGAAGAAGTACGAGAAGTTCCTCAAGGAGCCCGACGTCGGCGTCGCCCTCGACCCGGAATGGCGCATGGGACCGAACCAGGAGCCGATGAAGTCGTTCGGGAGCACCGACGCCAAGGAGCTCAACGCGGTCTCCGCCTACCTCGACCGGATCGTCACCGACAACGACCTGCCGCAGAAGGTCATGCTCTACCACATGATCCGCGTCAACTGGGTGCGCAACCACGCCCAGCTGCAGGACCGCAAGGGTGTCGCGTTCATCCTCAGCGTCGACGGGATCGGCGACCAGGAGCTCAAGGAGGGGACGTGGAAGGCCCTCATGGGGGTCAAGCCGGCGTTCGTCCACCCGGGCTTCAAGCTCTTCTACCAGGAGGACACCGCGCGGCCGGGATGGAAGCTCATGACCCCCGCGCAGGTGCTCGCCCTCACGCCCACTCCGGAGTACGTCCTCTACGAGTGAGTCGGGTCGGGTCGGGTCGGCCAGGGCGCGCGGCGGTCGTGCCGGCCAGGACGCGCGGCGCCGTCCGCGTGTCCGGCACCGGTCCCGCGGGACGGGCGCGGGCGATCACAGCAGGCCGAGGAGGTGCATCCGCGGCGCCTCGGCGGCGATGACCGCCTTGACGACGTCGGGATGACCTCGGTACCAGGAGATCTGGGCGTCCCGGATCTGTTCGAGCGTGAGTTCGCGGCCGTGAATCGTCCAGGAGTCCGTGTCGGGTGCCGGGGTGCCGAGTGCCTCGGCGATCCTGGCGTCCACGGGTGAGCGGCACTGGCCGAGGAGCATCGTCGTCGGATCGACGACGGTGTCCTCCGCGTCGAGCGCGGCGAGGACGTTGCGCGCGATCCGCAGGAGCAAGGGATTGCCCGGCCGGTCGACGGTGTGGACGGCCTCGAGGCCCGCGCTGCGCACGGACGCGGCGATCGCGCAGTCGGTGCGTCCCTCCTCCTGCCGGATGCGGAAGAGCTGCCATGCCGCGTACTCGCGGATGACCTGCGCGCTGGGGAAGGTGTGACGGGCCTCCTCGACCGGCACCGTCCCCGCGGCGGCCGCCACCGAACGGAGGTCGTGATAGGGCACGAGCGGCGGGTCGGGCAGCCCGGCGGACGGATCGCGACCGACCTGGAACGGGTGCAGCCCGGAGTAGGTGATGCGCGGGAAGGTGACGACCGGGATCCCGGGGCGCAGGTGCGGGAGGAGATCCTCGAAGCCGATCGGCAGGCCGCGGTAGGCGCGGGGGAGGCGCTCGCAGATGAAGGCGTCCGCGTGGTTGAGCAGGCGGAGGAACCCCGGCATGTTCTGCGCCTGCAGGGCGTCCGCCGACGTGGAACTCACCGCGATGTAGGGCGCGTGCGGGTCGGAATTGAGCAGGCGGCGCAGCGAATCCGCTTGTGGCCCGCCGTAGATCACCCAGAGTGGGAGCACGCGGCGGTCCTCGGCGGAGGCGCGCCGACCCTGCTGCGCCTGAGACGCGACCGATGCGTTCATGCCCCTGGAGTACCCGTCGTCGGGGATCCGTATGCACGGCGGCCTCGACGGCCGGCAGCGCCGGCGGCGCCCGCCGGGGGGCCTGCCGCGTCCCCGGGACCCGCGGGCTCCGGCGCGGCATGGCCCGTCGTGCGCGGGACGTCGTGACCGTGGATGGGAGGGAGACGACCCCAGGGGGTGAGGGGTGCGGCGGAAAACCTCGGGACGGCGTCGCCGCGCTCGTATCGTGGGGACATGTCCGACGACGCCCACCGCCCCGCCACGTCCACCGCCCCCGACCTCCGCGGCCTCGACGCCCGTGCCCGCGAGCTGTGCGCGTTCGTCGACGCCTCCCCGTCGCCGTACCACGCCACTGCCGAGGTGACCCGGCGTCTCGAGGGGGCGGGGTTCCGCGTCCTGGAGGAGACGGAGGCGTGGCCGACGGAACCCGGCCACCACCTCGTGCGTCGGGGCGGGTCGCTCGCCGCCTGGTCGACCGCGCACCTCCCCGCCGACGCGCCGGCCGCGACCCCGTTCCGCGTCGTCGGCGGCCACACCGACTCCCCGAACCTCCGCGTCTCCCCAAGCCCCGACGCCTCGTCGGCCGGGTGGGACCAGCTCGTCGTCGAGGTCTACGGCGGGCCGTTGCTCAACTCGTGGCTCGACCGCGACCTCGGCCTCTCCGGTCGGGTCGCCGTGCGCGACGCCTCGTCGCCGTTCGGGGTGGCGGAGCGTCTCGTCCGCGTCGACGAGGCCGTCCTCCGGGTGCCGCAGCTCGCGATCCACCTCGACCGCAGCACGAACGACGGGCTCGCCCTCAACCCGCAGCGTCACCTCACGCCGATCTGGGGTGCGACCGGCGCGGCGCCGACGTTCGACGCCTGGCTCGCCGAGCTCCTCGACGTCGCCCCCACCGACGTCCTCGCGTGGGACGTGATGACCCACGACCTCACCCCGTCGGGCCCCCTCGGCCGGGAGGCCGATCTCGTCGCCGCGCCGCGCCTCGACAACCTCGGCACGTCGTATGCGGGCACCGCCGCGCTCCTCGACGCCGTCGACGCGCTCGAGGGCTCCGGGCCCGAGGCGTCGGGCGCCCCGCACATCCCGTTCCTCGTCCTCTTCGACCACGAGGAGATCGGGTCGACGACGTCCTCCGGCGGCGACTCGACGTTCCTGCCCGCCGTGCTCGAACGGGTGGTCCTCGCCCGCGGTGGCAGCCGGGAGGACCACCTGCGGGCGCTCGCGGGCAGCCTCATCGTCTCGGCCGACATGGCGCACGCGACGCACCCCAACTACGCGGACCTCCACGAGCCGAACCATCGCATCGAGATCAACGGCGGCCCCGTGCTCAAGGTCAACTCCCGCGGCCGGTACGCCTCGGACGCCCCGGGCTCCGGCGCGTTCGCCCTCGCGTGCGAGCAGGCCAGGGTGCCGATGCAGGTGTTCCGCAGCCGTGGCGACATGCCGTGCGGGTCGACGATCGGCCCGATGTCGGCCGCACTCACCGGCGCGACGACCGTCGACGTGGGCGCCCCGATGCTCTCGATGCACTCGGCCCGCGAACTCACCGGCGCGAAGGACCCGGGGATGTACGTCGCCGCCCTCACCGCCTGCCTCTCCCCGCGCTGACCCGTACCCACGGTGGCGCGGCGTGGCCCGGGTGAGGCCGGGAGCGTGTGATCGCGGGTAAGTAGTCGTGCTCAAGACGTGCGGGGATGCGGGCGGGAAGGTGGTGGCATGACTCATGTGATCGCCGTCGTCGTCCGCCTCCTCGGTCTGCTCGTCGCCTCGTGGGGGACGGTGTGGCTCCTCGATCTCGGCATGTCCGACGCGGAGGTGGGGGTGAACATCGGTGCCGGTCTCATGGCGTTCGCCGTCACCGCGCTGCTCTCGCTCGTGTGGGCGCTTCTCGACGGGCACCGGGCGCCGCGGTCGGGCAGCGGTGTGCGCGCGGCGGAGGCCGGACGACCCGCGCGTGGCGCCTCGCTCGCGGCCCGCGTCGCATGGTGGATCGCCGTAGCGGTCCTGCTCGGCCTGTCGGCTCCGCTGCAGGCGCAGGGCTTCACCCGGCCGGTCGACACCGCCGTCCTCGCCTCGGACCTGCGGACCCTCACCCCGTTCCACATCGGCCTCGTCGCCGTTCCGGCGGTGGTCGGCCTCGGCGCCGGTGCGCTCACCCGTCGCCGCACCCGCGGTTGAGACCCGACCTGCGGCCCGACCACCGGCTCGGTCTTCCCCACGTCCGTCCTTCTGCTGCGTGGGCGTCACAGGCGCGTCGTGGAGGTCCGCGACCTCGACGAAGGCCACTACACCCGCGAGGCCGAGGGGACGACACGACCACGACGCCTCCTCGGCCGGCGGGTCAGGACGGTGTACGAGCCCGGACCGGAGGTCACCCACGACGTCACGTGGCTCGACGAGGAGGAGTCCCGAGAGGGGTGGCGACGCCTCGGGCTCACCGACCGCGACTTCTGACCGACTCGTGCCGACGGGGCCGATGCCGCGCGAGTGACGCACGACCGCCCCGGGACCCCGCCCCGCCGCCGTGGCGGCGTCGGCACAATGGCCCCGTGACCGACAGCGCCGCGATCCCCGCCCCGTCCGCCCTGCCCGAGGAGGAGGTGCGGCGGCTGCTCGCATTCGACCGGGCGCACGTGTGGCATCCCTACTCGTCCGCGTTGCGGCCGTCGGTGATGCAGTTCGCGGAGTCCGCGTCGGGGGTGCGGATCCGGCTCCGCCCCGCCGACGACCCGGGACGCACCGTCGAGGCGATCGACGCGATGGCGTCCTGGTGGTGCGCGATCCACGGGTACGGCGTGCCCGAGCTCGACGCCGCGGCCCGGCAGCAGCTCGACGCGATGGGTCACGTGATGTTCGGCGGACTCACCCACGCACCCGCGATCTCGTTGGCGGAGAAGCTGATCGCCCTCGCCCCCGGTGCGAACGGCACGATCGGCGGAACGGGCGCCGCGGGTGACCCCGGCGCCCACGACGTCGGCGACGACGAGACGCTGCAGCACGTCTTCCTCGCCGACTCCGGGTCGGTGTCCGTCGAGGTCGCGCTCAAGGCCGCGTGGCAGTACCACGCCCTCACCGGACGGCCCCGGCGGCGGATGTTCACGATCCGCGGCGGCTACCACGGCGACACGTTCGGCGCGATGAGCGTGTGCGACCCGGTCGGCGGCATGCACTCCCTCTTCACCGGCGTCCTGCCCGAGCAGCTCTTCGCGCCGCGCCCGCCCGCCGGTGTCGACCGCGCCCCCGACGACCCCGAGATCGTCGCGTGGGAGACCGAGACCCGCGCGCTGTTCGCCGCGCACGCCGACGACATCGCCGGAGTCATCTGCGAGCCCGTGCTCCAGGGCGCAGGCGGGATGCACGCCTACAGTCCCCACTGCGTCCGCGTCCTCGCCGAGCTCGCCCGCGCCAACGACTCCGTGCTCATCTTCGACGAGATCGCCACCGGCTTCGGGCGCACCGGCACGTTCTGGGCCGCCGACCGCGTCGGGGTCGTGCCCGACATCCTCTGCGTCGGCAAAGCCCTCACCGGCGGGTACGCGACGATGGCCGCGATGCTCTGCGCCCCCCGCATCGCCCGCGGCGTGAGCGCCGAACCCGCCGGGGCCCTCATGCACGGACCGACGTTCATGGGCAACCCCCTCGTCGCCGCGATCGCCGGGGCGAGCCTCGACCTCCTGCGCCGCGACGACCCCCTGCCCCGCGTCGCCCGCGTCGAGGGCGGCCTGCGCGAGTCGCTCGCTCCCGCAGCCGGATTCGCGTCCGTCGCCGACGTGCGCACCCTCGGCGCGGTCGGCGTGATCCAGCTCCGCGAGCCCGTCCGCGCCGCCGAGGTCGCCGCACTCGCCCTCGACCACGGCGTGTGGGTCCGACCCTTCCGCGACTGCGTCTACACGATGCCCCCGTTCGTCGCCGAGCCCGACGACGTCGCCGCCATCGGTGCCGCCCTCGTCACCGCCGTCGGGGAGGTGCACGGACGATGACCGACACCTCACCCACCGCCGGGCCCGGCGTCGGGGATGCGGGCAACCCCGGACTCGACGCGTTCCTCACGGCGCACGAGGAACGCCGGGAGCGTCTCGGACTCGTCCGGACCCTCGTCGCCCGGCCGCCGCGTCTGCCCGCCCCGGCGGCGGGGGAGCGGCCGCCCTCGACTCGCTGGGAACGGCTACCTCGGGCTGCTCACCCACCCCGACGTGATCGAGGGTGCGATCGCGGCGGTGCGCACGTACGGCGGTGGGACGGGCTCCTCCCACGCCGATCACACCGAGGCCGACCTCGCTCCGGCCCTCGCGGTGCTCCGGGGGATCATCGGGTCATGACGGCACGAGTGCTCTGCATCGCGGGAACGAACACCGACATCGGCAAGACGGTCGCGGCGGCGGCGATCGTCGCGGCCGCCCGGGCGGCGGGGCGACGCGTCGTCTACGTCAAGCCCGCGCAGACGGGGTTGCAGCCGGGTGAACACGGCAGCGACGCCGACGAGATCCGCCGCCTCGCAGGCGAGGTCGAGACCCACGAGTTCGTCCGCCTGCCCGACCCGCTCGCCCCGGCCGCGGCGGCACGGGTCGCGGGCGTGGGAATCCCCACGGTCGCCGGGCACGCCGCGTCCCTCGCGGAGCTCGCGCGCCGCGACGACGTCGACCTCGTCGTCGCCGAGGGCGCCGGTGGGCTCCTCGTGCAGCTCGACACCGAGGGCGGTACGCAGGCCGACCTCGCCCGCGCGCTCCTCGACGACGGGATCGACTGCGGGTTCGTCGTCATCGCGGACCCGGTGCTCGGCACGCTCAACCTCTGCGCCCTCACCCAGGAGGCACTCGACCACCGCGGGCTGCCCTGCGACGGTTACGTGTTCGGCACCTGGCCCACGGACGGTGAAGTGCCTCTCGTCCTCGAGCAGAACGTCCTCGACCTGCCCCGCGTCACCGGCCGCTCCCTCCTCGGCCGCATCCCGTCGGGTGCGGGCCGTCTCGACACCGCCACGTTCACGGCCTCGGCCCCCACCTGGCTCACCCTGCCCGGTACGAAGGCGTCGTCGGGCACCGGCGCCTGAACAGACGTCTCGCCGCAGAGGCGCGCGCGACGCGGCGACGTCAGGGGCCCCGTCGAGATGCCGCGAGCACGCCGGGCGCCCGTCGAGAGCAGCCCGTCGTCGACGGCGCGCCGCCTCTGCTCAGGGACGACGTGCGGCAGCGAGGACGTCGCACGTCCGGGGGCGGTCGTGCTTGCCCAGCCCCACCTGCGGGCCCTCCTCCGGAACGCCGCCTCCACCGTCGACCACGAGGCGATCGCCTCGGCCCACGTGGAACCGAGGGCGGGCCATGTTTTCGCCCGTACCGATCTCACGTCGGCACCGCGACTTCGGCGGGTCGTGGCCGGGGTCGGCCGGGCGGGCCCCCGGGCCACATGTCCCCGACCGATCGGACGTGACCTCGACCACTCCGAACGACCGGTTTCCGTGCAGGTGGGGGACGTCCGTCCCGCGCCTCGGGCAATCGGACCAACGACCCTCCGGCGACCAGGGTGCACGTCTAGGCTGACGTCATATTCCTGTCCGAAGTCGTACTGGGAGGCACCACCCCATGACCAAGTTCGTCTACGCCCTCTCGGAGGGCAACCGCGACCTCAAGGATCTCCTCGGAGGCAAGGGGGCGAACCTCGCGGAGATGCACAACATGGGGCTGCCCGTCCCGCCGAGCTTCACGATCACCACCGAGGCCTGCAAGGCCTACCTCGAGAAGGGCAGCGAGCCCGAGGAGCTGGCGCAGCAGATCGACGAGCACGTCGCCAAGATCGAGGACGAGATCGGCAAGAAGCTCGGTGACCCGAGCGACCCGCTGCTCGTCTCCGTACGCTCCGGTGCCAAGTTCTCCATGCCCGGCATGATGGAGACCGTCCTCAACATCGGCCTCAACGACGAGAGCGTCGAAGGCCTCGCCACGGTCACCGAGAACCCCCGGTTCGCCTACGACTCCTACCGCCGCCTCCTCCAGATGTTCGGCAAGACCGTGCTCGACATCGACGGCGAGAAGTTCGAGGACGTCCTCGACGAGGCCAAGGACGCCAAGGGCACGAAGAACGACCTCGACCTCGACGTCGAGGACCTCAAGAAGATCGTCGAGAAGTTCAAGCAGATCATCGCGGACGAGACGGGCAAGCCGTTCCCGCAGGAGCCCAAGGAGCAGCTGCTCGAGGCCATGCGCGCCGTGTTCCGCTCGTGGAACTCCGAGCGCGCGATCCTCTACCGCCGCCAGGAGCGCATCCCCGCCGACCTCGGCACCGCCGTCAACGTCTGCACCATGGTGTTCGGCAACCTCGGCATGGACTCCGGCACCGGCGTCGCGTTCACCCGCGACCCCGCCTCCGGCAGCCAGGGCGTCTACGGCGACTACCTGCAGAACGCGCAGGGCGAGGACGTCGTCGCCGGCATCCGCAACACGATGAGCCTCGCCGACATGGAGGGCGTCGACAAGAACGCCTACGACGAGCTCATGGGCATCATGAGCAAGCTCGAGGACCACTACAAGGACCTCTGCGACATCGAGTTCACCGTCCAGAACAAGAAGCTCTGGATGCTGCAGACCCGCGTCGGCAAGCGCACCGCCGAGGCCGCCTTCAAGATCGCCTGCCAGCTCGTCGACGAGGGCGCCATCAGCGAGGAGGAGGCCCTCTCCCGCGTCAACGGCGACCAGCTCGTCCAGCTCATGTTCCCGCGCTTCGACGAGAAGGCGAAGAAGGAGAAGATCGGGCAGGGCATGAACGCCTCCCCGGGTGCCGCCGTCGGCGCGCTGTGCTTCTCCTCGCCCAAGGCCGCCGAGCTCGCCGAGAAGGGCGAGAAGGTCATCCTCGCCCGCCGCGAGACCAACCCCGACGACCTCGTCGGCATGATCGCCGCGCAGGGCATCCTCACGAGCCGCGGCGGCAAGACCTCCCACGCCGCCGTCGTCGCCCGCGGCATGGGCAAGACCTGCGTCTGCGGCGCCGAGGAGCTCGGCATCGACGTGGCCGCCGAGACGATGACGCTGCCCGACGGCACCGTCATGAAGGCCGGCGACGTCGTGTCGATCAACGGCACCACCGGTGAGGTCTTCAAGGGTGAGGTGCCTGTCGTCGACCCACCCGTCGTCAAGTACTTCGAGGGCAAGCTCGGCCAGGAGGAGATCGACGGCGACGAGCTCGTCCACGCGGTGCACCGCATCATGACGATCGCCGACGCCAAGCGTCGCCTCAAGGTCCGCGCCAACGCCGACACCGGCGACGATGCGGCCCGCGCCCGCCGCTTCGGCGCGCAGGGCATCGGCCTCTGCCGCACGGAGCACATGTTCCTCGGCGACCGCCGCCCGTTCGTCGAGAAGCTCATCCTCGCCGAGACGGTCGAGGAGAAGAAGGCCGCGCTCGACGCGCTCGCCCCGCTGCAGAAGGGCGACTTCGTCGAGATCCTCGAGGCGATGGACGGCCTGCCCGTCACGGTGCGTCTGCTCGACCCGCCGCTCCACGAGTTCCTGCCCAGCCAGATCGAGATGGCCTCCCAGATGGCCGTCGCGAGGGCCAAGGGCACCGACATCACCGACGACCAGAAGAAGATCATGGCGGCCGTCGAGCGCATGGCCGAGCAGAACCCGATGCTGGGTCTGCGTGGTGTGCGCCTCGGCATCGTCATCCCGGGCCTCTTCGAGATGCAGGCCAAGGCGATCCTCGAGGCCGCCGCCGAGCGTCGCAAGGCCGGTGGCGACCCCAAGCCGGAGATCATGATCCCGCTCGTGGCCGCCGTGCAGGAGCTCGAGATCATGAAGGACGCGATCCGCACGGTCGCCGACGAGGTCAGCGAGGCCACCGGTGTCGACCTGCGCGACACCCCGATCGGCACGATGATCGAGCTGCCGCGTGCGGCCGTCACCGCCGGCCAGATCGCTGAGTCGGCCGAGTTCTTCTCCTTCGGCACGAACGACCTCACCCAGACGACGTGGGGCTTCAGCCGTGACGACGTCGAGGGCGCGTTCTTCAGCCGCTACATCGAGCGGGGCATCTTCGGCGTCTCCCCGTTCGAGACGCTCGACGTCGTCGGCGTCGGCGCGATGGTCGAGATGGCCGCCAAGGCCGGTCGCGAGACCCGTCCCGACATCCACCTCGGTGTCTGCGGTGAGCACGGTGGCGACCCCGCCTCGGTGCACTTCTTCCACGAGGTCGGGCTCGACTACGTCTCCTGCAGCCCGTTCCGCGTGCCGGTGGCCAGGCTCGAGGCCGGCCGCGCCTCCAACGACGCGGAGGGCAGCGACTTCCGCTGATCCTGCGGTTCGGACAGACGGCGGGGCCGGGAGCACACGCTCCCGGCCCCGCCGTCGTCCGCCCGCCGACGGGAACGCGGTCGACGTCGCAGGGTGCCCCCAGGCGACGCCGGGTGCCGCGAACTCCGACCGTGCACCGCGTCGCTGTGTGGTGCACCGCCGACGGGAGGTGCACCGCCGGAAGTCGCGGTGCATCGAGGACGGTGTGCGCGCGGGATCGCCGCCCACCCGTGATTCACTACCCGGCATGGCCACCGACGCTGCCCAGGACCAGTCCGCCCCGGTGCCCCGCCAGGGTTGGAGCATCATCGGGCCCGGTCTCGTCGTCGCCGCCACGGGTGTCGGCGCCGTGGACCTCGTGGCCACGCTCATCGCCGGCAGCAAGTTCGGCTACGGGCTGTTGTGGTGTGTGGTCGTCGGATGCGTGATGAAGATCGTCCTCGTCGAGGGCGCGGGGCGGTTCAGCCTCGCCACGGGCAAGACGATCTTCCAAGGCTGGTCCAGCCTCGGCTGGTGGCCCTACCTCTACTTCGGGCCCTACATCGTCATCTGGGGCTTCGTCTACGGCGCCGCGGCGATGGCGGGCACCGGGTTGCCCTTGCATTCGCTGTTCCCGCAGCTCAGCGTCACGTGGTGGGGAATCCTCTCCGGGCTCGCGGGCCTCGCGCTGGTGTGGTGGGGCCGGTACGCGATCTTCGAGAAGGTGTGCGCGGCCCTCGTCGGCGTGATGTTCGTCAGCATGGTCGGCGCTGCGCTGCTGACGCTGCCGAACATCCCCGAACTCCTCACCGGCCTCGTGCCGTGGATCCCCGAGGGCGGGCTCGTCAACGTCCTCGCACTCGCAGGCGGCGTCGGCGGCACGATCACCCTCGCCGCGTACGGCTATTGGCTGCGCGAGAAGAGCTGGGACACTCCCGGCCACATGCGGGTCATGCGGCTCGACAACACGACTGCCTACGTCGTCACCGGCATCTTCGTGCTCTCCACCCTCATCGTCGGCGCCGAGCTGCTCTACTCGGCCGGGATCGCCGTGAGCACCGGCGACAAGGGGCTCCTCGACCTCTCGACCGTCCTCGCCGACCGGTACGGCCCGTGGGTGGGGAAGGTCTTCCTCGTCGGGTTCTGGGCCGCGGCCATGAGTTCGCTCATCGGTGTGTGGAACGGCGTCTCGCTCATGTTCGCCGACTTCGCGGGGATGCTGTTCAAGCGTCCGCAGGACCACCCCGACCGCCGCGCCGGCGGTCGCTTCTACAAGCTCTACATCCTGTGGTTGACGTTCCCGCCGATGGTGATGATGTTCGGGTCCAAACCGGGCGAGCTCATCCTCGTCTACGGCGTGCTCGGCGCGTTCTTCATGCCGTTCCTCGCCATCACGCTGTTGTGGATCCTCAACACCGACCGCGTCCCGCGCGAGTGGCGCAACGGCCCGGTCTCCAACGTCCTCATGGGGCTCGTGGCCCTCGCCTTCGTCGCCCTCGCCGTCACCGAGTTCAGCAAGGCGGTCGGCGGGTGAGGCCCGACCCGTCCCCGTCGCCCCCGCGCGAGGGCGACGTCGCGGACCACCCCCGGTGCGTTCTCCCTCCGCACGTCGCCGACGACCGATCGGGGAGATGCCGATGAGTGGCGCAGTGGTCACGGGAGCGGGGCGTGGACTGGGCGCACTCCTCGCCGAGGTGCTCGTGAACCGCGGGCACACGCAGCCTCCACATCGATGGTGCGCCCGACGTGGAGGCTGCGTGTGCCGACATCGTCGCCCGCGCGGGTCGGCTCGCGGTGTGGGTCAACAACACCGGGGTGTTGCACACGGGCCCGGCATGGGAGCAGGACGCGGCGACGCGTGACTTCATGCTCGACGTCAACGGCCGCGGCGTCGTCAACGGCACCGTCGCCGCGATCGACGCGATGCGGCACACCGGCGGCGGGCACATCGTCACCACCGTGTCACTGGCGGGCATCACGGCCGTCACGGGCGAGGCGGTCTACGCCGCGTCCAAGCACGCGGCCATCGGATTCAGTCTCAGCACCCTCGGGGATCTGCGGCAGGCAGGCATCCACGACATCGACATCTCCTGCCTGTGCCCGGACGGCATCTGGACCCCGATGCTGCATGACGAGCTCGACGACCCGGGCAGCGCCCTGTCCTCCTCCGGGCGACTGCTGCAGCCCGGGGAGGTGGCGCGGGTCTTCGAGCGCATCCTCGACCGTCCGCGTCCCGTGACCGTGTTCCCCTGGTGGCGCGAACCCCTTCTCCGCGTCGGCGACATTCTCCCCCGGGCGTTCCTCGCCCTCGCGCCGCTGCTCGTCGTGCAGGGCCGGCGCGTCCAACAGCGCATGCTCCGCGAGCGCGACGGCGCCGCCCGACCCGGCTGGACGACGAGCCCTGCCCCCGCCGTCCCCTGAGCGCCGGATCGCCGGGCCGCAGGGGAGGATGATCGAGGGAGCCGGCCACGCGAAGGGAGCGGCCTCCTCACCGCCTCCTCACCCTCAGCCTGCGCGGCCCCGGTGCGTACGCTGGGCCGCATGGCCGTGACGCTCGTGAGACTCGACCCCGCCGGCGCCGACCGGGAGGCCCTCGTCGCGTTCATGACCACGCACGAATGGCCGTTCCACGTCGGCACCCGTCGTACCCGCGAGCAGGTGGACGCGGCGATCGACGACGGGGCCTTCCACGACGAGGACCACGACACGTTCTGGATCGACCACGACGAGTACGGACGCCTCGGCGTCGTCCGCCTCGAGGACCTCAGCGACGGCGCGCCCCTGTTCGACCTGCGGCTCGCCACCGAGTTCCGAGGGCGCGGACTCGGCGAGGAGGTCCTGGGCACGGTGACCCGACACGTCTTCACGACCCTGCCCGACGTCGACCGGTTCGAGGGCCAGACCCGCGAGGACAACGTCGCGATGCGCGTCCTCATGCGGCGATGCGGGTTCGTCAAGGAGGCCCACTACCGCGAGGCATGGCCCGTCGAGGGCGGCGCGTCCCTGGCCTCCGTCGCCTACGCGATCCTCCGCCGCGACTGGGAGACCGGCACCATCACGCCCCTCGTCTGGGACGACCTCCCGATCGGCTGAACCCACGAGGTCGCAGCCGAGGATGCGGCGAGGTGGTCGCTCCCACGACCACCTGTCGACGTCCTCGGCTGCGTTCTCGGGCGAGGTCGGGTCGGGCCGGAGGCCTCAGAGCTTGCTCACGTCGCGGACGGCGCCCTTGTCGGCGCTCGTCGCGAGGAGGGCGTAGGCCTTGAGGGCGGTGGTGACGCGGCGCGGGCGGGGGGCGTGCGGAGTCCACGCGTCGGCGCCGCGGGCCTCCTCAGCCTCGCGGCGGCGGGCGAGTTCGGCGTCGTCGACGGCGAGGTGGATGCGGCGGTTCGGGATGTCGATCTCGATCGCGTCACCGTTCTCGACGAGCCCGATGGCACCGCCGGAGGCGGCCTCGGGGGAGGCGTGGCCGATCGAGAGGCCGCTCGTGCCGCCGGAGAACCGCCCGTCGGTGAGGAGCGCGCACGCCTTGCCGAGGTGCTTCGACTTGAGGAACGTCGTCGGGTACAGCATCTCCTGCATACCCGGTCCGCCCTTGGGGCCCTCGTACCGGATGACGACGACATCGCCTTCCTTCACGTCGCCACCGAGGATGCCCTGGCAGGCGTCGTCCTGGGACTCGAAGACGACGGCACGCCCCGTGAACCGGAGGATCGACTCGTCGACGCCCGCTGTCTTGACGATGCATCCGTCCTCGGCGATGTTGCCGTACAGCACGGCGATGCCGCCGTCGGCGGAGAACGCATTCTCGACGGTGCGGATGCACCCGTTCTCGCGATCGACGTCGAGGCTCTTCCAGCGGGACGACTGGGAGAAGGGTTCGGTCGTGCGCACGCCACCCGGTGCGGCGGCGAACATCTGCCGCACGTCCTCGCCCGCCGACCCCTGGTCGGTGATGTCGTGGGCGGCGATGACGTCGGCGAGCTTGCCGCCGGTGACGGTGGCGGTGCTGCCGTCGATGAGCTTCCCGCGCAGCAGCTCGGCCATGATGCCGAGCACGCCGCCCGCCCGGTGCACGTCCTCCATGTGGTACTCGGCGGTGGCGGGAGCGACCTTGCACAGGTGGGGGACCCGGCGGGAGAGGCGGTCGATGTCGGCCATCGTGAAGTCGACCTCGGCCTCCTGCGCGGCGGCTAGCAGGTGGAGCACCGTGTTGGAGGAGCCGCCCATGGCGATGTCGAGGGCCATGGCGTTCTCGAACGCGGTGCGCGTCGCGATGCCGCGGGGCAGCACCGAGGCGTCGTCGTCCTGGTAGTACGCCGTGGCGAGTTCGACGATGCGCCGCCCGGCCTGCTCGAAGAGACCGCGTCGGTCGGAGTGCGTCGCGAGCAGTGATCCGTTGCCCGGCAGGGAGAGGCCGAGGGCCTCGGTGAGGCAGTTCATCGAGTTCGCGGTGAACATGCCCGAGCACGAGCCGCACGTGGGGCAGGCGGCGTTCTCGAGGGCGTCGACCTCGGAGTCAGGGACCGTGTCGTCGCCGCCCGCGATCATCGCGTCGATGAGGTCGAGGGAGCGCGTGCCGTCGGCGACGGTGATCTTGCCGGCCTCCATGGGGCCGCCGGAGACGAAGATCGTCGGGATGTTCAGGCGCAGCGCCGCCATGAGCATGCCGGGGGTGATCTTGTCGCAGTTGGAGATGCACACGAGCGCGTCGGCCGTGTGGGCGTTGACCATGTACTCGACGGAGTCGGCGATGAGGTCGCGGCTGGGCAGGGAGTACAGCATCCCGTCGTGACCCATCGCGATGCCGTCGTCGACGGCGATCGTGTTGAACTCCTTGGCGACTCCGCCGGCGGCCTCGATCTGCTCGGCGACGATGCGGCCGACGTCGCGCAGGTGGACGTGGCCGGGCACGAACTGCGTGAAGCTGTTGGCGACGGCGACGATCGGCTTGCCGAAGTCGGAGTCCGTCATGCCCGTCGCCCGCCAGAGGGCGCGGGCACCGGCCATCGTGCGTCCGGAGGTGCTCGTCGCGGATCGGAGAATGGGCATGTCTGCCTCCGTGGTGGGGGTGGGTCGGGTGCGGCCGTGACGTCCATGATCCCGCGGCGGACACGGTGATCCGCGCCGGGGGTCCAGGTGCCGGATGACGATTTCGGTATGTGGGACGAACGAGACGTAGCGCACATCCCGTTCCGCGCTCCGCCGCAACGGGGGCCGCGCAGCTAATGTCGGCGCCATGTCATCGAAGACGCCGAGCCCGGCCTACTCCATCCGTATCCGTGTCCGCCTCGCCGACCGCCCCGGCGCGCTCGGTCGGTTGGCCGTCGCCATCGGCGAGGCCGGCGGCAACATCAACGCCCTCGAGGGGTTCACCGTGCGCACGGCGTACCTCGAGGAGGACGTCATCGTCTACTGCGCGAACGTCGACCACCAGCAGGAGGTGCTGCGTGCGGTCGAGGCCCTCGACGGTGTCGAGATCATCGAGTGGGAGGACCGCACGCACGCCCTGCACGAGGGCGGCAAGATCCAGGTGACTTCCGACATCAAGGTCGACTCGATGAACGTCCTCGCGATGGCGTACAGCCCCGGCGTGGCCCGCGTGTGCACGACGATCGCGGAGGACCCGATCAAGTCGTTCGACTACACGATCCGCCAGAACACCGTCGCCGTCGTCTCCGACGGCACGGCCGTGCTCGGCCTCGGCGATATCGGCCCGGAGGCCGCGATGCCGGTCATGGAGGGCAAGGCGCAGCTGTTCAAGCGGTTCGGCGGCGTCGACGCGTTCCCCATCTGCCTCGACACGAAGGACCCCGACGAGATCGTCTCGATCGTCACGGCCCTCGCGCCCACGTTCGGTGGCATCAACCTCGAGGACATCTCCGCGCCGCGCGCGTTCGAGATCGAGGAGCGGCTCACCGAGGCCCTCGACATCCCCGTGTTCCACGACGACCAGCACGGCACGGCGATCGTCACCGTCGCCGGCCTGGAGAACGCGCTCAAGATCGTCGGCAAGAAGCACGAGGACCTCAAGGTCGTCGTCGCGGGTGTCGGCGCCGCGGGCGTCGCGGTGAGCAAGATGCTCCTGAACGCGGGCGTCACCAACCTCATCGGTGTCGACCGCCACGGCGCGGTGCACACCGGGCGTGACGACCTCAACTCGAGCAAGCAGTGGTTCGCCGAGAACACGAACCCCGAGCTGCTCGCCGGCACGATCACCGAGGTCATCGAGGACGCCGACGTGTTCCTCGGCCTTGCCGGGCCCGATCTGCTCACCGTCGAGGACGTGCGGAGCATGGCGTCGGAGCCGATCGTCTTCGCGATGGCGAACCCCGACCCGGAGATCCGCCCGGAGCTCATCAAGGACATCGCCGCCGTCATCGCGACGGGCCGCAGCGACTTCCCCAACCAGATCAACAACGTGCTCGCGTTCCCCGGCATCTTCCGTGGCGCTCTCGACGCGCGGGCGACGACGATCACGGAGAACATGAAGCTCGCCGCGGCCCGCGCGATCGCGGGCGTCGTCGGCGACGACCTCCACCCGCAGTTCATCGTGCCGACGGCGTTCGACCACCGTGTCGCCCCCGCCGTCGCCGAGGCCGTGCGGGCCGCGGCGGTCGAGGACGGTGTCTGCCGTTGAGCAGGACCTGAGACGGGGCGTCCCCGGGGGTGACGGAGGCGGTGGGTGCAAAGGAGCGGCGCTCACCGCCTCCGTCGTCGTTCGCGCCGGGATTCGGCCCCGGCCCCGACGGCGAGTCGCCCGTGGCCCGAGGCGAGGGCGGGGTCGGGTGGGGGGGTGTCCCCACGAGGAGGAGTTGCGCACACCAGGAGACGACGACGGCGACGCACGCCGCCCGGAGCACGGTCGCGCGGATCGGCGCCTCCGGGTCCAGACCGGCGAGGTGGGTGAGGACCGAGGAGCCGGAGTCGGGCACGTCCCCGAACTCGACGATGCACGCGCCGATGACGACGAGTCCCACCCATGCCGCCACCTGGGCCACGACCTCCGCGCAGTTCATGGGGCAGCGGTCGCCGGAGGTCGTGCGCCGCAGCCGACCGAGGACGTGCGGTAGGAAGGCCAGCAGCGCGACCGGCCACCCCCAGATCGCGAGGAGCAGGACCATCCAGCCCTCCTGACCCGTGACGAGACACCGCCCGAACCACACCCACGCGAGGACGAAGAACGTGATCGCGGGTGCGGACGACGTGAGCGCGGTGGTGGCGGGGGTGACGGCGAAGCGGTCGCGTGACGCGGGGGTGACGAGGGGCCCGTCGTCCGCCGCGGAGGGCGGGTGGGGGCGAATGGGGGCAGGACGACGGCGCATGGCGACCTCGGGGGTTCGATTCGGCAGTCCCCGGGCGTGGTCGTGACCTCGGACCTGCGGGCTGCGGGTGGTGGACGGGCGCGGCCACGCTCGCACGGCGGACGACGGCGGTGGGGGCACGCGGACGGCCACCTGTGGACGGCGTCGTACCGCCCACCCGCGCGGCGACGTCGACGGCGAGGTGGACGCCCACGTCGACGGATCGTGAGTCCTGCCGCCACGGGTTTCCCCGGCGTGCCCACGTGCCCCGGACGCGCGGCAGGCGCCGGCTCCCTCATGGGGAACCGGCGCCTGCGTGGGGCGGCCGATGCTCGGCGGCTCAGAGGGGCTGGCGCCCCACGGTGCCGACGAGGTTGTGGCGCCATTGCTCGCTCGTGAACTTCTCGACCTCGGCGCGGGCGGCCACGATGCGGGAGTCGATGTCGAGGCGGGCCGCGGACTCCTCGTTGCCGGGCGTCGCCGCGAACTCCTCGAGGGCGGCCCGTCCGGCGGCGGCGCGGTCGGCGGCGGCCTGCGCCTTGGAGTGGAGGCGCTCGGCGTACCAGTCGGCGGCGAGGATCGACTCGCGGGTGAACAGCTCGCGAAACTCGGGGCTCTGGAGCGTCCATCCCTCGGCGGAGGTGCCGTTCGCCATGATCTCGAGCAGTGCCCGCAGCGGCGGGACGGCGAGGGAGATCGTGCCGTCGTCGATGTACGCCTGCGCGACGCGCTTGTGCGTCGTGACGATGACGTCGACGGACTCGGCGAACACGACCGGGTCCTGCAGTTCCGGCTGGAGCATCTCGGGCGGGAACACGACGTGCGGGTGGAGGAAGATCCGCCCGAAGTACGTGCGGGCGAACGCCTGCGTCATGCGGTAGCCGAGGCGGCTCGCGAGGATCGTGCGGCCCTCGTACTCGAAGTCCTCGAGCTTCTCGAGGCAGCCCTGTTCGACGAGGCGCCGGGCGTCGCGCTCCTCCGGGGTCATGCGGCTGAACACCTCGGGCACGAGGAGGGAGAAGTCGTGGTCGATGCGCATGTGCGGGCCGACGTAGCCGGCGGCCGACAGCCACCCGTCGTACGTGCCGAGAGCGAACGACAGCAGGGCCGCGTTGAGGTCGAGGACGGCGGGCAGCGGGTTGAACGGGCCCTTCGTCATCGCGCCCTCGGAGCCGGCGCCGGTGGTCGAGGGGGACTTGCCGGTCATCGAGGAGATGAACTCTGCGAGCAGCTCGGGCGGCTCCATGTAGTGGAGAGGGTTGTACGCGCACAGCGGCGGCACGCCCGGCTCGGGCGGGTTGTTGCGGCGTCCGGCGGCGACGACGTCGACGGGCAGCGGCAGCTCCTCCGTCGTGGGGCGGCGGTCCCACAGGTGGGAGGCGAGGTCGGCGACGGCCGTGCCGATGGCGTCGGTGCGGTCGGGACGCTGCTGCAGGTAGCGCGGGTTCTTGCTCCGCTTGCCGCCGACGAGGCGGGGGTGGGCCGAGCTCACGACGAACGAGGGGCCGCTCGTCGAGTCGGCGAACCGGGCGAGCATCGTGCTCATCGGGTCGGTGAAGAAGGAGAAGTTCACCGCGTCCTCGCGGAGCTCGGTGACGTCCCCACGGGTGAGCGGCTCGAAGTTCGAGAGGAACGTGTCGGGCCGGGTGAGGTCGCGTTCCGTCTGCTTGTCGTAACCGCGGTTGATCGCCTCGTCGGGACGCTGGAAGAGGAGCTGTTCGCAGTTCTCGACGAGCTTGTACGAGCGGTTCGGGTCGCGACCGAGGAGGGTGCCGGGGACGACGGTGGAGGCGGTGATGTCGTCCTCGGTCTGCACCTTGACGGCCGGGTGGAAGTCGTGACGCAGCCCGAACAGGCGCCACGAGCCGTCCTGCTCGAAGCCGACGCGGAGCATGTTGACGGTGATCTTGCCGTCGTCGACGCGGAGGTTGTTGCCCTTGCGGCCGTTGATGACGCCGACGGTGAAGTGGCCGCGCCAGTCCTCGCCCCACTCGGGCCGGTGGAACCGCTTGACGACGTAGACGAGTTCGCGGATGTGGGCCGGGATGGACTCGAGCCACGCGTTGTACTCGGGCGTGTAGTCCTCGGACGGGGTGAGGAGCTTGATGACCGACCCGATCGAGCGGGACTCCGCGAGGATCGGGCGGTGGTCGGTGCGGCGCTCCGGGTCGAGGAACCGGTCGGAGTAGTCGCCGCCGACGATGCGGGCGACCTCGTCGAGGTCGGCGTCGATGTCGGGCGCGTAGGCGTCGCCGCCGATGATCGCGTCGGTGATCGCCTTGGAGATCTCGGACTTGCCGCCGCCGGAGACCGTCGCGGGCTTGTGGCACGACGTGACGGCGGGGGCGGTGCCGACGAGGGTCCAGTGGGTGCGGTCGGACGTCGACTGGACCATCTGGACGCGGTATCCGTTGGGGCTCATGTAGATCCGGTCGGCGCGCAGGCGGATCGACCCCTCGGAGCCGTTGGGGTTGGTCCACGTCGCGGAGAGGTCGCGCAGCGAGTAGTGCGTGTTCGCGGGCACGAGGACGACGTTCGGCAGCTGCGTGTCGACCGCGTGCCCCTCGGCGGCGCGACGGAATCGGTCGGGGTCGCGGGCGAGGACCTCCGCGAGGGTGTAGTCGTCGCCGCAGGACTTCTCGTGGTACCGCCGGCCGAGGTCGTACGCGGCGTAGACGAGCGCGCCGCCGGCGTGCTCCTCCTCGGCGTTGCCGAAGAGGTTGGCCGAGTAGGAGATCTGCGACTTGACCTCCTTCTTGCAGTAGCCGAAGTAGTTGTCGGCGATGACCGTGACGATGACGCCGCGCTCGTCGCGGGCGCACACCTTGAAGGCCTGCCCGCCGTTGTAGCGCTCGTCCTCGGTGTCCCAGCACATGCCGTCGCGGCGCTGACGTTCGGTGGCCTCGCTCGTGTGGGGGAGGCCGAGTTCCTTCTTCGTCAGCGAGGTGAGGTGGGGCGCGAGGACGACGAGGCCCGTGTGCCCGGTCCACGTGGCGGGCGCGAGGGAGGCGTCGTTCTCGGGCAGGTGCGGGTCGCCGGCGTTGCCGAAGATGCCCTCGACGAAGTCGAGGTTCGCGACGAGGCCGCCGGGGACGACGAACCGCGTCTCCATGCGCTTCTCCGGCACCCAGCCGGGCACCTCGGGGGCGACGAGGGGGCGGAGCAGCAGCGACACGAAGCAGCCGATGCCCTCGTCCTGGTTGCCCGTGTAGGGGAGGAGCAGGTCGGCCTCGGGCGGGCGGAAGGCGAGCTCGAGGAGTCGCGCGAACACGGGCTTGGGCACGGCGATCTTGTCGTCGGGGATGGGCAGCCCACCCTCGGCGATGTGGAACACGCCCGCCGTGGTGCGGCGGTCGTTCGCCGGGTTGTGGAGCACGCCGTTGGCGAGGCGGTAGGAACTCAGCAGCGGCGAGGTGAACGTGTCGCCGTCGTGCGGCAGGGAGAGCTCGCGGGCGAGACCGGGCTCGTCGAGGATGAGCGTCCGGCGGGGGAGGCCGGGGGTGACGCCGGTGTCGGCGAGGTAGTCGTCGAGCCAGGACTGGATGCGGCCATCGGTGGCGCAGAGCCGTTCGGAGAGACGACGGTTGAGTTCCCGCTCGCGGGCGAGGATCGGACGCATGAGGCGACCGGTGTCGGTGTCGTCGAACCCGGGCGTGGGGTACCCGGCCTGCGCGAGTCGCAGATCGATGGCGACCCGGCGGGACTCCGGGACGGCCGAGGCGGTGTCGCCCGGTCGCGGGTCCTGCGGCGTCGAGGCGTCGGGGTCGGTGGTGGACGTGGCCATGAGTCACCCTCCTGCGCGCCGCAGACGTGGTGGTCCTGGCCCCCGCCCCTGCAGACACGCCAGTGCGTCGGTCCGTGCCGGGGCTCGGGATCGGTTGGTGCGGGAGGCGCCGACCCGGGTGTGCCGGGCCGATCCCGGTGACCGGCATCTGGCTTCACGACCATGCTATCGACCGGGTGCGCTTCGGTCCCGGCGCGGTGCCGACGAGGTGGGCCGGTCGGGTGCGTCACCCGAGTGGCGGTGAGCGGCGGACGGGCGACGGACGTGGGCGACTCCTCCCCCGAGGGTCGTCCCACGTCCGTCACCTGCGGCGTCCGTGCGCCTGTGCGTCGTCCCCGGCCGACCGCGTCCTCCCCATGACACCCGCGGCGGCCGTCCCCACGGCCGTTCCCTTCGTCCGCGACGGTGCCGTCCCCACGGCGTCATCGCTCCGGCCACGCCCCCGTGGTCGACGTCGGACGTCCTCCGCGGTCCTCCCCAGGACCGCGTCGGTGCACCGACTGTATCGACCGTCCAGGTGGGCATTCAAGACGAACGACCTGCTCAGAGGTGGTGTTGCATACGGTGGCGCGAATGACTCGGCCCCACACCGGATCCGGTGTGGGGCCGCCGTGCGGTCACTTGCCGAGCTCGGCCGCCTTGGCGTCCCACTCGTCCCAGATCTCCTGCTTGTACTGCTCCATCTCGGCGAGGGCGACCTTGCGGCCCTTCTCACCGAGGTGGTCGACGTAGAGGATCCCGTCGAGGTGATCGGTCTCATGGAGGAAGCAGCGGGCGAGGAGGCCGGTGCCCTCGAGGCGCAGGGGGTTGCCGCGCTGGTCGAAGCCGCGGACGACGGCGTAGTCGGCGCGGGCGAGGTCGTACCCGCCGCCGGGGACCGAGAGGCACCCCTCCCAGCCCGACTGTCGACCGGCGACGTCGACGGGGAGGTCCTCGATGACGGGGTTGCACACGTGTCCGACGTGCCGCACGTCGTACTTGTCGGTGCAGTCGTAGACGAACACGGCGAGGTCGACGCCGACCTGCGTCGCCGCGAGGCCCGCACCGCTCGCCACGGCGTTCGTCGCGAACATGTCGTTGACGAGCTCCCGCAGCTCCTTCGTGCCGAACTCCGTGACCGGGCGGGTGGGGCGGTGGAGCACGTCCTCGCCGATGACGGTGATCCGGCGACGCTTGCCACGCTTCACCTCGGGCAGGATGTCGGGCAGACGGTCGACGGGCACCCCGTCGAGACGCGGACGCCGGTCCACGACCGGACGCTCCGACTTGGGCCGACGCACGAACGAACCGAGACCACCGAAAGCCGACATGCGGGCCATCATCGCGCAGTCCGCCCGCCCGGTGGAAACCGCATCCGCCGTTCCCGTGCACCGGCGGCGACGGTCACCGGATGCGACGACGACGCCCCCGCACCGATGCGGTGCGGGGGCGGCGTCCGTCGTGGGGCGTCAGACCGTGAGGAGCACCTTGCCGATGTGGCTGGACTCGTCGAGGATCCGGTGCGCGTCGCGGACGTCCGCCAGCGGCAGCGTCGTGTGGACGATGGGGCGGACCTCGCCGGACTCGACGAGGGGCCACACGTGCTTACGGACGGCGGCGACGATCTCCGCCTTCTCCTCCAGCGGCCGGGCGCGCAGGGAGGTCGCGTGCACGGCGCCGCGCTTCGTGAGGAGCTTGCCGATGTGGAGCTCGCCCTTGACGCCGCCCTGCATGCCGATGACGACGAGGCGCCCGCCGGTGGCGAGGGCGTCGACGTTGCGGGGGAGGTACTTCGCGCCGATGACGTCGAGGATGACGTCGGCGCCGTGGCCGTCCGTCGCGTCCTTGAGCGCCTGGACGAAGTCCTGTTCCTTGTAGTCGATGAGGATGTCGGCGCCGAGCTCGCGGCACGCCTCGAGCTTCTCACGCGACCCGGCGGTGACGGCGACGCGCGCGCCGAGGGCGTGGGCGAGCTGGATCGCCATCGTGCCGATGCCGCTGCCGCCGCCGTGGACGAGGAGCGTCTCGCCGCGCTCGAGTCCGCACGTCATGAAGACGTTGGACCACACGGTGCTCGCCACCTCGGGCAGGGCAGCGGCGTCGACGAGGGAGACACCCGCCGGGATCGGCAGGAGCTGCCCTGCGGGAACGGCGACCTTCTCGGCGTACCCGCCGCCGACGAGCAGCGCGCACACCTCGTCGCCGACGGACCACCCCTCGATGCCCTCGCCCAGTGCGCTGATGCGCCCGCTCACCTCGAGGCCGGGGTAGGGGGAGGAGCCGGGCGGCGGGTCGTAGTGCCCCTGCCGCTGCAGCAGGTCGGCGCGGTTGACGCCTGCGGCGACGACGTCGACGAGCACCTCGCCCGGCTTCGGCGTGGGGTCCTCGACCTCGGCCACGACGAGCGCGTCGAGATCTCCGGGTTCGGGAATGGTGACGGCCTTCATGGCTTCTCCTTCCGCCGCGACTCGCGCGGACTGACGGATCGATGGGCTCACCCGATCGTCGACCCTATCGGGCACGACCCGTGCTGCCGAGGGTCGGTTCGTGGTCGTCGGGGCGTCGTCCCGCGCCATCGTCGTCGTCCATGGCGCGGTCGTCGTGCAGCCGACGTGCGCGGTCGAGGTCGTCGGGGGTGTCGACGTCGAGGGTCGAGCAGGGGGCGACGGCGACCTGGGCGAGGCGCAGCGAGGCGACGGTGCGGTGGACGCCGCTGCCGGCCGGGTCGGCGGGGATCACCCCGCGGAGGGCGCCCGTGCGGTAGGCGGCGAGCAGGGGCTGGCCGCGGCCGTCGGTCTGGGCAGCCATGACGCCGTCGACGGACTCGGGTGCCTCGACGAGGGCCACCACGGTGCGACGTGCGGCGTCGGCGGCGAACGGCTGGTCCCCGGCGAGGACGGCGACGATCGGGGTGTCGACGAGCACCAGTCCGGCCGCGAGTCCCGCGACGGGCCCGCCGAGCGCAGGCCGCTCGCGTGCCCACGCGACCTCGCGGCACACCGGGCGTTCCTCGCCCACACAGACGACACTCCACTCCCGCGGCAGGTCGGTGAGCAGGGCCTCGAGGACGCTGCCCCCGCCGAGCGGGCTGGCGGTCTTGTCGCCCCCACCCATCCGCGCGGACGTGCCGCCGCAGAGGACGACGGCCGTCACCTGTGGCCCGGCGGTGTCGGGCGGGGCCGAGGCGTCGGGCGGGGTGGAGATCACGGGATCTGAACCGGACTGTGCCGCGGGGCGCGGGGCGCGGGGCGCGGGGCGCGGGCGGTGAGGAGCAGCGCCTGACGGCCCATGTTGTGGGCGAGCGCCGCCGACACGCCCCATACGACGCAGACCGGCGTGACGAGGAGCGCCGCGACGTACATCCACGGTGGGAAGACGAGCGCCACCGGCAACCCCACGAACAGGACGAGTGCGGCGGTGATCGCGGCGCCGGGGAGGCTCGCGTAGGCGAGGCCGACCGGGCCGAGGAACAATGCGAGCGTCCCGGCGAGCAGCACGGACTTGCGTCGCGGCAGGACGACGTGCTGCCGCGACGTCGTGGCGGGCGGCACGGTCGGCGTCGGGCGCGGGGCCGTACGGACCCGGTCCTGCGGTGCGGCCGGGTGCGGTTCGCCGAACGGCGGGATGGGGGCCTGATAACCCGTCATCGTCACCAACCCCGCACCGAGGCGAGCAGACGCTCACGCTCGTTGCGACGGTGACCGGCCCAGACGCCCCAGATCATGCACAACGGCCACATGACGGCGAGGCCGTGGCCGAGCGTGAGGACGCCGATGATCGTCGTGAGCACCGACATGAGGAGGAACCCGGGGATCGTCGTGTAGATCATGCCGAGCGGCCCGAGGAAGAACGTGAGCAGCGCCGAGAGCAGCAGCGACTTGCGCGGCGGCGGGGTACCGAGAGTCGTGACCGACGGGACGCGGTAGGAGTCGAGGGGAGTCATGTCTGCCTCCTGAGGGCGGCCCACGAGGCGTGGGCGTTCGCCCATGACAACGCCGTGCAGGCCCCGGACGTTCCCTGCCGTGGGCACCAGGAGGGCACGAGGAGGGCAGGGCCGGCGGAGATGAACCGTCGGTACGACGGACTGTGCGGGCCGGTCAGGGCGCGAAGGTCTGTGACCAGGGGCGATGCGGGGGTCGTGTCGACGTCGCCGGAACGAACTCGTCGTTCCGGCGGTTGGGGGTACGACGAGATCGGTGGCGCCGGGTGGGCGTGCGGCGCGACGGGGCAGGACGGCGGCGGCGCCCCGGTCGGTGACCGGGGCGCCATGAGCACCGAGCGGCCGATCCGCCTCCCGCGGTGGACGCGTGGCGCGCCCCGGGGGATCAGTCGTGGGACTTCTCGATGATCGTGAAGGTGCCGACGCCGTGGGCGATGGCGGCGTCGTCGGAGGCGCGGGTGATGTCGGCCTCGACGAGGACGAGTTTGCCGCCGCGCTTGCGCACCTCGGCGCTGGAGCGGAGCTCGTCGCCCTTCTTCGCGCCTTCGAGGTAGGTGACGGTCATCGACACGGTGACGGTCGACTGGTCCTCCTCGAGCCCGTCGCGGACGGCGTCGCCCATCGTCGCGTCGAGCATCGTCGCGACGACGCCGCCGTGGAGGCCGCCGTTGATGTTGATGAGATCGTCGGTGACGGTGAGCGCGCGGCCCGCGTCGTCGCCGGGGCGGAGTGCCTCGTCGGGGGAAACGCCGGTGATGCCGAGTCGTTCGGGGAAGGTCGTCATGGCTCTCGTCTACCCGCTCGGCGGCGCTCGAATCACGGTGGTGCCGGCGGGGGTCGGTCGTGAGATCGGGGTTGGGAGGTCGCTCTCGGACACGGGTCCTTCCCGCGAGCCGCAGCGCCTAGGACCATCGGGCCATGCGGTGCTTCGTGGCGATCGTTCCCCCCGAGCAGGTGCGTGAGGACCTCGACGAGTTCTGCGCGCCCCGGCGCACGGCCCTGCCCGATCTGCGGTGGACCGACGCGTTCCAGTGGCATCTCACCCTCGCGTTCCTGCCGGACGTGCTCGACGCCGACCTCGACGAGCTCACCGACCGGCTCGCCGACGCCGCGGCGCGTCGCCGCCCCCCCGACGCGCGGCTCGCCGGTGGCGGGGTCTTCCCCGACGCGACCCGCGCGAAGGTGCTGTGGACAGGCGTCGAGGCCACCGCGGACGACCGCGCCGAGCTCGACCGCCTCTCGGTCGGGTGCCGCAACGCGGCCGTCGCGGCGGGCACCACGGTCGAGGGTCGGGGGTTCACCCCACACGTCACCCTCGCCCGGCTCGCCTGCCCCGCCGACGCGAGCGGCCTCCTCGAGGTGTTCGGCACCTACGTCGGGCCGAGCTGGCGGGCGGCGGGCATCGAGCTCGTCGCGTCCTACCTCGGCGAGGGCCCGGGCCGTCGCCCCCGCTACGAGACCCTCGCCGAACTCCCGCTTGGTCGTCGCTGATTCGCGCCCGACGTCGCCGCGCCGCACGCCTCACCGGCCTCCGTGGGTGAGGTGGCTACCCTGGACGGCGGGGTCCGGACGGGCCGGGGGACCACGCAGCCACGAGAAGAGAAGTCGGGGAAAGATGGACCAGTCGAACGAACGTCACACCGTGAGCCGCCGCAGCGTGCTCGGCGCCGCCGCCTTGGGTGGTGTCGCCGCTCTCGCCGCCGCATGTGCGGCCCCCTCGATCCCCGCCGAGCCCCAGAGTGAGGCCGCGAGCGCCCCCGGTGGCCCCTCCGCCACGGGCGGGTCCGCCTCGCCGACGACGTCCTCGGCCGTCGCCGAGGCCTCCCCGAAGGACGTCATCGCCCGCGCCACGGTGCCGGTGCTCTGCTATCACCAGGTGCGTCCGTGGACGTCCTCCGACAGCAGCTACACCAAGACCCAGCTCGTCATCCCGCCGGAGAAGCACCGCGAACACCTCGACGCGATCAAGAACGCGGGATACACGACGATCACGCCCGACCAGTACCACGCGCACCTCACGCAGGGCGTCGAGCTGCCGGCGAAGCCCGTCATCCTCAGCTACGACGACGGCAAGGACAACCAGCCGGAGATCGCGTTCGCCGACCTCACCGCCCGCGGCATGAAGGGCACCTGGTTCATCATGACCGTCGTCGTCGGCAACGACGGATGGACGACGAAGGACCAGATCAGGCAGGTCGCCGACGCCGGCCACGTCATCGGCTGCCACACGTGGGACCACCACGACGTGCGCAAGTACGGCGCGAAGGACTGGGCGACGCAGTTCGAGGAGCCGCGGGCCCTCCTGCAGAAGCTCTCCGGGCAGGACGTCGACACCTTCGCCTACCCCTACGGCGCGTGGAACACCGCCGCGCTCCCGCACCTGCAGAAGGCCGGGTACTCCACGGCGTTCCAGCTCGAGGAGAAGCCGATCGATCCCGACCGGCCGCTCCTCACGCTGCCGCGGGCCCTGGCCGTGTCGACGTGGACGGGTGACGAGGTCGTCGCCAAGGTCGGCGCCATGGCCACGGCCACCCCCAAGGCCTGACCCGGGTCGACCTCCCGCCGATCGGTCCCTCCCGCGCGGGTGCCGTGACCCCCGATCCGACGACCTCATCGACGACGTCATCGGTCCCGGGTGGAGCCGAACGTGGGGTCGGGGTGCGGGCGGGGTCGTAGCGTGAGGGCATGGCCTTCTACGTCGTGACCTACCACTACCGCGCCGACCCCCGCATCGACGAGGTCCGGCCCCGACACCGCGAGTTCCTCGCCACGCTCGTCGAGCGCGGCGTCCTCCGCGCCTCCGGCCCGCTCGTCGGGGTGGAGAAGCCCGCCGCCGTCCTCGTCTGCGAGGCCGAGAGCGCCGAGGCCGTGGAGACCGCCCTCGCCGACGACCCGTTCCGCACCGAGGGCATCCTCGAGCGGTCCGAGATCACCGAGTGGAACCCCGTCATCGGCGTCTTCGCCTCCTGACCCCACCCGCCGGACCCGTCTCGACCCCTCGTCGCGCGCCCGTCCCACCCATACACGACCGCGCCGCCGCCCCCGAGGGGACGGCGGCGCGGTCGTGCGTCGTGAGGGATCGGCTCACTCGGCCCCGGCGGCGGAATCCGTCGCGCGGGTGGCGTCGGCGTCCGTGTAGTCCTTCGGGCCCTCGTGCGGCGCGTGCTGGGTGTCGGCCGCGGCCGGGGTGCCCTCTTCGGTGCCCGGGGTGCCTTCGGCGCCGCCCTCGGGGGTCATCTGCGAGACCTCGGAGACCTGACCGTTGTCCTTGCCCATGGCGGGTCCTTTCGTCGGGCTGATGTGTCGGATCCACTCTGGCACGCCCACGCCCGCTCGGCGCGTCGGGGCGGGCCCGTGGTCGTGCCGGCGGGGAGCGCGGGTGGGGTCGGCGTGAAACACGGTCGGGGCGGCGCCGGTCGGGCCGGTAGCCTGGGAGCGTGCTGACCATGCAAGACGCCCTCCGCAAGCTCTCCGACTACTGGACCTCCCGTGGTTGCCTCACCTGGCAGCCGTTCAACACGGAGGTCGGCGCCGGCACGATGAACGCCGCCACCGTGCTGCGTGTGCTCGGCCCGGAGCCGTGGGACGTCGCCTACGTCGAGCCGTCGGTCCGCCCCGACGACTCCCGCTACGGCGAGAACCCCAACCGCCTGCAGACGCACACGCAGTTCCAGGTGATCCTCAAGCCCGAGCCGGGCGACCCCCAGGAGCTGTACCTCGGCAGCCTCGAGGCCCTCGGCATCGACCTCGACGCGCACGACGTGCGGTTCGTCGAGGACAACTGGCAGCAGCCGGCGATCGGCGCGTGGGGCCTGGGCTGGGAGGTCTGGCTCGACGGCATGGAGATCACGCAGTTCACGTACTTCCAGCAGGTCGGTGGGCAGGATCTCGACCCGATCCCCGTCGAGCTCACGTACGGCATGGAACGCATCCTCATGGCGCAGCAGGGCGTCACCCACTTCAAGGACATCGTCTACGCGATCAAGCCCGACGGCACCCCCATCACGTACGGCGAGACGTTCGGGCAGAACGAGTACGAGATGAGCCGCTACTACCTCGACGACGCCGACGTCGAGGCCAACCAGCGGCTGTACGAGACGTTCGTCGCCGAGGCGACGCGCATGGTCGAGGCGCGCCTGCCCGTCCCGGCGCACCAGTACATCCTCAAGTCGAGCCATGCGTTCAACGTCCTCGACGCCCGCGGCGCGATCTCCACGACGGAGCGTGCGCAGGCGTTCGCGACGATGCGTCGCCTCATGCGTGATACCGCCGCCCTGTGGGTCGAGCGCCGCAAGGAGCTCGGGTTCCCCCTGCTCAAGGACGCCGACGCACAGGAGGCCCCGGCCGCCGAGGCGAGCACCGACGCCGTCACCGAGGCCCCGGAGATCGCCGCCGACGCCGCCCCGCAGACCTTCGCCCTCGAGATCGGCGTCGAGGAGCTCCCGCCGCACGTCCTCCCGCAGACGGTCGAGGCCGTGCGTGAGGCCCTCACCTCCGGACTCGCGGCCACGCGCCTCGAGCACGGCACGATCACCGTCGACGGCACGCCCCGCCGCGTCGTCGCCGTCGTCGAGGGCGTCGCCGCCCGCGAACCCGACGCGACGCAGCTCCGCAAGGGCCCCAAGTGGGCCGCCGCGTTCGACGCCGACGGCAACCTCACCAAGCCGCTCGAGGGCTTCATGCGCGGCCAGGGCGTCACCCGCGACCAGGTCGTCAAGGCCGAGATCGGCGGCAACGAGCACGCGTGCGTCGAGATCGACGTGCCCGGCCGTGACGCCGTCACCGTCCTCGGCGGCATCGTCGAGTCCTGCGTCAAGGGCCTGCGCGCCGAGAAGAACATGCGGTGGAGCGACCCCGCCCTCTCGTTCTCTCGCGCCGTGCGCTGGCTCGTCGCGCTGTGGGGCGACGTCGTCGTCCCCGCGCAGATCTCCGAGGTTCACGCCGGTCGCACGACGTACCTCCAGCGCGTCACCGAGGCCTCCCGCGGCGCCGACGGCCGCTCCGGTCGCCGCGCCGACGGCGCCCCCGTCGGTCACGTCGAGGTCACCTCCGCCGACGAACTCCTCACCGCCATCGAACGCGGTGAGATCGAATGGCGCACCGCCGATCGCCGCGCCGACGTCGTCCGCCAGGCCACGGCGCTCGCCGAGGCCGAGGGCGGCCGCATCGACGTCGACGCGAACGCCGACCTGCTCGACGAGATCACCAACCTCGTCGAACAGCCCCACGGCATCCTCGGCCGTTTCGACGAGCGATACCTCGAGTTGCCCGACCGCATCCTCACCTCGGTCATGGCCAGGCACCAGCGCTACCTGCCCGTCCTCGACGCGCAGGGCGACCTCATGCCGTGCTTCGTCACGATGGCCAACGGCACCTGCGACGACGACGTCGTCCGCGCCGGCAACGAGTCCGTCATCCGGGCCCGCTACGAGGACGCCCTCTTCTTCTGGAACGCCGACCTCCAGGCGGGCACCGTCGACGAGTTCGTCCCCGGCCTCGACACCCTCACGTTCGAGAACCGCCTCGGCTCCGTCGGTCAGCGCGCCCGCCGCATCGCCGCGGTCGCCTCCGCCCTCGGCGACGCCGTCGCCCTCGACGCGCAGGAGCGGGAGACCCTCACCCGTGCCGGGCAGCTCGCGAAGTTCGACCTCGCGACGCAGCTCGTCGTCGAGATGAGCAGCCTCGCCGGGTTCGTCGCCCGCGAGTACGCGCTCCGCAAGGGCGAGCCCGAGGCCGTCGCGCAGGCGCTCTACGAGATGGAGCAGCCGCACACCGCCGTCGACGCCGTGCCCGCCTCGGTGTCAGGCGCGCTCCTCGCGCTCGGCGACCGGTTCGACCTCCTCATGGCGATGTTCGCGCTCGGCGCCAAACCGACCGGATCCTCCGACCCGTACGGTCTCCGCCGGGCGGCTCTCGGCGTCGTCCGCATTCTCCGCGAGGCCCACGCGGGCGGTCCGCTCGCGCCGCTCTCGGGGGTCACGGTCACCGACGGGCTCACCGCCGCCGCCGCGCGACTGCGCGAGCAGGGCATCACCGTGTCCGACGACGCCGTGGCCTCGGCCGCGGAGTTCACGACCGGCCGCCTCGCCCAGCTCCTCCGCGACGAGGGCGTCGGGGCCGACCTCGTCGCCACCGTCCTGCCCGCCGCCGATCGGCCCGGCTCGCTCGCCCAGGCGCTCGCCGACGTCACGACGCTGCGCGAGGGCGACCGGGCGGACGAGCTCGAGGCGCTGGTCGAGGCGCTCGTCCGCATCGAGCGCATCGTGCCCGCCGGCACCGCGGCGACGTACGACGCGGCGCTCCTCACCGAGCCCGCCGAGGTCGAGCTGCGCGAGTCCCTCGAACGCCTCGCCTCGCACGACGACCTGCCCGGGTACCTCGCCGCCGTCGGCGACGCCGGGCTCGTCCCCGCGATCGCCCGGTTCTTCGACGACATCCTCGTCATGGCGAAGGAGGAGGACGTCAAGGCCGCCCGCCTCGGCCTCCTCGCCGCCGTCCGCGCCACCGCGCCGACGGGCATCGACTACCGCGCCCTCGACACGCTGCTCGCCTGAGCCGACCCGCACTCCCGCGCGTCCTCCGGTCGGTCGTGGGGGGATTCTGCCGCGTAGCGCCGTGAGGACGGTCTCGATGCACCTGTCGTTCGTGATGCCGCAGGTCACGGTCCTGCACGCTCCGAGAGGTGGTCGAGACCGTTCCGAGGGCGTCACGTCCGCTCCCGGCGGGCGGAAGCCCCGGGCCGCCTCGGACCCGCAACGCATGTCCGGAGGCGTGGCCCTACCGACGTGAGGTGAGGCATGGCAGCGGACGATGCGCGCGGATCGACGCGCGCATCGAGAGGATCGCCCGGTTCCCGTCCCGCGTGACGTTCCACCTGCGGGCCCAGAAGCTCGAGTACCTGCGGCGGCGGGGCCTCGACGTCATGCCCGAGCATGCGCGGGAGTTCGTCCTCGCGCGCCTCGCCCCGGCCCGACCGCCCGCGGTCGTCGCAGCCGGACCGTGCGCGAGATCCCCGGTGGCGCCGACGTCTTCCACGCCGACGTCTTCCACGACGGCACCCTCGCCCGCGAGTTCGCCCCGCTCCCCCCCCGCTCCCGCGCTGAACGACGGGGCCGAGCCCGCCCCGGCCCCGCGCCGTTCCCGCGCCACCCGCCGCGTCGTCGCACCGCCGGACGCTGCGCCGTCGCAACGCACCGTCGCGCCGCCGCGGGTCGCGCCGGCATGCCGACGGCGGCACGGTCGCCGCGTCGTCGATCGCCCCGCCCTCGCTCCCGTTCTCGCGCGTCGCGCCGGTTCGTCGCGCCGTTCGCGACCCCGTCCCCGTCGTCCCGGGGCGACACCGAATCGCGACGTCCCCGTCCCCGCCCCCGGCGCCGCCCCGATGGTAGGTTCCGCAGGACCCAGCATGGAGCCGGTGGGACGAGAGAGGTTGGCGATGGCCACGACCGACGCACACGACACGCCCGGCGGTGCCTCCGGGCACACGGCGGTGGACCCCGCCACGGGCGTTCCGCGGGAGGAACTCCATCGCGGGCTGCGCCCCCGACACATCAACATGATCGCCATCGGCGGCGCGATCGGCACGGGCCTGTTCGTCGCCTCCGGTGCGACGATCACGAACGCCGGCCCGGGAGGTGCGCTCCTCTCGTACGCCGCCATCGGGTTGATGGTCTTCCTGCTCATGCAGAGCCTCGGCGAGATGGCGACCTACCTGCCCGTCGCGGGCTCGTTCGAGGCCTACGGGTCACGGTTCGTCAGCCCGTCGTTCGGGTTCGCCCTCGGCTGGAACTACTGGTTCAACTGGGCGATCACCGTCGCGGTCGAGCTCGTCGCCGCGGCCCTCGTCATGAAGTTCTGGCTGCCGGACACGCCCGGCTGGGTGTGGTCGGGGCTCTTCCTCGCGATCCTCGTCGCCCTCAACGCGGTCAACGTCCGCGTGTTCGGCGAGGGCGAGTTCCTCTTCGCGTCGATCAAGGTCGTCACCGTCGTCGTGTTCCTCGTCGTCGGCGTCCTCATGATCCTCGGGATCCTCGGCGGCAAGTCGCCCGGGTTCTCCAACTGGACGCTGGGGGAGGCGCCGTTCGTCAACGGGTTCGCCGGCATGCTGTCGGTCTTCATGATCGCCGGGTTCTCGTTCCAGGGCACCGAGCTCGTCGGCGTCGCCGCAGGTGAGGCCGAGAACCCCGAGGAGTCGATCCCGCGCGCGATCCGCAGCGTCTTCGTGCGGATCATGCTCTTCTACATCGGCGCGATCGCGATCATCGGGTTTCTCCTGCCGTACACCGACCCGCGTCTGCTCGGCGCGCGCGAGTCCGAGGACATCTCGATCGCCCCGTTCACCCTCATCTTCCAGAACGCGGGCGTCCTCGGCGCCGCCACCCTCATGAACGCCGTCATCCTCACGGCGATCCTCTCCGCGGGGAACTCCGGCATGTTCGCCTCGACCCGGATGCTCTACGGCCTCGCCGTGCAGGGCAAGGCGCCGAAGCTCTTCACCAAGGTGACGAAGCACGGCATCCCCATGCCCGCCCTGCTCGCGACCGCCGCCATCGGTGCGCTCTGCTTCCTCACGAGCCTCGTCGGGGAGGGCGTCGCCTACACGTGGCTCATCAACGCCTCCGGTCTCGCCGGTTTCATCACGTGGATGGGCATCGCCTGGTGTCACTTCAACTTCCGCCGGGCCTACGTCGCCCAGGGTGGCGACCCGGCCGACCTGCCCTACAAGGCCGCGTTGTTCCCCATCGGTCCGATCGTCGCGCTCGTCATGTGCACGATCGTCGTCATCGGGCAGGGCTCGGAGATGATCCTCCACCCGGAGGGGCAGTTCATCCAACTCCTCGCGACGTACATCGGCCTGCCGCTGTTCTTCGCCCTGTGGATCGGCCACAAGGTCGTCACGAAGTCGACCCGTGTCGACCTCGCCGCCGCGGACCTCCGCCGGCACTGACCCGGATCGACGACCCGGTACGACACGCACCACGACACGACGACGGATCCCGCCCAGGAGACCTCCCGGGCGGGATCCGTCGTCGTTCCGGCGTGCGTCCCCGGGCGGCCGCCGGGGCGTCTCAGTTCTTGACGTGTGCGTCGAGGAACCGGACGAGCTGGGACTGGATGGCCGGGTCGGTGAAGAACTGCGCGTCACCGTGGGCCTTGTCGATGAGGGTGAGCTCGGTCGGGGCGCCGGCCTGCTTCAGCGCGGCGTGGAACCGTTCGGCCTGCGGGTAGGGCGCGGTGCAGTCCTCCCGGCCCGAGAACAGCAGGACTGCGGGCGAGGATGCCGACGCGTACGTCACCGGGCTTGCCGTGCGCGCGGCCGGTTCACCCTCGGGCGAGTCGGGGTCCGCGCCGACGAGGCGACCGTGGGAGGACTCCGCGCCCGGCTTGCCACCGCCGCACACGTTCTTCTGGTCCTCGGTGCGCTGCGTGAGGTCGTAGAGGCCGTAGTAGCCGACGAACGCGTCGACGCGCGCGTCGGTCGAGGAGTCGCCGAGCGTGCCCTGGAGGTCGGGCTCGTCGGGCGTCATCGCGGTCATCGCCGCGAGGTGCGCGCCGGCGGAGTCGCCCATGAGGGCGAACCGCTCCGGGTCGAGGCCGAACTCGGCGGCGTGCGCCCGCAGGTACCGCACCGCGGCGGCGACGTCCTGCATCGGCTGCGGGAACCGCGTGTCGGGCAGCAGGTGGTAGTTGGGTGCCGCGACGGCGTAGCCCTTGTCGAGGAGCAGCTGCTTCGTCTGCACCATCTGGATGTCCTCGCCGCGGCCGATGTCGCTCTTGTCGCCGCCCTTCCAGCCACCGCCGTGGACCCAGATGACGAGCGGGAACGGACCGGCCCCCTGGTTCTTCGGCAGGAACAGGTCGAGCCGGTGCTCGGTGATCCCGTCACCCACCGCGTCGAGATCGAGCCGCTCGGAGACGGCTCCGCCCCCCATCGACGGCCCCTGCGAGGTCACCACACTCGTCGTCGCGCCCGCCCCCGGAGCGTCGTTCCCCTCCTGCGAGGCGGGCTGCCCACCTCCGCAGGCCGCGAGCATCCCGGCCACCCCGACACCCACCAGCGCTGTACGCCACGTCATCCGATTCCCCCTCTGTCCGAGTCGAGCGTCCGACTCCCGTCGCACCACGGTAGGAGATGCGCGGGGACCACGCAGCGTCCCTTGTCGACACGAGGAACGGCCGGACCGCGCCGCCAGGGGGGGGGCACGCGTCACGTGATGCCGTCGGATCCGCATGCGGGCCACCACGGCCCGCCATCGTCCTCGGACGCGCGGGACGGCGCCCCGAATCTCGGAGCGCCGTCCCGTCGTCGTCTCGGGTGGGTGCGTCAGGTGGTGGTGCCGCCCTCGGTGAGGCGTTTGATCGAGGCGAGCACGTCGCGGAGACCCGCCCGCACCGAGTCGGCGTCGGCACGCTCGCTCATGATGCGGACCGTGAGCGACGAGCCGCCCTCGTGGGCGTCGATGTCGAAGCTGCCCCGGTAGCCGTGGCGCCCGCCCACGGACCCCCAGCTGAACGTGCGGCCGGGCGCGTCGACGCGGGTCCAGGCGGTGCCCTCGACCTCGACCCGCGACCCGTCGGCGAGTCGAGGCGCCGCCGTGACCGAGACCGCACCGTCTCCGGCCTCCTCCGCCCGGGACAGCCGCGGCATGTACCGGGGCAGATTGGCGACGTCGGCGAGGTAGTCGAACAACAGCTGCGGGTCGACGGCGATGTCGACGGTCTCCACGTACTCGGTCATGGGGGGCTGTCTACCCCCGCCAGGCCGACCCACGGAAGGGACTTCCGTCACCGGTCGCCCGACCGGGCCGTCGACGGTGATGGGTACCCGCCGTCGACGAGGCCCGACCGAGGTGGTCGCTCGGCCACCGGCCGGTTCGCCGAGAGGCGCCGGGAGGAGGACAATGGGCATGACAACGGTCTCCCGGCTCAGACCAGGGGGACACCGGCCGATGGGCAGGGGAGACCGTGGCCCCCGCGGTGATGCCGCATGCGCGCAGGAGAGGATTCCCATGACTCGTCGCGACGCCCTGTCGCGTGTCGGTGCCCGTCTGTCACGTCCGAAGCGTCCCGCCCGGGATGCGGAGGCGCACGGACGTCCGCCGCAGCACCGGGACCGTCCGCAAGTGGGGGTCTCGACCCGCGCACGCCAGGCCGCCGTCGTCGGGACGGCCTCCCTCATCGCACTCGCCCCGCTCGCCGTCGGAGCCCCGACCTCGACGCCGATACCGCCTCCGCAGACGGGCGTACCGCGCCCCGCCGCCCAGCAGGGTGCCGGGATCGACATCCTCTCGGGCCGCGTCGGGACGGAGACGCCCGCCACCCTGCCGTGGACGGCGCTGCCCCGCCTCATCCAGGCCGCGCCCGCCGCGGTACAGCCGAGCACCCCCTCGACCGCGCCGCTGCCGACGACCGGCATCCCCGCGACCGTCGCCGCCGCGTACCGCCAGGCCGAGGCCGGCGTCGCGCGCACTCAGCCCGGCTGCCACCTCTCCTGGTGGGTCCTCGCCGGCATCGGCTACGTCGAGTCCGGCCACGCCGCCGGCGGCCAGGTCGACGCCGCGGGCCGCGCGACCACCCCCATCTTCGGTCCCCGCCTCGACGGATCCACCCCGCAGACTGCAACCGTCCGCGACACCGACCGCGGCGTCCTCGACGGCGACAGCGTCTACGACCGCGCCGTCGGACCGATGCAGTTCCTCCCATCGACGTGGCGCGGGTTCGGTGCCGACGGCAACGGTGACGGCACCGCCGACCCCCAGAACGTCCACGACGCCGCCCTCAGCGCCGGCCGCTACCTCTGCGCCGGTGGCGGCGACCTCCGCGACGCCTCCGCCCTGCACGCTGCGATCATGCGGTACAACCCGTCAGAGCAGTACGTCGCGAACGTGCTCGCCGCCGGCGGTGCCTACCGCGACGGCGCGACCCCGCCGCCCGTGGCGGTCCCCCCGGCCGACACCGGTGGCACGTCGCCGCTACCCATCCCGCTGCCGCGCCCCGCCGCGCCCCGGGACTCGGGCACGCCCGTGACCCCCACGCCGCGTCGCGCCACGCCGACGCCGTCCGCCACGACGACCCCCACACCCGCGCCGACGACGCCGAAGCCCACGACCGCGCCTCCCACGAGCGCGCCTCCCACGACGACGCCCCCCGCGACGGCGACGCCGAAGCCGTCGGCGACGATGACGCCGAAACCCACGACGCCGACGACGCCGACGACGCCGACGACGCCGACGAAGCCCACGCCGACGACGCCGACGACGACGACGACCACGCCGACGACGCCGAAGCCCACGCCGACGACCTCGTCGTCGCCGCCGTCGACGACGTCCACTCCCAAGCCGACCCCGTCCTCGTCGTCCTCGACGAGCCCGTCGCCCTCCGAAGAGCCGGACGAGGACGAGCTGGGAATGTGCGTCTTCCCCACAGACGGGATCGACCCCGAGGACTTCGACCCCAGGGCACCGCTCGAGGATCCGCGGTGGAATCACGTCATCGGGAAGGACGGCAAGGAACACCCGGTCCCCACGCCGACCTGCACGACGCCGGAGGACTGACCAGGAATCCGCCTCTCCACGAACGACAGACGAAGGCCCCCGCCGCGACGGCGGGGGCCTTCGTCGTCGGTGTGGCCGGTCGGTGTGGCCGGTCGGTGTGGCCGGTCGGTGTGGCCGGTCGGGGCCGTGGTCGTTCGCGACTCCCGGCGGCACCCTGATGGTGGGTGATGTCGCCTGGCGGACGTGCGGTCCGGAATCGGGCGGGGCCCGACGTCACCGCCGTCGGCGCAGCTCCTCGACGACGCGTCCGGTCGCCGCGTGCGCTCCGGGTCCTCGGAGAGCGCCGAGAAGCTTACGGTCGGGCGCCCGGACGGCGGGGCCGATCCTCGGCCCCGCGTCGCCCGATCGAGACGAAATCGCTACTGGGATCGGTGGATCGGGGGTGTGCGGGGCGGATACGGTGTCCCTGTCGGACGACCGTCCCCGAGTGTGGCCGGTCGTGGGGGAACTGCAGGGGAGCGTCATGGGGAGTGCATCGTGAGGCGGCGTCGACTCGACGCCGAAGGGTACGACCTGCCCGACGACACCGACGCGTTCGACGAGTTCGACGATGTGGAGGAGACACACGGGCGGGTGCGCCGTCCGGCGGTGCTCGTCGGTGCCGGATCGGCGCTCGTCGTCACCCTCGCCGCGGGCCTCGTCGCCTGGACCCTCACCCGCCCCACCGATTCCGAGGCGGTGACCCGCGCGGCGGACGCCGAGATCGTCACGAGCCTCGGCAACCGTGTCGTCGGCGGCGGCGATGCCGTCGAGAAGTCCCTCCCGCTCGCGACGTCGGCCCTCGACGGCACGATCGGTGCCCCGCCCGGCCTGGCCGCGGGGGAGCGCGACGTCGTCCCGCCGCGCGTCCTCGAGGCCTACCGTTCCGCCGAGTCACGTCTCGCCGACGACGCACCCCGTTGCCGTCTGCCGTGGTGGCTCCTCGCGGGCGTCGGCAAGGTCCAGTCCGACCACGCCGCCTCCGGGCAGGTCGACGCGGCCGGTGTGACGACGGTGCGCGTCGTCGGGCCGCGCCTCGACGGTTCGATCGTCGGTTCGACGACGGTGCGTGACACCGACCAGGGCGCTCTCGACGGCGACCTCACCTTCGACCGCGGCGTCGGCCCGATGCTCGTCGTGCCGAGCACGTGGGCCGCGATCGGTCGCGACGGCGACGGGGACGGGAACGCGAACGTCGCCGACGTCGACGACGCCGCCCTCTCCGTGGGGACGCTCCTGTGTTCCGCCGGCGCCGACGTCACGACCCCCGAGGGGCTCGCCCGGGCACTCGTCCGCGTCGACGACGGCGCGACGTTCCCCGGCGACGTGCTGCCGTGGGCGGCCCACTACCGCGCGACGGGCGTCACCGCCGGCGTCGGCCAGGCCGCCGTGCCCGGCCCGAGCACGCGACCGAGCGGCGCGCCCGGTTCGGGATCACCGACCCGGCGTGGGGGGAGCAGCCCGACGCACGTCCCCACGAACGGCCCGGGATTCACGACCCAGCCGACCGACGCACCCCCGTCGCGCACGCCCCCGCCCGCCGTGCGTCCGGTGCCCGGCGCAGGGCGTCCCACGCCACGGCCCACGACCGCGAAGCCCGCACCGGGGCGTCCCGTCGCACCCCCGCCCGTCGCGCCGCAGGCACCCCGGCCTCCCAAGGCGCTGAACACCTCGGAGAAGCCCGTCGCGCCACGGCCACCGGTCGCGCCGCCCCCGCCCGTCCCGCAGGACCCCCCGCCTCCGCAGGGGGACACGCCGAAGGTCGACCCGCCGACGCAGCACGTCGACCCGGCGCCTCCGCCGGTCGATACAACGCAGCGTGAGGACCCGCCCGTCACCGAGCAGCGCCTGGAGGAGCCCGGCGGCGACGCCGCGCCCCCCGAGCGTCACGAGGCCGCCGAGGAGGCGGCGGACCGCGCCCGCGGGCCCGGCCGGAGCGAGGAGCGGCGCCAGGACCGTGGGCAGGGTGCGCACGGCCGCGGCCAGGAGAAGAACGGTCGCGACGGCCGCGAGAAGAAGCGCGACGGGGAAAAGGCCAGCGGGGAGAACACCCCCGGCTGACCCCACCCGGTCCTGCCTCCTCCTGCCGATGAGTCGCCCGACGCCCGCCGGATCCCGGTCGTCCTCCGGTCCGGTCGTCCTCCGGTCCGGTCGTCCCCGCTCGTTCGGCGCGCCCCGGCGCCGCTCTCGGCGCCATCCGGTGGCCGTCGATCGTAGGTCTCCCCGCCGGGAGACGCGCGGCGATCCCGACTTTCAGACCGGGCGATGTGCACCGTCGACCGGTGTCGCGTGCGGCGGGGACTGGGAGCATGAAGGCATGCAGTTCGACCGCCCGGCCTCCGAGCCGCCTCGCCCCGTGACGCCGTCCGACCCGCCCGCGACCGGGGGATCCACACCGTCCCCGGATCTTCGGCCCCCGTCGTCCGCGAGCGGCGCCTCCGGTGCGACGCCCGTCGCCTCGGCCGCCCCCGCGGCCTCTGGTGCCCGTCCGACCGGCGGCTCCGGCGCCGCAGGGATCGAGCAGATCGAGCACGCGGCGCCGCAGGGCGAGGTCGGCCCCTGGGGTGTCGCCCCGCAGCCCTCGACGTTCACGCCCCCGTCGCCCACGTGGAAGCCGCTGCGTCTGCCGCTCGTCGGGCACACCTACCCGGAGGTCCTCCGGACGCCGCGGTGGCGGTGGTGGCACGCCCCCGTCGCGTGGCCGCTCGCGTTCCTCCTCGGCGCGATCGCGACGATCCTGCCGATGGTCGTCTACGCGATCGTCGCCGCCCTCCGGGGCGCCGGTGACCCCCTGGGCCGGCTCGACGACGTGACGGATCCGACGACGATGTTCGTCCTCGACGTGTCGTTGGCGCTCCTCCCCGTCGCCGCGTTGCTCGCCGTCGCCGCAGGCCACCGCGTCTCGGCGCGGTTCCTCCACTCCGTCGAGGGTCGGGTGCGGTGGGGCTGGCTGCTCCGCTGCGTCCTCGTCCTCCTGCCGCTCTTCGCCGTCTACATCGTCGGCGCGTGGTTCCTCGACGGGTCGCGCACCGAGCCCCGGCCGGCCGCCTGGCCCTGGCTCCTCGTGCTCACGTTCGTCATGACCCCGCTCCAGGCCGCGGGCGAGGAGTACCTCTTCCGCGGGTTCGTCCTCACGACGATCGGCTCCTACTTCCGGCGTCCCCTCGTCGGCCTCGTCGTCGCGGGCGCCGTCTCGTGCGGCCTGTTCGCCGCGGCACACGGCTCGGCCGACCCGTGGATCATCACCGACCTCGCCGGCATGGCCGCGGGCTGCGTCTACCTCGCGTGGCGCACCGGAGGGCTCGAGGCGGGCATCGCGCTCCACGTCGTCAACAACGTCGTCGTCGGCGTCGTCGGCATTCTCAACGGCACGATCACCGAGAGCTACGTCGACACGACGACGACCGGCACGCCGGGCCAGGCGATCGTCTCCGTCGTCGTCACCGCCCTGTTCGTCGCGGTCCTCGACCGCCAGTACCGCCGCTCGGGCCTCACCCGCACCGTCCCTCCGACGGTGGGCGCCCTCCCCTGACCGCGGCTCACGCCGTCCCCGGGCGCCCACCCGACACCGACACCCGACACCGACACCCGGCCCCGACGAGGCCGGGTGTCGGGTCGTCACGGCGGGGACGACGACCCCGCCGTGCAGGCCCCGGCGCCCCGGCGTGCCATCGTGAAGGGGAGGCCGACGCGACGCACGTGCCCACGACGTGCCGCATCTCGGCGCACCCGACCCGACGGAACAGGAGAGACGATGACGGACGACCACGCCCGCGGCGTCGCCGCAGGTGAACCGCAGGACGTCGAGGGAGCCGAGGCGGTGGTCCACCTCCGCGAGGCCCTCTACGGGGTGCCGGTGTACAAGCCGGGCAAGCCGCCGACGGTCGTGCCCGACGTCGTCCCCTACAAGATGAGCAGCAACGAGAACCCGTTCCCGCCGCTGCCCGGCGTCGTCGAGGCCGTCAGCGAGGCGGCCCGCGCGATGAACCGGTACCCCGACATGGGCGGGGCGGAGCTGCGGACGGCGATCGCCGCCGACCTCGGCGTCTCCCCGGAGGAGATCGTGCCCGGTACGGGCAGCTCCGGGGTGCTCTCGGCGATCGTCGGAGCCTCGTGCGAGGCGGGCGACGAGGTCGTCTACGCATGGCGCAGCTTCGAGGCGTACCCGATCATGGTCGCCCTCTCGGGCGCCCGCTCAGTGCAGGTGCCCGTCACCGAGGACGGCCGGCACGATCTCGCGGCGATGAGCGCGGCGATCACGCCCGACACGCGTCTCGTCCTCGTCTGCAGCCCGAACAACCCGACCGGCCCGGCGGTCGGTGCGGCGGAGCTCGAGGAGTTCCTCTCGACCGTGCCGGAGGGCGTGCTCGTCGTCCTCGACGAGGCCTACCTCGAGTTCGTCCGCGACGAGGCCGCCGTCGACGGTCTCGCCGTCTACCGTGCCCACCCCAACGTCGTCCTGCTCCGCACCTTCAGCAAGGCGTACGGGCTCGCCGGGCTCCGCGTCGGGTACGCCGTCGCGCGGCCGCGCCTCGCGACGGCGCTGCGCTCCTGCGTCATCCCGTTCGCCGTGTCCGACCTCGCCGCCCGTGCGGCGATCGCCTCGCTCGGCGCGAAGAAGGAGCTCTTCGAGCGGGTCGAGCACCTCGTCGAGGAGCGTGGACGGATGCTCGCCGCCCTCCGCGACCTCGGGTACGACGTGCCCGACACCCAGTCGAACTTCCTGTGGCTCCCCCTGGAGGAGCTCGCGGAGGGGTTCGCCGAGGCCGCCGACGCCCGCGGACTGTCGGTGCGGCCTTTCGCCGGGGAGGGCGTGCGCGTCTCCGTCGAGGTGCCCGAGGCGAACGACCGGTTGCTCGAGGTCGCCCGCGACTTCCGCGGCCAGGCCTCCTGAGCCGCACCACGCACATTCACGGCCCACCGTGTCGCAGGCTCCGGCCCGCACGGTGGGCCGTGGCGTGTCCGGAGGAGGGCGGCGGTGCGAGGTCGGACGGGCCCGTCAGCCCACGTCGCGGAGTCCGCTCGTCCCGCCGTCCCCACGGTGGCCACGAGGACGGTCCTCGTCGAGGAGGGTGAGGTCGGCGCCGTGGACGAGAGCACGTCGGTCGGACTCGGCGAGGACGGTCCGCAGCCAACGGGTCGCGCCCGTCGTGCACGCGACGGCGAGACCGGCGAGGATCAGCGCGTCGACCCAGAGCCGCCACCCCCGGACGGAGATCGAGCCGTCGTCGACGAGCGCGAGGGGGACGAGATCACCCTCGGCGACCCCGACGAGACCGGGCCGGTCGATCGGCTGCTCGCGCACGACACCCGCGGGGTCGGCGTACCGCACCGTGCATCCGGGCCCGAGGGGCGCCGACGGGCAGTCGGTCACGATCCCCGTCGCCGACGTGCGTCCTGGAGTCACCCCCGTGACGACCTGCCGTACCGCGAGACCCCACAACGCGAGGGCGAGGAGCGTCGTCACCACGAGGGCGAGGACGGGCAGGAGACGCCGTGGGGAAGGGGAGGCGTCGGCGACGGGCATACCCCTCTCATCGGCGCGGACGCGGAGGAATTCACAGTCCTCGCGAGCACGACCCGGCCGGACGTGATCTGGGTTACCGTCGTTCGGACACGTGCCCGGACGGCCCCGGGCGCCAGGACGGCCCCCACCCCGTGCCGCCCCGGCCGGATCCGTCCCACTCTCCACGAAGGAGTGCCTATGAGCGACAACGGCGTTGCCAGAGCCTTCGATTTCGAGGTCGAAGGCGTCAAACACCACGAGACGACGGTCGGATCCCCCTACTACGACGGTGGTCCCGTCGCGGTGCGGTTCATCGACAAGGACGGGAACCGGATCCGCAACGAGGTCAACCTCCCCTACGACAAGTACGTCGACGCCCTCACCGAGGAGGACGGCCGTCGCCTCTACCGCGACATGGCCCTCGTTCGGCGGCTCGACACCGAGGGCACGGCCCTCCAGCGGCAGGGCGAACTCGGCCTGTGGCCGGGGCTCCTCGGTCAGGAGGCCGCGCAGATCGGCGTCGGCCGGGCGATGAAGCCCCAGGACCACGCGTTCCCCGCCTACCGCGAGCACGGCGTCGCGTGGTGCAAGGACGTCGACCCGCTCTCGATCATGAGCATGTACCGCGGGTGCACCCACGCGGCGTGGGACCCGGAGGAGAAGAAGTTCCACCTCTACACGATCGTCATCGGCAACAACGCCCTCCACGCGGTCGGCTACGCCATGGGCGTCCAGCGCGACGGCGACTACGGCACCGGTGACCCCGAGCGCGACACCGCGGTCGTCACGTTCTTCGGCGACGGTGCCACCGCGCAGGGCGACATCATGGAGAGCTTCGTCTTCGCCGCCGTCAACCAGGCGCCGATCGTCTTCTACTGCCAGAACAACCAGTGGGCGATCTCCGAGCCCAACGTGCGTCAGACCCGCAACCCCCTCTACGAGCGGGCGAGCGGCTTCGGGTTCCCCGGCGTCCGCGTCGACGGCAACGACGTGCTCGCCTGCTACGCCGTCTCCCAGCACGCGCTCGAGCACGCCCGCAGCGGCCAGGGCCCGTTCCTCATCGAGGCGTACACGTACCGCATGGGCGCACACACCACCTCGGACGACCCGACGAAGTACCGCGACTCGGCCGAGGTCGAGCTGTGGCGCGAGCGCGACCCGCTCACCCGTCTCAAGAAGTTCCTCCTCTCCCTCCACGAGACGGAGGAGGCGTTCTTCGAGGAGGTCGACCGCGAGGCCGACGAGCTCGCCGCCGCGATCCGCGCCGGTGTCCAGCAGATGCCCGACCCGCCGAGCAGCATGCTCTGGGACCACACGTACGTCGACCCCCACGGCCCCCTCGCCGAGCAGCGCGCCGAGTTCGAGGAGTACCAGGCCGGCTTCGAGACGCAGGAGTCGTGATGAGCACGAAGATCACCCTGGGCAAGGGCATCAATGCCGGTCTGCGCCGCGCGATGGAGAAGGACCCGAAGGTCCTCGTCATGGGCGAGGACGTCGGCAAGCTCGGCGGCGTGTTCCGCATCACCGAGGGTCTGCAGAAGGACTTCGGCGAGGATCGCGTCATCGACACCCCGCTCGCCGAGTCCGGCATCGCGGGCACGGCCGTCGGTCTCGCGCTGCGCGGGTACCGGCCCGTCGTCGAGATCCAGTTCGATGGGTTCATCTACCCGGCGTTCGACCAGATCACGAGCCAGATCGCCAAGATGCCCGCCCGTTCCCACGGGTCGGTGCGTCTGCCGATCGTCGTCCGCGTACCCTACGGCGGCGGCATCGGTGCGGTCGAGCACCACAGCGAATCGAACGAGTCGTACTTCCTCCACAGCGCCGGCCTGCGGGTCGTCACGTGCAGCAACGCCGAGGACGCCTACTGGATGATCCAGGAGGCCGTCGCCTCCGACGACCCGGTGATGTTCTTCGAGCCCAAGCGTCGCTACCACGAGAAGATGGAGGTCGACCTCGACGCCCCGTCGTCGCCGCGGTCGATGGAGGAGGCCGTCCTCGCCCGCCCGGGCACCGACGTCACCCTCGTCGCGTGGGGCCCGATGATGAAGACCGCCCTGCAGGCCGCCGCCGCGGCCGAGGCGGAGGGCACGTCGATCGAGGTCGTCGAACTGCGCGGCCTCAACCCGCTCGACATCGGTGCGATCACGACGTCCGTCGAGAAGACGGGCCGTCTCGTCGTCGCCCACGAGGCGAGCCGGTTCCTCGGCCTCGGCGCCGAGATCGCCGCCCAGGTCCAGCAGCGCTGCTTCTACCACCTCGAGGCTCCCGTCCAGCGGGTCACCGGCTACGACATCCCGTACCCGCCGAGCAAGCTCGAGCACCTCCACCTGCCCGACCTCGACCGCGTGCTCGACGGCGTCGACCGCGCGCTCGCGTACTGACGAGAGGACGCGCACGCACATGGGCATCAAGACGTTCAACCTCCCCGACCCCGGTGAGGGCCTCACCGAGGCCGAGATCGTGAGCTGGAAGGTCAAGGCCGGCGACGAGGTCGAGGTCAACCAGATCGTCGTCGAGATCGAGACGAGCAAGTCCCTCGTCGAACTGCCGATCCCGTGGGACGGCACCGTCGCCGAACTCCTCGTCGAGGAGGGCACCGAGGTCGAGGTCGGCGCGCCGATCATCCGCGTCGAGGTCGCGGGTGCGGGCGACGAGTCCCCGATCCCCGCCGTCCCGGCCGCACCGCCGGCCGACGCGGGCGGTGGCTGGGGCGGCACGGCCTCCCCGGGATCCACCGGCGAGTCCGCGGCGACCGAGGTCACCGACGTCACCCCCGCGAAGGGCGGCGCCCCGGCTGGCGGCGGCACGGTCCGCACGTTCAACCTCCAGGACCCGGGCGAGGGCCTCACCGAGGCCGAAATCGTGAGCTGGAAGGTCAAGCCCGGCGACGAGGTCGAGGTCAACCAGATCGTCGTCGAGGTGGAGACGAGCAAGTCCCTCGTCGAGCTGCCGATCCCGTGGGCGGGCACCGTCGTCGAGATCCTCGAGGCCGAGGGCACCGAGGTGCCCGTCGGCGCGCCGATCATCACGATCGCCGTCGACGGTCCCGCCGAGACCGGCGCTCCCGCCACCGGTGGTTCGGGTTCGGGCGAGAAGCGCGAACCCAACCTCGTCGGCTACGGCGAGATCGCCACGTCGACGACCCGCCGTCGCCGCCGCAGCGCCCCGGCACCGGCGGCCTCGGCACCGAGCGCGCCCGCCGCTCCGCCCGCTGCTCCGGCCCCCGCTCCTGCGCCTGCCGCCCCCGCCCCGGCACCCGTGGCGTCCGTCCCCGTCTCGACCCCCGGTGGGGTGCCGCTGCGGGAAGGGCGTCCGCTCGCCAAGCCGCCGGTGCGCAAGTTCGCCAAGGACAACGGCGTCGACCTCGCACAGGTCCCCGGCTCGGGACCGAACGGCATCATCACGCGGGCCGACGTCGAGGCGTTCGTCTCCGGCGGATCGGCGCAGGCCACTGCTCCCGCCACGGCGACGGACACGACGGTCGCCGCGGCGGCCCCGGCTCCGGCCCGCTCCGGTGAGCGTGAGACCCGCATCCCCGTCAAGGGCGTCCGCAAGGTCACGGCGCAGGCGATGACCGCGAGCAAGTTCACCGCCCCGCACGTCACCGAGTTCGTCACGGTCGACGTCACGGCGACGATGGAACTCGTCGAGCGGCTCAAGACCGACCGGGAGTTCCGCGACGTCAAGGTGACGCCGCTCCTCGTCGTCGCCAAGGCGCTCCTGCTCGCGTGCAAGCGCAACCCGGGCGTCAACGCGCAGTGGGTCGAGGAGAGCGACGGCTCGGCGACGATCGTGCAGAAGCACTACGTCAACCTCGGCATAGCCGCGGCGACCCCGCGGGGCCTCATGGTCCCGAACATCAAGGACGCCGACGCGATGAGCATGCGCGAACTCGCCGAGGCGATGGGGCAGCTCGTCGACACGGCGCGGGCGGGCAAGACGCAGCCGGCGGACATGTCGGGCGGCACGATCACGATCACGAACGTCGGCGTGTTCGGCGTCGACACCGGCACCCCGATCATCAACCCGGGCGAGTCGGCGATCTTCGTGTTCGGTGCCGTGCGTCGGCAGCCGTGGGTCGTCGGTGAGGGTGCGGACGAGCGCATCGAGCCGCGCTGGGTCACCCAGCTCGGCCTGAGCTTCGACCACCGCCTCATCGACGGTGACCTCGGCAGCCGGTTCCTCGCCGACGTCGCCGCCGTGCTCCACGACCCCGCGAAGGGACTCGTCTGGGGCTGAGCACGCAGCCGAGAGCACAATCGAGAACGCAGCCGGGTGGTCGTCGTCACGACCGCCCGGCTGCGTCGTCGTTCTGCACCCTCGACCGAGCCCGAGCCCGAGCCCGAGACCGAGCCCGAGCCCGAGACCGAGCGCGGGTGTGGGCCGGGGGCCGGGGGCCGTCGCGCGGCACGGGCCGGCGCGGTCTCGGGCGAGGGGCGTGTCAAGGTAGGGCCATGAGTGAATCCACCGGTGTGGTCGTGCCCCTCGTCGACGGGAAGCGAAGCACGTCGGCGCTCGGGCGGGCGGTCGTCGCCGACGCGCTGCGGGGCGTGGACCCGGCGGGCGCCGCGGTCGCGGAGAACGAGTCCGACTGGCGCAAGGGCTACCCGGCGCACTTCCGGCGACTCGTCGAGGTCGGGCTGGGCTCGGCCGACGTGGCGCGGCGCATCGCCGCCGACGGTCTCGACTCGTTCGCGTCCCGGATGCGCTGGCAGGATCCCGAGGCGCCGGAGGCCGCGCTCGCCGATCGTCTCTCCTCGCCCGCGGGCGAGGAGACGCCGCTCACGACGGAGACGGTCGTCGGCATCGGAACACCGGAGACGGAGCTCTCGGTACCGTACCGCGGTGGGCGTCTCGTCGGGGACGACCTCCGGCGTCAGGTCGACCGCTGGGTCGAGCACGGCATCGTCGAACCCGACCTCGCCGACGCGGTCCGCCGCGTCCAGGAACATCCGGAGTGGCTGTCGCTGCCCGGCCGCACGACGCTCGTCCTCGGCGCCGCGGCCGAGATGGGGCCGTTGCGCTCGCTCCTGCGGTGGGGTGCCGACGTTGCCGCCCTCGACCTCCCGCGCCCCGACCTGTGGAAGGGGCTCCTCCCCGACGTGCGCCGCTACGCGGGCACCCTGCACGTGCCGATGCAGCGGACCGACGTGCGTCCCGTCGAGGAGCGCGCGGGCGCCGACCTCCTCCACGACCTGCCGCGGATCGCCGCGTGGGCCGAGGGGCTCGCGTCGGGGAACGGGCTCGTCCTCGGCAACTACGTCTACGCCGACGGCGCCCTCAACCTGCGCCTCTCCGCCGCGACGGACGCGCTCACGGTGCGGCTCCTGCAGCACCGTCCCGACGTCGCCCTCGCCTACCTCGCGACCCCGACGGACGTCTTCGCCGTGCCGCCCTCCGCCGTGACCCACTCGCGGGAGAGGTTCGGTGGGCGCCGCGCGCGCATGTTCACGGCCGGGCTGCGGGCCGCCACCCGCGGGGCGCTCTACCGGCCCGGCTACCCGGCCGGTCTCGACGGGCCGGGGATCACCGACTGCATCGTCCCCCAGCAGGGCCCGAACTACCTGCTCGCCAAGCGGATCCACCGCTGGCGCGCCACCGACGCCCGCGCCGCCGGGGTGCCGGTCGCGTTCGCCGTCGCACCCCCGACGCGCACCCGTTCCGTCGTGAAGAACCGCGCGCTCGCCGCGGCCTACGCGGGCGCCCACCGGTTCGGCGTCGAGGTGTTCGACCCGGCGACGAGCAACACGCTCATGGCCGCGCTGCTCGTCCACGACCTCTACGCCGACCGGCCCGCCACAACCCACCCGTGGGAGGACGAGGCCGCCCACGCCGCCCACGGCGGTCTCTGGCGCACGGCCTACGACCCCCGCAGCGTCCTGCACATCGCCGCCGCCACCGGCGTCGCTGCCCGCCACTGAGGTCAGACGCAGTCGTGTCTCCTGGCGACCAGAAGAGGGGCAGAGTCTCTGGCTCCGTGCGGGACCTCGACCCTCGCGCCACCGCCGTGCGGTGTCACCGTTCAGGGCGAGCATGGCCATCCACGCGAGGGTGTCGTTGGCCAGGTGCACGATCAGCAGCCACGGCCGGTTCTGATCGAACCCCTGCAGGGGCACGTTCCTCGGTCCGGTGTCTTTGGCGATACGAATCCGGTCCTCGCAACGGGCCCGGCGGCGGTGGCGTAACTCCGGGTCGGCCAGCTGCCCACGGGTCGTGTCGGTGACGAACGCCGTCAGGCGGTACCCATCGACGTCCTCGAACCGCAGCTGCGCCCAGGGGAAGGACGCTCACGACGGACGATGACCCGGATGCCCGGCGGGTAGCCCTTCAGCTTCAACGGGCCGGTGATCTCGGCCGGCGCCATCGGCGCGTATCAACACCTTCTTGCCCGGCCGGGCCAGGTCGACCCCCGGCGTCGCGGCCAGCGCGGCCTTGATCACCTGCTCGTGATCGGTCGCGGTGTTCGACCCGGCGTGACCCGGGCGCAGCAGCATCGCCAAGGGCGCCCCGGTGCCGTCCGGACCGTGGTCGACGAAGACACACGACGGGTGGAAACCGAAACCCCTCTTGAACGCATACGGCAATGGCCCACCTGCCGGGGGCGTCGACTTTCACTGCCGAGGTGAACCGGTGAGGTCGTCGGGGGTGTGCGGGGAACCCGAGGTGAGCCGCTGCGGACGTCACCTCCCCCACCCCAGCAACCCCTTCCCCACGTCGAGAAGTCGCCAGCGTCAGGGGCAGTGAAGATCGAAGATCCGATACGGGTGAGCGCCCGCGGTGTCAGGGCGTGATGACGAGACCGTCGAGGACGCGGCGGGCGACCTCGTCGTCGCCATGGACGGAGTAGTGGAGGTCGCTCGTGGCGCGGCGGCCGGCGGCGCGGCGGGTGAAGGCCTCGGTGCTCATCTGGATGCTCGTCGTCTTGCCGATGACGGGGATGGGGCCCGTCTCGTCGACGCCGCCGGTGAACATGAGCGAGCCGTGCGGGGAGCCGTCCTCGCCCTCCTCGACGCGGACGCCGGTACGGGCGACGACGGGCCCGGTGAGCTCGACCATGACGACCCGGCCGGTGGGCACTCCGGCCCGCTTGACGACGATCATCGGCAGGGCGTCCATCACCGTCTGGCAGAACGTCGCCGCGGCGAGGGAGTCGAGGTTGCCGGGACGACCGAGCGCGGCGCGGATGTCCTGCTCGTGGCACCACAGGTCGTTGACGCGCAAGCGGAGCGCCTCGAGGAGAGGCTTGGGACCCATCGGCATGTCGACGGTCACCTCGTCGAGGTCCTCGGGCTCGTTGTCGCGGAGGTCCTTGAGCTGGCCGAGTCGCCGGGCGACGACGGTCTGCAGCTCCTCGACGACCTCACGGCCGGGGCAGGAGCGACGCAGTTCGACGCCGTTCTCGATCGCACGGTTGAGGGTGGTGCCGAGGTGGGGGTAGTCGGGAACGTCGACCTGCGGGTCGGGGCGGCCCATCAGGGCCGCCTCCGCGGAGACGATGTGGGAGATCTGGTCCTTGACCGTCCACCCCGGGCACTCCGTCGGCTTGTCGAAGTCGGGGTCGGAGCAGGGGAAGGCCAGGTCGACGAGCGCCTGGGCGGTCTGGGTGTAGGCGTCGACGAGTCCGGACAGATCTTCGGGAGCGGCCGGGTGCATGGGCATGCCCTCAGCCTAACTAGGCTGGTCGTCATGGCCACTTCGGAGCGGGTCCGTACGTCTTCAACCACTCCGCAGCCACCGGCGTCGGCGTCGTCGCCGCATCGGTCGCTGCGTACACCGATCCTGCTGGTCGCCGGGGGTGTCGCGCTCGCCGCGATGGCCCTCGCGGGGGCGGTCGGGGGGATCTTCGCCCCTCTCGTCGGGTTCGACGACGGTGGGGCCCTCGCCCGGTGGGGTGTGCCGGTCTCCCGGGTGATCCTCGACGTCTCGGCCTCGGCGACCATCGGGCTGCTCCTCCTCGCCGGGACGATCGTCCCGGAGCGGGTGTCGACGGACCGCCGCCGTGCGGCCTGCCGCATCGCGGTGGTCACCGGGTCGGTGTGGGTCGTGGCCTCCCTCGCCGTCATCGTCTTCGCGATGTCGAACATCTCCGGTGTCTCCGTCACGGACCCGACGTTCGGGGGGCAGCTCGCCTCCGCGCTCGACTTCGACTACTTCCGCGCCGTGTTCATCAGCGCCCTCGTCGCGGTGGGGGCGACGCTGTGCGCGCTCGCGTCGCGGACGACGACGGGGATGACGTGGGGTGCGGTCCTCGGTCTCGTCGCGCTCCTCGTCCTCTCGCTCACCGGCCACTCCGGCGGGGCGGCCGCGCACGACACGGCCGTCAACTCTCTCGCCGTGCACCTCGCCGCATCGGCCGTGTGGCTCGGTGGCCTCATCGCGGTCGTCGTCCTGCGACCCGTCCTCGGCGTGGATCTGCCCGTCGTCGTCGAGCGGTACTCCGCCCTCGCGATCTGGGCGTACGGCGGTGTCGTCGTCTCCGGTGTCCTCAACGCATCCCTGCGCATCGCGCGCCCCGCCGACCTCCTCACGCCGTACGGGATGCTCCTGTGCGCCAAGGTCGTCACGTTTTTCGTCCTCGGCGTCGCCGGGTGGCGGATGCGCGACCACCTCATCGGTCGCCTCGAGGCGGACCACGGTGACAGCCGCGCGTTCGCGACGCTCGCTGGCTGCGAGATCGCTCTCATGGCGCTCGCGCAGGGCGTCGCCGTCGCGATGTCGCGCACCGCGCCGCCGATCTCCCAGGAGGCGTCGCCCGACGTCGTCACCTCCCTCACGGGATACCCCGACCCGGGCGGACCCCTGGAGGGCCTCGACTGGTTCACGGTGTGGCGGCCCGACTGGATCTTCCTCGCCGCGTCGATCCTCGCCGTCGGTCTCTACCTCGCGGGCGTCCTGCGTCTCCACCGCCGCGGCGACTCGTGGCCGGTCCACCGCACGATCCTGTGGACCCTCGGCTGGCTCGCGTTCGTGTGGACGACGAGCGGTGCGCCCGGCGTCTACGGCCGGCTCACGTTCTCGGCACACATGGTCATGCACATGATGCTCACGATGGGCGGACCCGTGATCATGGCGTTCGGTGCGCCCCTCACCCTCGCATCCCGCACGCTGCGGCCCCGCAAGGACAAGACGCTCGGCCCGCGCGAGATCCTCCTCGCCACCGCCCACTCCCGGTGGATGAACTTCTGGGCCAACCCCGTCGTCGCCGGCTTCAACTTCGCCGGCAGCCTCTACATCTTCTACTTCACGCACCTGTTCGACCTGGCCCTGCGCACCCACACCGGGCACGTCATCATGATCGTGCACTTCATGCTCGCCGGGTACGTCTTCGCCTGGTCGCTCGTCGGCGTCGACCCCGGCCCGCGTCGCTGGCCGCCGTCGCTGCGGCTCGTGCTCCTCTTCGCGACGATGTCGTTCCACGCGTTCTTCGGCGTCGTCATCACGTCGATGTCGACGCTGCTCGGTGGCGACTACTTCCGGCAGCTCAATCTGCCGTGGGTGGGCGACCTCATGGCCGATCAGGAGAAGGGCGGCCTCATCACGTGGGGCATCGGCGAGTTCCCGATGCTCGTCCTCGCCCTCCTCACGCTTGCGACGTGGATGAAGTCGGAGGAGCACGAGGCCAAGCGGCACGACCGTCAGGCCGCCCGCGACCACGACGCCGCCCTCGAGGCGTACAACGCGTCGCTCCGTCAGCGGGGCGAGGCGCTGCGCCGGGCCGAGGAGGCCGAGGAGGCCCGCTACCGGGCACGCCACGAGCACGCTCACCGGCACGGGGGCTCCCACCACCCCGACGAGTGACGCCTCCGCCGTCCCGGCCGCACCCGCCAGGGATGCGGCGGAGACGCCACCGGACCGCCGCCGGACCGCTGCCGGCCCGCTCGACCCTCACGGTCGGGCGGGGCGGCGTCACTGTGAGGAGGCCGTCCCTGCCCGGGGCGCACGCATGCCCGCGGCTCGCCTAGTGTCGGGCGCGAGAGGTGTTCCCGCGCGACGAAGGAGTGCGTCATGACCGACCGTCCCCAGCTCTGGCTCCGCCACGAGGTACGTCCCGGAGAGGGGCGCGCCGCGATCTCCCCGCACAGCGCCCGGGTGCTGCGCGAGGCGGGGTTCCCCATCACCGTCGAGGAGAGCGACCAGCGGTCGTTCCCCCTCCAGGAGTACGTCGACGCGGGCTGCGAGACGGCCCCGACGAACTCGTGGCCGGAGGCGCCGGAGGACGCGATCGTCGTCGGCCTCAAGGAGCTCCCGGAGGGCGACACCCCTCTGCGCGACCACGTCTACTTCGGCCACGCGTTCAAGCACCAGCACGGCGCCAAGCAGCTCCTCGAGCGGTTCGTCGCCGGCGGCGGCACCCTCCTCGACCTCGAGTACCTCGTCGACGAGAACGGCCGCCGCGTCGCCGCGTTCGGCTACTGGGCGGGATACGTCGGCGCGGCGCTCGCCGTCCTCGACCATCGTGGTCGGCTCGAGCCGAGCATGGCCCGTCGCACGAAGGAGGAGCTCGACGCGCTTCTCCGCGAGGACGCCGAGGGCGACGAGGCGACCGCTCTCGTCATCGGTGCCCTCGGTCGCAGCGGCCGCGGCGCCTGCGACGCTCTCGAGGTCGCCGGCATCGCGACCACGCGCTGGGACGTCGAGGAGACGAAGAACCTCGACAAGGAGGCCCTGATCGGCCACGACATCCTTGTCAACTGCGTCATGGTGAGCACCCCCGTGCCGCCGTTCGTCACGGCAGAGGACCTCGACGCCCCGGGCCGTCGTCTCTCGGTGATCTCCGACGTGACGTGCGACGTCACCTCCGACTGCAACGTGCTGCCGATCTACGACGACATCACGTCGTGGCCGGAGCCCGTGCGGGTGCTGCGCCCGGCCGACCCCGAGAACGGACACCCCGAGGTGCGGATCATCGCGATCGACAACCTCCCCTCGCTGCTGCCCGCGGAGGCCGCCGGCACGTACGCCGAGGACCTCCTCCCGACGCTCCTCACCCTCCCCGACGGTGACGTGTGGCAGCGCGCCCGTGCCCGCTTCGAGCAGGCGCTCGCCGACGAGGGCCTCACCCGCTGACCCGAGCCGTCCCCGGCCCGCACGCACGACGGCCGCCGGTCACCTCGTCGGTGACCGGCGGCCGTCGTGCGCGGGTGCCGGTGCGCGTGGGGCACGTCCGTCGGATCGAGCCACGTCGCGTCGCCTGACGCCGCGAGGCGCGTCGCATTGCTCCCGACCGGCGCCTCAGTGGCGGGGGAGCCCCCAGGCCTCACCGAGGAGCTCGTAGCTGCGGCGGCGCAGGGCCGGGTCCCACGTGTACGTCGTGACGATGAGTTCGTCGACGCCGTAGCGCTCGACGATGTCGTCGAGCTGGGCGACGACCTCCTCGGGCGTGCCCACCGCCGAGAACGACGGGCGACCGTCCGTCCGCTCGGCACGAGGGAGCCGCGGCCCCCCGCGGAGGGACGCGAGCATGTCCTCACCGGGCGGGTCGAGCGGAGCGAGGCGGCCCGTCTGGATGCGGGTGCGCAGCGCGTCGGCCGTCGTCGCGAGGTGGCGGGCCTCCTCGGTCGTCGGGGCGCAGACGACGTTGACCCCGGCCATCGCGTACGGCGCGTCGATCTGCGCCGTGTACGCCTCGGTGGTGAACCGGTTGCGGTACACCTCGAGGGCGGACTCGATCGCGTCGGGTGCGAAGTGCGAGGCGAACGAGAACGGCAGCCCCAGGGCGGCGGCGACGCTCGCGCCACCGAGGGAGGAGCCGAGCATCCACAGCGGCACCTTCGTGCCCTCTCCGGGGAGCGCCCGCACGCGCATGCCGTCACGGCCCGGGTTCTCCCGGTCGCCGAGGAGCGTCGCGAGGTCGGCGACGTCCTGCGCGAAGTCCCGGAGCTCGGCCGACGTGCGCTGCAGCGCCGCGGCCGTCACCGGGTCGGTGCCCGGCGCGCGGCCGAGGCCGAGGTCGATGCGGTCGCCGTAGAGCGTGGCGAGGGTGCCGTAGTACTCGGCCACCATGAGCGGGGCGTGGTTGGGGAGCATGACGCCGCCGGAGCCGACGCGGATCGACTCCGTGTGGCTCGCGACGTGCCCGAGGAGCACGGCGGTGGCCGAACTCGCGAAGGTGACGCTGCCGTGGTGCTCGGCCATCCAGAACCGCGTGTATCCCGCCTTCTCCACCGTGCGGGCGAGCTCCGTGCTCTCGCGGAGGGCGTCGGCGGCGGTGGAACCGGCGCTCACCGGCGCGAGGTCGAGGACGGACAGGGGGACACGGCGTGACGAACTCATGGGGGTGTCAACGTCGATCGGGGGTCTCTTATTGCGTCTCCGACGGGGCCGATCCGGTACGGATGGGCCCGTCCTCATCGGGTTCGCCCGATTCCTGCCGATGGACTGGGCGACATCCATTCGTCTGCGGAGGCACCATGTCCATCGGTTTCGGCATCTTCCTCGTCGCGCTCGGCGCGATCCTGTCGTTCGCGGTGAAGGACGCCATGCCGGGCGTCGACCTCACCATGATCGGCTACATCCTCATGGCGGCCGGTCTCGTCACGGCGCTCGTCTCGGCGACGATGATGACCCGTTCCCGCGCGGTCGTCGCCCGTCGAGCGACGACGGTCGAGGACCCGCACAGCCCCTACGCCGCCTGACCCCCGCCGACACCGCTCGACCCGTCCGTCCGGACCGACCCGCCCGGCCGGGCGGCGTCGGCCGTCCCCGCCCGCGCGCATCCCTCGCGGGTGGTCACGGACGCGCTCGTGGGATCACCCCACGACGACGCCGCCCCCATCCGAGTGATCTCGGTGGGGGCGGCGTTCTCGTCAGTTCCCGCGCGGGGAACCCGGGGTGCGGTCCGTCAGAAGGCGGACTCGGGGACCTCCATGAGGGAGTTGTCCGTGAGCTCGCACGCCGTGCGCTGCCCCTGCAGGAGCGGGAGCTGGGTGCGGGCGAAGAACCGCGCGGCGGCGATCTTGCCGGTGTAGAAGTCGACGTCGCTGCCCGACGCGCCGGCCTCGAGGGCCTTCTGCGCGACGTCGGCCTGCTTGAGCAGGAGCCACCCGACGAGCACGTCACCGGCCGCCATGAGGAGGCGCGTGGTGTTCTGGCCGACCTTGTAGAGGTTGGTGATGTCGCCACCCTCCTGACGCGGGTCGGACTTCATGAGCTGGTCGATCATGGAGCCGCCGATGACCGTGATGTCCTCGACCGCCTTGCCGAGCAGCTCGCGCTCTGCTGCGAGCGGGTCGGACTCGAGGCCCTCGCCGCCCTTGACGGTGGCCATGACCTGCTCGCTCATCCACGTGAGGGCCTTGCCCTTGTCGCGGACGATCTTGCGGAAGAAGAAGTCCTGGCCCTGGATCGCGGTCGTGCCCTCGTAGAGGGTGTCGATCTTCGCGTCGCGGACGTACTGCTCGACCGGGTAGTCCTGGAGGAACCCGGACCCGCCGAACGTCTGGAGCGACTCGGTGCCGAGGAGGACCCAGGCGCGCTCGGAGCCGACGCCCTTGACGATGGGCAGGAGGAGGTCGTTGACGCGGACGGCCATGTCGACGGCCGAGCCCTTCTCGCCCTCCATCGAGCCCGTCTCGAGGTAGTGCTGGTCGACGATGTCCTGCTGCATGGCCGTGAAGAGCACGAGCGCACGGAGGCCCTCGGCGTACGCCTTCTGCAGCATGAGGGAGCGGCGGACGTCGGGGTGGTGGGTGATCGTCACGCGTGGGGCGGCCTTGTCGGCCATCTGCGTGAGGTCGGCGCCCTGCACGCGCTCCTTGGCGTACTCGAGCGCGTTGAGGTACCCGGTCGAGAGCGTCGCGATGGCCTTCGTGCCGACCATCATGCGGGCGTACTCGATGACGCGGAACATCTGGGCGATGCCGTCGTGGACGTCGCCGACGAGCGTGCCGACGGCCGGGTGCTTCTCGCCGAAGCGCACCTCGCACGTCGTGCTGACCTTGAGGCCCATCTTGTGCTCGACGCCTGTGACGTAGACGCCGTTGCGGTCGCCGAGCTCACCGGTCTCGGCGTCGACCATGTACTTCGGCACGGCGAAGAGGGAGAGACCCTTGGTGCCCGGGCCTGCGCCCTCGGGGCGGGCGAGGACGAGGTGGATGATGTTCTCGGACATGTCGTGCTCACCCGAGGTGATGAAGCGCTTGACGCCCTCGATGTGCCACGTGCCGTCGGGCTGCTGCACGGCCTTGGTGCGGCCGGCGCCCACGTCGGAGCCCGCGTCGGGCTCGGTGAGCACCATCGTGGCGCCCCACTTCTTCTCGACCATGTGCGCGGCGAGCTTCTTCTGCTCCTCCGTGCCGAGTTCGTAGAGCACGCGGGCGAAGCCGAAACCGGCCGAGTACATGTAGATCGCGGGGTTCGCACCGAGCACCAGCTCCGCCGCCGCCCAGTTGAGCGACGGCGGGACGACCATGCCGCCGAGCTCCGCCGGGACGCTGAGGAGGCCCCAGTCGGCGTCGACGAACGCCTTGTAGGAGCGCTTGAAGGACTCCGGCAGCGTGACGGTGCCGGCCTCGGGGTCGAACACCGGCGGGTTGCGGTCGGAGTCGATGAGGCTGTCGGCGAGTTCGTTCTCGGCCAGTTCGCCCACGGCGTGGAGGATCTGGCGGGCTGTGTCGGCGTCGAAGTCCTCGTACGGCCCGGTGCCGAGGACCTCGTCCCGGCCGAGCACCTCGAAGAGGTTGAACTCGAGATCGCGCAGATTGCTCTTGTAGTGGCCCACGTCGGCCTTCCCCTCGTGCGGTCGGGTGGAACCCGACTCCGTCGTCGCGTCGCGTGCCGACCTCGCACCGCTGGGTGCGCGACGCCGGGCACATTACTGATGGGTAATCAGCATGACCCAAGGTGCGCACTCCTGCAAGCGCCCCGACTCATGACCGGGATCGCATCGACGGAGGCCCGTGTCGCCCCCTCCCCGAGGCGTCGTCGACTCCTCGTCGTCCGAGGCGGCGGGAGGGTCGAGCCGATAGGGTGGAGGTGAGTTGTCGACGACGTGAACACGAGGTGAACGACATGGTCGGGGAGTCCAAGGCCGGCAACCGGAAGCGCACGAAGAAGGCCGCGGGGACGAAGGCCGCGGGGACGAAGAAGTCCGCCCGCACGGCGAAGGACGCGCCCCGCGCGAAGAGCGCACCCGCGAAGACGCGGCCGGAGACCACGTCCGCGGTGGACGAGACGCCCACGACGTCCGCCCCGGAGGTGACGTCCTCGGGCGCGGCGACGCCGGAGGTCGCAGTCGAGGCCGAGTCGAAGTTCGAGGCCCCGCGCCGGTGGGCGATGCCGCGACTCGACCGCGTCGAGGGAGTCGCCGAAGTCGACGCCCCGAGGCGGTTCACGCAGACCGCCACCTACCTCGACACCCTCGACCTGGCGCTGCTGCGGGGGCGGCACACGCTCCGGCGCCGGACCGGCGGGAGCGACGCCGGGTGGCACCTCAAGACCCCCGGCGACGGCAGCGGTCGCGTCGAGCACCGCCTGCCGCTCGGCCGTTCCGCGGCGCTCGTCCCCGTCGAGCTGCGGGAGATCGTCGCCGACCTCGTCGGTGACGCCGCGCTCGTGCCCGTCGCGCAGCTGCGCACCCGCCGCACCCGCCGCGCCGTCAAGGACGAGGCGGGCACCGTGCTCGTCCTCGTGGAGGACGACACCGTCGAGGCGACGACGTACGTCGACGGCGAACGCGTCCACCGCTGGCGAGAGGTCGAGGTCGAGATCGTCGACGGCACCCCCGCCGACCTCGAGGCCGTGAGCGCCGCGCTCGTCGCGTCCGGGCTCACGCCGTCGACCCACAAGAGCAAGCTCGGTCGCGCCCTCGCCGAGCCGCTCGCGCGTCCGCTGCCGGGCAAGGGCGAGGGGCGCACCGCGGGGGCGGTCGTCCTCGACTACCTCTCGACGCAGATCGGTGTGCTCCAGGGCAGCGAGAACCGGCTCCGTGAGGACGCCAACGACGCGGTCCACAAGGCGCGCGTCGCCACCCGTCGTCTCCGCAGCACGGTGCGCACCTACCGCGACGTCCTCGACCGGGTCGAGACCGACCCGCTGCGCGAGGAGGTCAAGTGGCTCACGGGCCTCCTCGGCGAGCCGCGCGACGGCGAGGTGATGCTCCAGCGCATCTCCGGGCTCCTCGACTCCCTCGAGCCCGACCTCGTCGTCGACGGTGCCGACGTCGCGATGCGGGAGGCGCTCGAGGCCGAGCACGCGAAGGCCCACGCAGCGCTCGTCGCCGGGCTCGACTCGCCGCGGTACGAGCGGCTCATGGCCGACCTCACCGACCTCCTCCTCCACCCGCCGTTCCTCCCCGCCGCGTCCGAGCCGGCGGCGGAGGTCCTGCCCGGACTCGTCGCCAAGGCGTCGGCCAAGGTCGTCAGGCAGGCTAAGAGGGCCGCCGCGATGCCGGAGGGGTCGGAGCGCGACGAGGCCGTCCACGAGATCCGCAAGCTCGCCAAGGCCGCGCGGTACGCGGCCGAGGCGGCGGGTGCCGCGGCGGGAACCTCCGCGAAGGACGTCGTCGGGGCGTTCACCGATCTGCAGGAGGCGCTCGGCGACCACCAGGACAGCGTCGTCTCCCGCGGGGTCGTCATGCGGCTCGCCGCGGACGCCCGCAGGAGCGGTCGCGACACGTTCACCTACGGCGTCCTCGCCGAGCGGGAGTACGCCGTGGCCCGCAGCGTCGAGGAACGCTACGTCCCGCTGCTCGACGAGGCCCGCAAGGCGGCCGCCGCCCTCGGCTGAGCGCCCCGGCCGTCGAGTGCCCTCATCGCGCGCTCGGGGTGAGGGCGTTCGTCGTGTCCCGGCGTGAGCGTGGGCGTGGGCGTGAGCTCGGGTGCGGGCCGCGGTGATGGTGATGACGCCGCGGGTGGAGGTGTCCCCGTCGTCGAGGTCCGGCGTCAGGGGCGCCCGGCCTCACCGAGGTAGGTGAGGATCGCGCGGACCCGACGGTTCTCCTCGCCGGCCTCCAGGCCGAGCTTGGTGAAGATGTTGGCGACGTGCTTGGCCACGGCGGCGCCCGAAACGACGAGCTCGGCGGCGATCTGGGAGTTCGACAGGCCGCGCGACATGAGTTCGAGCACGTCGCGCTCTCGCGGGGTCAGGTCGCCGAGGCCCGCGGTGCGGGATCGCATGATCGCCCGCGTCACCTCGGGGTCGATCGTCACGCCGCCGGCGGCGACGACCCGCAGTGAGGCGACGAAGTCCGCGACCTCCGAGACTCGATCCTTGAGCAGGTAGCCGGTGCCGCTCGCCGACGGCAGCGAGAACAGCTGTTGGGCGTATGCGGGGGCGACGTACTGGCTCACGACCATCACCGCCACGTCGTGCTCGTGCTTGAGATCCATGGCGGCGAGCAGGCCGTCGTTCGTCATCGTCGGGGGCATCCGCACGTCGGTGACGACGACGTCCGGCAGCGCGCTCCGGGCGGCGAGATCCCGCACGCACGAGCGGAGCTCGTCGGCGTCGGCCGCCTGGGCGACGACGTCGAACCCCTGCCGCCCGAGCAGCCCGGCGACGCCCTCGCGCAGCAGGGCGGAGTCGTCGGCCAGGACGACGGTGGGGGCCGGGGTGTCGGCTGCGGGACCTGCCCAGTTCGCGGTGGTCACGGTGCCCCCACGACGACGCCGGGCTCCCCGTGGGCCAGGAGCAGCGGGATGCGGGCGACCACCTGCGTGGGGCCGCCGGGCGGGGCGGCCAGCTCGAGCGATCCGCCGAAGGCCGCGAGCCGCTCCCGCATGCCCGCCAGGCCGTGACCCTTGACCAGGCGCGCGCCACCGGGCCCCGCGTCGACGACGGAGACCGTGAGCGCGGCGTCGGCCGCGAGCAGCACCGTCACGGGCGCGCCGGGGGCGTGCTTGGCCGCGTTCGTCAGGGCCTCGGCCGTGAAGAAGTACGCGGCCGCCAGGACCCCCTCGGGCATGTCGGGCAGCCGGTGCGGGCAGACCACACGCACGTCGGAGGGACTCGCGACCGCCGCGTCGCGCACGGCCGCCTCCAGGCCCAGATCACCGAGGACCTGCGGGTGGATGCCCCGCACCGTCACGCGCAGCGCGTCCAGCCCGGCCTGCACCGCGCCCTTCGCCTCACCCAGCAGCGCGGCGAGCGCGGGATCGGCCGCCACGGCGGGGGACAGCTGCGCCTCGCCCAGCTTCATCGCGGCCGCCACCAGGTACTGCTGCGTCCCGTCGTGCAGATCGCGCTGGATGCGGCGCCGCTCCACCTCGTACGCGTCGACGATGACCCGCCGCGACGCGGTGAGGGCCTCGACCTCGCGGCGGGCGGTCTGCTCGGCCGACGTCGACTCCGTGGCGCGACGGCGGCGGAACAGGGGCATGCCGCCACGGTAGCGACCCGGGGGTGGCGCGCGCGGTAGCGCTGGCACTACCCCGGAACGGGTGCGCGCACCATGGTCCTGCGACCCGCCCGCCGATGGAATGGACGACATGAACACATGCCTTGCGACCCACGACATCACCAAGCGGTTCGGCGACGTGCCCGCCCTCGCGGGGGTGAGCCTGACGATCGACGCGGGGGAGTCCGTCGCCGTGATGGGCCCCTCCGGCTCCGGCAAGTCCACCCTGCTGCACTGCCTGTCGGGAGTGCTCGTGCCCGACGCGGGCCGCGTCACGTTCGGCGGCGTCGACCTGTCGGGCCTGAAGGACCGGGACCGTTCCCACCTGCGGCTGCGTCAGTTCGGGTTCGTGTTCCAGGACGGTCAGCTGCTGCCCGAGCTCCCCGCCCGCGAGAACGTCGCCCTGCCGCTCATGCTCACGGGTACGTCGCGTGGGAGGGCACTCAAGGCCGCCGACGAGCGCCTGGGGCAGCTCGGGCTCGGGGACATGCGGCACCGCCGTCCCGGCGACATGTCGGGCGGGCAGGCGCAGCGCGTGGCGATCGCGCGGGCCCTGGCGGGGCAGCCGGCCGTGATCTTCGCCGACGAGCCCTCGGGCGCGCTCGACCAGGCCACGGGCCACGAGATGATGCAGCTCCTCACCACGTCGGCGCGCATGGCCGATGCCGCGCTCGTCCTCGTCACCCACGACGCCGACGTCGCCGCCTGGTGTTCCCGCCTCGTCGAGATCCGCGACGGGCTCGTGCACTCCGACCGGCTCCTCGACGCGCAGGCCGCCCGATGACCGCCGGGGTCACCGGGCTCGTCCCGTTCACGGTCCGCCTCACCCGGGCGCGCTTCGCGGCCCGCAACGGCGAGTCCCTGCTGTACGGCGCCTCGGTGCTGGCCGCGACGGTGAGTTCGGGCGTCGCGTTCACCGTCGCCGGCGGCACGTGGATGTTCTACGAGCGGTGGGCGCACCCCACGGGAACCCTCGCCCTGCTCGCGCAGGACCCGACGTTCCGCGTCCTGCTCGGCTCCTACGTCGCGCTCGCGGCGCTCGCGTGCGCCCTCGTCGTGCCGTCGCTCGTGTCGCTGTGCGCGGCCGGGGCGCAGCTCGGGGCGCGCGGCCGGGAGCGGCGCCTGGCCGCGCTGCGGCTCCTCGGGCTCTCGTCGGGCGACGTCACCCGGATGGCGTCGATCGACGCCCTGGCCCAGACCACGCTCGGCACCCTGCTGGGATTCCTCGTCTACCGCCTCACGCTCCCGCTGTGGGGCAACCTGCGGTTCGAGGCGACACCCATCGACCCGGGCGAGATGGTGCTGCCGTGGACGTACGCCGTCGCCCTCGCCGTCGTGCTCGTGGGACTGGGGTTCGGGGCGTCCGCGTGGGGGCTGCACCAGGTGCGGGTCTCCCCGCTCGGGGTGTCGCGCCGAGTGAACTCCCCGGCCGTGCGGGCGTGGCGACTCGTCGCGCTGGTCGTCGTCGTCGCGGTCGCAGGGCTCGTCATGACCTTCCTGCCCTCCGGGGCACAGGCGATGGGCAGGGCACTCTTCATCGCCGCCGGGGTGGTCGCGGCCGTGCTCGCCGCCGTCAACCTCGCCGGGCCGTTCCTCATGCAGCTGCTCGCCCGCGTACTCCTCGTCGTGCCGTCGCCGACGGTCGTCACCGCCGCGCGGCGCGTGGTCGCCTCGCCCAGGGCGACGTGGGCGCGGGTGTCGACCCTGGGGGTCCTCGCGTTCATCGGGGGATACCTGGCGAACATGCCGTTCGCCTACGACGCGGCCAACGCGCACAGCGACGCCGAGGCGTCGTTCATGCGCGAGGCCGGCGGCGACTTCACGCGCGGCGCGATCATCACCCTCGCGTTCGGGTTCGTGCTCACCGCCACGTCGCTGCTCATCACGCAGGCGTCGGCGACGATCGAACGCGCCGAGCAGTCGCGGGCGCTGCACCGCATGGGCGTTCCCGACGGGTTCGCGACGCGGGTGATGTGGGTCGAGACGTTCGCGCCCCTCGTGGTCGGTACGGTCCTCGGCGCGGGCCTGGGGCTGCTGTTCGCCGCGCCCATGGCGCGCCAGATCCGGGAGTCCGGCCTGGACGCCCACGACAGCGGTCTCGTCCCCATGCTCGCGGTCCTGCTCGGGGGGCTGCTCGTCGCGGCGACGGCCCTCGCGGCCACGCATCCGCTGCAGCGGCGGATCCTCGCCGTCGACGAACGACGCAACGACTGAATTCCGCCCCGGACGACCGGCATCGACGACCGGCACGGACAGCACGAAGGGCGGTGGCCTCGGCCACCGCCCTTCGTCGTGGAGCGAGTGACGGGAATCGAACCCGCGTATCAAGCTTGGGAAGCTTGTGTTCTACCATTGAACTACACTCGCGTCTTCGCAGGTCAGGTGCCGTTTCCGACCTGTCCCGTTCCCGTGGGGGGAGCGGCGGGGTCGGCGGCGCATGACCGCGTGGGAAGCAGTCTACGGCACCGGCGGCGTTCCGTGCATCCGCCGTCGCGCCCGCGGCGTCACCCCCAGGGCGGAGCGTTCATGGCCCCACCGTGCTCACCTCGCCCCGCGCGTCACACGTCAGCGGCAGCCCACGACGGCCGTGCCGAGGGTGTCGACCGCCGAGCGCACCGACGCCGTCCGCGTGCTCCCGTTCTCGATGAACGCGAACACGCGACGACGCCCGTCGACGCCCTCCGCGACACCCGCGAGGGCGACCGCGTCGCCGAGCGTGCCCGTCTTCGCCATGACGCGGCCCATGGCGCACCGCTGCGCCGGTGCACGGAACCGGGAACGGAGCGTCCCCGTCTGCCCCGACCGCGGCATCGCGCCCCACGCGAACGCGACCCGACGCGTCGAGGGGTCGTCCCACAGGCGGTCGACCGTCGTCGCGAGGGTGCGCACCGGCATCCGGTTCGCCCGCGAGAGGCCCGACCCGTCCTTGTTGACGTACCCGGCGAGCGGCACGCCTCCGCGGGAGAGCATCGCGCGCTGGTGGGTGAGGGAGTTCGTCCACGTCGGACGCAGACCCGACTCCTTCGCCGCGATGCGCAGCAGGTACTCGGCGTACGTGTTGTCGCTCACCGCGAGCATCCGGCCGACGAGCGAGGAGACCGGCGCCGACCAGCTCTCGCCCACCTGCACCGCGGACTGCGGCGTGACGCCGGCGCCCCCGACCGTCGCGTTCACGCCCGCCTTGTGCAGCGAGCCCGCGAAGGAGTTCGCCGCGGCGATCGACCCGTTCGTGCCGCGATGGCCGGCGAGCGTGAGGCCCCGGACGGGCTGCACCTCACCCGGCACGTAGCTGCGCTTCCACCCCGTCGCGGAGACCGGCGCGGGGAACACCGAGGCGTCCGCGTACACCGTCACCGACGTGCGGCCGTCCTTCTTCAGCTCCGCCGCCGTCCGCGCGGCGAGGGTGCGCAACCGGGCCGAGGACAGCGAGGGGTCGCCCGCGCCCTTGAGATAGACGTTGCCCGGGTTGGCGCGCGACCGGAACGTCCGCGTGACGAGCTGCGTCTGCGGCGACGTCGAGTGGAGCACGGTGTACGCCGTCAGGACCTTCTGCGTCGACGCCGGCATGCGCGTCCGCGCCGAGTTGCGCGACCACAGCGTCGCCCCGCTCGCCTCGTCGAGGACGATCCCGGAGAACCCACCCGCGAGGTAACGGCTCTGCGCACCCGCGTCGAGACGCGCGCGCATCGCCGCCGTCGTCGGCGTGGTCGCGGCCTTCGTCCTCGGGGCGGACCTCGTGACGGTGGTCGTGGCGACCGCGGCGGTCGTCGTGGCGGTCGTCGTGGCGCTCGTCGTGCCGCTCGTCGTCGTAGCGCTCGTCGTCGTCGTAGGGGCGGCGGTCGCCGGGCCGGCGAGAAGGGCGGGGGTGAGGAGCGTCGCGACGGCCAGGGAGAGCGGGGCCACGCGGCGGGCGGAGGAGGGGGTGTGCGGACGCATGGGGCCTCGAATCGGGTGGGGTGATGCAGGTCGATTGCGAGTCGCCCTGTGTCCCAGTGCATCCGGCGCCGTGACCCGTTCGTGACGTGACCCGCAGCCCCCTCTTCGACACCCGTCCGGGTGACCTTGAGCGAACCGGGCTCCCAGGGTTGGCCCACGCCCGGCGCTCACACCGGGCGTCCTGCTCCCCACGGGGGATGCTCCGCCGCTGCTCAGGGCGGTAGCGTGACCCCCGTGCTGCTCTCAGATCGCGACATCAGGGCCCAGGTCGACGCCGGGCGCGTCTCCCTCGACCCCTACGACCCGGGCATGGTGCAGCCCTCGAGCATCGACGTCCGGCTCGACAAGTACTTCCGGCTGTTCGACAACCACAAGTACCCCTTCATCGACCCCGCCGCGGAGCAGCCGGAACTGACCCGGCTCGTCGAGGTCGACGGCGACGACGCGTTCGTCCTCCACCCCGGCGAGTTCGTCCTGGGATCGACGTACGAACAGGTCACGCTGCCCGACGACATCGCCGCGCGCGTCGAGGGCAAGTCGTCCCTCGGGCGCCTCGGGCTCCTCACCCACGCCACGGCCGGGTTCGTCGACCCCGGCTTCAGCGGCCACGTCACCCTCGAGCTGAGCAACGTCGCCACCCTGCCGATCAAGCTCTACCCCGGCATGAAGATCGGGCAGCTGTGCTTCTTCCAGCTGTCCTCCGCGGCCGAGCATCCCTACGGCAGCGAGGTGTACGGCTCGCACTACCAGGGGCAGCGCGGCCCGACCGCGAGTCGTTCGTGGGCGGGGTTCACGCAGGCGGACATCTGAGGTGTCCCGGGTCCTGCGCCGGGAGCCGCTCGAGCGGGCGATCCACACGCTCCGCCGTGGGCGCCGGCCGGTCGAGGCCGTCGTCGTCACCCTCCACGGCGGTCCCGAGCGCGGGTTCCGTCGCACCGCCGCCTGGAACGCCGCCTATCTGCGGCTCCTCCCCTTCGGCCGCCGCATCCGGGAGCTCTCCGGCGACCGCATCGCGATCGTCCACGTGCGGCACACCCAGACGGGCTGGAACGGCGGCGAGCAGACGACCCTCGGCCAGGCGCGGATCCTCCTCGCCGACCTCGCCCGTCGTGAACCCGAGCTGCCCGTCGGCCTCCTCGGTCACTCCCTCGGCGGGCGCACGGCCCTCGCCGCCGCGGGGCACTCGCAGGTGACGTCCGTCGCCGCCCTCGCCCCGTGGGTCACACCCCACGACGCGGTCGATCACCTCGTCGGGCGCGACGTCCTCGTCGTCCAGGGGAACCGCGACCTCATCTGCCCGAAACACAAGACGGACGCGTTCGTCGACCGGCTCCGCGACGCCGGCGGCGACGTCGACTACGAGATCCTCGCCGGGTGCGGGCACGGCATGTACCGGCGCGCCTCGCAGTGGCACGACCTCGCGGCCCACCACCTCGTGCGGACGCTGCTCCCCGAGGGCTGAGACCGCACAGTCGCGGACCCCGGCCCCCACCGCGCTGCGCCGTGCCACGCCACGCCGCGCCACGCCACGCCGCGCCACGCCACGCCACGCCACGCCGCGCTGCCGCCGCCGCGAACCGCGGTCGTCCCCCGTCGGATCCGGGACCGCGCGACATCGGACACGACATCGCGTCGGGCGGGCGGTCGTCGGTCGTGACCGCTACGTTGGGCGCATGATCCGGTTCGATCACGTCACGAAGACGTACCCGGGCGGCACGGTCGCCGTCGACGACCTCACGCTCGAGGCGCCGCGTGGCGAGATCACGGTGCTCGTCGGGCCCTCCGGCTGCGGCAAGACGACGTCGCTGCGGATGGTCAACCGCATGGTCGAGCCCACCTCGGGCACGATCCTCCTCGACGGCGTCGACGTGTCGACGATGTCGCAGGCCGAGCTGCGGCGGGGCATCGGCTACGTCATCCAGCACGGCGGCCTGTTCCCGCACCGCACCATCGAGCAGAACGTCATGACGGTGCCGCGTCTCCTCGGCCGCCCCCGGGCCGAGGCCCGTGACCGCGCCCGGGAGCTCCTCGAGGTCGTCGGCCTCTCCCCGGATCTCGCCTCGCGCTACCCCGGGCAGCTCTCCGGCGGCCAGCAGCAGCGCGTCGGCGTCGCCCGTGCGCTCGCCGCCGACCCGCCCGTCCTCCTCATGGACGAGCCGTTCAGCGCCGTCGACCCCGTCGTCCGCGAGCAGCTGCAGGACGAGCTCATGAGCCTCCAGGCGCAGCTCCAGAAGACGATCCTCCTCGTCACCCACGACATCGACGAGGCCGTCAAACTCGGCAACCGGGTCGCCGTCATGCGCGTCGGGGGTCGTCTCGCGCAGATGGACGAGCCCGCCCGCCTCCTCGCCGAACCTGCCGACGACTTCGTCGCGTCCTTCGTCGGCCGCGACCGCGGCTACCGCTCGCTCGCGTTCCAGGACGTCGACGTGCCGCTGCACCGCGAGGCCGCCGTGCGCATGGGTGAACCCGTCCGCGGCGACTGGCGGCTCGTCGTCGACGACGAGAGCCGCCCCCTCGGCTGGATCGACGGGAGCCCCGCCCGTGGTGGGGAGGACGTCGCCGCGCCCGAGTCGCTCCGCCTCGGCGGCACCCTCGCACGACGCGGGGGAAGCCTGCGGGCCTACCTCGACGCCGCCCTCTCCTCCCCGAGCCGCCGCGGTGTCGTCGTCGACGACGACGGCGTCCTCGTCGGCATCGTCCACCCGAGTGAGGTCCTCGCCGCCATCGAGGCCGCGGGCCGTGCCGGAGCCGACGATGCGGAGGGCGCGCCATGACGTGGCTGCCGGACAACCTCGGCACCGTCGCCCACCTCGCGGGGGCGCACACGGTCCTCGCCGGCGTCCCCCTCCTCGTCGGTCTCGCCCTCGCGCTCCCGCTCGGGTGGCTCGCCCACAGCCGCGAACGGTGGCGGCCCGTCCTCGTCGCGGGCACCGGGCTCCTCTACACGATCCCGTCGCTCGCCCTGTTCGTCCTCATGCCGATCCTCCTCGGCACACGCATCCTCGACCCCGTCAACGTCGTCGTCGCGATGACGCTCTACACGATCGCGCTCCTCGTGCGCACCGTCGCCGACGGCCTCGACTCCGTGCCCGAGCACGTCACCGCCGCCGCCACCGCGATGGGATACGGCGGCCTCGCCCGCACACTCCGCATCGACCTCCCGCTCGCCGTTCCCGTCATCGCCGCCGGGCTCCGCGTCGCGGCCGTGAGCAACGTGAGCATCGTCAGCGTCGCCTCCCTCATCGGGGTGCAGCAGCTCGGTGTGCTCCTCACCGACGGGTACGGACGCAACTTCCCCGAGGAGCTGTGGGTCGGCATCGTCTCCTGCCTCCTCCTCGCCCTCGCGTTCGATCTCGTCGTCGTCGTCACCGCGCGACTCCTCACGCCGTGGACCCGTGCAGGAGGTGTCCGATGATCGCGCGCCTCCTCGCCTGGCTCTCCGACCCCGCCAGGTGGGCGGGTGCCGACGGCATCCCCACCCGGCTGCTCGAACACCTCGTCTACTCCGTCGTCGTCGTGCTCCTCGCCGCCGCCGTGGCCGTCCCCGTCGGCCTCCTCATCGGCCACACGGGTCGGGGCAAGTGGGTCGTCACCTCGGCGAATGCCGCCCGGGCGATCCCGAGCCTCGGCCTGCTCTTCGCCGTCGCCCTCGTCCTCGGCCCGCGACTCTCCTCCGACCTCGCGTTCGTCCTCCCGAGCCTCCTCGTCCTCGTCGTCCTCGCGATGCCGCCGCTCCTCTCGGGCGCCTACAGCGGCGTCGAGGCCGTCGACCCCGCGGCACGAGACGCCGCCTACGGCATCGGCATGACGGGGCGGCAGGTCCTCACCGGGGTCGAACTGCCCTGCGCCCTGCCCCTCGTCCTCTCCGGGGTGCGCAGCGCGACCCTCCAGGTCGTCGCCACCGCCACGATCGCCTCGTTCATCAGCCTCGGTGGTCTCGGCCGGTACCTCGTCGACGGCCTCGCCTCGGGCGACTACGCCCAGATGGCCGGCGGCGCCCTCCTCGTCGCGACCCTCGCGCTCCTCCTCGACGGAATCCTCGCGCTCGTCCAACGCCGCGTCGTCTCGCCCGGGCTCCGCCTCGACGCCCACCCCGCACGATCCCGACGCTCGCGGCGCTCCGCCGACGCCACCGACACCACGTCCACCGCCGCCGACACCGCGGGTGTCGCGCCCGCCTCGGCCCCGGCCGCTTCCACCCCCTCCTCGTCTCCGGCAGAAAGGTCCACACCGTGACCCGCATCCGCACCCGCGTCGGCGCCCTCGCGCTCGTCGCCGCCACCGCCGTCATCCTCACCGCCTGCGGCGGCGGAGAGGACCCCCTCGCCAAGGACTCCGGTGGGGGAGGTGGCACCGCGGCCCCGGCCGGCACCGTCACCGTCGGGTCCGCCGACTTCTCCGAGTCCAAGCTGCTCGCCCACCTCTACACGGGCGCGCTCCGCGCCAAGGGAGTCCAGGTCAACGAGCCCCGCCTCGGCATCGGCGCCCGCGAGGTCTACCTCAAGGGCCTCGACGACGGCTCGATCAACGTCATCCCCGAGTACACCGGCGCCCTCGCGCTCCACTACGACAAGTCGTTCGCCGGTACCGACCCCAACGAGGTCTACAGCCACCTCGAGAAGTCCCTGCCGGGCAACCTCGCCGTCCTCAAGCCGAGCGCCGCCGAGGACAAGGACTGCATCGCCGTCACCCGCGAGACCGCCCAGTCGAAGTCGCTGCGCACCGTCGGCGACCTCGCGAAGGTGTCGAACGAGATGACCCTCGGCGCCCCGTCGGAGTTCAAGAACCGCCCCCAGGGGGTGCCCGGCCTCGAGAAGACCTACGGGATCCGGTTCGAGGAGGTCCGTGCGCTCGGCGGTCAGGCCCTCGTCCAGGCCCTCACGAACGGCCAGGTCGACGCGGCGAACGTCTTCACCACCGACCCGGCCTTCACCCAGCACGACCTCGTCCCCCTCGAGGACGACAAGGGCCTCTTCGGCAGCCAGAACGTCGTCCCCCTCATCACCAAGGAGGTCCAGGGCAACACGAAGGCCGTCGAGGCGCTCGACGCCCTGTCGACCTCCCTCACGACGAAGGACCTCCAGACGATGCTCACCAAGGTCGACGTCGAGCACGCCGACCCGGCCCAGGTGGCCGAGGAGTACCTGGACGGGCACCCGCTCGACTGACGTCTCTCTCCGCGACGGCGCCCGGGGCGCACCCGCCCGGCGCCGTCGCGGGACCTCGACAGAGGCCTCGTCGTGGGGCCTCGTCGCGGGGGGACGGCCCGGCGTGACGCCACGAGTCGCGGCCCGGGAGTACACCGTCCACGGGCGGGGCCGGCGTCTCGTCCTCTTGCGTGGCCCGGCCGCGTCCCGTAGGCAGGGGACATGAACGAGATGCTGACGATCACGACCGACGCCGGGCGGGCCGAGGCCTACCTCACCCGCCCCGACGCGCAGGAGCGCCCCGGCGTCCTCATGTTCATGGACGCGATCGGGGTGCGGGAGCGCACGAAGGAGATGGCCGACCGTATCGCCTCGTGGGGGTACGTCGTGCTCCTGCCCAACGTCTTCTACCGCGAGGGCACCGTCGCCGAGCTCGCGCCCGACATGGACCTCACCGACCCCGAGCAGCGCAAGGAGTTCGGCGAGATCAGCGGTCCGCGCGTCAAGGCGTACACGCCCGATCTCTCCAACCCCGACACGCAGGCGTGGTTCGACACCCTCGGGCAGTACGCGTCGACGCCGTACGGCACCGTCGGGTTCTGCATGGGTGCGCGCCTCGCGATCCGCGCCGCCGCCCTGCACCCCGACGACGTCGCCGCCGTCGCCGGGTTCCACGGCGCGAACCTCGTCGAGGACGACGCGGAGGACTCCCCGCACCTCCTCCTGCCGCGCACGAACGCCGACTACCTCTTCGGCCACGCGGACAACGACACGATGAACGACGCGGACGCCGTCGCCGAGCTCGAACGCCGCCTCGAGCAGGCCGGACTCACGTACTCGAGCGCCATCTACCCCGACGCGCCGCACGGCTTCACGATGGCCGACACCTCCTCCTACCAGGACATGGGCGAGAAGCGCGCCTTCGCCGAGCTCGAGCCGTTCTTCGCCCGCACCTTGCAGCGCTGACCCCGCCGGACCGACACGCCCGGCTCCCGCCGACACGCCCCGCGCGTTCGGCGATCCCCGGCCGGAGCCCCGTCCGACGCGCGGACGACACGTGGGCCCCGACCCGCCACGCGCAGGCCGGGGCCCACGTGTCGGTGAGTGTCGGTGAGTGGCGGTGAGTGGCGGTGAGTGGCGGTGACGGTCGGTCGCGGGCGTCATCATGGTCGTGTGCTGATCCGACTCCTGCGTCGCTACCTCCGGCCGTACACGGGGCTGCTCGCCGTCGTCCTCGTCCTGCAACTCGGGTCGACGTTCGCCGCCCTGTGGCTGCCCTCGCTCAACGCCGACATCATCGACAACGGCGTGGCCAAGGGCGACGTCGCCCACATCTGGGGGGTGTCGTGGTGGATGTTCCTCGCTTCCCTCCTCCAGATCGTCTGCTCGGTGGGCGCGGTGTGGGCGGGCGCCAAGGCCGCGATGAGCCTCGGCCGCGACATCCGCGCCGACGTCCTCGACCGGGTGATGAGCTTCTCCGCCCGCGAGATGGCCCGGTTCGGGGCGCCCTCGCTCATCACCCGCAACACGAACGACGTGCAGCAGATCCAGCAGCTCGTCGTCATGGGCTGCATCATGCTCGTGAGCGCGCCGATCATGATGGCCGGCGGCGTCCTCATGGCGCTCCGGGAGGACGTCGGGCTCTCGTGGCTCGTCGCCGTGGCCGTCCCCGTCCTCCTCGTCTCGGTGCTCCTCATCATCCGGCGCATGGTGCCGCTGTTCCGGCAGCAGCAGACCCGCATCGACACGGTCAACCGGGTGCTTCGCGAACAGATCTCCGGTCTGCGCGTCGTGCGGGCGTTCACGCGTGAGCAGGACGAGCAGGAGCGGTTCGCCCGGGCCAACGCCGATCTCACCGCCACGACCCTCGCCGTCGGGCGGCTCATGGTGGTGATGTTCCCCCTCGTCATGGCGATCCTCAACACCTCCACCGTCGCGGTCATCTGGTTCGGCGGCCACCGCGTCGCCGCAGGTCAGATGCAGATCGGCTCCCTCTTCGCCTATCTCACCTACCTCATCCAGATCCTCATGAGCGTGATGATGGCGACGATGGTCGCGACGATGATCCCGCGGGCGTCGGTCTCGGCCGAACGCGTCGGCGAGGTCCTCGAGGAGCGCACGAGCGTCGTCGCACCCGAGAATCCCGTGCCGCTCGGCGACCTCCACGGTGAGGTCGATCTCGTCGACGTCTCGTTCACCTACCCCGGCGCCGAGGCCCCCGTCCTCGACCACGTGTCGTTCACGGCCCGTCCCGGCACGACGACGGCGATCGTCGGCAGCACCGGCTCCGGCAAGACGACCCTCCTCAAGCTCCTCCCGCGCCTCTTCGACGCCACCGGCGGCAGCGTCCGCCTCGACGGGGTCGACGTCCGCGACATCGACCCCGAGGACCTGTGGACGCGGGTCGGTCTCGTCCCGCAGAAGCCGTACCTCTTCTCCGGCACCGTCGCCTCCAACCTCCGCTTCGGGCGACCCGAGGCCACCGACGAGGAGCTGTGGGAGGCACTGCGCGTCGCCCAGGCCGAGTCCTTCGTCCGCACCTACGAGGACGGCCTCGACCACCCGGTCGCCCAGGGCGGCTCGAACGTCTCCGGCGGTCAGCGCCAACGCCTCTGCATCGCCCGCGCCCTCGTCGCGCGGCCGGAGCTGTACCTCTTCGACGACTCGTTCTCGGCCCTCGACGTCTCCACCGACGCCCGCCTCCGTGCCGCGCTCGCCCCCGTCGTCGCCGACGCGACCGTCATCATCGTCGCCCAGCGGGTCGCGACCATCGTCGACGCCGACCAGATCGTCGTCCTCGACGCCGGTCGCGTCGTCGGCATCGGCACCCATGAGGGCCTCCTCGAGGAGTGCGAGACCTACCAGGAGATCGTCGCCTCCCAGCTCCGCGCCTCCGATCTCGACGCCCTGCCCCGCCCGGGTTCGACCACCGACCGCCCCCACGTCACCGAGGAGTCCGGCTCATGAGCGGGTCCACGCGCGCCTCCACCCCGGGCTCCACGCCCGACTCCACCCGCGCCGGCGGTCACGGTGGAGCCGGACACGAGGAGCTCGACCAGGCCGCCGTCGCCAAGGCCGCGCGTCGTCGCGGCGGTGGCCACGGGCACGGCGGCATGGGGATGCCCGCCGAGAGATCGATGGACTTCTTCGGCTCGGGTCGCCGCCTCCTCGGCCGTCTCGCGCCGGTGCGCCTCCAGGTCGCCGCCGCCGTCGTCCTCACCGTCCTCGGCGTGTCCCTCTCGGTCCTCGGCCCCAAGGTCCTCGGCCGGGCCACCGACCTCCTCTTCGCCGGCGTCGTCGGCGCCGGACTGCCCGCGGGAACGTCCAAGGAGCAGGTCGTCGCCGGCCTCCAGGCGCGCGGCCAGACCGACCTCGCCCGGATGCTCGCGTCGATGGACGTCGTCCCGGGTCGCGGGGTTCCGTTCGACGAGATCGGCGGCGTCCTCCTCGTCGTTCTCGGGCTCTACCTCGCGGCGGCGGTGCTCATGTGGGGCGCCGGTCGCATCGTCAACGACGTCTCGATGGTGACGATGCGGCGGCTCCGCTCCGACGTCGAGGACAAGCTCCACCGCCTCCCCCTCGCCTACGTCGACGGTCAGCCCCGCGGCGAACTCCTCAGCCGCGTCACCAACGACATCGACAACCTCGGGCAGAGCCTCCAGCAGACCTTCGGGCAGCTGCTCAACTCGCTCGTCACCGTCGTCGGGATCCTCGCGATCATGCTGTGGATCAGCCCGACCCTCACGCTCATCGCCCTCGTCGCGATCCCCCTCTCGGCGATCGCCACGGCCGTCATCGGCAAGCGCAGCCAGAAGCTCTTCGTGCGTCAGTGGAACCGCACCGGCGTGTTCAACGGGCAGATCGAGGAGGCCTTCACCGGCCACGAACTCGTCACCGTCTTCGGCCGCCGCAAGGAGGCCGTCGCCGACGCGATGCGCACGAACGACGAGCTCTTCGAGGCGACGTTCGGGGCCCAGGTCGTCTCCGGCCTCATGATGCCGGTGATGATGTTCGTCGGAAACCTCACGTACGTCCTCGTCGCCGTCGTCGGTGGCCTCAAGGTCGCCTCCGGGCAGATGAGCCTCGGCGACGTGCAGGCGTTCATCCAGTACTCGCGGCAGTTCACGCAGCCCCTCGCGCAGGTCGCGTCGATGGCGAACCTCCTCCAGTCGGGCGTCGCCTCCGCCGAGCGGGTCTTCGAACTCCTCGACGCCCCCGAGCAGACCCCCGACCACGAGCACCCCGGCCTGCCCGACCGTGCCCGAGGCCGCATCGAGTTCGAGGACGTGTCGTTCTCCTACGACCCCGAGCGGCCCCTCATCGAGCACCTCGACCTCGTCGCCGAGCCGGGGCAGACGGTCGCGATCGTCGGCCCCACCGGCGCCGGCAAGACGACTCTCGTCAACCTCGTCATGCGGTTCTACGAACTCGACGCCGGCCGCATCACCCTCGACGGTGTCGACATCACCGACATGTCGCGGGAGCAGCTCCGCAGCCAGATCGGCATGGTGCTGCAGGACACGTGGCTGTTCAAGGGCACGATCCGCGACAACATCGCCTACGGCCGCCCGGGCGCCACCGACGAGGAGATCCGCGCCGCGGCGGAGGCGACGTACGTCGACCGGTTCGTCCAGCACCTTCCCGAGGGCTACGACACCGTGCTCGACGACGACGGCGGCAGCATCAGCGCGGGGGAGCGGCAGCTCATCACGATCGCGCGGGCGTTCCTCTCCCGCCCGAGTCTGCTCATCCTCGACGAGGCCACCTCGAGCGTCGACACCCGCACCGAGTTGCTCCTCCAGCAGGCGATGGCCGCACTCCGCACTGACCGCACGAGCTTCGTCATCGCCCACCGCCTGTCGACGATCCGCGACGCCGACCTCATCCTCGTCATGGAGGAGGGGCGCATCGTCGAACAGGGCACACATGAGGCGCTCCTCGCCTCCGGCGGGGCCTACACCCGCCTCCAGGCTGCGCAGTTCGCGGGCGAGCAGACCTGACCGCTCCCGCTCCCGCCCTGGCGCCCGTCGTGAGGGGCTCGGTCCGGCACACGGGGCGGGGCCAGAGCAGGAGCCCGTGGCGCGGGGTGTCCCCTCGGCAGCGACGGAGCCCCCGTCACCACCGGGGTGGTGACGGGGGCTCCGTCGGGTCGATCCGTCGGTCAGCCGCCGAGGATCTTGAGCGCCTCGGAGGCGGCGATGGGCTTGCCGTCCGCCGCGTCGAGGAGCTTTTGCCAGGCGGCCGAGCCCGGGCGGGGGCCCGCGGCCGGAGCGGCCTGCTCGGTGGCCGCAGGAGCCGTCGGGGCGGCCTGCTCCTGCGGGGCCTCCCGCGGGGCCTCGACCGGCGCCTGCTCCTCGGTGGGCTCAGGTGCCGGGGTGGGCGCCTGCACCTCCGGGGCGGGGCTCGCCGTCGGCGTCTCCGGCCGGGCCGGCACGGGCTCCTCGGGGGAGTCCGTCGACGGCGTGTCGGTGACGGTCGCCGGGGCGGCCGCAGCCTCGGTCGACGGAGCCGCGTCGGCCGGAGCCGTCGCGTCCTCGGCGGCGGGGGCCGGGGCCTCCGACGTCGGGGTCGGGGAAGCGGGCTCCTCGGTCTGCAGGGCGGCCGGGGTCTGGGCGGCAGGTGCCTCGGCGGCGGGTGCCTTGGCGGCAGGCGCCGGGATCACGGGCTCCCCGGGGGCCTCCGCCGCGGCCGTGGCCGCGGCACCGCTGAGGAGAGCGAGGGCCTCGGAGGCCGACATGCGGCCCGACGGCATCTCGATCTTCTTCGCGGAGGCGGCGGCCGGGCGGGCCGGGGCCTTCTCCGCCGACGGAGCGGCGGCCTGCGGAGCCGGGGCCGCGGAGGCCTCGGCCGGAGCCGGGGTCTCCTCGGTCTGCGCCGCAGGCGTCGACTCGGCCGCGGGGGCCTCGGCGACGTGGGCTTCGGCAGCGGGTGCTTCGGCGACGGGCGCCTTCGCAGCAGGAGCCTCGGCAGCAGTGGCCTCGGAGTCCGGGGCCGCAGCCGGGGTCTCCTCGGCGCGAGCCGCAGCGGTCTGCGCCTGCATCATGGCGAGCGCGTCGGCCGCGGACATCTTGCCCTGGGGCATCTCCACCGGGGCCTTGGCCGCCGGAGCCGCCGGAGCCGCCGGAGCGGCCTTGGGGGCCTCGGTCGCCGGAGCGGCCTTCGGGTCCTCTGCCGCCGGGGCGGCAGGCGCCTCGGTCGCAGGAGCCTGCGCGGCAGGTGCCTCCGTGGTGGCAGGAGCGGTCGGAGCCTCGGCCGGGGCCTCGGCAGCGGCACCGCCGGAGGCGGCACCCATCATCGCGAGTGCGTCGGCGGCCGACATCTTGCCCTTCGGCATGGCCTTGGGCGCCACCGACTCGGTACCCGCCCGAGCGGCGGGAGCCTCGGCGGCAGGAGCCTGAGCGGCGGGAGCATCCGCAGCCGGGGTCTCCTCGGCCTGGGCGCCACCCTGCGCCTGCATCATCGCGAGCGCGTCGGCGGCGGACATCTTGCCGCCGGCGGGCTTGGCGGGCGCCTCGGTGGCCGGGGCCTCCGTGGTGGTGTCGGCGGCGGGGGCGGCCTGTGCGGGAGCCTCCTGCCGCCGGGCCTCCGCGGCCGCCTGGGCGGTCGCGTCGCTCGTCTCGAACTCGCCGGAGCCGCCCTCGGCGGACTCCTCCTGCGCCTCGGCCTCGACCTGCTCGGGGGTGTCGGCCCCGGCGTCTCCGCCACGACCGGCGGAGTCGACGTCGACCTCGGCGTCGGGCGCGGCCTCGGGCTCCTCGTCGCGACGGACGGCGGCGAGCAGCATCTGGGCGACGTCGACGACCTCGACCTCTTCGCGGGCCGAACCCTCGGACTGCATCGAGGTGAGCCCGTCGGAGAGCATGACGCGGCAGAACGGGCAGCCGATCGCGATGCGGTCGGCGCCGGTCTCGACGGCCTCGGCGGTGCGGTTGAGGTTGATGCGGGTGCCGAGGTTCTCCTCGGCCCACATGCGGGCACCACCGGCACCGCAGCAGAACGACTTCATGCCGTGACGCGGCATCTCGCGGAGCTCGACGCCGGGAAGGGCGCCGATGAGCTCGCGCGGCGGGGCGTACACGTTGTTGTGACGACCGAGGTAGCAGGGGTCGTGGTACGTGACGGTCTCCGCGGTGGAGGCGACGTTCTTCGCCGTCGAGAGGCCTGGGTGCTCCGCGGGGCGGGCGACGGGGACGAGGCGCTTGTCGCGCACGAGCCGGTTGAGGAGCTGCGTGTGGTGGACGACCTCGTACCGCCCGCCGTTCTGCGGGTACTCGTTGCGCAGGGTGTTGTAGCAGTGCGCACAGGTGACGACGATCTTCTTGGCACCGACCTCGTTGAGCATCTCGACGTTCTGCGCGGCGAGCATCTGGTAGAGGATCTCGTTGCCCGCGCGGCGGGCGGAGTCACCGGTGCAGGCCTCGGAGTCGCCGAGAACGGCGAAGGAGACGTCGGCCTCGTGGAGCAGCTCGGCGACGGCGCGCGTCGTCTTCTTCGCGCGGTCCTCGAACGCGCCGGCGCAGCCGACCCAGAAGAGGTAGTCGACGGACGAGAGGTCCTCGACGTCGGCGCCGACGACCGGCACCTCGAAGTCGAGGCCCTTGGCCCAGTCGAGCCGCATCTTGGGGGCCATGCCCCACGGGTTCTGCTTGGACTCGAGGTTCTTGAAGAGGCCACCGAACTCGGCGGGGAACGCCGACTCGATGAGCACTTGGTGGCGGCGCATGTCGACGATCGCGTCGACGTGCTCGATGTCGACGGGGCACTGCTCGACGCACGCACCACAGGTGGTGCACGACCAGAGGACGTCGGAGTCGATGACGGCGTCGGGGCCGAGGGCGTCGTAGGCGCCGAGCGGGTGGTCGGCCTCGTAGCCGGTCTCACCGACGAGGGGCACGGTGGCGAGCTTCTTGACGTGCTCGGGGAGTCCGGCGCGGTCCTCGGTGGACGCCTGGAGCCACGGCGCCATCTCGTTGGCGTGGTCCCGCATCGTCATCATGAGGAGCTTGGGCGAGAGCGGCTTGTCGGTGTTCCACGCGGGGCACTGGCTCTGGCAGCGACCGCACTCGGTGCAGGTGGAGAAGTCGAGGAGCTGCTTCCACGTGTAGTCCTGCACGTGACCGACGCCCATCTTCATGGAGTCCTCGTCGGCGTCCTCGTCGTCGGACTCGGCGGCCTCCATGAGGTCCTCGAGGTTCTCGGCGGTGACGGCCTCCCCGTTGACGCGCATCGGCTGGAGCTCGCCGAGGCTCGTGCGGCCGTCGGCGTGACGCTTGAACCAGATGTTGAAGAACGCGAGGAAGCGGTGCCAGGCGACACCCATCGTCGGGGTGAGGGAGACGACGATCATCCACGTGAACGAGACGAGGATCTTGATTGCGGCGACGAGGTAGATGGACTCCTCGAGCCAGTGCTGGTCGAGGCCGCCCCAGATGGGGCTGAGCCATGCGGTGAGGGGGAAGTGGAGGGCGAGGTTCGTGCCGGGCTCGGTGAACTTGAGGAGCGCGGCCTCCTGCGTGCGCAGCGAGAGGATGCAGATCGAGACGAGGAGGATGATGACCTCGACGAAGTAGGCATGCCACCACGTGGAGCCGAAGAAGCGGCTGCGGCGGCCGTGCTCGCCGGCGGCGTTGCGCGGGTGGTTCTTCTGGCGGATGACCGCGAGGACGACGATGCCGATGAGGCAGCCCCATGCGAGGAGCTCGACGAGCCACTCGAACGGCGGGAAGTGTCCGATGACCGGCAGACGGAAGTCGGGCCAGATGAGCTGGAAGAACGCGTTGACGAGCGTGCTGAAGAGAACGAGAAACCCGATGGCGGTGAACCAGTGCGCGATCGCGACGACCGGCAGTCGCTTCATCCGGGTGTGGCCGAGGAACTCCTTGAGGAGGGTGCCCGTGCGGGCGCCCGGCCTGTCGGTGCGGTTGGGGTCCGGAGCGCCGGACCGGTAGAGGGCCGTGAACCGGTAGACCCGCCAGAAGAGCAGGCACCAACCGATCGTCGGCACGATGAGACAGAGGACGATCGCCGTGATCTGCAGCGCTGACATGCGCAAAGGATACGGAGTCGTCGGCGTCGAGGAGTGCTGCCGCGGCCGGGTGATCTGCCTGGCCTGGGGCGGTGTCGGCTCCTGTCGGGTGCGCGACGGCGTGGTTCTGCCCTGCCACGTGCGACGACGTGCCGCGCGTGGTGACCGGCGGGTAATCCGATGTGTCCGGATTCACGCGTTCCAGGAGGTCGGGGACGGTGCGGAACGGCCGGTGCGGGGCGGGCGACCCAGGGCGATGCATAAGTCGCCGTTGGAATAACGATAAGCTTCGCGTCGTTGTGGGAGACGTCGCCGCGATGCGGCGGCACCCCATGACCGCACCGGTGTCACCCAGCGACGGAAGGCAGCAATCGTGCCCATCTATGACGACGTCACCAAGCTCGTCGGCCACACCCCCCTCGTCCGAGTCAACCGCACCCTCCAAGGTGTCGACCCGTCGACGACCGTCGCGGCCAAGCTCGAGTTCTACAACCCGGCCAACTCCGTCAAGGACCGCATCGGCGTCGCCATCGTCGACGCCGCCGAGGCCTCCGGCGAGCTCGAGCCGGGCGGCACCATCGTCGAGGCGACGAGCGGCAACACCGGCATCGCCCTCGCGATGGTCGGCGCGGCCCGCGGCTACGACGTCGTCCTCGCGATGCCGGAGACGATGAGCGCCGAGCGCAAGGCACTGCTGCGCGCATTCGGCGCCGAGCTCGTCCTCACCCCCGGTAAGGACGGCATGCGCGGCGCCGTGGAGAAGGCCGAGGAGATCGTCGCCGAACGCGGTGGCATCCTCGCCCGCCAGTTCGCCAACGAGGCCAACCCGGCGATCCACGCCGCGACGACGGCCCAGGAGATCTGGGAGGACACCGACGGCGAGGTCGACATCGTCGTCTCCTCGATCGGCACGGGCGGCACGATCACCGGCATCGGCCGGGCGCTCAAGGAGCGCAAGCCCGAGGTGATCATGATCGGCGTCGAGCCCAAGGAGTCCCCGATCCTCAACGGCGGCCAGGCCGGCCCGCACAAGATCCAGGGCATCGGCGCGAACTTCGTGCCGGAGACCCTCGACACGGGCATCTACGACGAGGTCGTCGACGTCGACATCGACACGTCCGTCGAGTTCGCCCGCAAGGCGGCGACGAAGGACGGGATGCTCGTCGGTCTGTCCTCCGGTGCCGCGCTCGCCGCGGCCCAGCAGGTCGCGCAGCGCCCCGCGAACAAGGGCAAGACGATCGTCGTCATCATCCCGTCCTTCGGTGAGCGCTACCTGTCGACGGTGCTCTTCGACGGTCTGCGCGACTGACGTCTCGTTTCACCCCGCCCCGCCACCGCCTCGACACGAAGGACGATCCATGACGAACTCGACCACCGCGCTCGCCCATGCCTCCTCGGTCGTCGACGCGGCCCGCAACGCCCTGCCCCGGCTCCGGCTCGTGGGCTCCGGGCGTGACGACGCCCCGATCGACGTGCTCGCCGACGCCCCGGCGAACGTCGTCGGCGACGACACCTCCCGTCCCGCGTCACCGGAGGAGTGCGCATGCGTCGGCATCACGACGACGCACGCCGACTGCCCGGTCGAGGGGCACGGGCGGCGTCCGTGGTGGCGGCGGGTCGTCGACACGGTGGTGGAGGATCTCGACGCGGCCGTCGAGCGTGACCCGGCGGCGACGTCGCGGACGCAGATGGCGGTCGTCTCCCCGGGTCTCCACGCGATCTGGGCGCACCGCATCGCCCATTCGATGTGGCGGCACGAGGAGCTGCGGGTTCCGGCGCGCGTGCTGTCGAACGTGGCCCGCACAGTCACCGGCACCGAGATCCACCCCGGGGCGACGATCGGTCGGCGGTTCTTCATCGACCACGGCATGGCCGTCGTCATCGGCGAGACCGCCGAGATCGGCGACGACGTCATGCTCTACCAGGGTGTCACCCTCGGTGGTCGCACGCTCGACAAGGGCAAGCGTCACCCCACGCTCGGCAGCGGCATCACCGTCGGGGCGGGCGCGAAGATCCTCGGCGCCGTCACCCTCGGCGACGGTGCACAGATCGGCGCCAACTCGGTCGTCGTCAAGGACGTGCCGCCGAACCACGTCGCGACGGGCATCCCGGCGCACACCCGCGTGCTCCGCGGCCACGAGGACCCCGTCGACGCGATGTTCGCCGACCCGGCCCTCTGGATCTGACGGGCGGCACCCGGGCCTCCGACCGCAGGCCGCAGGCCCGGCATGCGAGAAGGGGCTCCGATCCATCACCGGATCGGAGCCCCTTCTCGTGGGTACGGCCGCGTCACTCACTCTCGGAGGCGACGTTGTCCTCGCGGATCCCGACGGACTGGTCCTCGGTGCGCTCCTCGGACTCGGCGAGGATGGCCTCCGCCTGCTGCTCGGGGTCGGCGCTGCCCGAATGGAGCTCCTCGGGCAGCAGCTCGGCGCGGCGCTCGACGTCGTCGGGGTCGACGTCGTCGAAGGCGCCGGTCACTTGGACTGGACCTTCGTCTCCCGCGGCGTGTAGTCGCTGCCCTTCTCCTGGCCGATCATCGCGCCGCCCTCGCCCTCGCCCTCGTCGCCGGCGGCGTCGGAGACCTTGTCCTTGACGGTGGAGGCGGCGGACCCGGCGGCGGAGCTGATCTTGGCGCCCACGTCGGGGGCCTTCTCCTTGACGGTCTCGGTGGCGACGGAGACCTTCTCCTGCACGCGGGGGTCGTGCCAGAGGGCATCGGCCTGCTTCTTCATGTCGTCGTAGCGGTCGCGGCCGGCGCGGGTGCCGAGCACGTAACCGGCGGCGGCTCCGGCGAGGAAGGTCAGCTTGAGCTTCATGGGGACATCCCTTTCGTTCGACTGGGGGGCACTCTACGGGGCCCGTCGAGCGGAGGGCGTGGGATTCGAACCCACGATGACGTTGCCGCCATAGCGGTTTTCAAGACCGCCGCACTAGGCCACTATGCGAGCCCTCCACGGCCGCCGGCGGCGCCGACGGTCCTCCGAGGGTACCCATGCGGGCGGGCCGGGCGACACCTGCCGGGGGCTGCCGGTCCTTCGTCCGTCGGGGTCGTGTCGACATCCGAAGTGCGACTCGGCTGTCACGCCCCGCCTCGTTGCGCAACGATGGGAGGCATGGCGGTGACGATGACGCAGGTGGCGAAGGAGGCCGGGGTCTCGGTCAGCACGGTGTCGCATGTCATCAACGGCACGCGGCCGGTGGCACAGTCCACGCGTCGTCAGGTCCTCGACGCGATGGAACGGCTGGGGTTCACGCATCAGCCCGTGGCTCGATCCCTCGCCGCCGGGAGCACGACGACGATCGGTGTCGCCATCCCGTTGTCGGGCAACCCGTTCCACCAGGAGCTGTTCGCCGGCATCGAGGGGGAGGCCCGTCGGCAGCACTTCAGCGTGCTCGTCTCCGACACTTCCGACGACCCCCGTCGGGAGCGGGAGGTCGTCGCCAATCTCATCGCGCACCACGTCCGGGGCGTGCTCGTCTCCCCGACGGCGGGGTGGGCGCGGGGCGCCGCCCGGGTCGTGCGCGAACATCAGCTGCCCTGCGTGCTCGTCGACCGGCTCCTGTCCGCGCCGGTGGACCAGGTGGGCGTCGAGAACGAGAGGTCGACGGCGATGCTCGTCGAGCATCTCGTCGTCAAGGGGCACCGGCGCATCGGGTGTCTCTCGGGGCGGGAGGGCCTTTCCACCACGGACGAACGCGTCGCCGGTTACACGGCGGCGCTGCGGGCGGCGGCATTGCCGATCGACGACGACCTCGTCGTGAGCGGCGACTCCACCGACTCCGGCGGTCGGCGGGCGATGCGCACCCTCCTCGCACTGCCGGACCCGCCGACGGCCGTGTTCATCGCCAACGACTCGATGAGTCTGGGGGCGCTGCGGGCGCTCAAGGAAGCGGGGCGGCGGGTGCCCGAGGACCTCGCCCTCGTGTGCTTCGACGACCCGCCGTGGGGGGATCTCGCCGTTCCCGGTCTCACGGCGATCGCCCAGCCGACCTTCGCGATGGGGGCTCGTGCCGTCCAGCTGCTCGCCCGTCGCATCACGGACCCGGACGCCCCCGCGCAGACCCTGCGTCTGCGCGGCGAGGTGACCCACCGGGGTTCCTGCGGCTGCCGCGTCTGACGGTCCGGCGGTTCCCGAGTCGGGTCCGGGCCCGGCCCCGAGCCCGACATTCGTCCCGCCCCCGGCCGGCGCGCGCCTCCGCCCGTGCACCCTCCTCCCGCGCATACGCGCGGGAGGGACGTCCTGGTGTCCGACGGATGAACGTTTCGCGGCCCGTCGGCGGCGCCCGGGTGAGGCCCTGCGCGGCAGGATTCAGTGACCTTCGGTGTTCGCGCAGGACCTGCCGGGGAGGGGGCTGGCCGCGTCCCCGTCGGGATGGGGGCGACCCCTCCTCTTCGCGCCTCCTGCGTGTTAACGTGAACTCGGTTGCAAGTGCAGTTCCTCGCAGTACGGCTACGAGTCGCCACTCGAGAGCCCCGCATCGGTGGGACCCTCAGGTGTCCTGCTGAGTTGGGGTCGTGCGGCAGCCAGGTCGTCGCGAAGTGCGGCGTCCATCGCCACACCAGTAGAGAGTTGTTTTCCCCATGGCACAGGGCACCGTCAAGTGGTTCAACGCTGAAAAGGGCTTCGGCTTCATCGCGCAGGATGGGGGTGGCCCGGACGTGTTCGTCCACTACTCCGCCATTCAGACCAACGGATACCGCTCCCTCGACGAGGCGCAGCGTGTGGAGTTCGAGGTCACCCAGGGCCCCAAGGGTCCCCAGGCCGACGACGTTCGTCCGCTCTGATCCTTCTTCAGACTTCTCCGAGGGGCTCCCGGCACTGCCGGGGGCCCCTCGGCGCGTCCGGGGGCATCCGCGGGGGCGGTTCTCAGCCTCGGTGCGCCGGCCCCGTGACCTACCCTGGGGACTCGTGAGCGACGACCCTCGCGCCGCCGACGCGCCTCGCCCCCAGGGAGACCCATCCGCCTCCACCGCGCAGCGCTCCACCGGGGCGCTCTCGCCGAACTCCACGCCGACGTCCTCGTCAGGTGGCCTCTCACCGTCGGGGTCCACGAGCGTCGGCGCGCAGGCCGGGTTCTGGGCGGAGGACTACACCCCCACGAGGGCCGACCGGATCTGCCTCGGCCTCATCCTCCTCAGCGCCGTGTACGGCATCGCGGTCATGCTCGCGCGGCCGACCCTGCTCGGGTACAGCCCGCTGGTCCTCGCGACCCTCTCGGGCAGCCGGTCCGCGCTCGTGACGATCGGGGCCCAGCATGCCGTCGGCCTCACGAGCTGGGGCGTCGTCGTCGCGGCGTTCCTCCTCTCGACGGTGAGCGCCATCAAGCTCGACCTGCTCATGTGGTGGGCCGGGCGGTTGTGGGGCGATGTCTTCGTCGCGAACCTCGTCGGCGACTCGCATCGCAAGGCGCGCTCGGCGGAGCGGGCCGAACAGCTCGTCCGCCGCTTCGAGTCCCTCGCGATCGTCCTCCTCAACGTGCCGGTGCTCCCCATCCCGCGCGGGATCATCACCGCCGTCCTCGGCGCCTCCGGTACGCGGTTCCGCAAGCTCCTCGTCGTCGATCTCCTCGCCTCGGCCGTCGTGCAGGCGATGTGGCTCGTCCTCGGCCATCGCATCGGTCAGCCCGTCGTGCAGGTCGTCGAGGTCATCGCCCGGTACTCCCTGTGGCTCACGCTCGCGATCCTCGCCGTCATCGTCGTCGGAGCGATGCGCAAGGCCCGTCGCGATACAGGCGACGACTCGGACGATCCTGCCGCCGACACCACCGACGGGGTCCCCACCGTCGACGACGCCACGGTTTCGGCGTCGACGGACGTGCCGGCCACGAGCACCACGGTCGATGCACCAGACGCGACGGACGCGACCGGTTCGGCCGACACGACCGGGACGGACGGAGCGATCGACGCCGCCGGGGTGACCGACACGGACGGCAACACGCATACGCCGGGCGCCCCGGACGACCGGCCGGAGGCTCCGGGCCCCACGTCGACGTCCGCGTGAGCACGGAGGTCGTCCCGCCTCCCCGCCGTCGTCGCGTGGCAGAGGCGGCTGTCGCGGTCGGGCTCGTCGTCGTCATCGTGTACGGGTTCGTCGCCGTGCCGCTGCGGGCGTGGCTCCTCGGCGTGGATCCCGCGCTTCTCGCCGCCATCACGGGCAGCCGCCCGGCGCTCGTCGCCGTGGGGGCGGCTGCGCGGGTGGGGGAGGGGCCGTGGCTGTGGCCGCTCCTCGTCGCGACCCTCTCGATCGTCAAGTTCCACTGGGTGTTCTGGTGGGCGGGACGGCTGTGGGGCGAGGCGGGGTTCGAGCGGGTCGCGGGTGAGGGGCCGCGGGCGCGTCGACGCATCGCTCGTGCCGAGTCCTTCGTGCGCCGCTGGCAGACGCCCGCGATCGTCCTCACCTACGTGCCCGTGCCGGTGGCGCGTGAGCTCGTCATCGTCGCGCTCGGCACGGCGGGGCGTCGGTTCTCGACGTTCGTCGTCCTCGACCTCCTCACCGCCGTGGTGACGCAGAGCCTCTGCGTCGTCCTCGGGGCGTGGCTCGGCGCGTCGGCCGTGGCCGTCGTCGCGGGGTACGCCGTCTACGCCGGGTGGGTCGCGCTCGCGGCCCTCGGGGTGATGACGGTCGCGGCGCTGCGGTCGTGGTGGCGGCGGCGCGTCAGCAGGCGTTCTTGACGTCGACGAGGCCCTGGGCGGGCTCGGTCGGCGTCGAGCCGGGCGTGGTGCGCGGTGCCGAGGGTGTCGTGGTCGGCTGCGACGAGGACGACCATGACGGGGCCGGAACCCCCTCGACCGGATGCGGCGAGATCGCGTTGCGGACGACCTCATGGATGTGGCCGTAGTCGGGGTCGGTGACCTTGACGATCTTGTTCGTGAACGGCAGGGAGCGGATCGTGCCCTCCTGCTGGACGCGGCCCACGAGCTCGGCCCACGCGCCGAGGTGTTCGGCCGGGATGTCGGTGTAGATGTTGTCCTTCGCGACCTTGGCGAGCGCCGGGTACCGCTCGAGCATCGTCGGTGCGTCGACCTGGCGGACGAGGGCGCCGACCATGCACCGCTGGCGGCCCATGCGGTTGAAGTCGTCGGTCGTCGCGCGGGAACGGGCGTACCACATGGCCGTGTAGCCGTCCATGTGCTGAGGCCCGGGCTCGATCCAGCCGTGGATCGAGCCGGGGACGATCTGCCCGTTCTCGACCTTGCCGCCGATGGGGATGCGGGTCTTGACGGTGATGTCGACGCCGCCCATCGCATCGACGAGGGCGGAGAACCCGCGGATGTCGATGACGACGGCGTAGTCGATGCCGAGGCCGAGGACCTCGGTGAGGGCGAGGCGGGTGGCGGTGAGGCCGGGCATCGGGTCGCCGGGGAAGAGGTCCTTGTGCTTCTCGCCCTCGTTCCACACCTCGTTCATGAGGCACGCGTCGCCGCAGTCGTACCCGTTCGGGTAGACCCGGGTGAGCGGGTTGGTGGGGCCGAGGGGGATGTTCTCGAGGTTGCGGGGGATACCGAAGAGGACGGTGTCGCCGCTGCGGGTGTCGATGCTCGCGACCATCATCGAGTCGGTGCGCAGGCCTGGGCGGCCCGGGTAGGCGTCGGAGCCGATGAGCATGACGTTGACACGGGGCACGGTGCGCCAGGCATTCCGACCGCTGCCGATGGGGGTGGCCGCGCCCACGCCGCGGTCGACGTCGCCGTGGGAGAAGATCGACGACAGGGTGTCGCGGTGGATCATCACGTATTGCGTGGCGGGCGCGACCGGGGCGAGGACGGCGAGGACGAGCAGGGCGACGAACGTGCCGGCGGCGACGCGCTTGCCGGTCTGGGGGCGGCTCGGCCAGTTGAGTGCGGCGGTGTGGACGAGGGACGCGGCGAGGACGATGAGCGCGAGGACCCCGGCGACGACGAGCCCGAGGAGGAGGTTACGTCGTACTCCGAGGAAGAGCGCCGCCTCGGTGGGGCCCTTGACGTAGATGAACGCGGCGGCGCCGACGACGCAGACGAGGAACACCGACATGAGGAGCCCGCCGAGGAATCGGCGGCCGCTGAGGAGCAGGCCGGAGCCGGGCAGGATCGCCCCGAGGGTCGTGAGACCGAGCAGCGGCCCCAGGCCACGACGCGGCCCGTACTCACCGGGATGCGCTGCACTCATCGAATCTCCCCTCCGCGCGGAACGCGGGTGGCGTCCCCCTTCGTCATCGGCACCGCCCGCCCCGTCCTGCGCGGATCCAGGTGTCGCCCCCGAGCTTTCATGGTATCGACCCGACCCCGGGCCACGTGGGCGGACGCTCGTTGCCCGGGCGCGGCGCGAACGGAGCTCGGCCGCGACTCGTCGGGAGCGGTTTTGTGTCGCAGCCCGCTCGGCGGGTAGGCTGAACTCCGCCGTGCGCCACATCAACGTGACGACCATGGCGTGGAGGCGTCGCCTAGTCCGGTCTATGGCGCCCGCCTGCTAAGCGGGTTTGGGGGTTATTCCCCATCGAGGGTTCAAATCCCTCCGCCTCCGCCACACGAGAACCCCCCGGTTTCGGCCGGGGGGGTTCTCGCATGTCTCCCCTCGGAAGGCCCGCGGGACGGTGCTCGATCAGCTCCCGCGGGGCAGCCGCAGGGTGAAGCACGTCCGCCCGGGGCGGGACTCGACGTCGACGGTGCCGCCGTGCGCCGTCGTCACGGCTTCGACGATGGAGAGTCCGAGGCCCGTCGATCCGCCCTCCCTCGTGCGGGCCGTGTCGCCGCGCGCGAAGCGGGAGAAGATCGTCGGCAGCATCTCCGGGTCGATGCCGGGACCGTCGTCGCAGATCGTGAGCACGGCCCCACCCGACTCGGCGCGGAGCCCACCGGTGACGGTCGTCCCCGGCGGGGTGTGGAGTCGGGCGTTCGCGAGGAGGTTGACGAGCACCTGCGTGAGGCGCGCCCGGTCACCCGTCACCTCGACGGGTTCCTCCGGCAGGTCGAGGCGCCACACGTGGTCCGGTCCGACGACGCGGGCGTCGTTCACCGTCTCGACGAGGAGCATCGTGAGGTCGACCGGTTCATGGGTGAGGTCGCGTCCCGCATCGAGGCGGGCGAGCAGCAGCAGGTCCTCGACGAGCGCCGCCATGCGCGCCGACTCGGACTCGACCCGCCGCAGCGACCCCCGCACCTCCCCGGGCAGCCGATCGTCGCGGAGCGAGAGCTCGGTGTAGCCGCGGATCGAGGCGAGGGGAGTCCGCAGCTCATGGCTCGCGTCGGCGACGAACCGCCGCAGCGTCGTCTCGCTCTCCTGCCGGTGACGCAGAGCGACGTCGACGTGGTCGAGGAGATCGTTGAGCGCGGCGCCGACCTGGCCGACCTCGGTGCGGCGGTCGGTGTCGCGACTCGGCACACGCTCGACGAGCTCGACCTCACCGCTCGACAGCGGGAGGGTCGCGACCCGCGTCGCCGTGGCGGCGACACGATCGAGGGGGCGCAGCGCGCGCGAGACGAGGCACGCCGTGCCGACGCCGACGAGGAGAAACCCGAGGAGCCCCAGCCCGGCGGTGATGAGTCGCATCTGCCGCACGGCGTCGTAGAGCGGCTGCATGGGGAGGCCGGTGACGACGCGCTCTCCCCGGTCCGTCGTCACGGCGACGACCCGGTAGGGGCCGAGCGGATCGCCGAGGTCGACGGTCGAGGGTCTGCTCGTGAGCCCCGCCTGCAGCAACGCCTCGACCTGCGGCATCGCCAGGCTGCGCGAGCCGCCGTCGCGGGTCGCGACCGTGTTCGTCTCGACGGTCGAACCGTCCACGACGACGACGAGCATGTCGCTGAGCGGCCGCCCCTGGCCGGGGGACGCCGGTTCCGGCCGGTGGCCGCCCGGGCCCCCTCCCGGTCCGAGGACCCGCGCCGCCGTCGAGGCCACCCGCCCGTCGAGCTCGGCGACAAGGCTGCGTTCGAGGAGGGTGCTCATGCCGAACCCCGTCGCGAGGGTGACGAGCGCGAACAGCGTGAGGATCGAGACGACGAGCGTGCGGCGCAGTGTCCACCCCCGGAACGGGCCCCGTCGCGGACCGCTTCCGGAGGGCCCGTCCGCCGGGCCGGGCGTGGAGTCGACGACGACCCCGGTGAGTGTCGTGCTCACGACGCCGGCTTGAGGACGTACCCGGCGCCGCGCAGGGTGTGGATCATCGGGGCACGGCCCGCGTCGATCTTCTTGCGCAGGTACGAGATGTAGAGCTCGACGACGTTGGCCTGGCCGCCGAAGTCGTAGTTCCACACGCGGTCGAGGATCTGGGCCTTGCTCAGCACCCGGCGGGGGTTGCGCATGAGGTAGCGGAGCAGCTCGAACTCCGTCGCCGTGAGGGTGATCTCGTCGCCGCCGCGGGTGACCTCGTGGGAGTCCTCGTCGAGGGTGAGGTCGCCGACGACGAGCAGTGGCGAGGCGTCGTCGACGCGTACCGCCGTGCGTCGCATGAGGCCTCGCACCCGCGCGACGACCTCCTCGAGGCTGAACGGCTTGACGACGTAGTCGTCACCGCCCGCGGTGAGCCCGGCGACGCGGTCCTCGACGGCGTCCTTCGCGGTGAGGAACAGCACGGGGACGTCGGGGTCGTCGGCGCGCATGCGGCGCAGCACCTCGGGCCCGTCGAAGTCGGGGAGCATCCAGTCGAGCACGACCGCGTCGGGCCGGAACTCGCGCGCGGCCCGCACGGCGTCGGCCCCCGCGTGCGAGGTGCGGATCTCCCATCCCTCGTACCGCATCGCCATCGACAGCAACTCCGTGAGGTTCGCCTCGTCGTCGACGACGAGCACCCGCACCGGCGAGCCGTCGGGGCGGGTGAGCCTGGGGGCGGCGGGCGTCGCGGTCATGACTCCAGTAGACACGCGCCGACTCCCCGCGTCGCTGTGCCGCGCCTGTGCGGTTCCTATGAGCGTGGGGTCGGGGCTCCGTCACGTGGCGTGTCGGCCGGTGTCGGCCGTCTTCGGGTGCCCACTCGAGGGAGGGGAGCCCTTCGTAGGGTGGGGGAATGCGCGTCGTCGTCCTCTCCGACACCCATGCTCCTCGCCACTGGAAAGTGCTGCCTCTTGCGCTGGAGGAGCCCCTGCGGGAGGCCGATCTCGTCCTCCACGCCGGTGACGTGTGCACTTCCGACGTGCTCGACGACCTCGCCGAGTTCGCGCCCGTCCGTGTGGTGCTCGGCAACAACGACGGCCCGGACGTCGCGGCGTGGGGTGCGCCCGAGACGCTCGAGTTCGAGCTCGAGGGCGTGCGGATCGCGATGATCCACGACGCGGGCGCCAAGCAGGGCCGGGACCGTCGGATGCGCCGCCGATTCCCCGACGCCGACCTCGTCGTCTTCGGCCACTCCCACATCCCGCTCGACGAGCCCGACGGGGCCGTCAACCTCTTCAACCCCGGCTCACCCACCGACAAGCGCCGCCAACCCGCCGGCACCTACGGCGTCCTCGACCTCGCCGAGGGCCGCGTGCAGACCTCCCTCCATCCGCTCCCGCCCACCACGGCGAGGGCGTCGGTGCGGAGGTGACCGCCGCCCGGGGTCGGTTCCGCCTCCTCTCGTAGGAAGGACCTCGCCCGCGCACAGCGCCCTCATGGGTTTCCCCTCGACGGTGAGGACATCGCATCGTTCCTCCCGGGCCTCGCTCGGGGACACCAGAGGAGAACCCCCGTGACCCACGCCCCCCACACCGACCCCCACAACGACCCCCACAACGCCCCCTACACCGACCCTCGCTCCACCTGCGGTCCCGACCCCCGGGACACCGACGGGGCCTCACCCACCCGGTCGGCGACGGCTCCGGCGGTCACCCCTCCCCGTTGGTCGGGGAAGAAGACCGCGGTCGTCGCCGCGCTCGCCGTCTCGTTCGCGTCGGCGGGCACGATCGCGGCCGCCGCGACCCTTCCCTCCGGGACGGGGGCGTCCACCGGACCGGGTATGCACGGCCCGCAGCAACCGGGCACGGGGCCCGGTGCCGGCGCGATGCCCGGTGGGGTGCCCGGTGGAGTGTCAGGTGGAATGCCCGGTGGTGGGTCTCGGATGCCCGGTGCCCCCGCGGGTTCCGGCGCCCCCGACTCGTCCTTGCAGGACGGAGGCGCCCAGACGTCGCTGCACGACGCCGGGGTCCGGCCCTCCGCGGTCGACCAGGTCGACTCGTCACCGGCGGGACAGCCCTCGGCGGGTGCGTCGTCGGATTCGTCGACAGGGGCGGTCTCATGAACACCCTGATCGTCTCGGTCCTCGGTTCGCGTCGCCGGAAGCGCTCGCCGCGGGCGGAGGTGCCGACGTCCGGGAGGCCTCGACGCTCTCGCCCGGCACCGCCCTCGACATCGGCTGCGGCGAGGGTGCCGATGCCCTCTGGCTGGCCGAGCACGGGTGGGCGGTGACCGCGGTCGACGTCTCCCGCGTAGCCGTCGATCGGGGGCGTGCCCGGGCGGAGCGACTCGGGCTCACGGTCGACCGGCAGGTGGCGGACGTCGCGCAGGTCGAGGGGCGGTTCGACCTCGTCATCGCGTTCTGTCCGGTGCTGCACACAGACTCAGGAGTGTGGGAGCACGTGCTCGACCGCGTGGCTCCCGGCGGAACCCTGCTGTTCGTCCACCATCTCGACGTCGACCGGGAGCGGGCGCGTGCTCACGGGTTCGACCCGGACGCTCTCGTCGCCCCGGCGGACGTGCCCGCCACGGTGGGTGCGGGGTGGCGGATCGAGGTCGACGAGGCCGTCGACCGCGAGGTCATCGAGGGTGCTGGGGCTCATGACCACCGCGACGGCATCGTCCGGGCCCGGTTCCTCTGAATCCCTCTCTGCTCGCCCCCGGCTCCGCCCTGGCCGGCGCGGTGGGGCGAGACGCGGCGGGGCCGCACCTCTTGTCCGAGGTGCGGCCCCGCTCGCGTCACAGGGGCATGGTGCGGGCGGTCTCCCAGAGCCGCCCGCCGATGCGGCGTCCGAGGACGGCTTCGATGTCGCGCGCGGCGGTGTCGGCGTCGACGCCGATGAGCCGGGCGTAGGCGAGCGCGACCGACGGGGTGCGGTGGAACGCCGCGACGCAGTGGAGCAGCACGGTCTCGCCCTCCTCCCGCAGCCGCCGGACGGTGCGGGCGGCGTCGCGGAGCGTCCACGCGAGGTCGGCGTTGCCGTCGGGGGAGTCGGAGTCGACGAGCCACACCTCGACGTGCTTGCCGGTGGCGGACGCGGCGGCGGCGATGTCGGCGGTGCCCACCCGCGAGAGCGACACGACGGCGGTGGCGCGGGGGTCGGCGACCTGATCGAGGTTGGCCTCGGTGCCGAGGAGGACGCCGGAGTCGGCCGGGTGGGGCACGGCGAGGGGACGGTTGAAGCCCGTCCGCATGGTCTTGCGCTGCGGCCAGGCGCCCTGCTCGCGGGTGGCCGTCGCGAGGGCGAGACCCACGAGATCGCGTCCGCGCAGGTGGGGCCAGCCGTGGACGCGGCGGGCGCGGTCGGTGGGCAGCCCCGACACCCCGTACCGCGCGCCGAGCAGCGCGCCCGCGATCGCCGCGACGGTGTCGGTGTCGTCACCGATCGCGATCGCCGTCTGCAGCGCGTCCTCGACGTGGTCGGCGCCGTAGGCCTCGCGCGAGCCCGCCGTCGCGTGGATCGCCGCCCACGCCGCCTGGAACGCCGTGACCGTGTACCCGTTCGGGGCGAACTGCGACGGCGTCCACGTCTCCGCCTCGTCGATCCACGTCTCCCACTGCCCGCGCCGTTCCTCGGGCAGGAGGTCGAGCCCGGCACGCACGTCGAGGCGCCGCTCGATGACGGCGACGCGCACCGCCTCCGACCAGAGCACGCACGAGTCGACGCAGCGGGAGTCGGCGTGAGTGAGGGCGGCGACGGCCGCGGCGGCGCGGGCGGTGCGCTCGCGGTCGTCGAGGGCGACGAGACCGACGACGCCGGTCCGCATGAGGGCGCCGTTGCCGGCCTTGTCCTGCGCGGCGGCGGCGTCGGAGAGCTGCCGCATGCGGGCGAGGACCGCGGCCGAGGCGTCGTGGGGGAGCGTCGCGACATCGCGGAGGATCGCGCCGATCTGCATGCCGACGTCGGCGGGGTCGTCGTCGATCCACTCGACGAACCCCTGCGCGACGGCGGCGAGGGCGTCGTCGCCGGTGAGGTCGGCGCCCGTCGCGGAGACGCGCGCGATGCACGCGGCCATCGCCGTGTCGTCGGACCACTCGCCGGGTGCGAAGCCGCCGAGGCCCCCACCGATCAGCTCGGCGTGGCCGGGGACGAGTGGCGCGCTCCCGAACTCGTACGGCACCCCCAACGCGTCCCCGATGGCCTGCCCGAGCAGCACCCCGGCCGCCCGATCCGTCTGTGCCGATGTCAGCCTCATCGCGTCTCCTCCTGTCGTCGGCCGCCCACGCGGCGAACGGGTGGTGGGACGACCCTCGGGCGGTCCCCTCACCCGTGATACCCCAATGCCGCGGATGTCACGTGTCACCCCTGCGTCGACGCCCCCGGAACGACGCCGACGGGTGGACCCATACGCCGTGCGTGGGTCCACCCGTCCTCTCGGACGCCGGTGCGCTCGCCGGGTCAGGCCGCGGCGAGCCGGCGTTTCCGTGCGGGTGAGAGGGCTCCGTCGGCGTCGGCGATCGTCGGCACGACGTCTGTCGTCTCCTCGTTCTCGGGGAGGAAGAACCCGCGGTCGCCGTGGCCGGGGTCCATGCTGCGGCGTAGGACGAGGAACTTCGTCACCGTGGCGAGGACGTTGGCGAGGCCGACGACGAGGGTCCGCAGGCCGGTGCCCGCGCCGGGGGTGAGCCCGTCGAGGAGCCTGAGAGCCGCCGCGCCGAGCGCCCAGAACAGCGCGAAGACACCGAGGCCCTCCACCTGCTGCCGCCACACGCCCTCCCGGCCCGCGGCCTCGAAGGTCCACCACCGGTTCGCCGCGGTGTTCGCGACGGTCGCGAGCAGCAGCGCGACCGTGTTCGCGGCCTGCGCGCCGAGCCCGGCCGCATCGAGGGAGGCGAATACCCCCAGGTGGAAGGCGGTGCTCGCGACCCCCACCCCGGCGAACCGGGCGAGTTGTCGCCCGAGCCCGGAACGCAGCCGCCCACGCCCGAGGTCGGCGGCGATCATCCCGGTGGGGATCTCACCCCGTGCGAGCGACCGACGCATCCGCGCCACGCCGCGCAGGTCGTCCAGGGCGGTCCCGACGACGTCGACGCGGCTGTCGGGGTCGTCGAACCAGTCGACGGGCACCTCGTGGATACGCAGGTTGCACCGTTCGGCGAGGACGAGGAGTTCGGTGTCGAAGAACCACGTCGTGTCCTTCACGTGGGGCAGGAGGGCGCGGGCGACGTCGGCGCGGATCGCCTTGAACCCGCACTGGGCGTCGCCGAACCGCGCCGACAGCGATGTGCGCAGCACGAGGTTGTAGCTGCGGGAGACGAACTCGCGGTATCCACCGCGGACGACCCGGGAGCCGTTCGCGAGCCGGGAACCGATGGCGAGGTCGCTGTGCCCGCTCAGCAGCGGCGCGACGAGTGGCCACAGGGCGTCGAGGTCGGTGGAGAGATCGACGTCCATGTAGGCGAGTACGGTCGCGTCGGAGTCGAGCCACACCTGCTTCAACGCCCGTCCGCGCCCCTTCTGCGTCAGGTGCACCGCGGTGACCTCCGGGAACTCCCGGGTGAGCGCCTGCGCGACCTCCCAGGTGGAATCGGTGCTCGCGTTGTCGGCGACGGTGATGCGGAAGGGGTAGGGGACGTACGTCGCGAGGTGCGCATGGAGCCGCCGTACACAGGCGGCGAGGCTCCCCTCCTCGTCGTACACGGGGATCACCACGTCGAGCACGGGCGTCGCGGTGGATGTCGGTGCGGGCGACGGGTCGAGACGTCGGGCGGTCATGTCGGTCACCTCAGTTCGTGGTTGTCGTGCCGGTCGTGCCGGTCGTGGTGCTGGTGGTCGTCGGGCTCAGCGGCTGGGTGAGGTCGTAGAACGTCGCGCCGTCGATCGTCACGGCGGTGTAGTTCGCGGTGACCCACGCGGTGATCTTCGCGGCGGTGCCGGTGCCGCCGATGCCGGGGCCGGCGCCCTGGCCGCTCGCGGCGAACCAGTGGATCCGCCCGTTCGCGACGTACCACTGGAACTGCGCGAGCTTCGGCGAGGGGTCGGAGCCGTTGAATCCGCCTATGGCCATGACGGGTTCACCGCTCGCGAGCTGCAGGCCGGCGGAGTTCTGCGACCCGATGGCCGCCGCCGCCCACGTGTAGGAGTCGGCGTCCGCCTGCAGCGCGGCGACGACCTCCTCGCTCGGGGTCCCGGCGTTCAACAGGCCACCGAGGGCGCTGCCGCTCTGCGCCGTGCCGGTCGTGCTGCCGTTCGAACTCGACGACCCCGTGGTCGCGCCGGTCGTGCCGCTGGAGCCGGTGGACGCACTGCCCGCGGCGGCCGTGCCGGTCGAGGTCGACGATCCCGTGGTCGACCCGGTGGCGCCGCGTGCCTGCGGTGGGGTGCCGCCGCCGGGGCCGCCGCCCGCGCCGCCGGGGCCCATGCCGCTGGTCGGGCCGGCGGTGACGATGGAGCCGCTGTACCCGTGGCTGACGGTCGAGACGGAGTAGGCGGTGGGTCCGGCGAGGCTTGCGAGGAGCGCCCCGGCGAGCACGACGGGGACGAAACGCCGGTGCATGCGCTCGGTGACGAGGAGGAGCAGCGCGCAGCTGAGCCCGAGGGTGAGGACGACGTACCGCAGGGGCCCGTAGGCCTGGTCGGCGACGCGGGTGAGGAGGACGAACCCCCATACGGAGGCAGCGGCGGTGGCGACCGAGAGGGTCACCGACCCCCAGCGGACGTCCTGGGAACGGACGCGGCGCCAGGCGTCGACGGCACCCACGCCGACGAGCGCGGCGACGGCGGGCGCGAGGGCCACGGTGTAGTACTCGTGGAAGATGCCGGCCATGAGCGAGAACACGAGCCCGGTGACGACGAGCCACCCGCCCCACAGGAGGTAGGAGACGCGCCGCAGATCGGTGCGGGGTGCGCGGCGCGTGACCCACAGCCCGACGGCGAGGAACACGAGGGCGGTGGGGATGAGCCAGGAGATCTGTCCGCCGACGCTGCTCGAGAACAACCGCAGGATGCTCTGGGTGCCGGAGTTCGGTCCGACGCTCCCGGCCTCGTCGCCGTTGATGCGGCCGAGGCCGTTGTAGCCGAAGGTCAGGTCGAGGAAGCTGTTCGTCTGCGACCCACCGATGTACGGGCGCATCGAGGCGGGGAGCAGTTCGACGATCGCGACCCACCAGCCGCCCGCGACGAGCATCGCGGCGAGGCCACCGAGGCTGTGCACGACGCGGTGGCGCAGGGTCGTCGGGGCGCAGACGAGGTAGACGAGGCCGAGGACGGGCAGCACGAGGAACGCCTGGAGCGTCTTGGTGAGGAACGCGAACCCGAGCAGCATCCCGACGAGCGCGAACCGCCGTCCGCAGGCCTTCTCGACCGCGCGGAGCATCGCCGCGGTCGCCGCCGTGAGCAGCAGGACGAGAAGCGCGTCGGGGTTGTTGAACCGGAACATGAGGGTCGCGACGGGAGTCACCGCGAGGACGAGCCCCGCGAGCAGTCCGGCGACGTGTCCGCCGTGGCGCCGCACCGCGGCGTAGAGGATCGCGACGGTCCCGACGCCCATGAGCACCTCGGGCACGAGGATCGCCCACGGGTTCAGCCCGAACAGTCGCACCGAGAGGGCCATGACCCACAGCGAGGCGGGCGGCTTGTCGACGGTGATCGAGTTGGCCGCGTCCGAGGACCCGAAGAACATCGCGGTCCAGCTCTGCGACCCGGCCTGTACGGCGGCGGAGTAGAAGGAGTTGGCGTACCCGTTCGCGGAAAGGCCGTAGAGCCAGAACGCGAGGGTGCCGAGCAACAGCGCCGCGAGGGAGACCTTCTCCCAGGTGGGCCACGTGCGGAGGCCGGAGTGAGCGGAAGCGGCGGGCGTCGCGCCGGAGCCTCCCGCGGTGGTGCTCGTCGCGGCGTCGGGCGTGACGGAAGCCTCTCCGGCTCCCGCCGCACGGCGGAGTCTGGGTCGAGGGGTGAGGACGTCACGGGTGCGGGCGAGAACTCCACACGAGCGTGCGTCCGCCGGTACGAGGGCGGTGTCGGTGACCATGTCCTCGACGATCCGCGCGAACCCTATGGGGTTCCTGTGTCACCCCTGTCGCCCGGGAATGGCTCCACCAGGACGGCGAACTCCTCCTGCTCGGCGTGGCCTTGGTGTCCGTGACCCCCGGTCACCGCCACCTCATCCCCACCCGGCCCGGCCACCGTCGGCATGCGCACCCGGACGCCGGCCGAAGAAACGCCGAAGGCCGGCCACCCGGAGGGGTGACCGGCCTTCGAGAGCGGAGGACGTCAGGCGTCGAGGCGCTTCTTGAGCCCGTCGAGCTCGTCGCGGAGCTCCTGGGGGAGCTTGTCGCCGAACTGGGCGAACCACTCCTCGATGAGCGGGATCTCGGCCTTCCACTCCTCGACGTCGAACTTGGTGGCCTGCTCGAGCTGGCCCGGCTCCATGTCGAGGCCGTCGACGTCGAGCGCACCCTCGGCGGGGACGGTGCCGATGGGCGTCTCGACACCCTCGCCGGTGCCCTCGAGACGCTCGACGACCCACTTGAGGACGCGGCTGTTCTCGCCGAAGCCCGGCCAGGCGAACCCGCCGTCCTCGTCACGACGGAACCAGTTGACGAGGAACACCTTCGGCATCGCGTCGGCGTGCTCCCTGCCGAGGTTCACCCAGTGCTGGAGGTAGTCACCGGCGTTGTAGCCGATGAACGGCAGCATCGCCATCGGGTCGCGGCGGACGACACCCACGGCACCCGCGGCGGCGGCGGTCGTCTCGGAGGAGACCGTCGAACCGATGAACGTGCCGTGGTTCCAGTCGCGGGCCTCGGTGACGAGCGGGATCGTCGTCTTGCGGCGACCACCGAAGAGGATCGCCGAGATCGGCACGCCGTTCGGGTCGTCGAACTCGGGCGCGGTGACGGGGCACTGCGTGATCGGGGTGCAGAACCGGCTGTTCGGGTGGGCGGCCTTGTTCTCGCTCTCCGGCGTCCACGTGTCGCCGCGCCAGTCGATGAGCTCGTCGGGGGCCTCGTCCGTCATGCCTTCCCACCAGACGTCGCCGTCCAGGGTGCGCGCGACGTTGGTGAAGATCGAGTTGCCCTTCTCGATCGCGTGCATCGCGTTCTGGTTCGTCGGGTAGCCCGTGCCGGGCGCGACGCCGAAGAGGCCGTTCTCCGGGTTGACGGCGTAGAGCTTGCCGTTACGGAAGCGCATCCAGGCGATGTCGTCGCCGACCATCTCTGCCTTCCAGCCGGGGATGGTGGGCTCGATCATCGCGAGGTTCGTCTTGCCGCAGGCGCTCGGGAACGCGGCCGCGATGAAGTGGACCTTGCCCTCCGGGGAGGTGAGCTTGAGGATGAGCATGTGCTCGGCGAGCCAGCCCTCGTCGTGGGCCATGGCCGAGGCGATGCGCAGCGCGTAACACTTCTTGCCGAGGAGGGCGTTGCCGCCGTAGCCGGAGCCGAAGCTCCAGATCATGCGCTCCTCGGGGAAGTGGGAGATGTACTTCGTCTCGCTGCACGGCCAGGCGACGTCCTGCTGACCCTCGGCGAGCGGGGCGCCGACGGAGTGGAGGCACTTGACGTACGGGGCGTCCGTCTCCTCCATCTTCTCGAGGATCTTCGAGCCGATGCGGGCCATGATGCGCATGGAGCAGACGACGTATTCGCTGTCGGTGAGTTCGACGCCGTACATCGGGGTGTCGGATTCGAGGTGGCCCATGACGAAGGGGATGACGTACATCGTCCGGCCCTTCATGCACCCCCGGTAGAGGTCGCTCATGATGCCCTTCATCTCGTCGGGCGCCATCCAGTGGTTCGTCGGGCCGGCACCCTCGGCGTCCTTGGTGCAGATGAAGGTGCGGTCCTCGACGCGTGCCACGTCGGCCGGGTCGGAGGTCGCCCAGAAGGAGTTGGGCTTCCTGTCGAGCTTGACGAAGGTGCCCGCGTCCACGAGCTTCTGCGTCAGGCGGTCCCACTCCTCGTCGGAGCCGTCGCACCAGACGATGCTGTCGGGGGTCGTGAGGGCGGCAACCTCCTCGACCCAGGCCGCCAGCTCCTTGTGGCTGGTGCCCCCTGTGGTGGGAATGTCCGTCGAGGTCGTCGTCATGGTCACGCCATCCCTTTCGTGGTCTCTCCGATGAGTCACGTCGTGTTCAGCCTAGGCGTGGCGGTCGCGGATGCACCCGCCGTCCCGGCTGCACCCCCGTTGAACGTCCACGTTGTGGACAGGGGTGAGGATGATCACGGTAATCGGCGGGGCTCTGCCGCTGGGCGGTGGGAGATGACGGACTCTCCCCCCCCGGTGTGAAACAGATCACTCGCGGGGTGGAGGGGTACAGGCCGCCGTGATCGTGGCTCAGAGGGCGGGGTCGGAGGCTCGTGGGTGTTCCGATGGGGGTGCGGTGAAGGTCCTCCGACCACCCGATTCGCATTCGACGACCGAGGCGGGTACAGTCTCACGACGTCGCCTCAAGCGATGAGCGCCCGTAGCTCAACGGATAGAGCATTTGACTACGGATCAAAAGGTTAGGGGTTCGAATCCCTTCGGGCGCGCCACGGTAGGACACGTGTGAAGCCCCGATCGGCTCGCCGATCGGGGCTTCACACGTGTCCGGGGCCGTCCTGTCGGTCGTGCGAGGACGTCGCACCCCGGGGCCCCTCGGAGGTGGGCGAGGGCGGCGGTAGTGATGCTGCGGGCGTCTCCTACGCTCCCCGCATGGCTCGTCCACTCCCTCACCCCGGTACGGGTGCACCGTTCGACTCCCCGGTCCCGCCGGGGACGGGGTGGCCGGGGGATCTCGCGGGCCCGGGCACCCCGGTGGCGGGGAACGCGACCGAGGTGACGCGTCTCGCGTCCTCGGCCGCGACGATGGCGGAGCTCGACGAACGGGTGAGCGTGTGTCGGGCCTGCCCGCGTCTCGTCGCCTGGCGGGAGGGTGTCGCGCAGAGCAAGCGTGCCTCCTTCGCCGACGAGCCGTACTGGGGCAGGCCGGTGCCGGGTGTGGGGACGGCGTCGCCGCGCGGCCTCGTCGTGGGGCTCGCGCCCGCCGCGAACGGCGCGAACCGGACGGGCCGCATGTTCACCGGGGACCGTAGCGGGGAGTGGCTCTACGGGAGCCTTCATCGGGTCGGCGTCGCGGACCGCCCGGAGGCGCGCCACGCGGGCGACGGTCTCGATCTCGGCAGGGTGCGGATCACGGCCCCCGTCCACTGCGCCCCGCCCGCGAACATGCCGACGGCGGAGGAGCGGCGGACGTGCTCGGTGTGGCTCGACCGTGAACTGGCGCTCGTGGCGCCGACCCTGCGGATCATCGTCGCGCTCGGCGGCATCGGGTGGACCCAGACGCTCGCCGCGGCGCGCAGGCTCGGGTGGGACGTGCCGCGCCCCGCGCCCAGGTTCGGGCACGGCGCCGGGGCGACCCTCGTCGCCGGGGATCGGACGGTGCGCCTCATCGGCTGCTACCACGTGAGCATGCGCAACACCCAGACCGGCCGTCTCACCCGCGAGATGCTCGACGACGTCCTCTCCCGCCTCCGCGAGGAGCGTCCGTGACGATCTACCGGGCCACCGTCCTCGACACCCCCGTCGACGAGCGGGCCGTGTGGGAGCGGCCGGACGTCCTGCGGGTCGAGAGCGACGCCGCGATCGTCGTCCGGGACGGGCGCGTCGCCGAGCGCGGGCCGTGGACGGACATCCGCGCCCGCCGTCCGCGCGAGGACGTCGTCGACCTGCGTGAGGGCGTCCTCCTGCCCGGGTTCGTCGACGCCCACGCCCACGCGGCGCAGGTCCACGTCCTCGGGCGCCCGGGGATGCCGTTGCCGCAGTGGCTCGAGGAGTGCGCGCTGCCCGAGGAGGAACGGCACGTCGATGTGCGAGCGGCCCACGCGGCCGCCCACGACGCGGTGGCGACGATGCTGGCCGCGGGGACGACGACCGCGCTCGTGTTCGGATCGCATCTCGCGGCCGCGACGGAGGCGTTCCTCGACGCCGCGGTGGCGGGTGGGTTGCGCGTGACGGCCGGGCCGACGTTGGCGGACCGCGGGGTGCCGCCCACCCTCCGCGTCACTCCCGCGCAGGCGTTGGCGGAGGGGCGGGACCTCCTCGGTCGCCGTCACGGTCGTGACGGGGTGCGGTACGCCGTGGTGCCCCGGTTCGCGCCGGCCTGCACCGACGACATGCTCGCCGTGTGCGCCGAGCTCCAGGGCCTCGCGCCGGGGGTGTGGACGACGACCCACGTGAACGAGGCCCCGGACGAGATCGCCCAGGTGCGGGAGCTGTTCCCGGGCGATCCGCACTACGTCGGCGTGTACGACCGCCACGGTCTCGTCCACGAGAGGTCCGTGTTCGCGCACTCCGTCCATCCCGGACGGGCCGAGCTCGACGTCCTCGCGGCGCGGGGCGCCCGTGTGGCGCACTGCCCGACCTCGAACGTGCGCCTCGGCAGCGGACTGTTCCCGCTGCGGCGGCATCTCGATGCCGGGGTACGGGCGGCGCTCGGTAGCGACATCGGGGCGGGTGCGGGGCTCGGCCTGCTCGCCGAGGCGCGAGAGGCGGCCGCCGTGCAGCAGCTCAGTTCGGACGACGGGGTCACGCTCACGCCGGCCCGCCTGTTGTGGCTCGCGACACGGGCGGGTGCGCTCGCGTTGGGCGAGGAGGAGGTCGGCGACCTGTCCGTGGGGCGGTCTTTCGACGCCGTGTGGGTGCGTCCTGCGGAGGGGAGTCTTCTCGCGCGGCTCCTCGCCCACGCCGACGACGCGACGGACGCTCTCGGCCGTGTCGTCACCCTCGCGGGTGCGGCGGACATCGCCGGGGTGTGGACGCGGGGTGCCCGGGTCGTCCCGACGTGTGCGGAGCCGCCGGGACGATGACGGCGGGGGCACCGCGCGCCCGATCTCGGCCGGGTCCGACCGTGGGGGCGCGCCCGTCGTCGACGGACGCGCCCCCACGACGACCGGGTGGCCGCCTTGCCGGTGGTCGTGACGAGACGGGCGGTGGGGATCAGGCGAGTTCGGCCAGGACCGCCGGGATCTCCCGCAGGAGCTCGCGGGCGAGGAACCCGGTGGAACCCACCTGCGCCGCGAGACGCTCGCCCGCGCGGCCGTGGGCGTACGTGGCCCAGCAGGCGGCCTGCTCGGGGTCGGCGCCGCGGGCGAGGAGGCCCGCGATCGCGCCGGCCTTGACGTCGCCGGAGCCGGAGACGCCGAGTCCGGGGCTGCCGCCCTCGTCCCGCCAGGAGCGCCCGTCGGGGGTGACGATCCACGTCATCGCCGTGCCGGAGGCGACCGTCGCCCCCGTGCGGCGGGCGAGCTCGGCGGCGCCGGCCCGGGGGTCGTCCTCGTGGTCCTCACCGAGGGTCTGCGAGAGCTCGCCCACGTTGGGGGAGAGGACGGCCTTGCCCTCGAGGTGGGCGACGCCGTCGAGGTGGTCGGTGAGGTAGGCCATGCCGAGCGCGTCGATGACGACGGGCACGTCGAGCTGCGGCACGACCTTCTCGAGCAGCGCGGACGCCGCCCTCGGCGAGACGATGCCGGGGCCGAGGAGGACGGCCGCGCAGTCCTTCGCGAGCTCGACGATCTCCTCGGCGGCCGAGACGGCGATGTCGCCGCCGTCGTCGACGGGGAGGGAAGCGACGCCGGCCTCGGGGACGGCCATCGCAAGGGGCACGGCGATCGTGCCCGGGACGGCGCACTGCAGCTTGCCCGCACCGCCACGCAGCGCGGCCTCGGCGGCGAGGAGCACCGCGCCCGGCGTCGTCGCGTGGCCACCGACGACGAGGACCCGCCCGCGGGTCTCCTTGTCGCCGTTGGGGTCCGGAGGCGGCCAGCCCCGCAGCTGGGAGGAGGTGATGACGACGTCGTCCTGCGTCTTCGTCGACTCAGACATCATGGTCTCCCGCATGCTTGGGGGCCTCGTGGGTGCGGGGCGCATCGGCGAGGTCGCTCGCGCGGGTGTCCGCGTACGTCGACAGCTCGAGGCCGCCGGTCTCGCCGCGGTGGTAGATCGTGCGAGAGCAGTTGGCCATCGGCGTGTCGGTGTCGATGCCGAGGAGGGTCTCCTCGTCGAGGGACTCGATGACGAACCGGAAGCTCATGATGACGGCCTGGTGGCTGAACACCCAGACGCGCTCGCCGTCGTACTCGCTGCGGATGTCCCCGAGGACGCTCCGCACACGCAGGGCCACGTCGGTCCAGCTCTCGCCGCCCGGCGGGCGGTAGTAGAACTTGCCCTCCCGGCCTCGACGCTCCGCCTCCTCGGGGAACTTCTCGCGGATGCCGAGCCCGGTGAGCCCGTCGAAGATGCCGAGGTCGCGCTCGCGGAGGCGTTCGTCGACGACGATCTCGTCGACGAGGGGCGACTCGGCGAGGGCGATCCGCGCCGTCTCGAGCGCGCGGCGGTAGGGGGAGGCGAGGACGATGCCCGGGCGCTCCTCCTCGGCGAGCTCGGCGAGGACCCGGCCCATGCCGGCGGCCTGGCGGCGGCCGTTCTCGGAGAGGGGCGTGTCGGCGTCACGGGTGTCGATCTGGAGGACCCCCGAACCCTTCTCGCGGGCGAGGCGGTCGGCGACGTTTCCCGCGCTCTCGCCGTGTCGGACGAGGACGAGTTGGCTGGGACACCGGCGGTGTCCGGCGGAGATGTCACTCATGTCGGGGAACTTACCCGCCTGGGCGGGGATTCATCCGACGACGCGGGCGGGGTGCATCCGGCGTCGTGGGCACGTGCTCCCCGTCGCGCTCGCCGACCCGCGCGGGGCGATGGGACGAGGCGACCGGGCGGGCGTCCTCAGGCGTCGGACCGGGGGCGACGGTCGAGCCCGAGGAGGCGGCCGAGGTCGCCGACGACCTGCGTGACGTCGTGGAGCGTCTCCTCCGCCTCGTAGACCTCGGGTCGCGCCGCGGGCGGTGTCGTGCCCGGGGGGCCGGGGGTGACGACGACACCGTGGTGGGTCGCGGCCTCCATGGTCCGGGTCGGCAGCGGGGCGGGCGTGGGGTCGGCGGCGGGCCGGTCCGCCGGTGGCGTGGCGGCCGTGGATCCGGTGCGCGACGTGGGGCGTCCGGCGGCACGTCCGGTGCGGGGTGCCTCGGGCGTCGGACGCGGGATGCGGGGGGAGAGGAGCCGGGCGACCCGACCGGGGTGGACCCGGTAGGCACGGTCCCAGGGGTCGACGCGGCGGGTCTCGGAGTCGCCTCCGAGGCGGAACCCCAGGAGCGGCAACGCGCTCACGGCGACGGCCGCGCACGAGGAGGCGACGACGAGGACGTCCGTCGAGGACCGCGCGAACAACGCCCCGACGGCGAGCGCCGTGACGCCGACGGCGAGGAGCGCGAGGGCCACCGGGTGGGTGCGTTCCGCGTCGCGGCGGGACGTGAGCGCGTCGACACCGTGGGCGAGGACGACGCAGCCGGCGGCGACGAGACAGTAGAGAAGCGCGTCGGCGGCGTGGCCGATCACAGGGGCCCCTCTCGTCGTGCGGACGACGTGCGAACTCGGTGTCGTCCCCTCATCGTCCGGACCGTGCCGGGGCTGACCGTTCCCGGACGTGCGCCTCGGAGGCGCTGGGGCGCAGACCGATTCGCTGCATACGTCCGGGTCTCTCGGCGCGGGGGCGCAGGGGGCCGGTGCTCTACCCTGGCCGTATGGCCGACCCGCGCTCACTCCACGGACTGACTTTCGCGATCAACGCCGGCGAACACGGTGACGTGCTGGAGTTCTACACCCACGTGTTCGGCCGAGGTGCCGACACCAAGCCGATGGACGACTTCCTCGAGTGGCAGGTGTGCGAGGGGGCGTGGCTCCAGATCTCCACCGGCCATGAGCGTCCCGGTGGCAACAATGCGCGGGTGCGGTTCGAGGTCGAGGACATGGACGTCGCCGTCGCCCGCCTCGGCGAGGCGCGGGTGCCCTACGGCGAGGTCGTCACCGTCCCCGACGTCGTGCAGTTCGTGAACTTCTCCGACAACTGGGGCAACGCGCTGGGCTATTACCACCTCTTCGCGCCGCGGCCGCTCGTCACCGAGGAGGAGCGACTCCTCCAGCAGCTCGACATGCGGGTGCGCACCGAGCGTCGCCGCGTCTACGAGCAGGGCGGCGACCCCGGCGAGGTCGACATCGACGCGATCCGGGCGGAACTCGGCCTGCCTCCGGAGAACGCGTCGCGCCGCCGGCCCGAGTCCGGCGCGTCCGCCTCGCCGGAGGTCTGAGGCAGACCGCTCCGCCGCCGCACTTCGGCGACCCCGGCGCGCCGGGGGTGGGGTCAGCGACGTCGACGGTGAGGACCGTGGTGGTCCTCGTCCCACGGGTCGATCTCGGCGCCCTTGCGGGAGCTGTAGAGCGTCTCGGCGTAGTCGGGATCGCGGTGGCCTCGACCGGTGCGGTGGTCCTCGACGGGGTTGCGGCCGTGTGCACGGCGAGGGTGGGGCCGGTCGAAGCTCTCGGTGTCGGGGTCGTCCCCGCGGTCACGCACGACGACGCCCCGCAGCGCCGGTCGTGACGTGGGGTCGTCGTCCTCGTGCTCCTCCGCGTCCCATGCGTCCTCGTCGTCCCGGGCGTTGCGGCCGAACGCCCACCACCGGCGTCGACGGCCCGCACGTCCGCCGTGACCGACGCCGGCGAGGTCGTCGATGTCGCCGAGGTCCCCGACGTCCTCCGGGTCGTCGGTCGCCGGCATCCCGTCCTCCTCCTCGCCGGTCTTGAAGATCGTGCCGACGATGCGGAGGTACGTGGCGTTGGGGTCGGGGATGAAGTGGATGTCGGAGAGCGCCTGATCCTGGCCCGCGCTCTCGAGGATGAACGTGCCGTAGCCGAGGATCCGCCCCATGACGGAGCGGCGGAAGGTCATGTCGGTGACCTTGCTGAGCGGCAGCATGTCGACCTTGCGGATGATGAATCCGTAGATGAGCAGCAGACGTTGGTCGGTGGCGACGAACCATTCGTCGTTCCACTCCCACACGCTGATCGCGGCCCGACCGAACACGACGAGCCATCCGACGAGAAGCGCCTGCACGAGGCCAGCCGGGGCGCCGGCGGCGAACGCGAGACCGATGAGGAGCAGCGTGCCGGCGGCCGTCGCGAGCGGTTCGGCGATGGCGAACCAGTGCCGGTGGGTGGCGACGACGACCTTCTCACCCGCGGTGAGGTACTTCTCCAGCCGGTGTTCGCCGACCATCGGAACCCCCTCCGTGCGTCAGAACGCCGTGAGCAGTTGGTCGAAGAACGTCGCGATGGCGTTGAGGCCGTTCACGATGATCTCCCAGATCGTGACGATGATGTCGGCGGCCTTGTTGGGGGAGGTGAAGATCGCCCACAGCACGAAGATCCAGAAGATCCACGTGAACACCTTCTTGATCGAGGGGGGCATCGATCTCCTCGCTTCCGGGCGGGTCGTGGACGAGTCGGGGGTGCCGGGCCGGGGGCCGGGTCGGAGGTCGCCGTAGGGCGGTGGCCGGGGTGCCCCACGTCATCGAACCACATGGGGGCGGGGCGAGGGGAGTTCGGCGTCGCGGCGCGCCGGGAGGCGGGTCCTGCGTGACGGCGGGCGATCTCGCGTCGGGCCGACGACGACGTCAGGTGTCGGGGCGGAACGACGCCGCGCGAACGACGGCACCCGGCGTGCGGGGCGCCGTCGTGACGACGGCCCGGCCGTCGGGAGGGGCCGGGGTGTCGCGTCGCGTCTGCTCAGACGACGCCGTAGATCAGACGACGCCGTAGAGGCGATCGCCCGCGTCGCCGAGGCCGGGGACGATGTAGCCGTTCTCGTCGAGCTTCTCGTCGATCGAGCCGAGGACGAGCGTCACGGGGATGCCGAGCGAGTCGGCGGTCTCGCGGACGGCCTCGATGCCCTCGGGGGCGCCGAGGAGGCAGACGGCCGTGATGTCGTCGGCGCCGAGGTCACGGAGGAACTCGAACGCCATGACGAGGGTGTGGCCGGTGGCGAGCATCGGGTCGATGACGAAGACCTGACGGCCGTGGAGGCTCTCGGGGAGGCGGTTGGCGTAGGCGGACACCTCGAGCGTGTGCTCGTCGCGCACCATGCCGAGGAACCCGACCTCGGCGCTGGGCAGCAGCCGCGTCATGCCCTCGAGCATCCCGAGCCCCGCCCGGAGGATCGGCACGATGACCGGCTTGGGGTTGGCGAGCTTGATGCCGGAGGTCGGTGCGACCGGCGTGTTGATCTCGAAGGGTTCGACCCGCACCTCCCGGGTGGCCTCGTAGGCGAGGAGTGTGACGAGCTCCTCCGCGAGACGCCGGAACGTCGGGGAGTCGGTGCGCTCGTCGCGCAGGTAGGTGAGCTTGTGTTTGATGAGGGGGTGGTCGGCCACGTGCACGCGCATGGGGGAAACTTAGCCGGTGGACCTGGATGTGCGTGGCCTGCCCCGGATGCCGGGCACGGCGGAGTTCTTCCCGTGGCTCCGGGAGGCGCGTGCGCTCGCGGCCGAGTGCGTCCCGCACGGGGATGTTCCGGTGGGGGCCCTGGTGGTCGACGCCGACGGGGTCGTCCTCGGCCGGGGACGCAACGTGCGTGAGGAACTCGGCGATCCCGCGGGCCATGCCGAGGTCGTCGCGATGCGGGAGGCGGCCGCGACGCGGGGGGCGTGGCGCCTCGACGGCTGCACCCTCGTGGTCACCCTCGAACCGTGTGCGATGTGTGCGGGTGCTCTCGTCCAGGCCCGCGTCGACCGCGTCGTCTTCGGTGCCTGGGACGAACGAGCGGGAGCATGTGGATCCGTGTGGGACCTCGTCCGCGACCCCCGGGCGCTGCACCGCCTCGAGGTCGTCGGCGGCGTCGAGGCCGACGCGTGTGCCAGGCCCCTGCTCGACTTCTTCGCCGCACGCCGTGCCGGGCGTGCCGAGGGACGCCCCGACGTCTGAGCGGGACGGCGACGTCCGAACCGGCGACCGCGACCTCGTCCGTGTCGGCGCCGTCCCGGCCCGCCCCGGTGTGATCACCGATGTCGGGCCACGCGGTCGGGGGCGAGGGCGACGTCGGCGTCGGCGTCGGCGTCGTGGAGCCTGCCTGCGACGCCTCGTGTCGGGAGGGGGATTTCGCAGCCCCGTTCACGCTCTTGTAAGGTGGTCCACGGTGGCGTGTCCGAGCGGCCAAAGGAGCACGCCTCGAAAGCGTGTGTGGGGGCAACTCCACCGTGGGTTCGAATCCCACCGCCACCGCCGCTCTCCCGCAGTTCGGGAGACATTGCGAGCCCCCGCCGGATCACCGGTCGGGGGCTCGCGTCGTTCCCGGCGCGGGGTGGGGCGTCAGTGCCGTCCGGCCCGCGCCCGCGGGGTCACTTGTCGGACTTCTCCGCGGCCTTGTCGTCCTCTTCGGGCTCGAACGACGAGTCCTTGCCGACGGTGCCGCCGGCGCCCTGCTCGTTGAGCTCGTCGAGGTCGGTGTTCTGGTCCTTGGGCTGCTCTGACATTGCTGGACTCCTCTCGCGGCGGAGCACCGTGGTGCCTCCGGTCGGCCTGGGTGCGCGACGCGCACGTCGCGTCCCCGTGAGTCTAGGT
>NZ_BAFE01000093.1 GCF_000247995.1 Mobilicoccus pelagius NBRC 104925
ACCTAGACGTCGCCGCCGACCTCCTCCGGCGTGGCCGCGTCGACAGGATCCTCGTGAGCGGCGACGGCGGATCCGAGCACCACGACGAGCCCGGCGCGATGCGCCGCCACCTCCTCGCCCGCGGGATCCCCGGCCACCTCGTCGTCACCGACCCTGAGGGACGCGACACGTGGGCGTCGTGCGTGCGGGCCGCCGAGGTCTACGACGTCCACGACGTCGCGCTCGTGAGCCAGACCTACCACCTGCCCCGCGCCCTCGCGCTCGCCCGTGCGGCCGGGCTCGACGCCGTCGGCGTCGGCGACGACTCGATGCGCACCGCGGCCCCCGCCGTGTGGAACGAGGGCGTCGCACGCGAACGGCTCGCCGCCGTCAAGGCCGGGTACGACGTCCTTACCCGACGTGGTGCCGCCCCGCGCCGCTGATCCCGGATCGGGCCCCACGGCATCGACACGGCGGTCCCCGTCGGCGGGGTCCCGCACCCGCCCGGGTGGTCGGGGACGACGGGCGCGCCGCCGACCCCGCGCACCGATCCGCGGCACCGCCCGGCCCCGCCGTCCCCGCGACCGCCCGAGCCCACACGCGTCCTCGTGGCGAATGTCCGAATCACCCGGTGGGTACGGGGGGGTTCATGACGACGCCGGCGACGCCCCCAGGACACGGTCTCGACGTGTGGGCCGACGTGGTGAGGGCGGCACCGCCGGTCACGCCCGAGGACCTCGCCGACACGGGTGGTGTGACCCTCGTCGTCTCCGCCCACCCCGACGACGAGACGCTCGGCGCAGGGCGACTCCTCGCCCACTGGGCGCGGACCGGGCTCCGGTTACGGGCCGCGTGCCTCACCCGCGGCGACGCGTGCTTCGACCACCTCGCCGACGTCCTGCGCGACCTCGACGCGCCCGCCGACCTCCTCCCCGGCATGGCCGGCCGTCGCGAGGCCGAGTGGCACGCCGCGATGGAGGCCCTCGGCGTCCACGACCGGCATCCGCACGGACTCCCCGACGGAGGGCTCGCCGACGACGACGCCCTCGACGTCCTGCGCCGCGTCGCGGACGACGTGACGACGGTGCTCGCCCCGTGGCCGCACGACCCCCACCCCGACCACCGCGCCGCGGGCCGCGCCGGGGCGCGCCTCGCCGCCGAGCTCGGGGCCCGGTTCTGCTCCTACCCCGTGTGGATGACGTACTGGGGCGACCCCGCGGAGGCCGACCCCGGTCTGCGGCGCGTCGCCGCCGACCCCGCGGACGACCACGCCCGCGAGGCGGCCCTCGCCGCGTTCGTCAGCCAGCTCGAGCCTCCGACGCACGGCATCGGCCCCATCGTGCCGCCCGAGATGCTCGCCCACCACGACACCCCCCTCCTCCACGTCCCCACCGCTCACCACACACCCGACGACGCGCACGACGACACGCTCGGCACCACCCCGCACGACACGCCCCACAGCACCCCCGGCACCACCCACGTCGACGACGACGGCCCCGCCCCGGCCCACGGGGCACCCACCCCGAAGGAACCGCGATGACCTCCGCCGACCTCACCACCCTCGTCCCCGCCCCTGCACCCCACGGCTTCCCCGGGGACGACCACCGGCACGAGCTCACGACGACCGAGCTCCACGACGCGATGGCGCGCCTCGCGGCCGAGCGCGACTGGGCGACCCTCTCCTGGCCCGAGCTGCTCGACGCCCTCGTCGCCCTCGGCCGTACCGACGTGCCGCTCTCCCGTCTCACCGAGGGGCACGTCGACGCGGTGCGGATCCTCGGCGAGGCCGGGGCCGGGCCCGTGGCGGGGGCGATGTACGGCGTGTGGGCCTCCCGCAGCCACGCGACCGGCCTGCGCGCCCGCCGGGACGAGTCCTGTGGCGACGACGCGTGGGTCCTCGACGGGACCCTCCGGTTCGCCTCCGGCTCAGGCGTGCTCGACCGCGCCCTCGTGCCGGTATGGCTCGACGGGTCGACCTCGGTCCTCGTCGACGTCGCCGTCGACGACTGGACCCCCGACACGACCATGTGGCGCACGGGCGCGATGCGCCTCAGCCACTCGCACACGATCCACCTCTCCGACCGCCGCGTGGACGCGCGGCAGGTCGGACCCGAGGGCTGGTACCTCGGCCGGGCCGGGTTCTTCCCCGGCGGCGTCGGCGTCGCCGCCGTGTGGGCCGGTCTCGGCGCGCGGCTCCTCGACCTCACGGTCGCGGCGACGACCTCCGCCCCGCCCAACCCGACCCGTGCGCCCCGGTTCGGGCGGATGCGCGCCGACCTCGCCGCGGCCCTCGCGCTCGTGACGACGGCCGGGCATCGCCTCGAGACGCTCCTCGCCGACTCCCCCCGCGGGCAGGCCGTGCTCGCCCCGCAGGAGCTCGTCGCGCAGGTGCACGACCTGTCGACGGAGGTCCGCGCTGGCGTCGCGACGGCCGTGCTTCTCCTCGCCGAGGAGGCCCGCCGCATCGTCGGGCCCGCCGGACTCGCCTACGACGAGGACCTCACCGCCGCCCTCCACGACACCGAGCTCTACCTGCGCCAGCAGAACCCCGACTCCGACGCCGCCCACCTGGGTCGATGGGCCGCGTCGTGACCCCCACGGCCGCGCGGGACGTCTCGATCCGGCAGAGCCCGCACGCGCCGCCCCCCGTCGCAGGCGGGCCCGCCGGGCCTCCCCGCGCCGCCGGGATCGAGGATGCCGCCTCCCGCACCGACCGGCGCCCGGGCGAGGGCGAGGGGCCGGTCGACGTCGTCGTCGCGATCCCCGCGCACGACGAGGAGGCGTACATCGCCTCGTGCCTCGCGAGCGTGACCCGGGCTCTCGCACATGCCCATCGCGTCGGGACCGTGCGCGCCGCGCGGATCCTCGTCTCGGCGCATCGGTGCGGCGACGACACCGCCGCGCGCGCACACGTCGCCCTCACCGGGCTGCCGTCGTGGTGCGCCGGGGAGGTCGTGGTCGACGAGATGCCCCCGCCTGTCGGTGCCGTGCGACACCGCCTCCTCGCCCGGGCCGACGACCTGCCCGGTACGACGTGGATGTTCTCCACAGATGCGGACTCCCGCGTGCCGCTCGACTGGGTCACGGAGATGCTCGCCGCCGCCCACCCCACGGGCGGCCCCCGGGCCGCGGCCGTCGCCGGACTCGTCGACGTCGAGCACTGGCACGCCGACCCGGCCGCGCGGGAGGCGTACACGCGGCTCGTCGAGGCGGGCCTCACGCCCACCGGGCACGGGCACGTCTACGCGGCGAACCTCGTCGTGCGGCTCGCGGACTACCGCGCCGTCGGCGGGTTCCCGGCCCCCGAGCACGGCGAGGAACACGGGCTCGTCGCCGCGCTGCGCGCCTCCGGGCGCCACGTCGCGACGCCGCGCCACCCGTCGGTCGCGACCTCCGGCCGCACCCCCGGTCGCGCCGCGCACGGTCTCGGTGAACTCCTCGCCCGCATCGCCGAGGGTGCCACCTCACGGACGACGCGAACGGCACGGACGCCTCCGCCCCGCCACCGCCCGACCGCCCACTCGGCGTCGTCGCCCGAACCCGGCCGGGGGATGATGTCACTGATGACGTCGTCGGATCGGGGCTCATGACACCGGCGACGATGACGTCGTCGATGATCTCATCCGCCCCCGTGGAAGGACTCCCGTGACCCGTCGCCGCACCCTGTGGGAAGAGCGTCTCGCGCAGAACCCACACCATTCGACCTGGTACATCTCCCGGTGGGAGACGATGCGGGCCGCCGGTGACGACATCGTCGGCGAGGCCCGCACGATCGACGCGATGGTCCCGCGCGGGTCGCGGATCCTCGACGCCGGATGCGGGCAGGGCCGGGTCGGCGGGCACCTCTCCACCCAGGGGCACACCGTCGTCGGCGTCGACGTCGATCCCGCGCTCGTCGCCGCGGCCGCCGAGCAGTTCCCCGACGCGACGTGGCGGCAGGGCGACCTCGCCGAGCTCGACCTCCCCGCCGCCGGCATCGTCGAACCGTTCGACGCGATCGTGTGCGCCGGCAACGTCGTCACGTTCGCCGCACCGGGCACCCAGGTCGAGATCCTCCGCCGCTTCGCCGCCCACCTCGCCCCGCAGGGCCGGGCCGTCGTCGGGTTCGGCGCGGGCCGCGGGTACGACTTCGACCAGTTCTTCCGCGACGCGACGCGCGCGGGCCTCGCCGTCGACCTCCGCCTCGCGAGCTGGGACCTCCGCCCGTTCACCGACGACTCCGGCTTCCTCGTCGCCGTCCTCCGTCACGCCTGACGCCCGACCGAGCCGCTCCACGGTCCGATCGTCCTGCCCCGGCCGTGCTCGCGAGATCGCGCCGACCCACCCGAATCGGCGACACCTCCCACCCGAGGTGCAGGCCGCCGACCCCGAATCGCCGGATGGTGAGCGACGGATCGGGTGACACCCGATCCGCTCGACCCCACGTCACCCGCCCGCTGCGGCGGGGACAGGAGGTCAGCGTTCACCCGCAGGTGCGGCGCCCGCCCGCACGGCGCGGCGACGGTGGTGGCCGGCAAGGACGGGGGCGACGAGCAGCACGAGGACGACCGCCCACGACCTCGCCCCACCGTCACCCCACCGTTCGGATCCCACGACGGACGACGGCGGCGGCCCGGGGTGCGCGGTCGAACGCCCGCCCACCCCGTCCACGATCCGGGCCGAACGGTCGACGAGCCGTCGCCGATCCCGCGAGGCGCGCGTCAGAGCAGGTCGAGGAGGGCGCGGGTGACCTCGGTCGTCGTCGCGCCGCCGCCGAGGTCGGGGGTGCGGGGGCCGTCGGTCAGGAGGCGTTCCATGGCGCGGATGACGTCGGATGCGGCGTCGTCGTGGCCGAGGTGGTCGAGCATGAGCGCCGCCGCCCACACCGTGCCGAGGGGGTTCGCGATGCCCTGCCCGGCGATGTCGGGGGCCGAGCCGTGCACGGGCTCGAACATCGATGGGTTGCGTCGTTCGGGGTCGATGTTGCCGCTGGGGGCGATGCCGATCGACCCTGCGACGCCGGCGGCGAGGTCGGAGAGGATGTCGCCGAAGAGGTTGGAGGCGACGATGACGTCGTACTTGCGGGAGTCGAGGACGAGCTTGGCCGCGAGGGCGTCGATGTGCTCGGACTCCCAACTCACCGAGGGGCGTTCGGCGCAGCGTTCCTCGACGATCTCGTCCCAGAACGGCATCGTGTGGATGAGCCCGTTGCTCTTCGTCGCCGACGTGAGGCTACGGCCGCGTTCGTCGGCGAGGTCGAGGGCGTAGTCGACGACGCGGGTGATGCCGCGGCGGGAGAACACGGACTCCTGCACGGCGAACTCATCCGGGGTGCCGGAGAACATGCGGCCGCCGACCTCGCTGTACTCGCCCTCGGTGTTCTCGCGGACGATGACGAGGTCGGTGCCGCTGGCGTCGCGGAGCGGGCCGGGCACGCCCTCGAACACCCGCACCGGGCGGAGGTTGACGTACTGGTCGAACGCGCGGCGGATCGGGATGAGCAGCCCCCACAGCGACACGTGGTCGGGCACGCCGGGGTAGCCGACGGCGCCGAGGAGGATCGCGTCGTGCTCGCGGAGCCGGTCGAGCCCGTCGGGCGGCATCATCGCGCCCTCGCGGGTGAACCGTTCGCACGACCAGTCGAACCCGGTGAATCGGAACTCGAGGTCGTGGGCGGCGCCGACGGCCTCGAGCACCTCGCACGCGGCGGGGACCACCTCCGTGCCGATACCGTCTCCGGGGATGCACGCGATGCGGTACGTCGTCATCCCCCCATGGTGGCAACTCGGGGCGGCGCCCGCCTGTCTGATCGCCGACAAGACCGGCCGCCGGACGCGGCGGGGTCGGGAACCGACCGGGCGGCGCGGAGGCTGCGGGTGGGACACAGGCGCGGCCGGACCCGCCGGAGGTGCGGGAGGCACGGGCGCCACCACGCGGACCTCACGACGCGGGGGCCGTCTCGTGCAGGGGTGACGGCGGCGGGACGTCGGCGCCGGGCCCCGACCGTCGTGGCCGGTGCACGGATGCCGGCGCGCGGACGACGAGCGGCGCGGGTGATGATGGCGCCATGCGCATTCTCGGCCCCTCGGCTCTGCTCTCCGCCGCCTCGACGATCCGTGACGAGGTCACGGACGTCGTGCTCGACATCCCGGGCACCGTCGGCGACGTGCTCGACCTCGTCACCCGCGCAGGCGAGATGCTCGACCGCGTCGACGGTCTCCTCGGCCGGGCGGAGGAGATGCTCGCCCGCGGCGAGGCGGCGATCGAGGCGGCGGAGTCGATGCTCGACGCCGGGGACCGTCTCCTCGTCCGCGCCGACGTCGCCATCGGCGGTGCCGAGCGGACGGCGGCCGCCGCGGCGTCGACGGTCGTCGAGGTGCAACGCACGAACGCAGAGGCGTCGGCGACGGCGCAGGCGGCGTCGCTCACCGCGGCCGACGCGGCGGCACTCGTGCAGCGCACCGACGCGCTGCTCTCGCCGTGGGAGCCCGTCTCCGCCGAGGCCGCGCCCGTCGTCGCCCGGTTCGTGGAGCACGTCGACCCCGACGAGGTGGTCGCTCTCGTCGGCATCGTCGACCGGCTGCCCGTCCTCCTCCACCACCTCGAGGACGACGTCCTGCCGATGCTCGGTCGGCTCGACCAGGTCGGGCCGGACGTCCACGAGATCCTCCAGACCGTCCACGAGATGACCAAGGCGCTCGCCGGCCTGCCGGGCGCCGGAATCCTCAAGCGTCGCGGCGAACGCAAGGAGGAGGAGAACTTCCGGGGCGAACCGGGCCCTCCTCGCCTCTGACGACCCGCGCCCCGTCCCGCTCGACAGGGGGGACGGGACCGCCCGGGGACGCCGCCCGGCCGCGTCCCTCTGGCACAGTGGGGCGCATGGCTGCAGCGATCGACATGCCGGTGACGTCTCGACCGATCGTCGTCGCCCCCATGGCGGGTGGCCCCTCGGGGCCGGATCTCGTCGTCGCGGCGGGCGGGGCGGGCGCACTCGGGATGCTCGCGGCCGGATACAAGCGGCCGGCCGACGTCGTCGCCGAGATCGCCGAGGTGCAGGAACGTCTCGACGGCCCGTTCGGCGTCAACGTCTTCGTGCCCGCGGCGGCCGCCTGGTCGCGGCAGCGTGTCGATCCGGCGTCGACCGACACGGAGGCCCGACTGCAGGCCGACCGGGTGGCTCTCGAGGCGTTCCGGGATCTCCTCGCCCAGAACGGGGCCCACGTGTCCGTCCCCGGCCTCGACACCGGTGACCACTACGAGGACAAGCTCGACGTCGTCGAGGCGGCACGGGTGCCCCTCGTGTCGTTCACGTTCGGATGCCCCCACCCGGAGATCGTCGACCGGCTCCACGCGTCGGGGATCTGCGTCGCCGTCACGGTGACGACGACGGAGGAGGCGAGGACCTCCGCCGAGGCCGGTGCCGACATCCTCGTCGTCCAGGGGTACGAGGCGGGCGGCCACCGCGGCACGCACCGGGCCGCCGCCACCCCCAACCAGCTCGACCACCTCGCGCTGCTGCCGATGCTCACCGACGTCGGTCTGCCCCTCGTCGCCGCCGGCGGGATCACGACGTCCGGCGACACCCGGCGGGCCCTCGCCTCGGGCGCCGTGGCGGTGCAGGCGGGCACGGCGTTCCTCCTCAGCGACGAGGCCGGCACGAGCGCCGCCCACCGCATGGGTCTCACCGACCCGCGGCTGGGCTCGTGCGTCACCCGCGCCTTCACCGGTCGCCCCGCGCGCGGCCTGCGCAACGGGTTCGTCGAGCGGTACGACGAGTACGCGCCCGCGGTCTACCCGGGCGTCGACACGATGACGAAGCCGTTGCGTGCCGAGGCCGCCCGGCAGGGCGACATCGACGGGATCTCCGTGTGGGCGGGCGCCGGCTGGCGGGCCGCACGCGAGGCCCCCGCCGCGGAGATCGTCGAGGCCCTCGCGCCGTGAATCCTGCGCCTCACCAGAGGCGCTTGTACTCCGCTCCGGCCTTGGGGTTCTGCGGCCGCACCGACCACAGCGAGTTCTTCATGTGCTGATCGGGCACGTTGAAGTAGTCCTCGAGGACGAGGACGTCGCTGTTCGCGCGGAAGAACGCGTGCATCTTGCGGACGTAGAACGGGTTGTCGCCGTAGCCGTCGTAGGCGTGGGTGAGGCCCCACTCGGGGAACGCCAGCCCCTTGCGGCGCTTGCGGGCGAAGTCGGCGACGTCCTGGATGCCGACGGCGGCGCTCGGCCGCAGCGCGCGGCCCCACTCCCGCTCGGAGCGTGCCTTGAGGACGTCCCAGTCGTAGGTGTCGCAGCCGATGAGGTCGACGACGTCGTCACCCGGGTAGAGGCGGGTGAGGGAGTCGAGGCGGTTCTTCTGCCCCGGCAGGCGCGTGCCGCAGTTGATGTCGAAGTCGATGACCGCGCCGGGGAACTCCTTCTTGACGACTTTCGCGATGCGTCGGAACGCGGCCCGATACTCGGGGGCCTTGGCGTAGGTCGTGCGGAACGACATCCACGACCCGTTCGCCTCCCACCCGATGCGGACGACGACCTTGCCGCTCTTGTACTTCGTCCGGAGCTGGCGGGCGATCGTGCGGTACGTCCTGTCGTGGCGGCCGGCGGCCACGTCGCGCAGCTGGGCCGGCTTCGCGTTCTTCGGCAGCATCGGCATGCCGTAGACGAGGGTGCCCTTGAACCCGTTGAACGTCTCGATGTGCCAGGCGGAGTTCTCGAGTTCCTTCCACGTGCGCCACTCCGGGTAGGTGGGGGTGGCGTCCGAGGGGCGACCCCGCCACGTGCCCCAGCGGGTCGCGTTGCGGGCGTTCATGAACTCCCCCGTCCACGCGCCGCTGTGCCACGACAGCCCCGACTTCGGAGTGCCGAGGTACTCGCGGGCCATGGTGCCGGGGCGACCCCGCCACATCCCGGTGGTTCCGGCGGGAGCCGCGGTGGAGGCGGCAGGAGTCGCGGTGGTGGCCGAGGCGGCGTCCACGACCGGCGCGAGGAGCGCGGCCGGGACGGCGAGCGCGGCAGCGAGGGCAGAGGCGACGAGGCTTCTCACGAGGTGTGTCCTTTCGAGGCGGATGCGGTGCGGCTGCCGGTCGGTACGTCCCCCTCGCGCCCCCCGACGCACCCGGTGTTCCCCTCCGACCGCCCCCGCGGCATGGGCGCACCGTATCCCCCGCTTCTCCGAGGACGGCGGGCGGGGATGCGTGCGTCCAGAACGGTCGTCCAGGTCGGGGGCCGAAATCGGTTGGGGAAGGACGTCTCCCACCCTCTCTCGTGAGGGACGTCACGAGTTGGGCGCCCGAAGAGTGACCACCTGTCGAGACGGCGACACCGTCACCGTGAGCACGTGCCCGTGTGACGAACGCCTGCCCCCGTGCGCGGGTCGGGCGTCGTACGGTCGGGAGAACTCCTCGACCCCCGGAGGCATCGTGAGTCCGCTCCCCCTCATCTCCCGTCCGACCCGCCGCACCTCGCACGAGGTGCGGCATGGTGCCGATGCGTCCTCGTCGCGGCCGGACATGCCCGGTCTCCGCACGGATGCGGCGACGCGGGCCGCGTACGTGAGCGACGCGTCGATCTACCGTCGCGTGCCGGAGGGCGTCGTCGAGCCGCGGAGCGCGAGTGTCGTCGCCGACGCGGTGCGGTGGGCGCGGGCTCAGGGGCTGTCGGTGACGTCGCGTGGTGGCGGCACGTCCGTCGCGGGCAACGCGATCGGCACGGGCCTCGTCGTCGACACGAGCCGACACCTCACGGGCATCGCGATCGATCCGGCCCGCCGCAGCGCGACCGTCGAGCCGGGGGTCGTGTGCGACGCCCTCCGCGTCGCCGCCGGCGAGCACGGCCTCACGTACGGCCCCGACCCCTCGACGCACTCCCGCTGCACGATCGGCGGGATGGTCGGCAACAACGCGTGCGGGTCGCACTCGGTCGCGTGGGGCACGAGCGCGGAGAACCTCGTCGCGCTACGGATGGTCCTCGCCGACGGACGCGAGGTCGAGGCGACCCGCGGCAGCTGCAGCGACCCGCGCATCGAGGCCGAACTGCGGGTACTGGTCGAGGAGAACGAGGAGCTCATCCGCCGCGAGCTCGGCCGGTTTCCCCGCCAGGTCTCGGGCTACGGACTCCACTACCTCCTCCCCGAGCACGGCTTCGACGTCGCCAAGGCCCTCGCGGGCAGCGAGGGCACGTGCGGGGTGTTCACGCAGCTCACCGTCGCACTCGTCGCGCCGCCCGCAGCGACGGTGCTCGTCGTCCTCGGGTACGAGGACGCGTTCCTCGCCGCCGCCGACGCGGCCCGGCTACGCCTGCCGGGGGTGACGACGATCGAGGGCATGGGGTCCGACCTCGTCGCAGCCCTGCGCACGCGTCCCGGGCAGGAGACCGCGGGCTCGACCCTGCCCGCCGGTGGCGCATGGCTCTACTGCGAGGTGGGCGGCGACACCCCCGAGGAGGCGGTCGCCCGCGCCGAGGACCTCGTCGCCGCCGCGACCGTGGCCGGGCCGGACAGCCTCCGCGTCGTCACCGACCGCGCCGAGACCCGCACGCTGTGGGGCATCCGCGAGGCCGCCGCCGGCATCGCGACCCGCCGTGCGGACGGCGGCGAGGCGTGGCCCGGCTGGGAGGACTCCGCCGTCCCCGCCGAGCACCTCGCCGACTACCTCCGCGACCTGTACGCGCTCATGGCGCGGCTCGGCCTCACGGGCATCCCGTTCGGTCACTTCGGCGAGGGCTGCATCCACGTCCGCATCGACTTCGAGCTCGGCACGGAGGCCGGGGTCGCGCGGTACCGGGAGTTCATCGAGGCCGCGGCCGACCTCGTCGCGACGTACGGCGGGTCGGTCTCCGGCGAGCACGGTGACGGACGCGCCCGCTCGGAGCTCCTCTCGCGGATGTACTCCCCCGAGATGCTCGCCCTGTTCGCGCGGTTCAAGGCGATCTTCGACCCGGAGAACGCCCTCAACCCCGGTGTCCTCGTCGACCCCGAGCCCATCGACGCGGGCGTGCGGCCGGGGCCGGGGATCCGCACGAACGTCGTCATCCCCGTCCACGCGCTCAGCAGGGACGGCGGTGACGTCGCCTCCGCCGTCAACCGGTGCGTCGGCGTCGGCGCCTGCCGCTCCGACGCGGGAGCGATGTGCCCGAGCTACCACGCCACCCGCGACGAGGTGCACACGACGCGGGGTCGGGCGCGTGTGCTCGCCGAGATGCTCCGGGGCGAGTTCCTCGACGACGGGTGGCGCAGCGAGGCCGCCCGGGAGGCCCTCGACCTGTGCCTGTCGTGCAAGGCGTGTGCGACGGAGTGCCCCGTCAACGTCGACATGGCGACGTACAAGGCGGAGTTCCTCCACGAGCACTACCGCGGCCGGATACGGCCCCTCGCGCACTACTCGATGGGATGGCTGCCGCTCGCGGCAGCAGCGGTGACGTCGCTCCGCCTCGGCGGGCTCGTCAATCGGATCACGTCGATCCGCCCCCTCGAGGTCGCGGTGATGAAGGCCGCCGGGGTCGAGTCGCGCCGCCGCATGATCTCCTTCGCCGAGCAGTTGCCGTTCACCGGGTGGTTCGCCGAGCGCCGACGCCGTGGTGAGGCGCCCCAGCGCCCGGCCGACGCCGCGCGGGAGACCCTCGTCCTCTGGCCCGACACGTTCACCAACCACCTCTCCCCCCACGTCGGCGTGGCGGCGGTGGAGGTGCTCGAGGCCCTCGGATACGACGTCGTCGTGCCGGACGGGCGGGTGTGCTGCGGCCTCACGTGGCACTCGACGGGGCAGCTCGACGTCACGAAGGCCGTCCTGCGGCACACCCTCGACGTCCTCGAGCCGCACCTCGCTGCCGGGCGCCGCGTCGTCGGCCTCGAACCGTCGTGCACGGTGATGCTCACCGAGGCCCACGAGCTGCTCCCCGACGACCCGCGTGCGGAGCAGCTCGCCGAGCTCGTCGCGACGCTCGCCGAGGTTGTCGCCCCGCACGCTGCCGACGCGGGGAGCCGCTGGCCGTTCGCGCGCCTCGACGCCGCGGCCGTCGCGCAGGTCCACTGCCACCTCAAGGCGAAGGGGAGCTACGACCCGGACCGGGTCGTCCTCCGCCGACTCGGGGTCGACCTCGACGAGGTCGGCGGCGGTTGCTGCGGTCTCGCCGGCAACTTCGGGTTCGAACCCGGTCACTACGAGGTGTCGACGGCGTGCGCCGAGCGGGAGCTGTTCCCCAAGGTCGGCTGCTGCGAGGACGACGACCTCGTCCTCGCAGACGGGTTCTCCTGCCGCACCCAGATCGAACAGGGCACCGGCCGGTCGGGACTCCACCTCGCCGAGGTGCTGAGGCGCGCACTGCGCTGACGACCGAGCGGCCGGGAACTCCCCCGACCACGCACCCTCCTCGACCACACGTCCCCGGGGAGCGCGGCGCACCGCGCACCCCCGGGCGTGGGAGGCATGACCCCGGCATCCCGCAAGCGGGACGTCGCAGCCCACACCGCGGAGAGTGCGAGCTCCGAGAGGGGCCGGATCCCGCGACCCGGCGGAGCAGGTCACGCCCCCTGTTGTACGCCCGTCCAGAACACGCGACCAACTCGGCGGCGGGGCGCTCGCATGCAACACCCGGGATCGGCTGGGAGAACGACGGACCCGCAGGTCAGAGGCGCTGCAACTGAGGCGTCGAGATCCTCAGGACCGGGTGGGCGACCACGTGATGACGGCGCCGCCCCCGGTGCCGACGATCGACCCGCGACAGCCGTGACCGGTGAACGCGAGCACGCCCGCCGTGTCGCTCACGACCCGGTATCCCGCCCCCGAGAGGGCGGACCGGTAGTAGGAGAAGACCTCCGCCTCGGCCGGCTCGGAGAGGACGACGGACCCGCCGCCACCCTCGAAGGCGCTCGTGCCCTCGATCTTCGCCCCGCCGGGGAACGCGAGACCCGCCGGGACGTCCTGGATCGTGCGTCCGTCGACCTGGACGACCCCACCCTGCGGGGCGGTCGACGCGGTCGACGACGCGGACGAGGCCGACGTGGTCGACTCGTCGGGGGTGGCCGACGTCGTGACCGGGGACGACGTCCCGGAGGTCGCCGTGTCGTCGGTGGGCGACTCGCTCGGGCCATCCGTCGAGGTGCCCTCGCCGGACGACTCGCTCGGCGACGCGCTGTCCTCGGGGCTCTCGCTCGCAGTGAGGAGGTCGGTGCCGGTGGGGGTGGGGACCGACGGCGAGGGGGCGGCGGTGCCCGCCGACCCACTGCCCTTGACGAAGTCGACGAACCCGCCCTCCCCACACGCCCCGAGAGCGGGGACGAGTGCCGCGGCGAGCGCGAACGTGGCCAGACGGCGGGTGGGGGTCATGGGTCCTCCTCGACAGACGTGTGGACACCACTGTGCCGCCCGGGCCGTCCCACGGCCAGTGGTGGCGTGTGGGCACACGCGGGTAGGTTGCGCCCGGGTGGGCCGACGACGCAGACCGCGGATCCTCCCGACGACGAGCGACCGGGGGTGGACGTGGACGGACCGAGGACGCAGCGGCGGCGCCCCTGGTCGTCCGGCGACCAGCGTCGACTCCTCGCCGGGCTGCGGGCCGGGGTGCCGCCGACGCGCCTCGGCCGTGAGCTCGACCGGGACGCGGAGGACGTCCGACACCGCCTCCTGAGCCTCCTCGGCGACCCACCCGGTCCCGCGCCGACCGATCCCGGCGCCGATCTCGACCTCCTGTGGCTACGCATACGCGCCGGGTCCGTCCTCCCCACCCCCACGGCCGGCGACGACGTCGTCGCCGCCTGGGAGGACGCGACCGGCGTGCGACTGTCGACCGCACAACGCGCCGACCTCCTCGCCGAGGACACCGTCTCCCGGCTCCTTCGCGCCGGCCGCCACGTGGTGCGATCCCGAGCGGCCGCCGTGGTCGCCGCGACGGGGATGCTCGACCTCGGCGACTGGGCCGCCGCCGTCGACCCCGACGATCCCCCATCGGCCGCGCCCACCCCGCCGTCCACCCCCGGGGAGGGTGGGCGCACCGACGTCGACGTCACGGACGTCACGCGTGACCTCGACGAGGTGGACCGTACCGGCGAGGCAGACGGAGCGTTTGACGCCCTCCCCGCCACCGACACCCGGCCCGACCCGTCGTCGACACCTCCGCCGGGAGCTGCGGCGACCCCGCCGGCCCCCGAGCTGCGGGCCGTCCTCGACGCGGCGGTGGAGGACGTCGTCCCCGACCTCCCCCGTGCCGCCCTCCGCGCCCACCTGGGCCTCCCGACGGGCCCACGGGACACGTCGCCCACGCTGCCGGTCGCCGCCGAGCGGCGCGAGCGTGTCCAGGGCGTCCTCGAGGTGCTCCGCGCCGCCTCCTTGCCCGGCAGTCCCGCCGCAACGCTCCGCGACCGGCTCGTCGACGACGCCGCGGTGAGCGCTCTCGCCCGTGAGTTCCGGCTCGGCGTCCCCGCCGCGACGACGCTCGGGCTCCTCGGCGGCCGACAGGAGGCCGACGCCCTGCGGGTCGCCGGGCAGGCCCTCACCCGGTGGCACCGGCCCCCGAACCTCGGCCGCGGGGTCGTCGTCCACGTCCGCGACTGAGGGGGCCGCCCACGTACCTCCGCCGACGATGGACGACGCGTGGCCCGCCCGATCCCGGCATCTTGCACAGGAATTGACCTTCTCGAAACTCAGGCCTGTGACTCCGTGGCCGATGATGTGCGAGAACTCCGGGCCCCGCCCGGGCCCGCAGTCGGAGGTGTCTCATGGCGATGGACCGCCCTCGTCGGACCGAGGGCGGTCGCGCCACGCGCCCCCTCGGCCCCGTGACGTTCGACGCGCGTGAACTCGATCTCGTCGAGTGGATCCACCACTACGTCCTCGTCCGCGACGCCTGCCTCGCCCCCGCCCACCTCGTCCACGAGAAGCTCCAGCGTCTCGGCGCCGCCGACGGCCGCCTCGTCGCCCACCTCTCGAGCGTGCGGCACCAGATCCGCGACACCGGCATCCTCCTGCCCTGTGAACGCCGCCGCCTCGTCCTCCTCGACGTCCTCGCCGCCCTCCCCGCGTCCGCCGAGGACGACGTGCCGTGGTCGCGCGACCCCGTCGACCTCGTCGGTGAGGCCGCCGCCCCCATCGGGTACGGACCGGCCGACGTCCGCCGCCTCGCCCGCACCCTCGCGATGGCACGGGCCGCACTTCCTCCCGTCGACGTGCCCCCGTCGACGCCCCAGGCACTCGCCCAGACTCTCCGCGGTGTCATCGGCGTCACCCCCGGCGCGGCCACGGCCCAGGCCGTCCTCCTCCTCGAGGACCGACTGCCGAGCCCGTGGACGGCCTCCGCCTGCGGCATGGTCCTCCTCGACCCGGCCCCCGTCGGACACGGCGCCCTCTTCGGCACCCTCGTCGCCCGCGCCGATCTCGCCGCGTTCGTCGAGGACCTCGCGACCCTCCGCGTCGCCGCCGACCTCAGCGCGACGGCCGGCCGGTACGCCCAGGTCCTCCTCCCCGAGCTCGCCGCCGACCTGCGCGCCGTGGGTCGTCCCGGCCGCCCGGGCGACGTGCCGCATCTCGCCGCCTCCCTCGTCGACCGCACCGCCGCGCTCCTCCCGCGCGGGTTCCGGTGCTACGACCGCACGACCCACCGGCGCCGCACCCCGCGGATCCTGCTCGACGGCTGACCCCACGTCCGCCCGGACCCGCAAAGCGCGGCTGGGGGGCGCGGACCGGATCGCAGAGGCCCGAGCAGCGCGAACGGGGACGAGTTCCTCGGCCGCACAGGCGATCCGCACGAGATCCGCCCCCCGGACTCCGATCCCGGCCGCAGCGGCCCAGGGGCGGGTCGACGTGCCCGCACGCCGTACGGGGACGTGCCGACGAACGTCGGCGTGCGCGCCCCTGGTGCCGGCGTGCGGCACCCCGCCCATCCGGCCGAGAGAAGGACCCGGCCGTGCCCACCCCCTGCCCACCTCCACCGCTGCGCCGGCCGTCGCCCCCACTCGGCGGCAGACGTCGAGCGGAGTCACCTCGGCGTGGGCCGCCCTGGTGCGGCGGTACGCCGATTCCCTCGGCGTCGACCTCGCGCCGTCACCGGTAGTCCTGCCGAGCGGCGCCTGCATCATGGTCGACGGCGCCGACCCGGCCGGCACGGTCTTCGTCGAGGCGCACGCCGTCGCCGGCCCCCTCGGGCGCCTCGATGTCGTGCGTCTCGTCCAGGACGTCTTCGAGCTCGCGCTGTTGCGGCACGCCCATCCCGCCTCGCGGACCGTCGTCCTCGTGGCGGGCACCGGCGCCCGCGACGACCTCGCCGCACACGTCGCGCGCACCCGGCGGCGGACCTCGTGAAGGCGCCGTCCCGCCCTGACGGGCGGGCATCTGCGGATCGACCCCGGACACGGATCGGCCCGGCGTCCTCCTGGACGCCGGGCCGCTCGCGCTTCTCCGCGCGCTTCGCAACGACGGGGACGGGCCGAGGCCCGCCTCCGGTGCGGCTCTCCACCCCGGGTGTGTCATTCGTGTCATCGGTGGGGCCTCCGACGCCGTTACGTCTCCTGAGGAAGTTTCCTGCACCGATGCCGATCCGTGATCTCCCCCGCCCGGGGACCCCGTCGGCGGCGGCGGTCGACGCCCCCTGTCGTGCCCCGCGGCGCCTCGTCGGGAGGTGGGCCGTGGGCCCCCATCCACTACCATGAGGGAGCGTCACTGTCACAGGGGGAGAGATCATGGGCATCCGTGCCATCCGGGGTATCGCCGCAGGTGCGGCCGCTGTCGTGCTGTTGCTCGCCGGGTGCGGCGACGCCGACGAACCCGCGCCCGCACCGCCCACGACGACGGCACCGGAGCGGCCCCCGTTCACGCCGCCGGCCGACACCCCACCCCGAGGAACCCTCAGCGGACTCCCGTGGGACAGCGGCGTCGTCCACAACAAGGCCGGCCTCGCCACGGAGTTCGAGGAGCTCCGCGGCCGTCCGCTCGACGTCATCGGCGTCGCCCCCACCCGCGACACGTGGAAGGACCTCCTCGACTCCTGGTGGCTCACCGACAACTCGATCCCGCCGGGCTTCGAGGGCACCCTCAACGTCGCCCTCCCCCTCTTTCCCGGTGACGGCTCGATGGAGCGCGCCGCGAGCGGCGCCGACAACGCCCAGTGGGAGAAGATGGGCCGCCTCATCGCCTCGAAGTACCCCACCGCCTACGTGCGTCCCGGTTGGGAGATGAACATCGTCGACTGGCCGTGGCGCGCGACCGAGGAGAACGTCGAGCAGTACAAGCAGGCCTTCCGGCACGCGTCGACCTCCCTCAAGAAGGGCGGCCCGCACCTGCGCATCGTCTTCAACCCCAACGAGGGCAAGGGCAACTCCCTCGCCGACGCGACGCTGGCCTACCCCGGTGACGACGTCGTCGACGTCGTCGGCATCGACGCCTACGACTGGAGCCCGCCCTACGACGACGGCCGAGGCTGGCAGAAGCACCTCACCCAGCCGGGCGGATGGGATTTCTGGGGCGAGTTCGCGCGCTCCCACGGCAAGATGTTCGCCGTGCCCGAGTGGGGCGTCATCCCGGGCTCGTCGAGCTCTGGCGGCGACAACCCCGCCTACATCACCCACGTCATGGGCTGGATGAAGGCCAACGCGGACATCATGACGTTCGACAGCTACTTCGACGAGCGGGAGGACTACTGCCGCTGCTCGCTCACGCAGAACCCGCAGGCCCGGCGGGCGTACCTCGACCAGCTCGCCTCGTGGGGCTCGTCGTCCCCGTCCGGTCGCGCGACGTCGGGGTCGACGCCGACGCGCTGACGCCCACCCCTCCCGATACCGCGGAGGCGTCGCCCGGTCGTGGGCGGCGCCTCCGCGTCGGTATCCGGTGGGTGGCCCGCAGGGGCCGACCCCTCAGCGGTGCGCGTCGAACCGGCGTGTGATTGCGGCGGCGATGTCGAGATAGGCCTCCCGCGTCGCGGGCTGGAGGCTCTCCCAGTCGAGGAGCGCCCCGTCGGCGACGTGCGGGTCGGCGGGGACGACGATGACGTCCGCCGCGCGCGAGAGGTGATCGAGCACCGCGTCCTTGTCGACGGCGCCCGAGACGATGTCCTTCGCCGTGAGGACGACGATGCACGTGTCGGCGAGGTGGGCGAAGCCGTGGTCGCGGAGCCAGTCGATCGTCTCCGCGGCCCGCTTGGCGCCGGTGACCGACCACGCCGCCGGGATGACGACGGTGTCGGCGTAGCGCAGCACGCCCTCCATGAGGGGGTGGGTGACGCCGGTGCCGCAGTCGACCTGGACGAAGGAGTGGTACCGCTGGACGACCTGCACGACGGCGTCGAAGTCGTCGGCACGGAGCGAGTCGCCGAGCATCGGGTTGGGCTCGCCGGGCAGCACGGTGAGACGCCCCCGAGTCGCCGTGTACCGGCTCAACGCCTCGAGGCTGTCGACGTCGTCGATGTCGCGGGCGAGTGCCGCGATGCCCGAGAGCTTCTCACCGACGAGCCGCTCGGCGAGGTCGCCGGCGTCGGGGTTGGCGTCGATGGCGAACACCGGGTCGGGGCGCAGGTCGGAGAGGGCGATCGAGGTCGCCGCCGTCGTCGAGGTCTTGCTGATGCCGCCCTTGAGGCAGAAGAACGCGGTGACGTGCTTGCCGCGGAGTTGCGTCGCGATCTGCGCCTCCCGCTCCCGCTGACGCCGCTCGCGTTCGCCCGGGCCGGGGTTCCACCGGCCGCCGGTGACGCGGTAGGCGACCGACTGCCAGCCCGACCGCGGCTTCGGCGTCCGCGGACGCACCATCGGCACCTCGACGGGCGGCAGCGTCCGCCCGGGGACCGCACCGACGCCCGAGGCCGGGGTGGGGGACGAGTACCCGGCCGTCGCAGAGGTCGCCGTCCCACCAGGGCCGTCGTCGTGGCCCACCCGAGACGGGTTCGCGGGCATGCCGCGCACGTCGTCGGACGACGTCATGGTCGCCGCTCCTGCCGCCCCGGCCATCGCCGATGCCCCCGCCTCGTCCGTCGTGCCCATCGCGCCGAGCGCGACGGACACGACGGACGGGGAGTGGCGGCGGGCCGCACGGTCGGCGGCGTCGTCGCGTCGCCACGGGCGGGCGGTCGCCGTGTACCGCACGACGTCCGGCTCGGGTCGTGGGTTGACGGGCTTCTTCGATGTGTTCGGTGGCATCGTCATGGTCGCTCCTCGGCTGGTGGATCTGTCGATGGGGTGAGACGGGCGAGACCCGACTCAGGAGGCCCGGGCGCGCTCACGACGACGGGCGGCGGCGTTGTGGCCGCGACACTCGTCGCAGCGGCAGCCACGGCGGTAGCGGGAGAGGCTGCCCTCGCCACGAGGGTGGAGGGGACGGCGCCGCCCCTCGTCGTCGACGCCCGCGAGGCGGGGTCCGTGGCCGATGGCAGGCTCGCCGACGAGCTCGGGATACATGCGGCGACGCTGACCCGTCGTCGTCGAGGCCCGGTAGCCGACGTCGTTGAGGCGGACGGCCTCGCTGAGGCAGGCCCCCCGCACCGGGCACGAGGCACAGATCCGCAGGAGCGTGAGGGGGACGGTGTCGGCCTCGACCTCCGGAGTCCACGCCGACGGGGGGATGCCGTTGGTCCGCGCCGAGGCGCAGGCGGCGTCACCGACGAAGGTGGCCGACGGCACCTCGGCGGCGGCGGCCGGGCCCGGTGTGGCGAGGGTGAGGTGACCCGTGGGTCGCATGGTCGTGGCGGTCACGACGGTCCTTTCGGATTTTCTGTGAGAACGCCGGGATTCTGGCGCCGATGCGCTGCCAACGTCAAGACTAAACGTGCACTCACCTGCGAAAATGATTGAGCTTTGAACGATCGTCCGACTGTGCGCCATGGTGACGCGAAACCGTTCCGCAGAGCAATTGCCATGACCACCACGCGGGTTGACGACGGCAGCGCACGCCCCCGGGCACAGAGCACCCGGCCCGCGACCCCAGCCCGTTCACCCAAAGTTCACTTTCACGATCGGACCCACACACCCGACCCACACCCGACCCACAGGGCCCGACCACCGCCGTTCGGACTCGCTAGGCTGACCCGCGAGTTCACGGCAGGCGAGGTGAGGTGAGGCATGGCGACGGCCGAGTGGTGCGCCTCACCCGTCACGCCCGCCCCCCGGGCCACACCCACCGAGCGGTGCGTCGACGCCCTCCGCGTCGCCCCCGCCCGCAGCGCCCCACCCGTCGAGTCGACCGACCCGGCCGCGACCCCCTCCGCCACGCCCCCGGTCGACCGGGCAGCACGTGCGGTCTCCCGAGGACGCCCGCCCCGCACCGCCCCCGCCGGGCGACGGGCGACCCCCACCGACGGGCCGCCATCCGGGTACGTCACGGCCGAGATGATCGCGGAACGCCTCGCCCGCATCACGGGCAAGACCTCGATCCCCGCCTCGACGATCCGAGGCATGGCGAGCCGGGACCAGATGCCCGCACCCACCGACCTCAAGTGGGGGCGACGCACGTTGTGGGACGCCGGTGAGATCGACCGCTGGTTGGAGGAGCGCGAGGCCCGCCACGTCTCCGAACCCACCGTGCGTCAGATCCAACGCCGACTCACCGAGCTCGACGAGCACGCGCGCCGTACCGGCAACGACCTCCGCCTCAAGGAGGGGGTGCGGGAGGCTCACCGCCGCGGCCTCTCGTACCAGCAGATCGCCGACGCCATCCGGGTGAAGAACGGTGACCACCACCCCACCCGGGAGGCCGTCCGGGTCCGGTTCCGCCACTACCTCTGAGGCGATCCGGGCATGTCGCACCCGCACCTTGCACGGGTCGGAGGGGCCGCGACCATCGAACGACCTGGAACATCTCACATCCCGAGACGCCTCGCGAGAGAAGGTCTTTCCCGGCCCCTGCCTGGGTGGGTGTCTCGGGTCGACCCACACGGGGTCGGGCCGTCACTACGGTCGCGGGGTCCGCCCTCTACCCCTCCCGGAGGACTTCGTGCCCCGCCCCACCCCCCTCCCCGCCGGACGACGTCTCGGTGTCCTCGCCGCCCGTACCGTGGGGACGTCGCTCGCCGTCATCGCGGCGAGTGCCGCCACGACCTACGCCGCCCACGCCGACGAAGGCGAGGAGACCCCTCCGCTGGACAGCGTGACGACCCAGGCGCCCGACGACGTCCCCGGCACCGAGGGCCAGGCCTCGGAGCAGGGCTCGGCGGGGTCCGAGGAGCGCGACACGGCGCCGACCGAACCCGCCCACGACGGGCGGTCGGCCGAGGAGTCCTCCGATCACGACGACCGCGCCTCCTGGCACGAGGAGACCCGGCAGGACGAGGCCCGACGCGACGAAGCCCAGCGCGAGGAGACCCGGCAGGACGAGGCCCGACGCGACGAAGCCCAGCGCGAGGAAGCCCGACGCGACGAGCAGGCGCAGCGTGCCCGCGACGAGGTCCGGGCCGAGCGTCACCGCGAGGGGCGCGAGGCCGCCCGGGCGGAGGAAGGCCGGGCGCACGAACGGGCCGTGGCGCAGGCCCGCGACGACGCCTCCCGTGCCCGTGAGCAGGAGGCCCGTGACCGAGCGGATCGCGAACAGGCGGAACGTGCGCAGGCGGAACGTGCGCAGGTCGACGCGCAGGCTCGGGAGCGACAGGAGAGGGCCGCGACCGAGACCGCCGAGGCGGACGACGCGCGTCGACGCGCCGACCAGGAGGAGCGGCGACGGGCCTCGGAGCAGCGGGACACCGCCGAGGAGACGACTCCGACGTTGCAGGACACGTCGCGACGCGACGTCGCGGCGACCACCACCCGTCACGCCGCCGACGCCTCGCCCACGCGGGCGACCACGACATCGCATGCCTCCACGACCTCCGAGACCACCCGCACGAACGAGACGAACGCCGAGGGGTCGCACGCGACGAGCACGGACACGTCGACCTCGCAGACCGGGACGTCGGTCGCCCGGTCACCTCGCACCGACGAGAGCACGGCGACGGCCGGACGGGCCGGGGCGAGCGCCCCCGTGACGACCGTCCGCTCCGCCGAGCCGACGTCGACGACGGAGGACGCCGCGGCGGTGGCGGCCGCCGTCGGAGGGATCGGGTGCCCGGCGACGCGGGCGGCGTCGTGCGCGCCCGCCGTGACCCCTGGCCCGATCGGGGCGACGCCCGGCATCGCGGACGCCCAGGACACCGGTCACCGAGCGGTCGCCTCCGTCGTCCCCGTCGCCGCTCCCGTCCCGGTGACCGTCCGCGACACGGCGCAGGGCGACGTGGCCGACGCCGCGGCCGGCGACGCGACCTCGGCGCACCCCGCCGACGAGAGGGCCGCCTCGACCGAGATGCGCCGCCCGTCCCTGCCCGGACTGCCGAGCGTCGAACGACACGGGAACGGCGACAAGGCACCTCCCTCTGACGCCGCGGGCGCCGCGGCGGGATCCGGGGACGCCGAGGACGCGACACCCACGTCCGCCGCCCACGACGGGTCCCGTCCCGGGCGCGACGGGGATCGGATCTCCCTCCTCGAACGCCTCTCCCGCGACCGGGAGCGCCGCGAGGCGACGCGGGACGAGGCACGCGACGCCGAGGGCGAGAACCGCGCCGCCCCGCGCGCCGGACAGGAGTCGTCGCGGAGGAAGAGCCCGACCTCCGAGGGGACGTCGTCCGGGCGTGACCGCGCCGACCGGCACGAGACCCACCGGACGAGGGCGGATCGTCCGACGTCCTCGTCGACGAGGACCGCGTCCGGGAGCACCGCTCGGGAGAAGGGCGACGTCGGCGGGACCGAGGCGAAGAAGGCCGTCTCGCGGACGTCAGGCACCGAGAAGTCCGCCCGTGGCGCCGACGGTCGGGCCGGGTCGTCCACGCCCATGCGCGGTGCACGCCCCGGGACGCGGGGCGAGGAGGTGCGCGACGCGACCCGGGAGGCCCTCGGACTGCCGGCGAAGAACGACGACCGGCCCGCGGCATCCTCGGACCGCGCCGACGATGCGAAGCTCACCCGCGGGCCCCGCGAGGCCCGGAAGGGCAGGACGACGCGTGGTGACGGCACGCCGAAGCGGGGGGCGTCGACGACGGCGGACCCCGACCGCGAATCCGCACCGCAGACCCCCGGGCGTGGCACCCCGACGCGCGGGCACTCCACCCGTGGCGGCGCCCCGGACCCCGAGGAGACCTCCCGGCCGTCCACGCCGCCCACGAAGGGCCGGGACGGCCGCCCCACCGCCGGGACGCCGGACGAGGCGACCACGGACGCGGCGGACCGCCCCGGGTCCACCCCCGACAGGACCACGACGCCGGGCCACCCCACCCGCGGTGAGCAGCGCCCCACGCCTGGGCGCTCCCCCTCCCCCGCCTCCTCGACCCCCTCGGCGACCCCGACGCGCCCCACGAGGCCGACGGAGGACCCTGCTCCGGAGGCGTCGTCCACGCGTCGCCCCGACGCCCCCGTCGACCCGCCCGCACCGCATCGCCCTGCGGCGTCGGACGGGGAGGGACACGTCCCAGGCCCGAAACACGTCACCCCCGCGCCCCACGTGCCCGGACTCACCACCCCGCCGCGCCGATCGCCGCGTCCGAGCGGGCCGGACGAGGTCGACCACCTCGTCCCCGCCCCACTGCCGCCCCGGGAGTACACGCCCGTGCCGTCCGCCGCGGCCGCACCCGCGCCCCCCGCCCCGACGGTGGCGACACGACCGTCACCACGCCCCACCTCGACGAGTCCGGACTGGGCGAGCGGCGTCGTCCGCGAGGGTCGTGACGTCACGCCGGAACGCGGGCGGCCGGCGGACGTCGTCGTCGTGCCCGTCGACGGGTCCTCGTGGCGGACGATGACGGCCGCCTCCGTGGCCGACCCGCTCCGCGACACGAAGGCGCGGATCGTCCTCCGCACCCCGATGCTCCCCTCGACGGGCGCGACGTTGCCGCAGTGCGCGTCGGGCGAGTACCGCACCCAGTGGCAGGAGTTCGCGTCGCGACTCCGTCGCCTGCCGAACGCGCCGATCGTCGATCTCGGGCCAGGGATGAACGCTCCCGGCACCCCGTGGAGCGGCGACCCGGGCATGTACTCGAAGTGCTACTCCGAGGTGGCCCGCACGGTGAAGGCGGTCGCCCCGAACGTCGCGTTCCAGTGGACGCCCGTCCTCGGGTCGCAGCCGGGCATGCCGGGCGAGTCCGTGCTGTCGGCGTGGCCGGAGCACGACCTCGTCGACGTCGTCGGCGTCGACGCGACGGCCGACCGTCGGCCGTGGTCGGAGCAGGTCAACGGCGCGTACGGCCTCAACTACTGGGCGGCGTTCGCCGACGGCCACGGCCGCCGCGTCGCCGTCGCCCGGTGGGGGGTGCGGGAGGGCGCCGTCGAGGACCGCGCGATCAACGAGGCGTACGTCCGCAACGTGCACGACTGGGTCGCCCGCGTCGCCGCGAAGCGCGCGCTCGCGTACGAGGCGTACGCGGAGCCCACGGACGCCCCGCGCGCGATCACGGACACCTACCGCGCCCTCTTCGGCGGATGAGCGCCCCGGTCCTCGTCCGCATCGAGGAGTCCGGCGATGACGAGTGCGCCTTCGTCGACGGCAGGCCGATCGAGCCCGGTGACGGGGAGTCCGCCCGGGAGGCCGCTCTGCGGGTCGTCCTCGCGGACGCGACCGAGCCGCGGGTCGTGGACATCCACATGCCGTCGGGCGTCGTCCTCCACGTCGCGGCCGGGCCCGCGGGCCGGCTCCGTGTCCTCGGCCAGACCTCCCCGCGGGCCACGGCCGACGGCCACGGCGTCACCCACCCTGCGGCCGGTGGGGACGACGACGGGGAGCACGCCGAGGCGGAGGGCGGCGAGCAGCGCGAGGCCGACGGCATCGAGGCCGCCGAACGGGCCCGTGTCGCCGCCGCCGTGGCCGCCGAGGCCCGCTACCGGGCCGGCCTCGCCCGGCCGGACGGTGGTGGATGGGAGGAGCGGGATGCGTCGTGGCCCGACCCCGTCGACACCGCACGACGCACCCGGGCCCCGCGCGCCCGCGCCCGCCACGTCCCGCCTCCCCTCCCGGCATCCCCACCCCCGCCGGCGGCGCGAGAGTGCGAGACCGATGGTGCGGAACCGGTCGGCCCCCGGCACGACGCCGGGGCCGACGTCACGGCCGGTGTCGGGGCCGACGTCACGGCCGGTGTCGGGGCCGACGTCACGGCCGGTGTCGGGGCCGCCGATGCGATCGGCCCCGCGGGCCCGCCTGCCCACCTGGGGCCGACCGCACCCGGGGACCGCGAGATGCCCGCGGACCCACGGCCGTTCGCGGCCCAGGACCGGGATGGGGCGGCGCAGGTCGACGGCGGCCCGATCGAGACGCGGGAGGAGCACCCCGAGGACGCGGGACCCGATGGGGACCCCGCCGAGGGCGGCGGTCGGGCACCGCGACGACGCTGGGTGATCCCGACGGTGTTCTGTGCGGTGCTGGGGCTCGGTGGGCTCGCTGCGGTGGCCGTACATCACGCGGATCCCGCCCCCGCGGCCGAGCCCGTCCTCACCGGGCGGGCGTTCCCGCAATCCGCGCCCGACGGGTGGGACGCGCGCGCCTCGTGGGCGAGCCCACCGATCGACCGGGCGTCCCGGGTGGCCGTGAGCAGGGTGGGATCCCCGGCCGCCGGCAAGGCGCGCCGCACATCCGCTTCCACGTCCGCGGCAGCGGGCGCCTCGGTCGCCTACGTGACGGCGACCCGGGCGATGTCGGTCGTCGACGCGACGACGGGACGCGCACGCTGGAGCACGTCGCTGCCCGAAGGCGAGCTCCGCACGGGCCCGGCGATCACCCACATCGGCGGCGTGGAGGGGTTCGCCGCGCAGGTGGGCGAGCGTGCCCTCGTGTGGGCCGTCCACGACGGGCGTGTCCTCGCCGACGCCGAACTCCCGCCACGGGCCGAGCTCGTCACCGCGGGTGAGGCGCCGATGGTGCGTCTGACCGCGACGCGGGCCGCGCTGCTCACCTCGGACGGCCTCGGCGAGGTCGAGGTCCCCGCGGGCGCGACGGCCCTCGCGGGCCGACCCGACGGCACCGTCCTCGTCGCCTCGCCGAAGGGCTGGTGGCACATGACCCCGGCGACCGTCGCGGGCGATCCGACCCCGTGGGAGCCCGTCGGCTCCCCCACCGACCAGCCGACGAGCGCGCCGGTCGTCGTCGGCACGGCGGGGTCGGCCGTCGTCCTCGTCCACCCGGACCCCGTTCGTCCCCGCCTGGTCGTCCACCACGACGGACCCGTCGTGCGCGGCAGCTTCCAGGGCCCCTACGTGCCCGCGTCGAACCCGACGTGGGCGCCGTCCCCCTCCGGCTCGTGGGGGATCCTCGGCCGCAGCCTCGTCGACGTCGACGCGGGACTGGTGACGGATCTCGGCGAGTGGCGCACCGTGCTCGTCGGCGTCGATCAGGCCTACGGGATGCTCGGCGACGACCTCATGCGCGCCGCCCCCGGTTCACGCCCGACCCCCGTGAAGGTCCGCTCTGCTCTCGTCGAGATGTCTTCTCCTGCAGGCGGTCTCGTGCGGACGGAGTCGACCGAGGGGACGCGGGTGTGGACCCTGCCCACCCATCCCGCCCGCCGATGAGCACGGGGGGATGCCACGCCGTCACCGGGGCGTGCCACGATGGCACCCACTTTGTGAGCAGAACGCTCGACCGAGGAGATGAGGACGTGCCGGAATCAGCACCGGTGGTCGCCGACGGGAACGTCGACGTAGAGGTAGACGAGTACGTCACGCAGTGGTCGCGACTTCCGCACCCGCTCGAGGCGGCGGTGCTCGACGAGGTGAACGAACCGGACGCCGTCGTGAGGCGCGCCGCCGAGATCATCCACCGGCGTCCCCCGGGCCTCGAGGGGTCGACGCGGTCGGTGTGGGTGCTCGCCCACTGCACACCCACCGGGGAGGGCGAGCGTCGGCGCCTGTCGAGCTGGTGCTGGTACGCAACCCGTGCCGCCGCCGAGGCCGCCGTCGCCGCGGCCCGCAAGGCCGCCCCCGCGACGGACGACGAACTCGTCCTCCACGAGATCTCCGTCCCCCGCTCGGTGCGGTGCGACGGCGTTGCCGCACACCTGGGGCGGCTCTACCGCGCCCGCCCCGCGGAGCCGCGCGGCTGACGCTCAGGCGGAGTCCGCGGACCCCCCGCTCGCGATACCGCGAGGGCGAGACGCCGTACTGAACTCGAACGGGTCGGCGAATCCGCTGCGGTGGGCGGCGGTGGTGACGATCTCTCCCTGGTCGAGGAGCGTCGCGGCCCGGGTCGGGCGCCCCACGGGGGCGAGACGACGAGATCGAGGCACGGTCGTCGCCTCGAGCAACGCGCTGAGGGGTCCACGGCGACACGGTTTGCAGGTGGAAGCCGCTCAGGTGCTCGCGCGACACACCGGGGCGGGGAGCCGTTCGCGTTCCACCGCGTTCACTCCTTCGGCGCCGTCCACGATCCGGACACCCGGGACTCCAGCTCGGTGACGAACCTCCGCAGGGCCGGGCGGTCGGCCGCCGACTCGCGGTAGAGGAGGTGGAGGCGGCGGAACGGGGTCTCCCCGACCAGGGGGACGGATCGGATCGAGGGCGGCACGTGCCCGAACGCGATGCGAGGAAGCAGGGCGTTGCACAACCCGGCGGAGACGAGGGCGAGCTGTCCGGCGATTTCGTCGACGAGATGGTCGATGCGGGGGCGACGGCCGAGGGCCGACATCCGGCGCACGAGCCAACCGCGGCAGAACCCCTCGAGGTCGTCGGTGACCCACACGTCGTCGACGAGGTCCGCGAGGGCGACCTCGTCGCGGCCGGCGAAAGGGTGCGTCGACGGGAGGAGCACCTCGATCGGGTCGTCGGCGACGACCGTCGAGGTGAAGCCCTGCGGAAGTGCAGGTCTCGCGTCGCCCCAGAGGTGGATGAGGGCGACGTCGATGTGGCCGCCGACGACGGCCTCCCGGCCACGCTCGGGGAACATCTCGTGGAGATGGATGTGCAGCCCTGGGGCGTCGGCCTTCATGCGCGCAAGCGTGGGCGCGACGAAGGGTCCGATGATGCTCGGAAACGAGGAGACGCGGAGGGTCCCGCTGAGATCGTGGCGGAGGTCCTCGAGGCGGGCGGTCGCACGATCGGTCGCGGCGGAGATCTCCTCGGCGGCCTCGACGAGGATGCGCGCGGCGTCGGTGAGGACGACACCGCGGCCCGCGCGTTCGAGCAGTTGGGCCCCGACCTCGCGTTCGAGTTTGCCGATCTGCTGGCTCACGGCCGAGGACGTGAGGCCGAGTTCGAGGGCGGCGTCGAGCACGGATCCGTGCACGTGGACGGCGTAGAGACACTGCAGCCGGCGAGGATCGAGCATGTAGTGAATCTACATGATTCGATGCACATTACGTTATTTGTGTTTACCAGTTGACGTGGCACATAATCGATTCGTCGCTGCGAGAGCCCGCCACGCGGGCCACCACGAACCTGGTCGACAACGCTGTCCCAACCTCGTGATGCCGCACCCTCCGCGACGCATCCACACCACATCCGAGGGGGTCCATCATGTTCGTTCTCTTTGTCTCCGTCTTCTCCGTCGCCGCCGGCCTGTCGATGATGAGCAACCGCTCCACCGCTCCCGACCGCGTGAGCGCCTCGCTCAACCGCGCCGGTCGCAACCTCAGCTCCGTCGAGATGGGTCGGCAGGCCCACAGCATCGTCCCGATGCGCTGAACCTCGACTCTCCCGGCCCCGCTTCCCGTCCTCGACGGGTCATGCCGAGGCCGTGAGCGACGTCATCTCCGCGCCGCCCTCGTGCTCGCACACCGGGGCGGCGCGCTCATGCCCGGGAACGTCGGCCGGGATAACACCCTTCTCGCGTCCCGCGCAGCGTAGGACGCCGGTGCCCGCCGCATGGGGACCGACGTCCACGTCACGGCCGACGGCACACTGATCGTCGCCCACGACACGATGCTCGACCGGGCGAGCGACCGTTCGGGGCGATCGCCGACCTCCCTGGGCCGAAGCGGCCGAGGCACGGGTCGGCGACATCGTCACCGACCGCCCCGTCCTCGCGCTCGAGGTCGTCGTCGACGCACCGTCTGAGGGGACGAGACGCACCCGCGGCACCACGAACGAGGGGCGCCCGGCCTGATCGGCGGGGCGCCCCTCGTGGCGTCTCTCCGCGTAGACTCGCGCCGCGGCGGTCGTCGGGCAGCGCGTCCCCTGCCGCGGATCACCTGTTGCGGCGCCACACCTCGGTGCTGACCGCGGTGGCGAATCCCGTCCATGCCACGTACGGCGTGAGGGCGGCCCCGGCGCGACGGTCGACCTTCGCCGTGCGGCGCACGAGGCCGGCCGAGCTCGCGGCGAGCGCACCCCGACCACACCGCGGAGAGCGCGGGCTCGTGGGACCGGAAGAAGACGTAGCTCCAGCCCGCGTTGAGGGCGAGGTGGGTGCCGAGCGCGGCACCTCGGAGTTCCGACCCGTCTCGCGCAGCCGCGAGATCACGATGCCGCTCGTCGCCGCGATGTCGGCATAGAAGGTGCTCCACACGACGGGGAACACGGCGTCCGGCGGGTTCCACGACGGCTTGTCGAGGCGCCGGTGGTAGAGGCCGTCGGGATCGGACGCGAGGCTGCCCGCAGCGGCGCACGCGAGGGTCGCGGCGCCCGCGGCGAGATGGCTGGTGGAACGGACGGACATGGCCGGTCTCGTGTGTTCGGTGGAGCGATTTTCGGTGGGGCGGTCAGGCGGTCAGGCGGTGCCGGGCACGACGTGGTCGAGCCAGGCGAGGGCCTCGGGGATCAGGGGCTTCCAGGCGCCGACGCGGTGGCCGGAATGGGGGGTCGACCATCGAGTCACGGAGAGGGGCGGGCGGGCCGCGGCGACGAGCTCCTCGACCGAGGGGGCGACGAGGGTGTCGCGCGTCGAGTACTGGACGAGGACCGCGACGGGCGGCGGGTCGCGGCGGGCCAGCAGCGGCAGGTCGTGACCTCCACCCGTGGGCGAGAGAGGCTCGTAACCGGGCGCGAAGAGGGGGCGGGTGTAACCGCCGAGGCTCACCGCGGCGGCGTAGGTCTCCGGGTGGCGCATCGCCGACATCGCGGCGCACCAGCCGCCCGCACTGTAACCGAGAGCCGTCCACGCGGTGCGCTCGGCAGGGACGCCGAACGTCCTTGCCGCCCAGGCCGGCACGTCGGTCGTGAGCCACGTCTCCATCGCGCTGGCCGGGCCGTCGACGCACTCGGTGTCGAGTTCGCGGGGTGACCAGTCGGGCAGGAGGACGACGGTGTGCCGGAGCGCGCCGTCGCCGTGGTCGCCGAGGCCGAGGTTGGCGAACGCGCTCTGGGGCGAGACGGGGTAGCCGTGGAAGACCTGCAGCGCCGAGCGCACCGGCTGCGGCGGCACCCACGCGAACACGGTGCCCGTGTGGCCGCTCGCCGGGCCGGTGAGGCTGTAGGACCGCAGACCGGTGTGGGGGTCGGTGTCCGACGGCGGGCTCGCGATGGCGGCTGCGGACGTCGGCCCCCACGGCCCGACCTGGGCGGCCGCCGCGGTGGCGGGTGTGGCGCCGTGGGCGTCGAGGGCACCCGTCGGCGGACCGAGGACGACGGAGCCGAGGTCGCGCCAGGAGACGAACCACAGTCCGGCCCGGTTGACCGTCGCCCCGGCGGCGACGACGAGCAGCACCGCGACGAGGAGTTGGGCGACGACGCGGGTGAGGACGCTCCGCAGCCCAGGGTGGGCGAGGTGGGGCCAGGCGCGGGTCACGGCGGCGAGAGCACCGATCGCGCACGCCCACGCGACCAACACCGTGCCGAGGCCGGTGACGCCGAACATCCCCCTCCTCCCTCAGCCCCGGTGCGTCGTCTCGGACCGGACGCCGGCGGCGGGACGGGGGCGCCGGTTCTCGTTGAACCGGGCGGAGGCACGGGTGCCGAGCGTCGTGAGCTTCTCGACGACCGAGGAGGAGAGCCGTGCGCGGGCGTCGTGGCCGAGGACGGTCTCTCGCCCCTCACCGCCGCGCGGCGCCGACGGGAGGAGCCGCGCCATGACACCGAGGAGCACCCCGGTCGTCGCGGGGGCGAGCCCCTCGACGCGGACGCCGATCTTCGTGAGCGGGGAGAGGAGGACGAGGCCACGGCCGGCGAGGACCCCGTCGACCATCGCGGAGGCGGCGCGTTCGGCGTCCATGGAGACGAGCGGCAGGGACGCGCCGGGCGCGAACCACGCGTACTCGGCCGCGGCATCGCCGACAAATGACGCCTGGACGTGGGAGCCGGTGCGCATGAGGCCGGGAACGATCGTCGTCGCCGTGACCCCGGTGCCCACGAGTTCCATCGAGAGGCCACGGGTGTAGCCGACCGCGCCGAACTTCGCCGTCGAGTACGGCACGAGGTGGGGGACGCTGATCATTCCGCCGATGGAAGTGACGACGCCGAGACGCCCGCGGCGGCGGCTCCGCATGCCGGGAAGGACCGCCTGCGTGAGGTTGATCGGTCCCCACAGCATGATGTCGATCGCCTCCTCGTAGTGGCTGCGGTCGAAGCACTCCTCCGGTCCCACCTGGATGACGCCCGCGACGTGGATCGCGACCTCGATCGGGCCGTGTTCGGCCTCGACCTGCGCGACGACCTCACGGAGCCGCGCCTCGTCGCGCACGTCGGCGACCGCGGTGTGGAGCTCCTGCCCCCACCCGCGCATCGCCTCCTGCGCCCCCGCGAGCGCGTCGGAGTCGCGGGACAGCCCGACGACGACGTGGCCGCGGCGGGCGAGTTCACGCGAGACGAGGAGGCCGAGGCCCCGGGAGGCCCCGGCGACGAGTGCGACGGGGGCGTGCGAGGAGCGCGCGGAGGCCGCGCCGGTGCGGGAGGTGAGATCCATGTCCCCCCTCTTACCCACGAGGCCGCCGCCCTGAACCCGCATGGACGAGCCCGTCACGGGGTATTCGTCAGGGGCCGCCTCCCAGCGGCCAGAAGGAGAGACGATTCATGAAGGCACTCACCTGGCAGGGCACCGAGAAGGTCACGATCGAGGAGGTCCCCGACCCCCGCATCGAGAAGCCCACCGACGCGATCATCAAGGTCACCTCGACCGCGATCTGCGGCTCCGACATGCACCTCTACAAGGTGCTGGGCCCGTTCCTCAAGCCCGGCGACATCCTCGGCCACGAGCCGATGGGCATCGTCGAAGAGGTCGGCCCCGAGGCGGCCGGACACCTCAAGGTCGGCGACCGTGTCGTCGTCCCGTTCAACGTCTCCTGCGGTCACTGCTGGATGTGCACGCGAGGCCTGCAGAGCCAATGCGAGACGACGGCAGATCACAGCCAGGACAAGGGCGCGGCCCTGCTCGGCTACACGAGCATGTACGGCGCGGTGCCGGGCGGACAGGCCGAGTACCTGCGTGTGCCGCAGGCGCAGTACGGCCCGATCGTCGTGCCTGCCGACGGCCCCGACGAGCGGTTCCTCTACCTCTCCGACATCCTCCCGACGGCGTGGCAGGCCGTGCAGTACGGCGGCGTGGAGAAGGGCAGCACGGTCGCCGTCGTCGGTCTCGGCCCGGTGGGTCAGCTCGCCGCGCGTGCAGCGCTCTACCTCGGCGCCGAGCGGGTCATCGGCATCGACCTCGTCACCGAGCGACTCGGCGTCGCGGCCGCGCACGGCGTCGAGACCGTCGACGCCCGCGACATCGACGGGGACGTCACCGACGTCGTCCGCGAGATGACGAATGGCCGCGGCGTCGACGTCTCCATCGAGGCCGTCGGCATGGAGGCGCACGGCAACCCCGTCGCCGAGCAGGTCATCTCCATGGCCGGCAAGCTGCCCGACCCGCTCGCGCGCAAGACGATCGACAAGGTCGGCATCGACCGGCTCGACGCGCTCCTCACCGCGATCGGCTCGGCCCGTCGCGGCGGCACCGTGTCGATCTCCGGCGTGTACGGCGGCGCCGCCGATCCGCTGCCGATGTTGGACATGTTCGACCGGCAGCTCACGCTCCGCATGGGTCAGACCAACGTCAAGCGGTGGACCGACGACCTCCTCCGCATCATCTCGACGGAGGGAGACGTGTTCGGCCTCGAGGGCCTCGCGACCGACCGGCCGCCGCTCGTCGACGCGCCGGAGTACTACGAGAAGTTCCAGAAGAAGCAGGACGGCTGCCTGAAGGTCGTCCTCAAGCCCTGACGGCTCCTCGGAGGCCACGGTGCCGCGGCTACGGCCGCGGCACCGTCTCGGAGGCGGGACCGGGATCCCACATCGTGGACCGGTCCCGCCTTCGTGCGTCCGGGCGGGTCTACCGTGGCGGGACATCCATCCAGACCGGTCGAGGGACAGGCCCGACGACGCCGGGGCAACCTCCCGCCTCCCACCAGGGGGTCGGGGTTCGGTGCCAATTCCTGCGGAGGGCAGCGATGCCCACTGGAAGATGGGACGGGTCGGCCTTCGCCGCCCCGCTGCCCTCCGCCGCAGGTCGTGCACCTCGCCAGGTCGCCACCCTGACGCGAAGGAGCAGACATGAGCGACATCTCCCGCCTCACCCGTGGCCTGCGTGCCGGCATCGGCACCGACTCCAGCCGTGGCGCGGTGGTGCCGCCGATGTATCTCAGCAGCACCTTCGCGTTCCCCGAGCTCGGGCAGACCCCCGAGTACGACTACACCCGCTGCGGCAACCCCACGCGCGACGTCCTCGCCGAGGCGATTACGACCCTCGAGGGCGGCGCGGGCGCGACGATCACGGCGAGCGGCATGGCGGCGGTGACGAACGCGCTCTACGCGCTCCTGCCGCGCGGCGGCACGGTCCTCGTCCCCCACGACTGCTACGGCGGCACGTGGCGCCTCTTCGACTCCCTCCATGCCCGGGGCGACCTGCTCATGGTCACCGTCGACCTCACCGACGGCGCCGCCCTCCGGGAGGCGCTCGCGCAGTCCCCGGCGCTCGTGTGGGTCGAGACGCCGAGCAACCCGCTGCTGCGGATCACCGACCTCGCCGCCGTGACGGAGGCGGCCCACGCCGCCGGCGCGAAGGTCGTCGCCGACAACACGTTCTGTTCCCCGCTCGTGCAGCGGCCGTTCGAGTTCGGCGTCGACGCGGTCGTCCACTCGACCACGAAGTACGTCAACGGTCACAGCGACGTCGTCGGCGGTGCGGTCGTCTCCGGCACCGCCGAGCTCGCCGAGGAGGTCGCGTGGTGGGCGAACGTCCTCGGCCTGCCCGCGAGCCCGTACGACTCCGCCCAGACCCTCCGTGGGCTGCGCACCCTCGCGGTGCGGCTCGAGGCGCATCAGCGCAACGCCGCCGCCGTCGCGGAGCTCTTCGCGAGCCACCCCGCCGTCGCTCGCACCTACTACCCCGGCCTGCCCGAACATCCCGGCCATGAGATCGCCGCCCGGCAGCAGCAGGGGTTCGGCGGGATGGTGAGCGCCGACCTCGCGGGCGGGGTCGAGGCCGTACGCGCGTTCGTCACCGGTCTGGAGATCTTCACCCTCGCCGAATCCCTCGGTGGCGTCGAGTCGCTCGTCGCCCACCCCGCGACCATGACCCACGCCTCGATGACTCCCGACGCGCGCGAGGTCGCCAGCATCGGCGAGGGGCTCCTCCGGTTCTCCGTCGGCATCGACGCCGTCGACGACGTCCTGGCCGACCTCACCGCCGCGCTCGACCGGGCGGCCCGCCTCGGCTGAGACCCCCGGGCACGACGGAGGCCGCCGACCCCCGAGGGGGTGGCGGCCTCCGTGACGACCTACGGGTACGTCAGCCGACGAGCGGGGTACCGGTGCGGGCGTTGTCGAAACGCTGCTGTGCGTCGGCCCAGTTGACGACGTTCCACCAGGCCTTCACGTAGTCGGGCTTGACGTTCTGGTAGTCCAGGTAGAACGCGTGCTCCCACATGTCGAGCATGACGACGGGGACGATGCCTGCGGTGACGCCGTTGTGCTGGTCCTCCATCTGCTCGATGACGAGGCGCCGGCCGATCTGGTCGTAGCCGAGCACGGCCCAGCCGGAGCCCTGGATCGTCGTCGCGACGCCGGTGAAGTGCGCCTGGAACTTGTCGAAGCTGCCGAAGAACTCGTCGATCGCGGCGGCGAGCTCGCCGGTGGGCTTGTCGCCACCGTCGGGGCTCATGTTCTTCCAGAAGATCGAGTGGTTCGTGTGGCCACCGAGGTTGAAGGCCAGGTTCTTCGAGAGCAGGAGCGCCTTGTCGGGGATGGTGCCGTCCTCGCGGGCCTCGGCCATCTTCTCGAGCGCCGTGTTCGCGCCCTTGACGTACGTCGCGTGGTGCTTGTCGTGGTGCAACTCCATGATGCGGCCGCTGATGTGCGGCTCGAGCGCGGTGTAGTCGTAGGGAAGGTCGGGCAGGGTGTAGATGTCCATGATCATCCTCTCGTCGACGAGATCGTTCGGGCGACCATCCGACTCGCGTGGCCTCGGCGGCTGCGCGACGTCGTTCGGAGGTCGACTCCGGGACGGTGCCTTTCACCGTCGACCTTAGCCAACGACGCCGTGTCGTATTCACGACCCCGTCCACCAGGTGAGACTTTCCGGATCGCACCCCGGATGAACAGCGAAGACGCCCTGCGGTCGCGCCCACGCCCGCAGCCGGACCGACGCCTCCGCGACCAGGGTTCGAGCACATGGTCGACACACCCACGCCCGTCGGCCGATGCTGGGGCATGGCCTACGAGAACCTCCGCCTCGACCGCGACGGCGACACGACGACGATCACCCTCGCCCGCCCCGACAAGCGCAACGCCCTCTCGATCGCGATGATGACCGACCTGCGCGACTCCCTCGCCGAGGCAGGAAGCAGCGACACCCTCGCCGTCGTCCTCGCCGCCGAAGGCCCCGTGTTCTCCGCCGGGCACGACTTCCGCGACATGGCGGGCGCCGACCTCGCCGCCACACGCGCACTGTTCGCGCTGTGCACCGAGATGATGGAGACGGTCCAGGCGATCCCGCAGCCCGTCGTCGCCCGCGTCCACGCGCTCGCGACCGCGGCCGGGTGCCAGCTCGTCGCCACGTGCGACCTCGCGATCGCCGCCGAGTCCGCCAGGTTCGCCCTGCCCGGCGGCAAGGGCGGCCTGTTCTGCACGACGCCGCTCGTCGCGGTGTCCCGCAACGTCTCCCGCAAGCGTGCCCTCGAACTCGCCCTCACCGGCGACCCGATCGACGCCCGCACCGCCGCCGACTGGGGGCTCGTCAACGCCGCCGTGCCCGACGACGAGCTCGACTCGGCCGTTGCCGATCTCGTCGCCCGCGTCACCCGGGGCAGCGCCGCCGGCCGCAGCATGGGCAAGCACGCCTTCTACGCCCAGATCGGGCTCGACCAGCGCGCCGCCTACGACCTCGCGATCGAGTCGATGGCCGCGGGTGCGACGACCGCCGACGCCCAGGAGGGCTTCACCGCTTTCTTCGAGAAGCGCCACCCGGAGTTCACGAGCCGCCCCTGAGGCGACATCGGCCGGGCGGCAACGGGCCGGGCTCGCTCGAGCCCGACAGGCCTGGGCGTCCGCGAGCGGGACGAGGCCGGCCGGCCCGTGCCCGGGCCGCCTCCGCGTGGGTCCTCGTGCTCCTGCTCGACGGGGCACCCGACCGCGCTCGTGCCTGCGCACGGCGGACCTATGACGACGCTGCGCCCTCGACAGGAGGGCGCAGCGTCGTGGTGGAGCGAGGAGGTCAGTCCTTCGCCTTCGGGGCGGGGGCGAGCTGGGTGCCCGCCGCGATGGCCCCGAGGGCGAGGCCGAGCGAGGTGCGGGGAGCGCTGGCGCCACGGGCACGGAACCGCGCGGCCGCAGTGTCGAGGGCCTTCTCCTGCACGGACGAGACGGCCGAGAGCCCGACGAGGGCGATGAGCCAGATCGCGGCCCGCTGCACCGGGTCCTCGAGGGCGCGGCTGAGGACGGCGAACTTCGCGTCGCGCTCCGGGTGCGGGACAGGGTCGGAATCGTCGGCGAGGATCACCCCGACGGAGGACGTGGCGAGGAGCGCCCCGCGTGCCGCGAGCCGCTTCCACCGCCCATCGACGTACTCGGGCAGGGCCGTCCAGGCGGCGACGGTGCCGCCGGCGAGGGCGGCCATGGTCACGGAGGTGTGCAGGGAGTCATCGGTCACCCGTCCCACCGTAGTGTCCTGCTTCGTGGTACGCACGACCTGTTCCCCGACGGATCGGCCGCTCTGATCCCGCGCCGGGCCGCGGGGCGACCCGGCGAGCAGGGGCGACGTTCGGGGTGGGCGGCCCGGGGCCGGCGCCTCGACGCGGATCCCGGCCGAAGCGAGCCACCGGCGCGCGGGATCGGGGCCACGACAGCAGGCCCCCAGGACCGGCGAGCGCGGGGTCGCGGACATCGAGGTCGGTGGCGTGTCGCCCGGGCCGTCGGACGGCTCGCGTACTGTCGAGGGCGCCCCTGCACGTTCACGCGAGAAGAGGATCCGATGACCGATTCGTCCACCGGCAGGGCCGTCGAACGCCTCGGCGCACGGATCCGCGCCGAACGGCAGGAGCGGGGGCTCACTATCGCCGAGCTCTCGGAGCGGAGCGGCGTGGGGCGTGGCACCGTCACCGACCTCGAACGCACGCTGCGGACCCCGAGTCTCGACACGCTTGCGAAGATCGCGGCGGGACTCGGAGTGCCGGTCCCCGACCTCCTCCGTGATCGCGTCTCGGGGGGCCGGTGCCGTCTCACGTCGGTGCCGGGACTCGAGGTGGAGGTCCTCGACGTGTGGACCGAGGGCGACGTCCAGGTGGAGATCCACCGTGTGCGCATCACCGACACGGTGCGGCGCCCGGCCGCCCGCACGGGCACGCGGGGTTACCTCACGCTCGTGGCCGGGGTGCTGTCGGCGGGATCGGCGAGCACCCCCCGCAAGATCGAGACCGGCGGCCAGGTCGCGTACGCGGCCGACCAGCCGCACGTGTTCGTCCCGATCGGTGGCCCTGCCGAGGCCGTGCTCGTCATGCGGCACCCGATCGAGCGGGAGGACGCGGGAGCGTCCGAGGCCGGCACGGGTGAGGGTCAGCCGGGCAGCAGCTGAGCGTCGCGGGGCACGACGCCCCGCACCCGGTAGCCGTCCTCCATCTGCTCGACCTCGAGCGCGCCGCCGAGGGATTCGAGGCGTTCCCGCACGACCCGCAGGCCGCGGCCCTCGACGTGGTCGGCGTCCCCGAACAGGGCGTCCCCCGCGCCGGGGTCGGTCGCGCCGGGCACCTCGTCCTCGACGACGACAGCGACGGAGTCGGGCCGTTCCCAGTCGAACTCGACGTGCGCGACGGCGCCGGGGCCGGCGTGACGGGCGGTGTTCGTCAGGGCCTCCTGCACGGTGCGGTAGAGCGCCAGCTGCCCGGCGACGGTGAGGTCGCGACGGTCGCCGATCATCTCGAGGGTGACGGCGAGGCCCTCCCCGCGGGCCGCGTCGATGAGGCGCGGGAGGTCGACGAGCTGCGGCTGCGGCGAGAGGGCGTGCTCGGGGGCGAGGACGGCGACGACGGGTTGGTGGTCGAGGACCTCGTCGGGTCGGGCGCGTCGAGGAGGGAGAGCAGGGACTGCACCCGACCGAGGGCCTCCTCGCCGGAGGTCGTGATGCCGGCGAGCGCGTCGGCGGCGAGTCCGGGGGCGCGGCGTGCGGCGCGGCGTCCCTCCCGGGCCTGGTCGAGGATGTCCTCGAGGTGGGCGGCGACGGCGCGCTGCACCTCCCCGGCCATGCGGGCCTGCTGCTGGGTGACGGCGAGGTCGAGGTGCTGGTGGTGGTTCTCCTCGGAGGCGTACGACCAGCGGGCGGTGAGGTCGCCGTGGGCGGCGGCGAGGGCACGCCACCGGCCGCACGCGTAGGCGAGGGCGACGAGCAGGGCCCCGCCGAGGCCGACGGCGACGCGCCACGCCTCGGGGATCGACGGGACGAGGAGCCAGGGCAGGCCGTTCCACAGGGCGGCGGTGAGTTCGACCGCGCCGGCGACGCCGATGAGCGCGGCGAGCGGGCGGTACGTGCGGGCGTGGGCGGCGACGGAGTAGATCGCGACGCCGAACAGGGCGGCGCTCGGCAGGAGCACCGGGGGCAACGCCCCGGGCAGGTGTGTCGCCGACGGCGGGAGGGCCGGGGACGTGAGGAGCACGAGTGCTCCGACGGCGGTCGCCGCGAATGTCACCCACGGCAGGCGGGAGCGGACGAGGAGGGGCAGGTGCATGAGCACGAGCGCGACGAGGCAGGGGATCCGCCACATCGACTCGCCCGCGAGCCACACCGGCGCGACGCCGAGGGCGAGGACGGGCAGGCTCGCCGTGAACACGAGCACGTCCTGCCGTCGCAGGGCCGGCATCGGTCGCATCCTCACCCGTCTCACCCGACCAGGCTACGGGCACGCCGGAGCCCCACCCTGCACGCCGTGACCTGCATGGGTACAACGAGGATCGAGTCGAACGACCGTGTTCTTCGGGGTGATTCCCACCGGATGCCCCCGGGTCGCGGGCCCGGGGTGGTGGCGGCGTGTCAGTCGATCTCGAACGGGGAGGCGTCGCCCGCGCCGTGGCGGAGGACCTCGGCGGTGCCGGTGGAGAGGTCGACGACGGTCGTCGGTTCGGCACCGCACTCGCCGGTGTCGAGGACGATGTCGACGAGATGGTCGAGTTCGTCCTTGACGATCCAGCCCTCGGTCATCGGGGTGTCCTCGCCGGAGAGGATGAGCGTCGTCGTGAGGAGCGGCTCCCCGAGTTCGGCAAGGAGCGCCTGCGCGAGCGGGTCGTCGGAGATACGCACGCCGACCGTGTGCTTCTTGGGGTGGGAGAGACGCCGCGGCACCTCCGGCGTCGCACGGAGGATGAACGTGTACGGCCCCGGCGTCGCCGCCTTGACGGCGCGGAACACCGCGTTGGACACGTCGACGACCTGCCCGAGCTGCGCGAAGTCGCGGCAGAGGAGCGTGAAGTGGTGGTCGTCGCGCAGGTGACGGATGCGGATCATCCGTTCCCGCCCGTCGACGTTGTCGATCGTGCAGCCCAGGGCGTAGCCGGAGCTCGTCGGGTAGGCGATCACCTCACCGTCCCGGAGCCGCTGCACCACCCGCGACACCACTCGCGGCTGGGGGTCGACCGGATGGACATCCACCTGCCGTGCCATGACGACCTCCTCACGTGGGACGACGCCCCACCGCCTCCTCGCGGCGACGCGTTCCGGATCACTGTACGACTGCGCCCGCCCGATCCGGCGACGACGAGGTCGGCGTCGAGGACCCCGCGTCCCTGACGTCGCGCCGGGAGCCGCCCAGGCCGAGGTGGGTCACACGTCGCGCGGGAGCTCCCGCTTGAGGATCTTGCCCGTGGCGCCCTTGGGCAGTTCCTCGAGGATGCGGATGACGCGGGGGTATTTGTACGCGGCGACGCGTTCCTTCGCGAACTCCCGCAGCTCCTCGACGTCGATCGAGTGGCCGGCGCGGGCGACGACGTAGGCGCCGACCTCCTCGCCGTACTGCTCGTGGGTCATGCCGACGACGGCGACCTCCGCGACGGCCGGGTGCTCGTAGAGGACCTCCTCGACCTCCCGGGGGTACACGTTGTACCCGCCGCGGATGATGAGGTCCTTCGCCCGGTCGACGATGTAGTAGTAGCCGTCCTCGTCGACGCGGCCCATGTCGCCCGTGCGGAACCAGCCGTCCTCGTCGAGCACGGCGGCCGTGGCCTCCGGGTTGTTCCAGTAGCCGCGCATGATGTTCTCGCCGCGGATGGCGATCTCGCCGAGACCCTCGGCCGCAGCGGAGCCCTCGTCGCCCTCGACGGCGACGGGCACGAGCTTCATCTCGACACCGGGCACGGGGAACCCCACGGAGCCCGGCTTGCGCTCGGCGTGCGGCTGGTTGAACGAGGCGGCGGGCGAGCTCTCCGAGAGCCCATAACCCTCGAGGATCATGCATCCGAACCGGGCCTCGAAACGGCGCATGAGTTCCACGGGCATCGAGGCACCGCCGCTGATGCAGACGCGGAGGGCGTCGATGCCGAGGTCGGTGCCCTCGGGAAGGGCGCCGGCGGCGGCGAGGAGGGCGCCGTACATGGTCGGCACGCCGAAGAACACGGTGACCCGGTCGCGGCGCAGCATGTCGAGCGCCTTGGCCGGTTCGAAACGAGGGATGAGGGTGAGCGTCGCCCCCACCGCGAACGCCATGTTCATCGCGCACGTCATGCCGAAGACGTGGAAGAGGGGAAGACACCCCATGACGACGTCGTCCTCCGTCGCGTGGATGAGGACGTCGCCGGTGACGCGCTGGTTCGACTGGAGATTGAGATGCATGAGTTCGGCACCCTTGGGCCGCCCCGTCGTCCCGGAGGTGTAGAGGAGCACGGCGGTGTCCCGCTCGTCGCGGTCCTCGATGCGCGTGTCGGGTTCGCAGGCAGCGAGGAGGTCGGAGAACGCGTCGGCCGTGACGACGTCGACCCCGAGGGCCCGGGCGGAGGTCTCCGCGTCCGAGTCGGGCAGGCACACGAGGAGGGACGCGCCGGCGTCCTCGAGGTAGTAGGTGACCTCGCGGGGCTTGAACAGCGGGTTCAGGGGCATGACGATCGCCCCCGCCGCGAGGGCGCCGTAGTAGACGATCGGGAACGCGGGGACGTTCGGGAGGCTGAGGGCGATCCGATCACCGGGGCGGATCCCCGTCGACCGGAGGTGGGCCGTGAACCGCGCGGCCGCGTCGGCGAGGCGTGCGTAGGTCCACTCCTCGTCGTCGATCTTGACGGCGATCGCGTCGGGGAGGCGCGCAGCCGTGACGGCGAGGTTGGCGGCGAGGTTCATCGGAAGCGCTCCTGTCGGTCATCACAACGCGCGAACCCTGCGTCCACGGTGAGCCGAAGAGTAACGGCCCGTCATGGCCCGAACCAGGGCCGTCTCAGGGGAATCCGCCCCGGACCGGGCCACCCGCGTCACCGCTGCGCTCTCGGGGCTCCGAGGGCGACGACGAGGGCGAGGACCGTGCGGGGGTCGTCGAGGGCGTCGCCGAAGCAGTCGCGGACGAGTCCCATCCGGTAACGGACCGTCTGCGGGTGGACGTGGAGGTCGGCGGCGACGTCGGCGCGCCTGCCCCGGTGGAGGAGCCAGGACCGCAGGGTCTCCTCGAGCACGGGCCGGGTCGCCTCCCGCGCCCCCTGCAACGGCGCGAGCACCCGCGTCCTCAGTTCGTCGAGCGCCTCGGGGTCGGCGGTGAGGACGAGGTCGGCGAGACGATCGTCGGTGTCGACGCTCTCCCCCGGCCAGGACGCCAGCCCCCGCCCCCGCACCGCGCGCAGCAACGAACACCGCGCCTCCCGCCACGGCCGCGCCGGGCCGATCGACGCGCCGTGCTCGGCGAGGATGCGCCGCACCCGCGCGCGATCCCGCACGTCCGGCACGAAGAGCACGGCCGTGTCGTCGTCGAGCCCGACGGCCTCCCCCGACCCCAGGAGCGACCGGTCGTCGAAGAGATGCCGCACCTGCGTCGCCGACGCCCCCGGCAGGACGACCGCCGTGAGCGTCGACGGCGGCGACCACACCGCCCGCTCCGCCGCCGCGTCGAGCTCGGCGTCCGGCGCCCCCGCCGCGAGCGCCTCGGCGAGACGGTCGAGGTACCGCTCCCGCGCCCGACCCGTCTTCGCGATCTCGTCGGAGTGACCGGCGACGCTCGCCGCCGACAACGCGTCGATGTACGCGAACACGAGCTCCGCGAACGCCCCCACCGCCGCCGCCGACACCCCCTCCTGCGCGACCACCCGGGAGAGGCGACGCCAACTCACGCGCGCCCCGATGTGGTAGGCGGCGAGGAGTGCGTCGAGGCTCCGCCCGCTGCGGGCCTCGCCCCGGCCGAGGTCGTATGCCCCCGATGTGCTCGGGGCGATCGGCACGGACGCGTCGACCTGCTGTCCGACCAACGTGAGGAACGCGCCGAGCGCGAGGGTCACCGCCTCCCGCAACAGACCGCCGTCGTGGGAGTCGAGGCGGGCGTAGGCCGGCACCTCCGCGATGATCGAGTCGACGGCCTCGTCGGCGAGCGGCCCCAGCTCGCCGCGCAGACGCGCCGCGAGGTCGGGGGTGAGTTCGAGACGGGCGGGGCGGACCGCGGGGGCGGAATCAGGCATGCTTGTCCTCTGCGATCAATCCGAGGGAAGGCATTCACATAATTCGGTCAAGACTTTAGCCCCCTCAGTCCAACATGCTGGACACATGGCCGTTACACCGCCCTCGCTCATCCTTCTGAACTCCCCTGCGGGAAGAGGGATCCCCCGGCGCGTGGGGCACGGCCTCCTCCGTGCAGCGCAATTCGCGACCACCCCGCTCCTCCCGAGGGACTACCTCGGCCTCGTCGCCCCCCTCACGTTCGGCGCCGACCTCCAGGGCCGCATCGTCGAACGCCGCCCCGAGACCCCCGACGCCACGACGCTCGTGATCCGCGCCGGTCGCCGCTGGCAGGGCCACGTCCCCGGGCAGTACGTCCGCGTCGGCGTCGACGTCGACGGAGTGCGTCACTGGCGGGCCTACTCCCTCACCCACGGCCCCGACGCACCGCGCGGCACCATCGCGATCACCGTCAAGCGCCTCCCCGGCGGTCGGGTGAGCGAACACCTCGTCGACCACGCCCGCCCCGGCGACCTCCTCGTCCTCGACCAGGCGACCGGCGACTTCACCCTCCCCGTCGTCCCGCCCGGTCGTCTCCTCTTCCTCACCGCGGGCAGCGGCATCACCCCCGTCATCGCGATGCTGCGTCACCACGTCTGGCACGTGCAGGACGCCACCGTCGTCCACAGCGCCCCGCGCGCCGAGGACGTCGTCTTCGGCCCCGAACTGCGGGCCCTCGCCGCGGAGGGCGGCATCCACCTCGTCGAACGGCACACGGCGGAGGCGGGTCTCCTCGACCTCGCCGAGCTCGACGACCTCGTCCCCGACTGGCGCCGGCGGCAGACGTGGGTGTGCGGCCCCACCGGCCTCCTGGACGACGCCACCGCCCACTGGGAGGCCGCGGGCTCCGCCGACCGGCTCCACGTCGAACGGTTCCGACCCGCCGTCGCCGTCGTCGACGACGCGGGCGGCGAGGTGAGCTTCACCCGTTCCGGACTCACCGTCGACGCCCCCGGCGACCGCCCCATCCTCGACTCCGGCGAGGAGGCGGGCGCCCTCCTCCCTTCGGGCTGCCGCATGGGCATCTGCTTCGGCTGTGCCCTCCCCCTCCGCGAGGGCGTCGTCCGCGACCTCCGCACCGGCGAGCTCACCGAAGGCGGCGACGGCGTCCGCGTCCAGACGTGCATCTCCGCCCCTGCGGGGGCCTGCGAGATCGACGGCTGACCACCTGCTCGGCCCCGCCCCACACGCCCCGACCACCGGCGTCCGACCACCGGCGCGCGACCCCGGCGCCCCATCCCCGGGCCACCGCCCGACCCCGACACCACAGGAGCACGACGTGACCACGACACTTCCCCGCCCCACCCCCACGTCCCCGCAGGACGGCACCTTCGCGGACACCCCCGACGCGACCGACGAGATCACGCCTGCCCCCACCCCCGCGCGTCCGACGCCGACGCGTTCCTCCCGCATCGCCGGCACGACGACGGAACGCCACTGGGCCCCCAAGCACGAGGGCGACACCGACCCGGCCGGGCACCTCACGCCGGAGCAGATCGACGAGCTCGGACGGGAGCTCGACGCGCTCCGCGAGGAGATCGTCGCCTCCCGCGGCGCCGCCGACGCCGCGTACATCAGGCGCCTCATCCGCGCCCAGCGCACCCTGGAGGCGTCCTCGCGTCTCGTCCTCCTGTTCTCCCGCCACCGCGGCGCGTGGGTCGTCGGCACGGCGGGCCTCACGCTCGCGAAGATCCTCGAGAACATGGAGATCGGCCACAACGTCATGCACGGCCAGTGGGACTGGATGCGTGACCCGGCGATCCACTCCTCGACGTGGGAGTGGGACCACGCCGCCCCGGCGCACATGTGGAAGCACAGCCACAACGAGCTCCACCACACGTACACGAACGTCATCGGCCAGGACGACGACCTCGGCTACGGCATCCTCCGCGTCGACGCGGACCAGCCGTGGCGGCCGATTTTCCTCGCGCAGCCGCTGTGGAACGTCCTCAACGCGTTGTTCTTCCAGTACTCGATCGCGTTCTACGACCTCGACCTCGTCGGTTACCTCTCCGAACCGGAGAAGCGCACCCCGGAGTCGCGGGAGCGCTTCCGCCGTGATGCCCCCGCGGCGGTGAAGAAGATCGCCCGTCACGTCGTCCGGGACTACGTCGTCCATCCGGCATTGTCGGGGCCGTCGTGGCGGTCGACGATGACGGCGAACCTCACCGCCAACCTCGCCCGCAACCTGTGGACGAACACCGTCATCATCTGCGGTCACTTCCCCGAGGGCGTCGCGACGTTCGCGACCGACTCCATCGAGGGCGAATCCCGCGGGGAGTGGTACCTGCGGCAGATGCTCGGCTCGGCGAACCTCTCGGGCAGCCCGTTCTTTCACCTCATGACGGGCAACCTGTCCCACCAGATCGAGCACCACATGTACCCCGACCTGCCGAGCAACCGGTACGCCGAGGTCGCGACGCGGGTGCGGGACATCATGGAGCGCTACGACCTGCCCTACGTCACGGGCCCCCTGCACCGCCAGTACGCGTCGGTGTGGCGCAAGGTCTTCCGCTACGCCCTCCCCGACGGCGCCTGGGAGGACCTGCGCACCTCCCCGGTCTCCACCCTCCGCTCCGGAGCCCGCTGGGTGCGCCGGCAGGTCGCCTCCCGTTCCCGGGGCCGCTGACCGCGCCGGGCCCTCACGGCAGGGGAACGCGAGCATCACCTCGACGACCCGCCCGCACCGCATCGACCGGTGAGGACCGCCGTCGCGCCGGCCCGTCGCGGCGTCGGCCCGTCGCGTCCCGGACGGTGGGGCTGGTAGGAAGCACGTCGCGGTGAGGCACGGACGTGGCCAGATGTGATGCCCAGACACGTTGGTCGATCCGTCGGCGGCAGAAGAGTGGGTTGACTGCGATCCGGTCATGGCTACACTTGTAGCCATGTTCACTGATGCTGCCATGGCGCTGCGCGACGTGAAGAACCGCCTTTCCGAGGTCGTCGACCAGGTCGCGCGTGAGCACGACCGCGTCGTCATCACGCGTCACGGCAAGCCGGCCGCCGTCGTCATCAGCGCAGACGATCTCGCGTCTCTCGAGGAGACGCTCGAGATCGTGAGCCGACCCAAGCTGATCGGACAGATCCGCAACAGCCTGGACGAGCTCCAGGCCGGCCAGGCGGAGGTCCTGAGCAAGGACGACGTCCTCGCCGCCCTCCGCCCCTGATGACCGAGCCCTACGCCATCGCTTGGACCCCCACGGCCAAGCGCGCCCTGACGCGGTTGCCCGAAAAGGTGGCAACCGCTGCCGGCGAGTTCATCTACGGCCCCTTGGCCGAGAACCCGCACCGCGTCGGCAAGGCCCTGCGCTTCGAGCTCGAAGGACTGCACAGCGCCCGCCGCGGTGACTATCGGGTGATCTACCGCCTCAGCGATGTCGTCACCGTCACCGCTATCGAGCACCGCGCCGACGTCTACCGCTGAACCCGCAGCGCGGCACGAGCGGGCGAGCGTAGCCGCCCGCGATGCGGCACGAGCGGGTGGTTCAGTCGGCGACGAGCTCGAGCTCGAAGCCCTCGGAGTTCTCGATGAACAGCGCAGTGTGATCAGGTCCCCCGGCGTGGGGGTAGCGGTCTGCGAACAGCTCGGACCATCCGTTCGCACAGGCCTGGGCGCGAAGTACGTCCAGGGCAGCGCGGCTCTCCACGCGCAACGCCAGGTGGTTGAGACCTGCCCGGGTTCGCTCGTGCGGACCCGTGACGTCCGGGGACTGCTCGAGCACGATGTAAGCACCACTGGGGTGGTGCCAGATCTCGCCCACCGCCCAGTCAGGATCCTGCTCGGCGCGCCAGCCAAGAGCGCTCAGGACCCGGTCGAACGCCGGCCGTGACGCCGCCAGGTCGGACGTCCACAGCTCGATGTGATGCACGGGATTTCCCATGGGCCCGAGGTTAGGGCAGCCGCCGATGGACAACCGTCCAGGCAACGCTCGCAACTCGATATGACCGTGCGGTCACGACAACTCAACCAACCTCCCCGATCAGTGCAGCTAGGGTCGAGGGATGCCCGCCTTCCCCGACCAGCCCTCCCGCGCACGCCTCTTCGAGGACAACCGACGCAACTGGGACGATCGGGCCGCCGTCCACGTCGCCGCCGGCTACGGCATCGCCGACCTGCTGGCGGACCCGCAGGCCGTGCCCGCCACCCTCGCGCCCGACGTCGACCGCCTCGGCGACCTCACGGGCCTCGACGTCATCCACCTCCAGTGCCACCTCGGCACGGACACCGTCGGGCTCGCGCGTCTCGGCGCCCGTCGCCTCGTCGGGCTCGACCTCTCCGGCGAATCACTCCGCCGGGCCCAAGCGATCGCCGACGAGGTCCGCGCCGACATCGAGTTCGTCGAGGCGAACGTCTACGACGCCCGCGAGGCCGTCACCGGCGACTTCGACCTCGCCTTCACGTCGCTCGGCGTCCTCTGCTGGCTCCCCGACGTCACCGCCTGGGCGCGCATCGTCGCCTCGCTCCTCCGGCCGGGTGGCCGGTTCGTCATCCGCGACGACCACCCCATGTTCATGACGATCGGCGACGACGTCACCGACGGACTGCGGGTCGAGCAGCCCTATCTCGAACTCCCCGACCCGCTCACCTGGGACGACGACACGAGCTACGTCGACGCCGGCCCCGACGCACCCCGGATCACCCACGGCCGTAACCACCAGTGGAACCACGGCCTCGGCCAGATCGTCACCGCCCTGCTCCGCGCGGGACTCGTGCTCGACGCCCTCGAGGAGACGACGACGTCGGCCTGGTGCCCCTGGCCCGACCTCATGTGCGACGACGGCGACGGCGGCTACCGTCTCCACGACCGGCCCGAACGCCTCCCCCTCCAGTTCGTCGTCGAGGCCCACCGACCCGCCTGAGCGGCGTCGTCGGCCCGCCTCGCCGTCACGACGAGGCGTCGGTCTCCGCCGCGGCCGCCCGCACGAGCCCGTCCGCCCCCACGACCATCGCCGCGCCGACGGGTTGGTCGGCGTCGAGCAGTGCCCACGTGGCCGGGTCGTCGGCGGCCCGGGCGAGGAAGCGCAGGTCGCCGTCGTCGAGACGTCCGACGACGAGGCCACGCCGCGAGCCGTCCCGGTCGTGGACGACGGTGAACGTCTCGACGCGCGCGGCACCCCGCGGGTCGTCCGTCGTCCGCGGGGCCTCCCACGAGGCGACCTCAGCGGCGAGGGCGTCGTCGCGGCCCGGGCGCCACAGCGCCGGCGCGCTCGACCACACCCCCATCGACTGGCTCGACAGGATGCCCCCGTTCGCCGTGACGAGACCCTTCGTCCCAGGGCGTTCCCGCAGGCGGGCGGCCGCCTGCGCGAGGGAGTGCAGCGCGTAGTCGTTGCCCGGCCCGCCGAAGAACGGCAAACCACCGGTGACCGTGAACCCCCGCGGGTCGTCCGGGGCGAACCCCAACGCCTCGCGGACGACCGTCACCGCGATCGGGAAGCACGAGTACACGTCGAGAACGTCGAGATCGTCCGCGGCAAGACCCGCCTCGTCGAGGGCCGCGCCGACGGCGAGCGCCACCGCGGGTGACGTCGACAGATCGGCCCGCTCCATGAGCGGCCGCTCCTTGACGGAGGCGTGACCGTGGCAGAACACGAACCGGGACGGATCGAGGCCGAGGTCACGCGCCCGCCCGAGCGATGTGAGGAGCACCGCCGCGCCCTGGTTCACCTGGTCCCGGGCGACGACGAACCGCGGGTACGGCTCGGCGACGAGCCGGTTGCGCTCCGTCACGGTGACGAGCTCCTCCGCGCTGCGCCGCGTGGGTGCCGCCGCGTGCGGGTTCGTCGCCGCGACCTCCGTGAACGGCGCGAAGAGCTCCCCCATCGTGCGGGCGTATGCCTCGCGCGGGAGGCCGAGGCGGGCCCGCCGGGCGTTCTCGAAGAGGGCGTAGGCCGGCGGCGCGTGGTCCAGGCCGAGAGCGGCCTGCCGCGGTGATGTCATGTCGGCGAGCCCCGGCCCGCGGTCCTCGAGGTCACCGCCGACCGTCTCCGTCCAGTGGGGCCGGTCCTCCGCGGGGCGCTGCGACCAGTGCCGCGACGACGACAACGCCTCCGCGCCGACGACGAGCGCCGATTTCGCCCGACCCGCGGCGATCTCCGCCGCGAACTCGACGACGAGGTCGTGCGGCGACTGCCCGCCACCCACCCCGAGGACCGCCCGCACCGGATCCGCACCGACCCGCCGCGCCACCGCGCGCGGCGCGTTGTCGGCCCGGCCGAGCGGCGACCGCTCCTCGAGACCCGAGTCCTCGAACGGCCGCACGAACGCGACGACGTCGACGTCCCGCGCGAGCCGATCCACGACGGACGTCTGCGACGCGTCACCCGTGTCGGCCGCGACGGCCGCATCCGTGAGCGCCGCCTGCGCCGCCGCCGCGGCGAGCGCCACCGGCGACAGACCCGCGCACCCCGGCTCGCCGAGCCGCTCGGAGGCCTCCCCCACCCCCACGATGACGGGGGTGCGCGGATCGAGATCGGTGCCGGACGTCGTCGTCATGGACGCAG
>NZ_BAFE01000092.1 GCF_000247995.1 Mobilicoccus pelagius NBRC 104925
TAGATGTAGCTGGGCAGGACGTTGGTGACAGCGGAGGGGGTGCGTGAGGCTGGGGGCTGGCCACCGGCGGCGCTGTGAGGCCGATGGTAGTTGTAGTGGAGGTTCCACACGGCGATGGCGTGCGCGCGCTCGGTCTCGTTGGCGTAGGGGCGGGAGTACAGCAGTTCCTCGGCGAGGATCCGGTTGTACCGCTCGACCTTCCCGTTGTGCCGGGGCGTGTACGGCCTGGTGAACTGGTGCCGGGTCTGGCCACCGACGATCCGTGCGAAGTTCGAGGAGCGGTAGCAGGACCCGTTGTCCGTCACGACGCGGTGGATGCGGGTGATGCCGTGCGCGGCGAACCAGACCTTCGCGCGGGCCAAGAACCCCGCCGCGGTGGCTCCCTTTTCGTCGGGCAGGTGCTCGGTGTACGCCAGACGGGAGAACCCGTCGACGGCCGAGTGCAGATACACATAGCCCCGCTTGGCGCCGGCGGTCTTCGCCCGTCCGGCTGCGCGGTGCTGGTCACTGTCGCGGCCGTGGACGCGCCACCCGCCGCCGTCGGGAATCCGTCCGACCTTCTTCACGTCGAGGTGGACCATGTGTCCTGGCCAGCGGGCCACGATCGCACGGGGAGAACGGTTGGACGCGCCGGTGGGGTCGATGAACCTGCGGTGCCCGAGCCCGAGCCGGGACAGATGCCGGGTCACGGTTCGCCGGTTCAGTCGGATCCCTGTGGCGGCGAGTTCATGGGTGATCCGCGTGGCGGACCACTTGTGCTCGCGCCGCCACGCTTCGATGCGGGCGATCACCTCTGGGGGCGTCGCGGTAGGGCTGTGTCGTGGTGCCGAGGGCCGGTCGTGCAGGCCGAGCTCGCCGTAGCGGCGCCACCGGTTGACCCACTTCGACGCACACGCCCGTGAGATGCCCATTTCGGCGGCGACGTGCGCGATCGGACGGAACTGGCAACGGGCGACCAGTCGCCGTCGACCCTCGAGGCTGAGCGGGGCGTTACGGTGCGTCATAGGGCAGGTTCCTTCGGCTGACTCGACGTGATGAAGGCTTCGACACCTCATCCTGTCGCCGCAGGGACCTGCCCGTTGACCTAACTACCGGCCCGCAGCGTCACCAACCTCCTGCCCCGCAAC
>NZ_BAFE01000091.1 GCF_000247995.1 Mobilicoccus pelagius NBRC 104925
ACCTAGCCGCGCTCCGGGACGCGAACCGTGACGGCCGGGCGACCGCAGGGGAGACGGTGCGGTACACGTTCGTCGTCACCGACCCCGGCACGACGCCCGTCGACCGGCCCACCCTGCAGGTGACGCTGAGCTCCGGCCGCCGACTCGACGTCACGTGCGCCGACGGCGGGATCGACCCCGGCGGCAACGTCGTCTGCGGACCGATCGACGTCACGCTCACGGCGGCCGACGTCCGCGCGGCGACGCTCACCGCGACCGCCCGCGCCACCGCCGTCGACCGCGCCGGCACGCGGCTCGTCTCACCGCCCTCGACCGCGTCGATGCGCACGACGGGGCACTGAGGCCCGGCCGCGGGGGCAGGATCCGCCCCCGCCGGTCGACACACGACGACGGCACCCGCCGGGATTCCGATCCCGGTGGGTGCCGTCGTGTGTGAGATGTGTGCCCCGGGTGCGATGGTCCGCACCCGGGCGGCCGTGACCACTGAACGGGCGTCGTCGACCCCGTGGGGTCGACGACGCCGCGTCGTCAGCTGCGTCGTCAGCCTCGGCGGACCGCCGAGGCGAGGTGGCGCGGGTGGAGGTTGAAGTGGGGGCGCATGACGGGCGTGCCGTTCTCCAGCGCACGGGAGAGGCTCACCGCGCGCAGGCCGCGCGCCTCGGCGATGCGCAGGACGCGGTCGAGGAGCTCGTACCGGTCGAGGGCGGGCTCGGGCACGGGGTCGCCGAGGTCGGCCGGGCCGGCGTGACCGTCGTGGAAGAGGAGGATCGTGCCGGGGTCGAGGTTGGCCGTCGCCTTCTCGACCCGCTGGTCCTGTGTCGCGTCGGGGTTCCAGTCGTGGCTCGTGCCGCTCCAGATGACCGACGTCATCCCCGCCTCGCGGATGAGCCGCCACGTCTCGACCGACTGGTCGCCGTGCGGCGGGCGGAACCACTGCACGGGCATCCCGAGGGCGTCCTCGAGTTCGGCCTTGCCGCGCCGGATGACGTCGCCGGCCTCGTCGCGGGAGAGCGTCGGCAGGTGGCGGTGGTCCATGCCGTGCAGGCCGATCTCGTGCCCCGCCGCGACGACCTCCTGGAGGAGGCCGGGGTTGGCGCGCACGCTCGTGAGGAGGACGAAGAACGTCCCCGTCGCGTCGTGGTCGGCCAGGGCGCGGAGGACGGCCTCGGTGCGCGTCGGCGTCGGGCCGTCGTCGAACGTCGGGACGATGATCCGCTCGGTGGTGTTCACCGAGCTCACCGACCCGATCGAGTCGGGCGCCTTCTCGAGCACCCGCATCGCGGCGAGCTTGAGGTCGTGGACGAGCTGCATGTGGACCTTCCCCCTGGTCGGCGGTTCGTGACGCGTGCCTCGCGGCCGCGTCGTCTCCTCCCCAGTGTCCCCCCGCTGCCGGACACCCGTCCAACCGCCCGGGATGCGACCGCCCACCGACCGCCCGCCCCGTGCCGCCACCCTGCCGCCACCCCGCGCCCGGCCGATGACGTCATCGACGAGGTCATCCGCACCGGGGTCATCACCCCCGAGTCGATGACGTCATCGATGACGTCGTCGTGCCTCGCGGGTCCTGCCCCGGGGGAGGGCGCAGGCGGGGAGGGCCGGGCATAATGACGCGCATGACGTCCTACCCGGAACCGGAGCCGCTGACCACGCCGGGCACGAGCACCTCCGTGCTCGAACGCACCGAGCCCGAGGCCGACTACCGCACGGACTCCGGCGACCACGAACGGTTCGCCCACTACGTGCGCAAGGAGAAGATCGTGCAGTCCGCCGTCTCGGGGGAGCCCGTCACGGCGCTGTGCGGCAAGATCTGGGTGCCCGGCCGCGACCCGAACCGGTTCCCCGTCTGCCCCATGTGCAAGGAGATCTACGAGGGCCTCCGCGCCCCGCAGGACGGCGGCGACTGACCCCGTCCCACCAGGCCGTTCCCGTGAGGCCGCCTTCTCCCGTCACTCGGGAGGAGGCGGCCTCACGGCGTCCGTCGACGGGGCTCGACCACGAGCCATGACGCCGAGCGCACGCCACGCCCGACGCACGCGGCGGAGACATCGGGTGTGAAGGACGGTCGGGGGCGGGGGCTACAGTCGTCCCCGCCATGAGTACTTCTGCCGCCTCGAACCTGTCGCCCGCCTTTCCCGAACGCGCAGCCTGGGGGACGGCGGGCAAGCTTCGTGCCTGGCAGGCCGAGGCGCTCGCCTCCTACATGGAGCGGCAGCCGCGGGACTTCCTCGCCGTCGCGACTCCCGGTGCCGGAAAGACGACGTTCGCGCTGCGCGTGGCGGCGGAGCTGCTGCAGCGGCGCATCGTGGAGAAGATCACCGTCGTCGCGCCCACCGAGCACCTCAAGACGCAGTGGGCCGATGCCGCGGCCCGCGTCGGCATCCGCCTCGATCCGAAGTTCGCGAACAACGTCGGCGGCCACTCCCGCGACTTCGACGGGGTCGCGCTCACGTACGCGGGCGTCGCGAGCAAGCCCCTGCTGCACCGGGGCCGCACCGAGCGGTACAAGACCCTCGTCATCCTCGACGAGATCCACCACGGCGGCGACAACCGCTCCTGGGGTGACGCGCTCCGTGAGGCGTTCGAGCCCGCCACCCGGCGCCTCTCGCTCACGGGTACGCCGTTCCGCTCCGACACCAACCCCATCCCGTTCGTCACGTACCACGCCGACGAAGCCGGGATCCGACGCAGCGCAAGCGATTTCACGTACGGGTACGGCGAGGCGCTCAAGGACGGCGTCGTACGCCCCGTGCTCTTCATGGCCTACGGAGGCGGGATGCGCTGGCGCACCCGCGCGGGCGACGAGCTCGAGGCGCGCCTCGGGCAGCCGCTGACGAAGGACATGATCAACCAGGCGTGGCGCACCGCCCTCGACCCCAAGGGTCAGTGGATCGGCTCGGTGCTCGTCGCCGCCGACAAGCGGCTCACCGAGGTGCGTCGCCACGTCGAGGACGCCGGCGGCCTCGTCATCGCGTCCAACCAGACCCAGGCCCGCGCGTACGCCCGCATCCTCCACGACATCACCGGCGAGAAGCCCACCGTCGTCCTCTCCGACGACACCGGCGCCTCCAAGCGCATCGAGGAGTACGCCGAGGGCACGAGCCGGTGGATGGTCGCGGTGCGCATGGTCTCCGAGGGTGTCGACGTGCCACGTCTCGCCGTCGGTGTCTATGCGACGAACACCGCGACCCCGCTGTTCTTCGCCCAGGCCGTCGGGCGTTTCGTGCGTGCCCGCCGTCGCGGCGAGACCGCGTCGGTGTTCGTCCCGAGTGTGCCCACGCTGCTCGACCACGCCGCCCGCCTCGAGGACGAACGCGACCACGCCCTCGACCGTCCGCGCTCCGCGGAGAACCCCGACTGGGTCGAGGAAGACCTCCTCGAGCAGGCCAACAAGGAGGAGAAGGCGAGCTCGGAGCTCGAGCAGATGAGCTTCGAGGCGCTGGAGTCCGACGCCGAGTTCGACCACGTCCTCTTCGACGCCGAGCAGTTCGGTCTCGGCACGACGTCCGGATCGCCCGAGGAGGAGGAGTACCTCGGCCTCCCCGGGCTCCTCGAACCGGACCAGGTCGCCCAGCTCCTCCGTTCCCGGCAGCCCAAGTCCGCGTCGCGCACGTCGGAGGCCCCCGAGCCCGCCGCGCACCGGGCCCTCGCGGCGACCCGCAAGGAGCTCAACTCCCTCGTCGGCGCCTACGCCAAGAAGACGGGCACCCCGCACGCCGTCGTCCACGCCGACCTGCGCCGCACGTGTGGCGGCCCGGCGCTCGACACGGCCACCCACGAGCAGGTCACCGCCCGCATCGAGACGATCCGTCGCTGGTTCGTCGGGCGACGCTGAGGCCCACGCCGGACGACGGCACCGACACCTCGGCGTCCGGAATCCGCGTCGTCCCGAGGCGGAACCGCAGACCCGCGCCCACGCGCCGGCCGTGCTCGTGGCCCGGCGACCACGCCCGACTCGGCCACACCGGCCCCGTTCTGGAAGACTGCACGCATGGATGCACGCCCCTCCGGTTGGTACGACGACCCCGACGAGCCCAACCGACTCCGGTACTGGGACGGAGAGTCGTGGACGGAGCGCACCCACTTCAAGGCCCCCATGCCCGACCCGCTGCCGCCGAAGCCGCCGGTCTCGCGCCTCCGCACGGCGCGTGAGGAACGTGAGGACGGCGCCGACCGCGACGGTGCTCGCGACCGCGGCACCCGCTCCGCCGTGCAGGAGCAGGGGCGCCCGGAACTCACCGCGGCGAACAGCCCGCGACCGTGGTCGACGGAGACCGGCGGACGCACCACCCGGCAGGGCGCGCCCGGTGACGCGCCCTCCCCGTACGGCCCCGACGCCGCCGCCGCCGGTTACGGCCGCCGCGTCCTCGCCTTCCTCCTCGACCTCCTCGTCGTGTCCGCGGTGTTCCTCGTCCTCCTCATGGTGCTGCTGCCGTTCCTCCCCGAGGTGACGGCGATGCAGCAGTCGTACGCCCAGGGCATCCTCCGTGCCTGGCAGCAGCAGCAGATGCCGCCGGAGCCGCCCGCCGCGCTCATCCAGGTCAACACCGTGCTCACCCTCATCTACGCCGGGCTGTTCGTCCTCTACGACACCGTTCTCCTCCGCGCCGCCGCCGCGACCGTCGGCTGCCTCGCCACCGGCATCCGCGTCGTCGACGCCGCCGGCGGGCGTGCCCCGGCCGGTCGACTTCTCTGGCGCTCGGTCCTCAAATACCTGGGGTTCCTCTTCAACGCCCGTCCCGAGACGGTCCTCGCCGGGTATCTCTTCACCGTCGTCAACTTTCTCTGGCCGCTGCGAGGCGGCAAGCGCCTCGCCCTGCACGACCAGTGGAGCGCCACCCGCGTCATCCGCACCTGATCCGCCGGGGGGCGAGCCCGCCTCGCGCCGCCGTTCCTCGAAATCCCTCCGCCGAGCGGCCTCGGTGCGGCACAGTGATGGGGTGACGATCAGCACCGACGCCCTGAAGTCCCTGCTCCGCCAGGCGCTCCGACGCACGGACACGCCACGGGTCGTCATCTCCGGCAACCACGCGATCCCGTGGACGGCGCTCGGCGTCGTCGACCAGGCCTTCGAGACGTACCGGCTCAACTGCCTCAACGCCCCCACCGGCATCCCGGACCGCGAAGGCGTCCTCTACGAGACTCCCTTCGTCGGCTCCGGCATGCGCCGCCACCCGCGTCTCGCCTACTTCCCGGCGCGTCTCTCGCAGGTACCGCTGCTGCTGTCGCGGCGCCTCGTGCCCGACGTCGTCGTCCTCCACACGTCGCTGCCGGTGGACGGCCGCGTCTCCCTCGGGTGCGAGGTCAACGTGCTGCCCGCCGCCGTCGCCGCCTGCCAAGAGGCCGGGGGCCTCGTCATCGCGCAGATGAACGCGAAGATGCCCTACACGTTCGGCGACGGCGAGTACGACCTCGACGCCTTCGACGGCTGCATCGAGGTCGACGAGGACATCGCGATCCCCGGTCGGCGCACCTCCGGCGCGGAGGCCCGCAGCGAGAGCTCGACGATCATCGGGCGTCTCGTCGCCGACCGCATCGAGGACGGCGCCACCCTTCAGCTCGGCATCGGGGAGATCCCCGACGCGACGCTCCACGAGGTCGCGAACCACCGCAATCTCGGGCTGTGGAGCGAGATGATCTCCGACGGCGTCCTCGACCTGCAGGACGCGGGCGCCCTCGACCCCGATCGTCTCCTCGTGTGCTCGTTCATGTTCGGGCGCGCGGAGCTGTTCGAGTGGGCCCACCGCAACGAGAACCTCCGGGTGCTCCGCACCGAGACCGTCAACGCCGTATCCCGCATCGCCGCGAACCCCGCCATGACGAGCATCAACACCGCCCTCCAGGTCGACCTCTTCGACCAGGCGAACGCCTCCCGCATCAAGGCCCGCATCCACTCCGGCTTCGGCGGGCAGACCGACTTCACCGTCGGCGCGATCCACGCCCCGGGTGGGCAGGCGATCATGGCGCTGCGCTCGTGGCACCCCAAGGCGGACGTGTCGACGATCGTCCCGATGCTCCAGGAGCCGGCCACCTCGTTCCAGCACTCGTGCGTCGTCACCGAGAACGGCGTCGCCGAGCTGTTCGGCCACGACGACGACATGCAGGCGGCCCATCTCATCCGGCACGCCGCCCACCCCGACGTCCGAGACGAACTCTGGGCCGCAGCCCGCGAACTCGGCCTCGCCTGACGGGCGGCATCTGCGTCGGGGCGACCGCCGGAGGCGCCGAGGCGGCACCTCGGACCGGGTGGGGAATGGGCGAGGGAATCGTCAGCTCTCGCGGGGGGAGCCGACGAGGTCGACGCCCTGGTTCCGCATCGTCGCGAGGGCGCGTGTCGTCGTCTCGGGGGAGACCCCGGCGGTGAGGTCGAGGAGCACGCGCGTGCCGAATCCCTGTGCGGCGGCGTCGAGGGCGGTGGCGCGGACGCAGTGGTCGGTGGCGATGCCGACGACGTCGACCTGCGTGACCCCGGCCTCGCGGAGCCAGTCGCCGAGGAGGATCGCGTCGTCGGCAGAGGCGGTGGGGCGTCCGTCGCAGCCCACGTCGGCGCCGGTGCCCTCGCCCGCGTCGGTGGTCGTGCCCTCGAATCCGCTGTAGGCGGCGGAGAACTGCCCCTTGTGGAACACCGCGTCGACGTCGGCGAGGGCGTCGGCGGCGGCGGGGTGGAACTCCGCGCCGGGCGTGCCGACCCGGCAGTGGGGCGGCCAGGAGTCGACGAAGTCGGGGGTGTCGGAGAAGTGGGCGCCGGGGTCGACGTGCCAGTCGGCGGTCGCGACGACGGCGTCGTACTCGCCCCGGTGCTCGGTGAGGTGACGGGCGACGTCGGCGGCGACCGCGGCACCACCGGCGACCCCGAGGGCCCCGCCCTCGCAGAAGTCGTTCTGGACGTCGACGACGATCAGGGCGCGGGACATGGGGGCTCCTCGGGGTCGGGATGGGCGACGGTCAGTGCCGGAGGACGAGCGAGGGGTCGGGGTGCTCGTCGACGAACACGGTGGGGATGACGGGCTCGCCCTTGGAGAGGCGCCGCGACTTGCGGGGGAGCTGGGCGAGGCGCTCGCGGTGCCGGTCGCGGGCGGCCTCGACGGGCTCGAGGCCGACGATGTCGCCGTCGTGGACGAGGGGGACGAGGAGGTCGAGATCCCCGGGGCCGCCGGGCTCCTCGCCGATGCCGACGAGTTCACCACGGGCGAGGCCGTTCTCGTCGAGGGCGCGGCGGGCGTACTTGCGGCCGCCGATCGAGGCCTTGTCCTTGCTCTCCTTGGCGACGTTGATGAGCGTGCCGGAGTCGTCGGCACGGGACACGAGCTTGTACACGAGCCCGGCCGTAGGGGCGCCGGAGCCGGTGACGAGGGAGGTGCCCACGCCGTAGGCGTCGACGGGCGCGGCGGCGAGCGCGGCGATGGCGTACTCGTCGAGATCGGAGGTGACGACGATGCGGGTCTGCGTCGCGCCGAGCGCGTCGAGCTGGGCCCGCACCTCGTGCGCCTGGGCGACGAGGTCGCCGGAGTCGAGGCGAACGGCACCGAGTTCGGTGCCGGCGAGGGCGACGGCGCGTTCGACGGCCCCGGCGACGTCGTAGGTGTCGACGAGGATGGTCGTGTCCTTGCCGAGGCTTTCGATCTGGGCGCGGAACGCGGCCTCCTCGGAGTCGTGGAGGAGGGTGAAGGAGTGGGCGCTCGTGCCGCCGGAGGGGATGCCGTGGCGGCGGGCGGCCTCGAGGTTGCTCGTCGAGGAGAACCCGGCGATGTAGGCGGCCCGGGCGGCGGCCACGGCGGCCCACTCGTGGGTGCGGCGGGAGCCCATCTCGATACAGGGGCGGCCACCGGCGGCGGAGGTCATGCGGGACGCGGCGCTCGCGACGGCGCAGTCGTGGTTGTAGATGGAGAGGGCGAGGGTCTCGAGGATGACGGCCTCGACGAACGTGCCCTCGACGATGAGCAGCGGGGAGCCGGGGAAGTACATGTCGCCCTCGGCGTAGCCCCATATGGACCCGCCGAAGCGGTACTCCTTGAGGTAGTCGAGCGTCGTGTCGTCGACGACGCGGTGGGAGGCGAGGTGGTCGATCTCCTCGGGCCCGAACGTGAAGTCGGCGAGGGCCTCGAGGAACCGGCCGGTGCCGGCGACGACGCCGTAGCGGCGTCCTTCGGGGAGGCGTCGGCCGAAGAGCTCGAAGACGCTCCGGCGGGAGGCGGTGCCGGCGTGGAGCGCGGCCTGCGCCATCGTCAGCTCGTAGTGGTCGGTCAGCAGCGCGGTACTCACACGGGCAGCATATGGTGAAGGGGTGACGATCAGCCCCGCCGAGCCGGATGTCCGCGAGGACGCGCTCCTCGACGAGGAGCTCGCCGACCTCACCGACCCGGGTTGGATCACGCTCGTGTGGAACGACCCGGTGAACCTCATGTCGTACGTGACGTACGTGTTCCAGAGCTACTTCGGGTACTCCCGCGAGAAGGCGGAGTCGCTCATGCTCGACGTCCACCACAAGGGCCGGGCGGTCGTCGCTCACGGGCCGCGCGAGCAGATGGAACGTCATGTCGCCGCGCTTCACGAGTACGGCCTGTGGGCCACGTTCCAGAAGGACGAGTGACGTGACCGGGTTCCGTCGTACGCGCAAGGGTGTCGTCGGGTCGTTCTCCGAGCCGGAGCGTGACCTCCTCGTCCATCTGTTGCAGCAGACCATCGGGTTGCTCGAGGCGGAGGCGGGTGCGCCGACGCCCGAGGTGCGCGGGGAGGACGGGGGCGATGTCGACTCGTTCGAGGCGATCATGCGGAACGCGGGGTTCGACGAGGACTTCGGTGACGCGACGGCGAGGTCGGCGCCCGGCCCGGGGCGGCCGGCGGATCCGGCCGTGCGTCGACTCCTGCCGGACGCGCATCACGACGACCCGGAGCTCGCGGCGGAGTTCCGTCGCCTCACGGGGGATGCCGTCCGTGATCGCAAGCTCGCGCACCTGCGTCGTGCGGTCGGTCTCGTCGAGGGCACGTCGGGGTCGACGATGTACCCGACCGAGGAGCAGGCGGTGAGTCTGCTCGTCTCCCTCACCGACGTGCGGCTCGTCCTCGCCGAGCGGCTCGACCTGCACACCGACGAGGCCGCGGAATCCCTCTCGGACCGCCTCGGCGAGACGGACCCCGACGACCCGCGCTTCCCCCTCGCCCTCGCCTACGAGTTCCTCACCTGGGTGCAGGAGACCCTCGCGGTCGCACTCCAACCCTGAACGACGACCGCTCGTCCCGGCCAACCTGCCGCCCACCGATCCCGTTGGGCTGCCCGCCGCGCCCGCATACCGCCCGGTGTGACTGTGTGTCCACATCGCACCCGTTCCGCTCGGACCGGGCCGTACGACAGGAGCTCCACCAGTGTCTCGACCCCTCTTCTCCGTCCCCCGTACCCTCGCCGTGACGGCCGTCGCGGCTCTCGCCCTGGCCGGCTGTGGCAGCGGTGACGGTGCGAACTCCGGCGCCGCCTCGACGGACTCCAGTGGCTACTCCCTCGTCAAGCCGGGCACGCTCACCGTCTGCACCCACCTCGCGTACAAGCCGTTCGAGTTCCCGGACGCCTCGGGCAAGATCGTCGGGTTCGACGTCGACCTCCTCGACATGGTGGCCAAGGACATGGGCCTCACCCAGGAGACCGTCGACGTGCCGTTCGACCAGATCTGGTCCGGCGCCGCTCTGCAGTCCGGGCGCTGCGATCTCGGTGCGGCCGGGATGACGATGACGCCCGAGCGGGCGAACTCGGTGCTCTTCTCCGAGCCCTACTTCGATGCCGAGCAGGCGCTCATCACGAAGAAGGGGTCGGGCATCACCAACCTCGCCCAGATGCGGGGCAAGAAGCTCGGGGTGCAGACCGACACGACGGGGCAGAAGTACGGCCAGGAGAACGCGGAGGCGAACGGGTACGAGGTCGTCGTCTTCGACGATCTTCCCTCGACGGTGAACGCCGTGAAGGCCGGCAACGTCGACGCCGCGGTCAACGACAACGGCGTCCTCTACGACTTCACGAAGGAGAACCCCGACACGGAGGTCGTCACCGAGTTCCACACCGGGGAGAAGTACGGCATCGCGGCGCGCAAGGACCAGCCGAGCGGGCAGAAGCTCATCGACGAGGTGAACAAGGTCCTGCAGGCGTCGAAGGCCGACGGCCGTTACAAGGAGACGTACGAGAAGTGGTTCGGCACGGCGCCGCAGAGCGCCGGTGAGACGGCCGACGCGTCGAGCTCCCCGTCCGACGCGCCCACCAGCGTCACCACCACCGCCGGCTGAGCCCGGTCCGATCCGTCCACCCGTGGCACGGCCCACCCGGGCCGTGCCACGTCCTAGTTCGGGAGTCCTGTTGTCCTCGACCCCTTCCCATCCGCCCGTCTCCGCCGATCGTGACGGCAGCGCGACCGATCTCGCGCACGACACCTCGGCACCCTCCTCGCGGGACCGGAGCCGCCGTGTCGCGCGTCGCGGTTCGCCGCGCGCCCGTGCCCGACGAGCCCGCCTGGTGCAGTACGCGGTGCTCCTCGTCGTCCTCGTGGCCGCGGCCTTGCTGGCCGACTGGGGCCAGATCGCGAGCGTCTTCTTCCGCCCCCGCCTCGTCGTGACCGCCCTCTCGCAGGGCCTCGTCAAGGCGTTCCTCAACACGCTCGCGTACTCGGCGGGCGCGTTCGCGTTCGGTCTCGTGCTCGGCACGATCCTCGCGCTCATGCGCCTCTCCTCGGTCGGCCCCTACCGGTGGCTCGCGACGATCTACATCGAGTTCTTCCGCGGGGTGCCCGCTCTCATCGTGTTCCTCGCGTTCAGCCTGTTGCCGCTCGCGTTCCCCGGGCTCAAGATCCCGTTCGGCACGTACGGCACCGTGTGGGTCGCCCTCGGTCTCGTCAGTGCCGCCTACCTCGCCGAGACGATTCGCGCGGGCATCCAGGCCGTGCCGAAGGGTCAGATCGAGGCGTCGCGGTCCCTCGGCATGTCGTCGGGCCGGACGCTGCGCAAGGTCGTCCTCCCGCAGGCGTTCCGCATCATCCTGCCGCCGCTCACGAACGAGTTCATCCTCGTCACCAAGGACACCTCCCTCGTCTACGTCCTCGGACTCTCGCGCGGCGCCTACGAACTCACGAAGTACGGCCGCGACCTCGCCAACACGAACGCCAACCTCACGCCGCTCGTCGTGGCCGGGTTCACCTACCTGCTCATCACCCTGCCGCTCGCCTACGCCGTCCGTCGGCTCGAGGCCCGCAACGCGAGAGGACGCTGACGTGTCGACGACCCCCGCGGGAACCCCCCGCCCCCACGATCCCGCGCGACCCGGAACTCCCGAAGACCCGTCCGACGTCGTCGTCGTCCGCGACCTCCACAAGTCGTTCGGCGACGTCGAGGTCCTCAAGGGCATCGACCTCACGATCCGTCGCGGCGAGGTCGTGTGCGTCATCGGCCCGTCCGGCTCGGGCAAGTCGACCCTCCTGCGGTGCGTCAACCTCCTCGAGGAGCCGACCCGCGGGTCCGTTCTCATCGAGGGGGAGGACATCACCGATCCCGACTGCGACATCGACGAGGTGCGCAGCCGGCTGGGCATGGTGTTCCAGCAGTTCAACCTGTTCCCTCACCTCACGGCGCTGCAGAACTGCGTCCTCGCCCAGACGAACGTGTTGCGGCGAGGCAAGGCGGAGGCCGAGAAGGTCGCGCAGCACAACCTCGAGCGTGTCGGACTCGGTGGCCGGGGCGACGCCCACCCGGCGCAGCTCTCCGGCGGTCAGCAGCAGCGCGTCGCGATCGCTCGTGCGCTGTCGATGAACCCCGACCTCATGCTCTTCGACGAGCCGACCTCGGCCCTCGACCCCGAGCTCGTCGGCGACGTTCTCTCGGTCATGCGGCTGCTCGCGAAGGAGGGCATGACGATGATGGTCGTCACCCACGAGATGGCGTTCGCGCGTGACGTCGCCGACCGGGTGATCTTCATGGACGGCGGCGTCATCGTCGAGGAGGGGGAGCCGTCCCGCGTGATCGGTGCTCCCGAGCATGAGCGCACCCGCGCCTTCCTCCAGCGCGTCCTCGACCCCACCCACGTCGACCCCGGCGCGGAGGACCGCAAGTACGCCGAACGCCACCGCACGAACGTCGACGGCATCGTGCCGGCCGACATCTCCGGACCCGCCTGACCCCTGAACCCCGGCCCTCCGTCATGCAGCGACGCGCCGCCCCTCCCTTCGGGGACGGGCGGCGCGGTCGTGACCTGCGACCCTCAGCGCGTGAGCGTCTGCGGTCGAGGGCGCGCGCATCGCTGCATGACGGAGGGGACGGGCCTCGGGGCCGGGATTGACGCACGTCACGTGAGGTGCGGGTGCGGGGAGGCGGAGGGCACCCCATATCCTGCCAAGGTGCAGCAGGACGCTCCGATCGGCATCTTCGACTCCGGTTACGGGGGGCTCACGGTGGCCCGCGCCGTGCTGGACCAGCTTCCCGACGAACGGGTCGCCTACCTCGGCGACACGGCCCGAGCCCCCTACGGCCCGAGGCCGATCGCGGAGACGCGACGGTTCGCCCTCGAATGCCTCGACTCCCTCGTCGAGAGCGGCGTCAAGGCCCTCGTCATCGCGTGCAACACGGCCAGCGCCGCGATGCTCCACGACGCCCGCGAACGGTACGACGTCCCCGTCGTCGAGGTGATCCGCCCCGCGGTGCGTCGCGCCGCCGCTGCCACCCGCAACGACGTCGTCGGCGTCATCTCGACCGAGGGCACGCACCGTAGCCGCGCCTACGTCGACGCGTTCGCCGCCGCCCCGCAGATCCGGGTCGTCTCCCAGCCGTGCCCCCGGTTCGTCGAGTTCGTCGAGGCCGGTGTCACCGGTGGGGAGGAACTCCTCTCGGTCGCACGCGGGTACCTTGAGCCGGTCGCGGCGCAGGGCGTCGACACCCTCATCCTCGGCTGCACCCACTACCCGCTCCTCACCGGCGTCATCAGCTACGTCATGGGCGACCTCGTCACCCTCGTCTCCAGCGCGGAGGAGACCGCCAAGGACGTCTACCGGGTCCTCGCCGACGCCGACGCCCTCCGCCCGCAGGGCTCGCCGCCGCCGCAGCACCGATTCCGCACCACCGGCGACCCGGCCGAGTTCGCCCGCCTCGCACGGCGGTTCCTCGGCCCGGAGGTCGGCAACCTCAACCTCGAACGGGGGACGCCGTCGTGAGACTCCACGTCGTCGGATGCTCCGGCTCGATGCCCGGCCCGGCCTCGCCCGCGTCGTGCTACCTCGTCCAGACCGAACACGAGGGGCGCACGTGGACGATCGCGCTCGACCTCGGCAACGGCTCGACAGGCCCCATGCGCGAGTTCCTCGACCCGATCGACCTCGACGCCGTCGTCCTCAGCCACCTCCACCCGGACCACTGCCTCGACGCGTGCAGTCTCTACGTCGCGTTGAGGTACACCCCCGGACGGGTGCGGGAGACGCGCATGTCGCTCGTCGGCCCCCGGGGCGCGGACGAGCGCCTCGGCCGCGCCTACGGTGTCGAGCACGCCGAATCCCTCCACGAACGCTACGAGTTCGCCGAGTTCGAGGCCCGCACGCCGTTCACGGTGGGGCCGTTCACGATCACGCCGATCCCCGTGTTCCACCCCGTCGACGCCTACGGTCTGCGCGTCGAGGCCGACGGTGCGGTGCTCGCCTACACGGGCGACACCGACCTCTGCCCCGAACTCACCGAGCTCATGACCGGAGCCGACCTCGTCCTCGCCGACTCCGCGTACGTCGACGGCCGCGACGACGGCACCGGCGTCCACATGAGCGGATCCCGCGCCGCCCGCGCCGCGATCGAGGCCGGGGGAGTGAAACGCCTCATGCTCACCCACATCCCCGCCTGGAACGACCGCGAGATCTGCCGCGCCCAGGCCGCCGAGGTGTGGCGCGGCGACGGCCGCCGGGTCGAACTCGCCGACCCGCTCGCGACGTACGAGATCTGACACGCCACGACTCCTGACGGTGCCGCCCCCGCGCGCCGGGGTGACACTGGGACATGGACACACGAGGTGGGGGCCGGGGGAGCCGCGCGCGAGGTCGGCGGCACTGCGTGGCGAAGGAGTCGGGCCGCCCGCTGAAGAACCCGAACTCGGGGTCGTGGCGCATTCCCGGCGTCTACACCCTCGAGGAGTACTTCCTTGGGGCGAAGACGTTCCACGCCGCCGACTCGGGGTACACGCCGAAACTTGGTGACGTCGTCATGTACCGGCCCGACTCGCCCTACGGGCAGCACACGAACTACGTCCTCTCGGTGCACGACGGGATCCTCACGACGGTCGGCGGCAACGAGGACGACCGCATCGTCGTGAGCGACCACCGCCTCGACTCCGATCTGCGCGTCGTCGGGTACGGCGAACGCTGACGGGCGTGCCCGCGGGGGCGGGACGGGGCGTCGTCGCCCGGCCGTAGGCTTGCGGGCATGAGCGATTCCACCCCCCGTCACGACGGCCGCGCCGTCGACCAGCTCCGCGACATCCGCATCACCCGCAACTGGCTCGACCACGCCGAGGGCAGCGTCCTCGTCGAGTTCGGACGCACCCGCGTGCTGTGCGCGGCGTCGTTCACCGAGGGCGTGCCGCGCTGGCGCAAGGGCAGCGGGCTCGGGTGGGTCACCGCCGAGTACGCCATGCTGCCGCGGTCGACGAACACGCGCAGCGACCGAGAATCCGTCAAGGGCAAGATCGGCGGACGCACCCACGAGATCTCCCGCCTCGTCGGTCGCAGCCTGCGCTCCATCGTCGACATGAAGCAGCTCGGCGAGAACTCGATCGTCCTCGACTGCGACGTCCTCCAGGCCGACGGCGGCACCCGCACCGCGGCGATCACCGGCGCCTACGTCGCGCTCGTCGACGCGATCGAGACCGGTCGCGCCGCCGGGCACCTCAAGCGCACCGCGACCCCGCTCACCGGGTCCGTCTCCGCGGTGAGCGTCGGCATCGTCGGCGGGCGCCCCGTCCTCGACCTCGACTACGTCGAGGACGTCGACGCCGAGACCGACATGAACGTCGTCATGACCGGCGACGGCCGGTTCGTCGAGGTGCAGGGCACCGCCGAGGGCGATCCGTTCGACCGCGGCCTCCTCGACGGGCTGCTCGATCTCGCCATGGGCGGCTGCGCCGAGCTCACCCGCCTCCAGCAGGCCGCCCTCGACGCGCCCGCCCGCGAGGTGCAGCGATGAGCGGCCGCCTCGTCCTCGCGACCCGCAACCAGGGCAAGGTGGGCGAGCTTCGCGCGATCCTCGCCGACGTCCTCGACCGCACCGGCACCGAACTCGTCGGCATGGACGCCTTCCCGGACGTTCCCGATGTCGTCGAGTCCGGTGTCACGTTCGAGGAGAACGCGCTGCTCAAGGCGCGGTTCGCGGCCGAGGCCACCGGGCTGCCTGCCCTCGCCGACGACTCCGGTCTCGCCGTCGACGTCCTCGGCGGGTCGCCGGGGGTGTTCAGCGCCCGCTGGTCCGGGCGCCACGGCGACGACGAGGCCAACCTGCGCCTCCTTCTCGCCCAGATCTCCGACGTGCCGGAGGAGCACCGCTCCGCCGCGTTCGTGTGCTGCGCGGCGCTCGCGATGCCCGACGGCCGCACCGTCACCCGGCACGGCCGCTTCGAGGGCACGATCGTGCGCGAGCCCCGGGGCGAGAACGGGTTCGGCTACGACCCGATCCTCCAGGTCGCCGGCGACACCCGCACGAGCGCCGAGCTGCCGCCGGAGGAGAAGAACGCGATCTCCCACCGCGCCAAGGCCTTCGCCGCCCTCGCCGAGGCGCTGCCGGAGTACCTCGGACACTGACCCCGGCGGTGCGACGCCTCGCGCGGCACGGCGCGCGTACCCATCACGACGAGACACGGGCGGGCTCCCTCCGAGAGGGGCCCGCCCATGTCGGCGATCGCGCATCGTCTCGAGGCCGTCACGGTCGTCACGACTCCGAGAACCGCGACCACCCATGGCGTTCGACGTGCGGGAGAAGGGATTCGAACCCTCACGCCCTGGGGGCACAGGAACCTAAATCCTGCGTGTCTGCCAGTTTCACCACTCCCGCGTGAGCGCAGGGTATCGCCTCCCGCCCGCGCGTCAGGGGTGGTTCCTCGGACGAGGACTCAGGACTCGGTGGGTGCGGGCAGGTCGATGCCGAGCGTTTTCGCGAGGGAGGCGACGTGGCCCTTGGCGCGCACGTTGTACTTCGCGAGGGCGATGCGGCCCTCCTCGTCGACGACGAACGTCGACCGGATGACACCGACGGTCTTCTTGCCGTACGTCGTCTTCTCGCCGTAGGCGCCGTACGCGGTGAGCACGGCCTTGTCCGGGTCCGAGAGGAGCGGGAACGTGAGCTGCTCCTTCTCGACGAACCGGGCGAGCTTCTCCTCCGAGTCCGGCGAGATGCCGTACACGGCGTACCCGGCGTCGGCGAACGGGTCGCGGGCGTCGCGGAAGTCGCAGGCCTGCGTCGTGCACCCGGGCGTCATCGCCGCCGGGTAGGCGTAGAGCACGACCTTGCGGCCGCGCAGCGCGGAGAGGGTGACCTCCTCGCCGGTGTGCGACGTGAGGGTGAAGTCGGGGGCGACGTCGCCCTGCTCGAGTCGGGTGGTCATGGGTCCTCCTGGGGGAGTGGGAGTGGGACGGGAGTGGGAGTGGGACGGTCGCCGGGCAGCGCGGACGGGGCACCGGGGGACGACCCGCGGGGGACGTCCCGTGCCGCATGGCGGGCGCCGGTCGGGGGTAGGTTATCGTCGCCGGGAAGAGCTATGCCCCAGCACCGGATCGCCGGACGGCCTCCGGTGCACCCATCACACCGAAGGAGCCGTCGATGAGCGCCAAGGACAACCGGTCACTCGACGAGATCGAGAAGGACATCGCCCGGAACCGCGACGACCTCGCCGCGACGATCGATGAGCTGGCGTTCCGCGTCAAGCCCGCCAACGTCGCCAAGCGTCAGGTCGACGAGGCCAAGACGTTCGTCGACCGCACGGCCCGCAACACCGACGGTTCGCTCCGCCTCGAGGTCGTCGGCCCGGCCGTCGGCGCCGTGGTGCTCCTCGTCGCGCTCGCGGTCTACAACCGCGTCCGTGGCTGACTCGGACTCTTCGCGAGGGTCGCGTCTGCCGATCCGCATGCTGCACGATCGCGTGTTGCTGCAGCGTGACGACGCCGACGGCGAACGCCAGACCGGCGGCGGGCTGCTGATCCCGGCGACGGCAAGCCTCGGCAAGCGGCTCTCGTGGGCCAGGGTCGTCGCCACCGGGCAGAACGTCCGTCAGGTGCGCCTCGACGACGAGGCTCTCTACGACCCCGAGGAGCAGGCCGAGGTCGAACTCGACGGCACCGTGTACGTGCTCCTGCGCGAACGCGACCTCCACGCCGTGCGCGCGCCCGCGTCCGAGGGCGAGGGCCCCGGCCTCTACCTCTGAGACCACGGGCTTCCCCGCCGACGTGCGGGCCGTCACCGACACACACGGAGCGGGCCCCCTTCCCATCGAGGAAGGGGGCCCGCTCCGTGTGCATGGGGGCGGCTCAGCCGACGGCGTCCCGCGCGTCGACGAATGCCCGGACGCAGGTGCGCACGTCCTCCTCGCTGTGCGCCGCCGAGAGCTGCACCCGAATACGCGCCTTGCCCTGCGGCACGACGGGGTAGGAGAACGCGATGACGTAGACGCCGCGCTTCAGCATCTCGTCGGCGATCTGCGTGGCCTGTCGGGCGCCGTCCTCGCCGGGGAACATCACCGGGGTGATGGGGTGGGAGCCCGGCAGGAGGTCGAATCCGGCCTCCGTCATGAGCTCGCGGAAGAGGCGCGAGTTGCGCTCGAGGGCGGCACGCTTGTCGTCGCCGGCGAGGGCCAGCTCGATCGCCTTGAGCGAGCCCGCGGCGACGGTGGGCGCGACGGCGTTGGAGAACAGGTACGGGCGGGAGCGCTGACGCAGGAGTGCGACGACGTTCTTGCTCGCGGCGACGTAGCCGCCGGACGCGCCGCCGAGGGCCTTGCCGAGGGTGCCCGTGATGAGGTCGACGCGGCCGAGGACGCCGCACTTCTCCGGCGTGCCGCGGCCGTGCTCGCCGACGAACCCGACGGCGTGGGAGTCGTCGACCATGACGAGCGCGCCGTGCTTCTCGGCGAGGTCGCAGATCTCCGCGAGGGGCGCGTAGTAGCCGTCCATGGAGAACACCCCGTCGGTGACGACGACGATGCGCCGCGCCCCGCCCTCCTTCGCGGCCGTGAGCTGCGCCTCGAGGTCGGCCATGTCGGCGTTCTTGTAGCGGAACCGCTTGGCCTTGGCGAGACGGACGCCGTCGATGATCGACGCGTGATTGAGCTCGTCGGAGACGATCGCGTCCTCGGCGCCGAAGAGCACCTCGAACACGCCGCCGTTGGCATCGAAGCAGCTCGAGTAGAGGATCGCGTCCTCGGTGCCGACGAGTTCGGCGATCTTGGCCTCGAGCTGCTTGTGCAGCTCCTGCGTGCCGCAGATGAACCGGACGCTCGCCATGCCGAAGCCCCACTCGTCGAGGGCGGCACGGGCGGCGGCGATCACCTCGGGGTCGTCGGCGAGGCCGAGGTAGTTGTTCGCGCAGAAGTTGAGCGCCTCGCCGGTGGTCGTGCGCACGTGCGCGGACTGCGGCGTGAGGAGCTCGCGTTCGTTCTTGTAGAGGCCCGCGTCGCGGATCTCGTCGAGGGTGGCGGCGATGGAGCCGTCGAAGTCGGTCATCGGATCTCCTGAGGGTGGGGGCGGACGGGGCGCTCAGAGGACGCCGGCGATGTCGAGGACGACCTTGCCGCAGCGGCCGGAACGGGCCGCCTCGAACGCCTGCGGCCATTCCTCGAGGGGGAAGGTGTGCGTGATCACCGAACCCACGGTGTCGCGGAGCAGGGGAGAAGTCTGCATCATCGCGCTCGCGGCGTACCAGGTCTCGAACATCTCCCGTCCGTAGATGCCCTTGATCGTGAGCATGTGGGTGATGACGTTGCCGAAGTCGATGGCGAAACTCTCCTTGGGAAGCCCGAGGAGGGCGATGCGGCCACCGTGGTTCATGTTCTCGATCGTCTCGCGCAGGGCGGCGGGGTTGCCCGACATCTCGAGGGCGACGTCGAAGCCCTCGGTCATGCCGAGGCGACGCTGGGCGCTGAGGATGTCGTCCTTCGCGACGTTGAGGACGAGATCGGCGCCGGCGTCGCGGGCGAGGTCCAGGCGGTAGTCGGAGACGTCGGTGACGACGATGTGGCGGGCGCCCGCGTGGCGGGCGATGGCGGCGGCCATGACGCCGATGGGGCCGGCGCCGGTGATGAGGACGTCCTCCCCGACGAGCGGAAACATGAGGGTGGTGTGGGTCGCGTTGCCGAGCGGGTCGAAGACGGCGCCGACCTCGGGGCGCATGTCGGCGGGCTGGACCCACACGTTGGTCGCGGGGATGACGACGTACTCGGCGAACGCCCCGTCGCGGTTGACCCCGACGCTGCTCACGTTGCTGCACATCTGTCGGCGCCCGGCGCGGCAGTTGCGGCACTGACCGCAGACGACGTGTCCCTCGCCGGAGGCCTTCTGCCCGACCTCGCACGAGGTGACGTCGGAGCCGACCTCGACGATCTCGCCGAAGAACTCGTGACCGATCGTCATCGGCGGGTGCACCTCGCGGGCGGCCCACTCGTCCCACTGCTCGAGGTGGAGGTCGGTGCCGCACAACCCGGCGGCGAGAACCTTGATCCTGACGTCGTCGGCACCGCACTCGGGCTCGGGGCGGTCGACGAGCTGGAGGCCGGGGCCGGCCTGGGTCTTGGCGAGTGCCTTCATGGATGTCTCTCCTTGTCGCGACGTACACCTCACGGTAGGTCCGCGGGGGGACAGCTGCACGGGGTTCCGGGCGAGAACCCCGTCCTCGTCGAGACGGCGGAGGGACGCCGTGGCCTGCCGATTTGGACATTTGGAGGGTCGGGGGTAACGTTCTTCCTCGTTGCGCGCCATTAGCTCAATGGGCAGAGCAGCTGACTCTTAATCAGCGGGTTCGGGGTTCGAGTCCCTGATGGCGCACCGAACACGAAGGGCCCCGGGAGACCGGGGCCCTTCGTCATGTCCAGGGCGTATCCGGGGTCTTGTCCGGCGCCGGGTGAGAGACGCGCGGTCCGACCCGGTCCCGAGGCCCCACGTCGCCGATGAAGGACGTGTCGGTGCCGCACCAGTCCTCACCCCGCAACCCTGGATGTCCTTCCTCCACGGCCCTGAACGAGCCACAGGGCGTCGCCGACGGCTCACGTCGCCCTCGGGGGCCTCGGGGGCCTCGGGGGCTAGGGGGCTAGGGGGCTAGGCGGTCGTGTCCACCGCGAGACGTCGCGCGGGCGCTCCGGTGGTCCCGGAACGGCCCTCGCGGTCGGGACGTCGCGCGGGTCGGCGCGAGGAGTGCGCGAGCTCGGGCTTTTTGTGTAGCCGGCTGTGGCGGGAGCCGGAGAGGGCGTACACGACGAGCCGATCGCCATCCAGATGAAGAACCGCAGCCACGTGTCGAGCGGCGGGTCGAGCACGAGGACGTGAGCGCTGCGAGCCACGGCAGCACCGGCGAACCGGGCACCTTGAACGAGCGCTGCAGGTCGGGGCGGTGCTGGCGGAGCACGGGCACCGCGACGGAGACGAGGACGACAGCCGACAGCGTGCCGATGTTCACCATCTCCTCGAGCTCGCCGACGGGCGTGCGCGACGCCATGAGCGCGACGAGCAGACCGAATCCGATCGTCAGCCGCACCGGCGTGCCCGTGCGGGGGCTCGTCCGGCCCCAGCTCAGGGGGAGCAGGTGGTCGCGGCACATCGCGAAGACGACGCGGGTGCCGCCGATGAGGAGGGCCATGACGACGGTGAAGAGACCGGCGACCGCACCGGCGGCGATGAGAGTCGCCGCCCACGTCTGCCCCACGCTCTCGAACGCCGCGAGGTCGAACGGCGCACCCGGGGCGGCGGCCGCAGGGAACGGGATGAGGTTGCCGGGGAGCAGGACGAGGTACTGGGACCAGCCCTGGGCGACGACGGAGGCGCCGAGCATCATCTCGAGGAGCAGGTCCCCCCGATGATCCAGGCGGCGAGCTCGCCGAGGGTCGCGTAGGAGAACGTGTACGCCGACCCCGGAGACGGCGACGGTCGAGGCGAGGCCAGCACCGATTCCGTGCGGCAGACGCTCAGGTGGGCAACTCCGGTCTGGCGTGCCTGATCGCAGGCAGGAGGGGGAACCGCCGGGCGACGGGCGCGTGAACGGGGACACCTTAGTGGCACGGAGCCCCGCCACCTCAGCCATTCGTGAGATGCCACACATAAGAGGATCTCCTGCGGCAGGGGCTGTGACGTGACATGGCGGCGGCAGGGGAGGAGGCCGCGCAGCGGGCCGGCCGTGAGGAACGACGACGAGCCTCGGCCGTGCGCGACATCGGAACGGCGTCGGTGCACCGCGACGCAGGGGGAACGCACACGATCGACGGCGGTCGCACGGGGCGGGGACGACACGTCACCCCCATATCGGGCACCATGGAGGTTCAAGGCTCTTCGCCCTCACCGGCGCCGTCGGTGAGGAGGTGGGCCGTGCGGACGGGCGAGGACGCCCCCGGCGGCCGTCCGATCCCGCACCGACCACCCCGAAGGTGGACCGTGCCCGACCGGCCGGGGCGGGACGTGGCCGGGAACGGCGGGATCGAGACGGAGGGGTGTCGTGCGGAGCAGGAGCGTGCGGGAGGACGGTGTCCTCGCGCCGGGAGTCGCCTCGGTGTCGATCGGGTCGGCGGTGCTCATCTCACTGCTCGCACTCGAGTACATCGCCGTGGCGGCCGCGATGCCGACCGTCGCGGCCGACCTCGACGGGTACGACCTGTACAACCTGGCCTTCGGCGCCACCGTCGCGACGAGCCTCGTCGGCACCGTCCTCGGCGGGTGGTGGAGCGACAGGTCGGGTCCTCGCGCGGTCGTCGTCGCCGGTGCGGGAGCATTCGCGGTCGGGCTCCTCGTCGCAGGGTTCGCGGGCGACTTCCGTGTGTTCTGCGTCGGACGTGCGATCCAGGGACTGGGGTCGGGGCTCGCGAACGTCGCGCTGTACGTCGTCATCGCCCAGCTCGTCCCCGACCGCATCCGTCCTCGGGTGTTCTCCCTCCTCGCGGCCGCGTGGGTCGTCCCCGGACTCGTGGGCCCCCTCCTCACCGGCCTGATCGTCGAGCGCCTCACGTGGCACTGGATATTCTACGGCGTCACCCCGTTCGTCCTCCTCGCCGTGCTCCTCATGGCGCCGGCCCTCGCGCGGACGCGCCCGGCCGGAGGCGCTCGAACCCTCCCGACCTCGCTCCTCGCGTGGACGGTCGCCGCCGCCGCCGCGGTTGGGATCCTCAACCTCGTGGGGGCGAGGGTGTCGCCGACGGCATGGGCGCTCGGCGCGGGACTTCTCGTCGTGCTCGTCGCCGCGGCCCGACATCTCCTGCCCGGTGGCACCCTGCGGCTCGGCCGCGGACTCCCCTCCGTGGTCGCGACCCGAGGCGCCCTCGGCGGATCCTTCATCGCCGCCGAGGCCTACCTACCGCTCATGCTCCGCGACGAGCACGGATACGGCCCCGCCCAGGCGGGCGCCATCCTCGCCGTCGCGGCGATGACGTGGACGGTGGGTTCCACGCTGCAGGGGCGCCTCGGGCCCACGGCCGACCGATACCGCCTCATCACCGCGGGCGCGGCCTGGTTCACCACCCTCATGGTCGTGCTCGCCGCCGGGGTCGCGCTCGGGGGGCCGGGATGGTTCGCCGTGGCCTGCTACGGACTCGCCATCGCCGGCGTGGGCCTCGCCTACCCGACGACGACGCTCGTGACGATGCGCCTCTCCACCGAGGCCGAGGTCGGCCGGAACTCCTCGGCTCTGCAGCTCGCCGAGGCGCTCGCGAGTGCCGTGGGCCTCGCGTTCTCGGGTGTCGTGTTCGGCACCCTGTACGCGACGCACCAACGGGCCGCATTCGTCGGCACCCTTGTCGTCTCCTGCGTCGTGGGGGCCTTGTCGGTGGTGGCGGCGGTGCGGGCCCGGCCGGCCGCTGCCTGACGTCCCACCGGCCCGTTCCGGGGTTGTACCCATCGGCGCCCCGACGCGCAGACCGGCAACCCCCCGCGGCGACGGTTCGGGTCGAACGTCGTTGCCGCACAAATGCCGTCGCCGCATCGGCCGTGGTGGGCACCGGGACGTGCTGGGATACATGACGGGGAGGTGGCCCCTGTCGCCGGGGCGACGGTCCGACGACCCTCGGGCCACGAACCCTCGTGTCGGGCAACCGAGGTCGGCGTGAGCCCGGCGATGTCGTGTCCGGTTCGTGACGGTCCCGCGGCGGGCATGTCCATCGGGCGTCCTGGACGAGTGTCGTAAAGTCGTCCCCGGCGTCGTCCTGGGGAGGCGAGGCGGTCATCACCGCCGGGATCGCGACGCGCACCGTGAACGCACCAATCAGGGGGAACGACGACAACATGTCGACCGACATCACCGCCGACGGCGGCATCATCGACCAGCGCGCCATGACCACTGAGGAGCGCGAGACGCTCTCGACGACGCTTCGCGAACTCTGGTGGGACTGCCACCGTGACTTCGCGCGACCCGTCGTCGATCTCGGGGCGCTCCGCCTGTCCGAGACGACCATGCTCGCGCTCGCCGCGGACCTCGACGAGGCCGGGTACGTCACGCACGCCCGGCTCGTGCGGTGCATGGCGACGACCCAGGGACACGCCTCCGATCGGCCCGACGCGCCGCCGCCGCGTCACTGACAGCCACGGCTCCACCAGAGGAGGGCCGTGAGGGCGTCCCGCACCTGTTGAACCGGGCTCCCAGTCCGAGACGATGCACCCCCCCGACACGGTTCGTGTCGGGGGGGTGCATCGCGTCGTGGACCGTGAGGTCCGTGATCAGGGGCGTCGACGGCCGGCGAGGAACATCGCGAGTCCGGCGGCGACGAGGACGGTCGCGGCGACGCCCGTGAGGACGTACATCATCGTCGTGGAGCCGTCGCCGTCGGAGGTCGGATCGGCGGTGGGGACCGGGGGAGCAGCGGGAGCCGTGTCGCCGTTCGAGCCGGTGTGGCTGTCGCCCACCGTGAACGTGGTCTCCCCGGAGATGGGGTGGCCGTCGGCGCTCACGACGCGGTAGCGCACGTGGACGAGACCGTCGGGGAGTCCCTCGGGGATGGCGGCGATGACCTCGGGGCCGTCGACCTGGGGCGTGACGGGGTGCGCCACGTCGGCGTGGTCGGCGATGACGATCTGGGTGCCGCGCGGCTCAATGTTCTCGTTGAACACGAGCGCGGCCGTCGTGGGCATGGCGGCGAGCTTCTCGCCGTCCTTCGGCGTGGAGGAGACGAGCGCCGAGTGCGCCGCGGCCGAGACGACCGTGCCCAGCATGATCGGCATCGTCGCGAGAGTCACGAGGAGGGCCACGAGGAACGAGGGGAGGAGGACGGGGCGGCGGAGCATGTGGCCATCCTGGCACGGACGCCGAATCGTCGGCCTCGTGGTCGAGCGTGGCCGCCCTTCTGCGAGCTGCCGCGTACTCCGCGCCTCTCGGGTCTTCGGTGTTCCTCCGGCCATGGCGAAGGGCCCCCGACCGGTCGGTCGAGGGCCCTTCTTCGTGGGGTGAGTGACGGGACTTGAACCCGCGACCACCTGGACCACAACCAGGTGCTCTACCAGCTGAGCTACACCCACCATCGTGCAGGCCACACCGTCGGGAATCCGTGAGGAGCCCCAGCGGGTGGTGCGGCGACCATCGTACCCGCTTTCCGGAGTGCTCGTGACCACCCCCTCCGGGAGGAAGGGTGCGGCCGACGGGATTGGCCGCAGCGGCACGAACCGGGGCTGCGTGGTGCGGGCCCACCCGATCTGCTCGAGCGGCGGTGCGGCGCGGTCAGATCCGGGTGCGGAGCTCCTCGTGCCGGGCGCCGATCTCCTTCGCCGTGGCCGAGTCGGGGCCGGGCCGGGGGACGAACACGGCCTCACGGTAGTAGCGCAGCTCGACGAGACTGTCCTTGATGTCCGCGAGTGCGCGGTGGCCACCGTTCTTCTTCGGGGCGTGGTGGAACACCCGCGGGTACCAGCGACGCGACAGCTCCTTGATCGAGGACACGTCGATGTTGCGGTAGTGGAGGTGACCCTCGAGCTCGGGCATGTCGCGGGCGAGGAAGGTGCGGTCGGTGCCGACGGTGTTGCCGCCGAGCGGGGACTTGCCGGCGGCCGGCGCGTGCTCCCGGATGTAGGCGAGGACCGTGGCCTGCGCCTCCTCCATCGTCAGGCCGCCCTCGAGCAGCGGCAGCAGTCCGCTGTCGGTGTGCATCCGGCGGACGAAGTCACCCATCTGGTCGAGCGCCTCGGCGGGCGGCCGGACGACGACGTCGACGCCCTCGCCGAACGGCGTGAGCTCGTAGTCGGTGACGAGCGCGGCCACCTCGATGAGGGCGTCCTTCTCGAGGTCGAGGCCGGTCATCTCGCAGTCGATCCAGATGATGCGGTCGTGTGAGGAGTCAGTGGTCTTGGACACGACCGCCACTCTAGGACGCGGGGCACACCCCGCCCACGACCACCTCACCCGCCCCGGTGCCGCATCGCCCGAACGGGAGTCTCCGGGAGATCCCGGCCGAGGACCATCGCCCGAGGCGACGGCGCCCCACCCGGCGCACCCGCACACGGGCGGCTCGCCTGGTGGGCGGCCCTGACGAGGCTCCACCGACCCGACGCCTCACACGGACATCGCGGACGCCGATGGCGAGGAAGTGGGCCGACGCGGACGCGACCAGCACGCGCGGCCCGTAGCGCGACCCGCGGAGCCACGACGATCGGGATGCGGTGGCGTCGGCACGAAGGGGTGTCGGCGTGGTCCCATAGGCTGCCGCAGCACGAGCCGACAGGAGAGCCATGCCCATGACACCACCCCCGGCGCCGGGAGTCCTCCCGCCGCCCGGTTACGTCCCCGCCGCCGGGCCGTCGAACGCGACGGGACGCCCCGTGCTGCGCCGGTGGCTGGCCGTCGGCGTCCTCGTCCTCCTCGCGCTGCTCGGCGCCGCGCTCCTCGCGTGGGCGATCGGCCTGACGGTCGGCGTTCAGGCCGCGCTCCGCGCCTCGCTCGTCGCGCTCGTCCCGCTCCTCGTCGTCCTGCCGGCGTTCCTCTGGCTCGACCGTCAGGAGGCGGAGCCGCCGTCCTCGCTCGTCCTCGCGTTCGCGTGGGGGTCGTGCATCGCCACGGCCGCCTCGATGCTCCTCAACCAGCTCTTCGCCGAGCTCGTGTGGTCGCTCGGGTTGGAACCGGACGTCGTCGCCGCGGTCGTCGGGGCACCGCTCGTCGAGGAGACGACGAAGGGGCTCGGCATCCTCGTCGTCCTCGCCCTGCGTCGCAAGGAGTTCGACGGGGTCCTCGACGGCATCGTCTACGGCGGCATCGTCGCCGCGGGCTTCGCGTTCGGCGAGAACATCCTCTACCTCGGACGGGCTCTCACCGAGGGCGGACCGGAGGCGCTCGTCGTCACGTTCGTGCTGCGCGGAGTGCTCTCCCCGTTCGCCCACCCGCTCTTCACGATCTGGACCGGCGTCGGCATCGGCGTCGCCGTCGTCGGACGCACCGCGCTGCGGTTCCTCGCCCCCGTGCTCGGGTGGCTGTTCGCGATGTGCCTCCACGCCCTGTGGAACGCGAGCGCGTCGGCGGGCCTCGTCGGCTGGGTGGGCTCCTACCTCTTCATCGAGGTGCCGGTGTTCCTCTCCGCCATCGCGTTCGCCCTCTGGATGCGGTACCGCGAGAACCGCCTCGTCGCACGCCACCTCGCCGACTACGCCGCCGCCGGGCTCTTCGGCCGCGACGAACTCGTCATGCTCGCCGACCCGGCGCGCCGCCGCGCCGCCCGACGCTGGGCCGGTGAGGCCGCGGGCCGTCGGGGGAGCCGGGCCATGCGCGACTTCCAGGACGACGCGGTCGAACTCGCCATCCTCCGTGCCCGTCACGTCCGGGGCCGTGGCGGGCCCCGCATCGTCGAGGAGGAGCGGGTGCTCGTCGACTCGCTGCTCCGCGCCCGCCAGGAGTTCACCGGCACGTCGCTCCCGTCTCGTAGCATCGGGTGACCCTCCCCGACCGAGAGCGCGACCGCTCGAAAGGGTGCTGCATGCCCTCCTCCCTCCCCGACGATCCGCTGCACCGTTCACACCTGGCGCCGCCGCCGAGGACCCTCGTCGACATCCTGCGCGAGGTCGTCGCCCTCCACCCCGACGAGTCGGCGATCGACACTGACCCCGCCGTCCTCACCTACCGCGAGACGTGGGAGGCCGCCGGGGAGATCGCCCTCGGTCTGCGCCGGGCGGGAGTGCGCACGGGCGACCGCGTCGGCATCCGCATGACCACGGGGCGCCCCGACCTCCACGTCGGCATCCTCGGCATCCTCCGCGCCGGGGCGGCCTACGTGCCCGTCGACGCCGACGACCCCGAGGAGCGCGCGACCCTCGTCTTCTCCGAGGCCGGGGTCGCCGCCGTCCTCACCGACGCGGGCGTCGAACCGCGCAGCGGGGGCGGGGAACCCGACCCGGACGTCGAGTTCGACCCGGACTCGTGGGCCCCGACGCTCACCGACGACGCGTGGATCATCTTCACCTCCGGCTCGACCGGCACCCCCAAGGGCGTCGCCGTCACGCATCGCAGCGCCGCCGCGTTCGTCGACGCCGAGGCCCGCCTCTTCCTCCAGGACGCCCCGCTCGGCCCCGGCGACCGCGTCCTCGCCGGGCTCTCCGTCGCGTTCGACGCGTCGTGCGAGGAGATGTGGCTCGCCTGGCGTCACGGCGCGGCCCTCGTGCCCGCGCCCCGTTCCCTCGTCAAGTCGGGCGTCGACCTCGCCCCGTGGCTCGAACGCCGCGGCATCACCGTCGTCTCCACCGTGCCGACACTCGCCTCCCTGTGGCCGCAGGAGGCGCTCGCAGGCGTCCGGCTCCTCATCTTCGGTGGCGAGGGGCTGCCCACCGAGCTCTCCGCGCGACTCGTCTCGCCCGAGCGGGAGGTGTGGAACACCTACGGACCCACCGAGGCCACCGTCGTCGCCTGCGCCGCCCGCATGACGGGGAAGGCGCCCATCCGCATCGGGGTGCCGCTCGACGGCTGGGACCTCGCCGTCGTCGACGCCGAGGGGCGCGAGGTCGCCGAGGGGGAGACGGGCGAGCTCGTCATCGGCGGCGTCGGCCTCGCGCGCTACCTCGACCCGGCCAAGGACGCCGCGACGTACGCCCCGATGCTCGGCTGGGAACGCGCCTACCGCAGCGGCGACCTCGTCGTCCGCGAGACGGAGGGCCTCGTCTTCGCCGGCCGTGCCGACGACCAGGTCAAGGTCGGCGGCCGCCGCATCGAGCTCGGCGAGATCGACGCCGCGCTCCAGGCGCTCCCCGGCGTCGCGATGGCCGCCGTCGCCGTACGGGAGACCGCGCCCGGCATCAAGGTCCTCGTCGGCTACCTCCTGCCCGAGGACCCCGCCTACGGCGACGCCGACCTCACCGACGCCCGCGCTCGACTCGGGGAGCGACTCCCCGCCGCGATGGTGCCGCGCCTCGCCGTCGTCGACGACATGCCGACGCGCACCTCCGGCAAGGTCGACCGCGACGCCCTGCCCTGGCCGCTCGCGGGGGAGGGCGCCACCGGCTCCGGCAGCGAGGGGCTCGACGGCACCGCCGCCTGGCTCGCCGAGCAGTGGCAGGCCGTCCTCGGCGTCGACCCCGGCGAGGAGGACGACTTCTTCGGTCTCGGCGGCAGCAGCCTCGCCGCGGCCCGCCTCGTCTCGCTCCTCCGCAGCAGGTATCCGCGCGTCACCGTCGCCGACCTCTACGACCACCCGCGTCTCGCCGCGCAGGCGGCGATGCTCGACACCCACCACGACGTCCCGACGGCGGTCCACGCCCCCGCCGAACCCCGGCCGGTGCCGCGCCCCGTTCCTCTCCGCTCCCAGGCCGTGCAGATCGTCGTCGACGTCGCGCTCGCGACCGTGCGCGCCGCTCGATGGCTCGTCCTCCTCCTCGCCGGCGCGCGGATCCTCCACGACCTCGGCTGGACGGCGATGCCGCACGTCTCCTGGCCGTTCCTCCTCGTCGGGCTCCTCGTCGGCTGGACGCCGATCGGCCAGCTCGGTCTCTCCGTCCTCGTGAGTCGGCTCGTCCTGCGCGGCCTCCGCCCCGGTTCGTATCCCCGCGGCGGGTACGTCCACCTGCGCGTGTGGGGGTGCGAGAAGTTCGCCGAGAGCATAGGCGCCACCTCGATGATGAGCGCCCCGTGGATGCTCAACTACGCCCGCTGGCTCGGCGCGGCCGTGGGGCGCGGCGTCGACATGCACGCCGTCCCGCCCGTCACGGGCATGCTCACCCTCGGCGGAGGCGCCGCCATCGAACCCGAGGTCGACCTCGCCGGTCACTGGGTCGACGGCGACGTCTTCCACGTCGGGCACATCCGGGTCGCGTCCCACGCCTCCGTGGGCGCGCGCAGCATCCTGCTGCCGGGGTCCTCGATCGGCAAGGGCGCCGTCGTCTCCGCCGGATCCGCCGTCCACGGCACCGTGCCACCGGGGCAGGTGTGGGCAGGGTCGCCGGCGTCGCCGTCCTCCGCCCGCAAGGTCGCGGGGGAGTGGCCCGAGCACCGCCCCGTCCGGGCCCGCCGGTGGGTCGGCATCTACGCGGTGTCGGGCATCGTGCTCTCGTTCCTGCCGCTCCTCGGGTTCCTCCCGTCGCTGTGGCTCCTCCTTCGACCCGCCCGGCACGCGCGCGTCCTCGCCGACGCGCTGCCGACGATGCTCGCGCGCACCCCGCTCGTGACGATCGTCGGGATGCTCGGGTTCGCGCTCGTCGTCCTCGTCGTCGTGCGGCTCTGTGCGATCGGCATCCGCGAGGGGCACCACCCCGTGCGCAGCCGGGTCGGGTGGCAGATCTGGGTCACCGAACGCACCCTCGACATGGCGCGCACGATCCTCTTCCCGATCTATGCGAGCCGACTCACCCCGTGGTGGCTCCGCGCCCTCGGCGCCCGCGTCGGCAAGGGCGTCGAGGCCTCCACCGTGCTCCTCCTGCCGTGCATGACGAAGATCGGCGACGGGGCCTTCCTCGCCGACGACACCCTCGTCGCCTCCTACGACCTCCGCGGCGGGTGGATGCGCGTCGGCCGTGCCCGTGTCGGCAAACGCGCCTTCCTCGGCAACTCCGGCATGACGGCCGCAGGCCGCAGGGTCCCGAAGGACGGCCTGGTCGCAGTGCTCTCCGCCGCGCCGCACAAGTCGAAGTCCGGCACCTCCTGGCTCGGAAGTCCGCCGGTCAAACTCCGCCGGGTGGCCGCCGTCGACGCGGACGACGTCCACACCTTCGCCCCCACCCGCCGCCTGCGCTGGGCGCGGAGCCTCGTCGAGGTGTGCCGCGTCGTCCCCGTGATGGTCCACGTCGCGCTCACCGTGCTCGTCGCGTACGCCCTCCTCGCGCTCGCCGCACACGGCCTCCCCACCGCGTTCCTCCTCGGTGGGCTCGTCGTCCTCGTCACCGGCGCCGTCGCCGCGCTCGTCACCGCTCTCGCCAAGCGGATCCTCGTCGGACGCATCGCCGCGGGAGAGCACCCGCTGTGGAGCGCGTTCGTGTGGTTCAACGAGCTCGCCGACACCTTCGTCGAGATGCTCGCCGGGCCGTGGTTCGCCTGGGCCGCGACGGGCTCGCCCGCGATGGCGGTGTGGCTCCGGAGCCTCGGCGCCCACATCGGCCGTGGCGTGTGGTGCGAGAGCTACTGGCTCCCCGAGGCCGACCTCGTCCACCTCGGCGACGGTGCGACCGTCGGGCGCGGCTGCGTCGTGCAGACGCACCTCTTCCACGACCGCGTCATGAGCCTCGACACCGTGACCCTCGCGCCGGGGGCCACGCTCGGACCCAACGGCGTCGTCCTCCCGGCTGCGCGAATCGGCACGGGAGCGTCGGTCGGCCCGGCTTCCCTCGTCCTGAGAGGGGAGGACGTCCCGGACGGCAGCCGTTGGGTCGGAAACCCGATCGCGCCGTGGGACAGTGACGTCCATGCCTGACCTGTCTCTGCCCGGCCCGATCGATCGTCTCGTCCGCGCCGTCGGTGGATCCGAACCGGACTACGTCTCGGACCAGGGGAGTCACGTCTACGACGTCGACCACTACGACCTCGCCCTCGACTACACGGTGAGGACCAACCGCCTCGTCGGTGCGGCACGGGCCGACGTCGTCCTCCGTGAGGCGGCGTCCGAGATCGAATTCGACCTCGACGGGCTCACCGTCACCGAGGTCCGCATCGACGGCGGTCGGGTGCGTCGGTGGCGGGCACGTGGCGCCAAGCTCGTCGTGCCGCTGGGGGGGAAGACCGAGGTCGGCCACCGGATGCAGGTCACCGTCTTCTACTCCGGTCACCCGGGCCCGCGCACGGGGCCATGGGGCGAGGTCGGCTTCGAGGAGCTCACCGACGGTGCTCTCGTCGCGGCCCAGCCGGACGGCGCGCCGACGTGGTTCCCGTGCAACGACCGCCCCTCCTCCCGTGCCACCTACCGCATCGCGGTGACGACGGAGGCGATCTACACCGTCGTCGCCAACGGCGAGCTCGTCTCGCGCACGCGCGCCTCGAGTCGCGCGACGAGCGTCTACGACAACCCGACGCCGACGGCGCCGTACCTCGCGACGATCCAGGTCGGCCGCTACGGCGCGATCGAACCCGACGGCCTCGAGACGGACGACGTGCCGCAGACGGTCCACGTGCCCGACCGGCTGCGTCGCCGCGCGGCCCACGACTTCGGTCGCCAACCGCAGATGATGCGGCTGTTCTCCGGACTCTTCGGGCCCTACCCGTTCTCCCGCTACGACGTCGTCGTCACCGACGACGCGCTCGAGATCCCTCTCGAGGCGCAGAGTCTGTCGATCTTCGGCAGCAACCACGCCGACGGGCGTCGCCACAGCGAGCGACTCGTCGCGCACGAGCTCGCCCATCAGTGGTTCGGCAACGCGGTGGGCCTCGCGCGGTGGCGGGACATCTGGCTCAACGAGGGGTTCGCCTGCTATGCCGAGTGGCTGTGGTGGGACCACCTCGGCTCGCGGCGCGTCGGGGCGACCGCGGAGCACTACTACGCGGGCCTCCTCGAGGAGCCACGCGACATCGTCGTCTCCGACCCGGGCACGGACCTCATGTTCGACGACCGCGTCTACAAGCGCGGCGCCCTCGCCCTCCACGCCGTGCGGTGCGCGGCGGGTGACGACGTGTTCTTCGACCTCGTGCGGGGATGGGTCGCCGCCCACCTGGAGTCCGTCGTCACGACCGACGACTTCCGCGCCCACCTCGCCGCGACGGCCCCGAGGCTCGCGGACGTCCTGTCGCCGTGGATCGACGAGACGGCCCTCCCTCCCCTGCCCTCGCGGCCGAGGGGCGGTCACGCCCGCGGGAGGTCCTGAAGATCGGCCTCACGGATCACCGGGGGCGTCGGTTCTCCCAGCACGGCCACCGCGGCCACGACCTCGGCGTCGCGGACATCGAGGTCCGTGAGGGAGACGTGCGGACGGGGGATGTCGGGGTGTCGCCAGTCCAGGAGGTCCGGCGGGGACCACGGGGTACTGACTCGGACGAGGGTCGGCTCGACGAGCAGCCCGTACCCGGTCGCCTTGAGGATCGCCTCCTTCCGCGTCCACCACACGGCGGCCTCTCGGTCCCGGACACCGTGCGGGCGCCCCGCCCACTCGAGGCGTTCCTCGGCGGTCAGCGCGGTGTCGAGAAATCCCTCTGTGGCCACTCCCTCGGTGTATTCGACGTCGACGCCGACGGGCCCGCCCGTACGGACGGCGACGATGACGTGGTCACCGCGCGAGGAGATGTTGAGGTGAGGGACAGGCCGCGACGGCCCGGCCCCGTCGTCGAGGACGAGCAGGGGCGTGCCGTGCGGGCCCCCGCACACGACGCATCGTCGCCGGAACCGTTGCCGCTCCGTGGGGATTCCGGTGCGCGCCGCGAGGGCGAGTCGCGCCAGGGCGTGTGCCGACGCGAACCGGTCCCGATCCTCCGCCTGTCGCAGCCGAGCGCACCGACGCCGCTCGTCCTCGTCGAGCATTCGAAGGAGTGGGGTGTGGTCGACGCTGCGGGCGACGTAGACGTCGACGACGTCCCGGACCGGAGGAGGTGGCTCGTCGATCACCGCGTCAGCCTAGTCCGCGCCCGAGGACGCCGCAGGTCCGACGTGCGCGGCGGGGGCGAGGACGGTAAGTTGGACGGTGGTCCAGGATGCTCGTGGGGAAGAGGAAGAACATGCGGCGTGCACGCCTTCTCGTGGGGGCATTCGCCGCCGTCTCGCTCGTCGGGGGATGCGCCTTGCCCAGCACCCCGGACGAGGCGGCCCCCTCGACGTACGTCGAACCCGTGACGGTGACCGCCGAGGCCGAGCAGATGTATGGGGACGAGGCCCGCAAGGCCTACGACGAGGTCTCCCGGCTCATGCTCGCGCAATCGGTACGACGGGAGGACGTCGACCCTCGTCGCACCACGTGGTCGGATGCCGATCTGTTCGAGGGACTGGTGGGCCACTTCGCGCCGGAGGTGCAGGCCGACTGGCGTCGCACCGTCGGACGGGCCAACGCCGGCGACACGGAGTCCCGGCATGTCGTCGACCTGTTCCGACTGCACCGGGTCGATGCGCCCGAGCTGGCGATGCCCGACCGTCGCCCTGTCGTCGGTGGCCAGGTCCTCTCCGGCGCCGAGGTGGATGTCGCCGACGTGCCTGCGGGCGCCGACGTCACCCCGCTGGAGATCTCTTTCGATCATTCCGCGCGCCTCGACTACGTCCACGGCCGGTCCGCCGCCCCGGGGCGGCTGGAACGGACGATGACGGTGACGGTGATCCCGGTGGGCGCGGCCGAGACCTCCGCCGTCGCGACGGGGACGACGCCGCCTGACCCCGGCACCTCGTGGCTCATCACGGAATACGAGGGGACCAGCGACCTGAGTTTCGACGACGACGAGGAGACCGTCGCGGCGTCGTGACCGCTCACGGGAGCGCGCCGGCCTCCCGAAGGACCCGGGTCGCTCCGGTCAGGTGACTCAGCCGGCGCGCAAGGTCCTCTGGTGTCGCCAGGTCGTGGGCGAGGTCGTGGAGGTAGGTGCGTACGGCCTCGTCGAACTCCTCGGGATTCCCGTCTGCGACGCGGGCCTGCAGCAGGGCGCGTGCACCGCCCCGATAGACGGTGGCGACGTAGGTGCGGCCGGGCCGAGCCTGCTTCGCGAAGAACGCACGGCCCTCGCCGACGTGCCCGTCGAGCCCGAGCCATTCCTGAGGGTCACGGGAGAGGCTGGTCGGTGCGACGAGTTCCTGTGCGTAGGTCGCGAATGCCTCGTCGAGCCAGGGATGAGCGGCCTGGTCGTTCCCGACGAGCCCGTAGAACCATTGGTGGGCCAGCTCATGGGTGACGAGCCATGCGTCGGCGTGGGGATCGATGTCGCCGAACTGTGCGGCCCCGGGGTATTCGACGCCGCTGTTGTCGCCGGGAAGGACGCTGAGCCACAGGTCGGGGTAGGGCGTCGGCCCGAAACGGGTGACGAGCCCACGGAGGGACGTGGTCACCTGGTCGCGCCACGCGGCGATGTCGACGTTGCGGTGGCGGGGGGTGGCGAGGGTGACCCGGGTGCCGTCGACGTCGAACCGGGTGAGGGTGAGGTCACCGACGGTGACCGCGACATCGCGGACGGCAGGTGCCTCGAACCGGTGGGTGGTCGTCCCCGGACGACCACCCGGCCTCGTGCCCCGGAAGCGGCCGGCGGCGGCGACGAGGGCTTCCTGGGGTGCCGTGACGTCGAGGCGACGCAGCCGGAACACCTCGCTCGTCGTCGACTCGCCGAGGAACGGGTGGGCAGGCGAGGTGGCCCATCCGTTGCCGTCCACCCAGGCGAGGAGTGGGAACGCGGTCCCGAACCAGGCCGCTCGTGCCTCCGTGGAGCGGCCTGTCCGGGCATCCACGTCCCCGCCGAGGGCGAGGTCGAACCACAGCTGCGCCGTGACGCGTTCACCGGGGCGGGTGCAGCGTGGCAGCGGTGCCCGCACGAGGGTGCCGGGGGAACCGGCGGGGGCACCGGCGGCCTCGGTCCGGAGGGGGAGGGGAACACCTTCGACCGTGATGGACACGACCCGGAGTGCGGTGCCGGCACGAGCGGTTGCGGGACTGTTCGGCCAGGTGCGGAAGACGAGTTCGCACACCGTCCGATCTGGGGAGAAGGAGACGTTCTCGACTCCCTCGGCGGCATCGAGGGAGTCCGACACGGTGAAGGCGAGGTCGACGACGGGGCGGTCCGCCGCGGGGGGCGGCCACGCTCCCACCTCAGACGGGGGAGTCGACGTCGGAGGGTCGGTGGGGAGGAATGGGGTGCATCCGGTGAGCAGGACCATGAGGCCGGCGACCGCCGCCCGGCGGAGGGAGCGTCGCCTGCGGCCGTCGTCGGGTCTCATCCTGTCGTCGGCGCGCACACCCGCTGGACGAGGTCGACGGCGAGGTCGGTTGCGAGTGGCCGCGGTACGGGGAGCCCGGCGTCGGTGTACCAGTCGCGCTCCGCCTCGGGGTGGGGGCCGACGACACCGACCCGTCCACGACCGCGGTCGCACACGAGAGCTGCCACGGCGCCGTTGTCGTATCGGGCGACGACCTCGGCGTCGGCGCCGTCGGCGAGTCGTACGTACGCCCCGTCCTGGAAGTACATCGTGCGGGTGGACCCTCCCCAGTCGAGGGAGACGAGTGCATCGTCGGTGTGGTCGATCGTCGCACCGAGGCTGACGACGTATTGGTCGACCTTGCCGGGCAGGAGGTCGAATCCCGGGTCGTCGCCGGCGAGGTAGGCACCGAGACAGAACCCGAGGTAGGCGCCGCCGCCCTCGACGTGGTCGCGCACGACGGACGCCGAGCGTCGGAGGTGCCTCCATGCATCGTCGAGTTCGCCACCGCCGGGTTGGGCGTAGAGGCGGACCCCGGAGAGGCTCTCCGCGGTGAGGGGGAGGCACTCGTCCGGTCCGATGTATGCGGTGCGTAGTCCTGCCGAACGGAGTGCCCGGGCGACGGCCTCAGGGCAACCCGGCAGGGTGGCCGGGCCCCTGTAGACGACGGCGTCGGGGAGCGCCCCGCCCGCCCCGGCCGTGAGGGTGGGCCGCGGGCCGGTGGCGAGCCGGAGCAGCCGGTCGAGGAGGCCCGTCACGGCTGCTCGGAGGCGGAGAGGGCGGTGGCGCCGGACCCACGGGCCGCCCTCGCGGGGACGGACCCACGCGGGGCCGGGGCGATCACGTGGGTGATGCGGGCGACGACCCACTCGAGCGGCCCCTTAGCGAAGAAGGAGCTCCAGACGAGCGCGAAGGTGAACAGGACGACGACGTGCGTGAGGAAGGCGAGGCCGTCCGGCAGGCCGTCGAGCGGTTCGATGAGGAGCACGTGCGCGGAGTAGAGGGTGAGGGTCATGCTGCCGGGCGCGGCGAGGACCCGCAGGAGGGGCCCGACGGCGACCGCGAGCGCAAGGCACAGGCCGAGGGTGAGGAGCGCGATCCCGATCGTGTAGAGCAGGTCGAGGGGGGTGCCGCTGTGTGGGGCGTTGATCGCCAGCCACCAGGGGGAATCGGCAGGAAGCACCCCGTCGCCGCCCCAGAGGAGGCGCTCGGTGAACGTCTCGAAGTCGGTGTGCCCGGAGACGTCCTCCGCGACGCGCTCGCGGACGCCGGACGAGACGAGGAGACGTGTCACGGCGACGACGGCCGCGGTGAGGGCCGACCCGCCGAGAACGAGGCGGGCGACGACCCGACGGCTGCCGAGTGCCGTGCGGCCGACGCCGAGCCCCACCGCGATGTAGGCCAGCCAGGTGAGGACGGGGAACGTCCCGGCGACGAGGACCGTCCAGGCGAAGCGACCGGGCTCCCCGAGCAGCGTCGTGAACGTGAGGTTGGACAGATCCGCCGCGGGCCGTGACAGGCGGAGCAGGTGACTGAGGACGGGGGCGACCACGGCCCAGCCGAGGCCGAGCCCGATGAGCATCTTCGGGCGTAGTGGCAGGAGCACCGTGGCGGCGAGGAACATGCCGCCGAGGTAGGGGAGGATGACGTAGGCGGCGTCGTCGGAGACGGCGTAGCCGAGGGTGAGCCCGATCGCGGCGATGAGGAGACCGCGTACGAGAGGGGTCACCGCGGCGCGGGCCCAGGCCCCGCCACGGGGTGGGCGGGTGCGTCCGGTCATGAACGCGATACCGACGCCACCGAGCAGCGCGAACAGCGCGGCGGACTTGCCGGAGAAGAGCTGCCAGGCGAGTGTGACGTCGCCGTCGTCGGTCGCAGCGGACATCGTGTGGACGGCGATCATGCCGACGAGGGCGACGCCGCGGGCGACGTCGACCCCGACGAATCTCCCTGCTGGGACGCGGCCCGTGGCGAGGGGCCGGGCGGGCGGTTCGGTCGTCTCCTCGCAATCGTGGGCGAGGTGTTCGAGCGGCGGGCCCGCCACGGTGTCGGGGGTGTTCACGAACGGACTCCTCGGGGGGCACGGGCCGTCTCCTGGGCGGGGATGCCCGACCAGCGGGTGGCTTCGGGCAGGGACTCGCCCTTCATGACGAGAGACAGAGGGGAGAGGCGGGCGTCGTCGCCGACGTGCGTGGAGTAGAGGACGACGGAACGCATGCCGACCTCGGCGCGGTCGCCGACCTCGACGACGTTCATCTTCATGACGCGGTCCTCGAACAGGTGGGTCTGGAGGGAGACCTCGGTGCCCACGTAGACGTCGTCACCGAGGTGGACGAGATCGAACTCGGTCATGTACGTCGTGTTGAGGAGGGCACGTCGGCCGACCCGCACGCCGAACAGTCGCAGGACGGGGCCGAGCATCGGGGTGCCGGTGAGCATCTGGAGCAGTACGGGGACGGCGGCGCCCTCGTAGAGGCCGGTGACGAACTCGGTGCGGCGGACGAACCGGCTCCACAGCGGCTCGACGCGGGGGCGGTAACGCCCTGCGACGACCCATTTGGTCGCGGCGACGACGAGGACGGTGCCGACGGCGCAGGCAAGTGCGGTGAGGGGTGTGGTGAGAAGCATGAGCCACAACGGCGTGCCGGCCGCGGCGACCAGCGACGTGAGCCACAGGGTGGCGAACGTCGACAGTGCGAGAAGCGTCGACGGGGCGACGATACGGGCGAACTCGATGAGGTAACGCTCGACGACCCGACGGCGGCCCGGGTGGAACGTCTCTGCGTCGCCGTACCCCTCGTACACCTCGCGGCGGGGGAGATAGATGGCGGGGCTGCCGAGCCAGGAGGTGCCCTCGGGCACGCCACCCGCGGGGGGGACGGACCCGACGCCGAGCAGGGAGCCGTCGCCCAGATCGGTGCCCGAGGGGACGAGGGAGGCGTTGCCGACGAAGGCGCGTCGACCGACCTCGGTGGGGCGGAACGCGACGTGGTGGTGGCAGTAGGTGGCGCCGCCGATGTTCGCCATGTCGGCGACGAAGGACTCCTCGCCGATCGTGAGGAGGTCCGGATCGATATTGGCGATCGTCGACACCTCTGCGCCGCGGCCGATCCTCGCGCCGAGGCGGCGAAGCCACGGCGGGGTGTAGAGGGTCGCGTACAGCGTGTTCGTGAGGAGCAGGCTCGATTCGAGGAGCTTGTCGGCGAACCACTTGTCGACGCCGAGGCCGGAGCGCAGGTGACGGACACCGAGGGGTGTCCGAGGCAGACCGAACCGGCGGAGCCAGAGGATGAGTCCGCAGGCGGTGGCGACGAACACGGGCCCGGTGAGGAAGGTGACGGCGAGGGCGACGCCGTCGTTCGCGACGAGGAGGACCCACCAGACCACGACGACGACGGGCAGGAGGGCCGCGAGGGGGAGGAACTCGAGGGCGACGAGGCCGGCGACGAAGCGGCGACGCAGCGCCGGACTCCATGTGCGGGGGGCCCTGTCGCACGAGGCCATGAGGGTGAGGGCGGGGTCGGACTGGCTCTCCTGGCGGGTGGCGGGGGATCCCGTCCACACCTCGTCGGGACCGGTGAGCTGCCCCGGGCGCAGGGTCGATTGCGGCCCGAGGTAGGAGCGCGGGCCGAGCTCGCACGGGCCGGGCAGGACGGCCTGGGCGGCAACGGTGGCGTCGCTCTCGACGACGACGCGCCCGATGACGAGGCGCCCGTCGCGGACGGCGTAGGCCGCGAGGTGGGAGGCGTACCCGACGGAGGCGCCCGCCCCGACGCGGACCATCGTCGGCAACGGCACACGCGTCGTGCCGATGTGTGCCTCCTCGTGGACGTCGGCCCCGGCGAGACGCAGGTATCCGGGCGCGAAGGCCGAGCCTGCGAGGTTGGTGAGAGGGGAGAGCCCCATGGCCTTCTCGACGAGCCACACGCGGAGGTGGGTGAGCCCGTAGAGGGGGTGGGCTCCCTCCCGGAGGCCGTGGCCGACGATCCGTGCCGTGGCGAGGGGCAGCACCCACCGCACCGTGAGGTAGTTGAGCGGGAAGGTGAGCACGAGGTGCTGGAGCATGAGGGCGCTCGGCACGCCGTCGTGCCACCAGTAGATGACGGCCACGGGCAGGAACGTGAACGCGGTGAGAAGGATGACGAGCGCGGCCTGGGCTGCGCCGAAGAGGGCCGTCCTCGCGGTCGAGGGGGTGCGGGGTGGGTCGGTGGGGAGGAGGTCTTCGCCGAGGAGGTCCTCGTCCTGCGGGATGTCGTCGTCGAGACCGCGAAGCGCGACGTGCTCGGCGAGTCCACGGACGGTGGGGTTGGCGTAGAGGTCCATCACCGAGAGGGAGGCGCCGCGCGAGTCCCTGCGCAGTGCCGATGTGACGCCGGCGGCGACGAGGGAGTGGCCGGAGAGGTCGGCGAAGAAGTCGGCGGTGACGGAGAGCGCCTCGGGGGCGAGGCCGAACGCGTGCGCCCACACCGTACGGACCCACTCCTCCTCCGGGGTCGCGGGCGGGATGATCTCACCGTCGCCCCCGATGATGCGGGTGCTCGTCGGGTCGGGCAGGGCCTTGCGGTCCACCTTGCCGCTGGGGAGCATCGGCAGCGCCTCGGACCGCTCCATGAACGCGGGAACCATGTACGGCGGCAGTGCGTCGCGCATCGCGGCGTGGATGCGGGGGAAGACCTCGCCGGCCTCCGCGCCCTCGGCGAGAACGAGGTAGGCGGCCAGTTCGTCCCCCGACGCTCCGGAGCGCAGGTGCTTGACGGCGGCGGTCGGCACCTGCGGGTCGCGCATCATGACGCTCTCGATCTCGCCGAGGTCCACGCGGTGGCCGCGGATCTTCACCTCCGCGTCGGCACGTCCGAGGTACACGATCTCGCCGTGCTCGTCGATGCGGGCGAGATCGCCGGTGCGGTAGATGCGTCCTCGTGAGGGGTCGGTCGGGTGTGGGATGAACCGGTCGGCGGTGAGGTCGGGTCGGTTGAGATACCCGGCGGCGACGCCGATGCCGCCGATGGCCAGTTCACCGTCCTGCCCGTCGGGGACGGGCTGTCGGTTCTCGTCGAGGATGACGGCCGTATAGGTGGGGACGGGCACCCCGATCGTCACGGGCTTGCCCGGATGGAGTTCGCCGACCGTGCACGTGACGGTCGTCTCGGTAGGTCCATAGGTGTTGAGCATGCGTCGACCGGTGGACCACCGGGCGACGAGTTCGGCGGGACACGCCTCGCCTCCGACCATGAGTGCCCGGATGGAGGGGATCTGCCGTTCCACGGTGGAGAGCACGGTGGGCACACACAGGAGCAGGGTGATGCGTCGATCTTCGAGGAAACGGGTGAGTCCTTCGCCGACCCGGCGGCCGTCGGTGGGGCCGGCGACGATGGTCGCCCCGGTGGCCCACGTGGGCCAGACCTCCTCGATGGCGAAGTCGAACGAGATCGTCATGCCCTGGTAGACGCGATCGCTGGGGAGGACCTCGTACAACTCGGTGATGACGTGGATGAAGTTGCAGATGCTCGGTTGCCGCACGTCGACGCCCTTGGGGCGGCCGCTCGACCCTGAGGTGTAGATGATGTAAGCGGTGATGTCGGCGTCGTCACCGTCGAAGGGGAGGGCCGGCCGGTCGACGGGCGCGTGGGCGAGTTCGTCGGCGACGAGGTCGAGGTAGACGCTCGGCGCGGGGAGGGCCCCGACGCGCTCGCGCAGCATGGACGAGGTGAGGAGGACGACCAACTCTGCGTCCTCGACGAAGTACTCGAGTCGGTCCTGGGGGCTCTGCGGATCGATGGGGACGAACACGGCCCCGGCCTTCTGGGCGGCGAGGAGCGCGACGTACAGCTCGGGTGACCGTTCGAGGAACAGGCCGACCCGTACACCCGGGGTGACGTACCCCTCGGCGATCAGGTGGTTCGCGAGCTGGTTCGCCCGCCGTTCCAGTTCGGCGTAGGTGAAGCTGCCGCCCTCCCACTCCAGGGCGATCGATTCCGGCACGACCTCGGCGGTGGCCTCGAAGTAGTGGTGCATCCGTCGTTGCAGCGGGGGGCGGCAAGGCCGTTCGGGACCGGCCGCGGGGTGGTCGACCCGCCTGTCGTCGGTCGTGCGCGCGCTAGCGCTGAAGGTCATGGCGAGGTCACCCGGTCTCTTCCGTGCTCCGACACCGTGAGGGCTTCGGAATCCTCGGCCCCCCTCGGACCGACCCCCCCGGTGTGTCTGGACGACTGTCCTGAACGAACGACACGGTAGCGCCCGCGGTGATGATCGGCCACCCGGTCAAGGCATCTCGTGAAGGGGGAGCGCTCAGGGCCGAGACCGGAGGTGCCGATCGGAAGGAGGCCGCCCCCCGGGCGGACCGGTCCGAGCCGGCGAGAGCCGGTGGGGCCGGCTCTCGACCCCATCCAGGAGATTCCCGTGGCCCTGTCCTTTTCCCGCCGTGCCGCCGTCGCTCTCGCCGCGGGCGCCGTCGCGGCCACCGTCGCCTCGGCTCCTCCCGCAGAAGCGGGGCGCCTGCAGCGTCACCGTGCCGCCGCATCTGCGCCGACAGCGCCCGACCGTCTCGGTGCCTCCTACACGGACCGGGCGGGCACACGGTCCACGTATCACCTCTTCATCGCGTCCGTGCGCGGCGGGCGTCCGCGGGGCCTCGTCGTCTACCTCGACGGCGACGGCATGTACGGGCACGACCATCCGCACTCGACGTGGGCACTCGGCGGGTCCCGCGGTGTCGTCGCACAAGCGGCGACCCGGGGATACGCCACCTTGTCGGTCCGGACGCCGGCCCGTGACGCGACGTTCTGGCGCAACGGCCAGGTGAACGCCGCCTACGTCGCCGCTCTGACGGAGAGCACGGCGCGCTCGCTCGGTGTGACGGACATCTGGTTCGTCGGCTACTCCGGCGGGTCGCAGCTCCTCACGAAGCACCTGCTGCCCACCCACGGAGGGCGGCTCGCCACGGGTGGCGTCGTCGTCACCGGCGGGGGCGGGGCGCCGGCGCGAGGTGCGGCGATGCCCGTCCCGTCGCGGGTCCCGCTGCTCTGGTACACCGGGTCGCTCGACGACGGCAGGGGGACCGACGACGGGTACGACGCGCTCGACGACGCGAAGCGCGGCGCGGCGTGGTACCGCGCCCGGGGGGCCAAGGTGTCCCGCGTGGAACCCACGGGTCTCGACCACTCCGATCTCGGCGGCCGCTTCGGCATGGTCCTCGCGCGACAGCTCGACCGGTACCGCTGAGCCGGTGTCGTCCTCGTCGCGGTTCCGGGCGGGTGTGGGCGGCGACGATGTGTCGTGTCGGGGTGGATGGCGCCTCGGGGGAGGGGGTGGCGGTGCAGGGCCCCCGGACGCCGCGGTTCAGGACTCGGTGTCGGTGAACGCCGACACCTCGTGGAGGCGGACGGCGAAGGGTGCGTCGCCCGCGACGGCGAGAGCGGCCGTGTAGCGGCCCCGGACGGGGAGGTCGGCCATCGTCACCGTGGGGCGGGGGACGGCCTCGTCGGTCCAGTCGAGGAGCGCCGGCGGGTGGTCGGGCGCGGTGACCCGCAGTCGGCGGGCGTCGACGCGCAGGCCGTGACCGGTCGCCTTGAGTACGGCCTCTTTGCGGCACCACCACACGGCCCGGGCGACCTCGCGTTCGGCGACGTCGAACTCGAGGAGCTCCCGAGCCTCCGCGGGGGTGAGTGCGACGCTCGCGAAGCCGGCGAAGCTCGTCCCGTCCCACCGCTCGACGTCGATGCCGACGGGGCGGTCGGCGCAGAGCGCGAGCACGATGCGGTCTCCCGTGTAGGAGAGGTTGACGTGCGGTGTGCCCGGGTCGGCCATGAGGGCGTCGGTGGGGGAGAGTCCCGGCGGCACGAGGCGGGGCTTTCCGTGCGGGCCTCCGCAGAGGACGCACCGACGGTGGAACCGCTGCTCCGCCTCGGGGACGCCCGCGTGTCGGGCGAGGGCGTACCGCAGCAGAGTGTGGGCGCTCACGTAGCCCGCCCGGTCGCGCGCACGGTGGAGCGTCGCGAGCGTGCCACGTTCCACGTCGTCGAGGAGATGGTCGGCCCACGGCGCGAAGTCGGTCGACGTCGAGTAGACGTGGACCTCGTCGCAGGCTGGCTCGTTCACGGGGCACACCTTATGTCCGCGTGGTGACGTGCCTCACGTGATCCATGGATGCGGCGTCGGTGACCGTCGGGGGGCGTCCCCGACAGGGTGCGGTGTCGCGTCGCCATCCGGCCGCGTCGGCGTCACCGTTACACTTCGACACGCTGCCCCCATAGCTCAGCCGGATAGAGCAAGAGCCTTCTAATCTCTAGGTCGCAGGTTCGAATCCTGCTGGGGGCGCTCATCATTCGACGCCGCCGATGCGGTGTCCGGGACGGCGCGGGCCGTCCTTCCTCGCCGTCAGTCGCGGAGGAACTCGGCGCGGCGTACGGCTCGGTCGAAGGGCGCGGGGGGCCGCTTCGCCGGTACCGTGGTGGGCCACGAGAAAGGGCACACGGTGACCGACGACTTCACGCACGACACGACCCCGGCGCGGGACGACCGCCTCCAGGGCGACTCCGGGACGGCGTGGACGGACGCGCCGGAGTCCGCCCACCTCGACGGGACGCACCCGGAGGGGTACGGCGACGCGGCGCTCGCCGCGACCCACCACGACCTCGTCCACGACGGCGTCGTCGATCGTGACGTCGTCGACGGCCAGATCGTCGACGGCCAGATCGTCGACGGCCAGATCGTCGAGGGCGAGATCGTCGAGGGCGAGCCCGTCGACGAGGTCTCCGTGCTCTTCTCCGCGGTGACCGGCCTGCGCGACGAGGTCGCCGCATCGAGGCTTCCCCTCGAGACGTCCGACGCCGCCGACGCCCGCCGTGGTCGCACCGAGATGCTCGACCAGTTCGACGACTACATCCTCCCGCGGCTCGCCGACATCGATGCCCCGCTGCTCGCCGTCGTCGGCGGCTCGACGGGAGCGGGCAAGTCGACGCTCGTCAACACGCTCGCCCGCCGCGTCGTCACGCGCAGCGGCGTGCTGCGGCCGACGACGCGGGCGTGCGTCCTCGTCCACCACCCCGACGACGCCGCGTGGTTCACCACGCCGCGGGTCCTGCCCAACCTCACTCGACTCAGCGGGGCCGGCGACAACGACGACCCGTCCGCGCTGCGTCTCGCCGCCGCCGACGGGTTGCCCTCCGGCATCGCGCTCCTCGACGCGCCAGACATCGATTCCGTCGTCGCCGGCAACCGCGACCTCGCGCGCCAGCTCCTCGGCGCCGCCGACCTGTGGGTGTTCGTCACGACCGCCGCCCGCTACGCCGACGCGGTGCCGTGGGAGATGCTCCGCCGCGCCGCCGAGCGGGGCACGTCCGTCGCGATCGTCCTCGACCGCGTGCCCGACGGCGCGAGCGAGGAGATCGCCGAGCACCTCGGCGGCATGCTCGTCGACGAGGGCCTCACCAACTCACCGGTGTTCGCCCTCGAGGAGACCTCCCTCGACGAGAACGGGATGCTCCCCGAGAGCGACGTCGCAGATCTGCGCACGTGGCTCTCCCTCCTCGGCGAGGACCAGCGTGCGCGCGGCCTCGTCGTCCGCCGCACCCTCGACGGCGCGCTCGACTCCCTCGAAGGGCGCGTCCGCCAGCTCGCCGAGGCGAGTTCGACGCAGGTCCAGACGGTCGAGCAGATGCGCGCCGTCGCCGACGTCGCCTACGCCGAGGCCCTCGAGGGCATCGCCCAGGGCATGAGCGACGGCACCCTCCTGCGGGGTGAGGTCCTCGCGCGATGGCAGGAGTTCGTCGGCACCGGCGAGTTCCTCCGCCAGGTCGAGGTGGGGTTCGGACGCCTGCGCGACCGGGTCACCGCGATGCTCAAGGGTCGCCCGGCGCCCGCGACGGAACTCGGGGAGGCGCTGCAGTCCGGCGTCGCCGACCTCATCCTCGCCCACACCGAGGACGCGAACGCGACCGTCCTCAAGCGGTGGCGCACGATCCCCGGCACCGAGCAGGTCCTGGCCGCCCACCCCAACCTCGCGTCCCCGCCGCCCGGGTTCGACGCGGAGGTCCACCGCCTCGTCCGCGACTGGCAGCAGGACCTCCTCGAACTCGTCCGCAGCGAGGGCCAGGACCGTCGTACGACCGCTCGCGTGCTCTCGATGGGCGTCAACGCGGTCGGCGTCGTCCTCATGCTCGTCGTGTTCAGCCACACGATGGGCACCCTCGGCGGCGCCGAGGTCGGCATCGCGGGTGGCTCGGCCGTCGTCGCGCAGCGCCTCCTCGAGGCGATCTTCGGCGACCAGGCCGTGCGCACCCTTGCCGCCAAGGCCCGTGCCCGACTCCTCGAACGCGTCGGGGACCTCCACGCCGAGCAGAAGGCCCGGCTCACCGGCGCCGTCGACGAGATCGACGTCGACCCGGCGCAGCCCGGACGTCTCCTCGACGCCGCCGCGACCGTGGCGGTGGCCCGATGAGCGACAAGGGCCTCGCGCGGGTGCGGTCCTCGCTGAGCCGTCGGGGTCGTCGCCCCGCCGCGCCCAGCCCGGAGCAGCTCAAGGACGCCGTCGGTGGACTCATCGGCGCCGTCGACGCCGGTGGCGACCAGCTCCCCCCGACCAAGGTCGAGTCTGCCCGCCACACGCTCCGCAAGGCCTCGGAACGTCTCGAACTCGTCGGCGGACACACGATCGTCGCCCTCGCCGGTGCCACCGGCAGCGGCAAGTCGAGCACGTTCAACCGCCTCGTCGGCTCGGCGGCCTCGACCGTCGGCATGCTCCGCCCCACGTCGACGACGATCACGTCCGCCGTGTGGGGCGACGACCCGGCCACGCAACTCCTCGATTGGGTCGGCTCCGCCAACCGCCATCGCGTGAGCCCCGAACGCGCCGAGCGCAGCGGGGTGGGGGAGGACCTCGACGGGCTCGTCCTCCTCGACCTGCCCGACGTCGACTCCCACCGCGTCGCCCACCGCGCCGAGGCCGACCGCGTCCTCGAGCTCGCCGACGTGTTCGTCTGGGTCACCGACCCGCAGAAGTACGCCGACGGGATCCTCCACGAGGACTACCTGCAGCGGCAGCGCAATCATGAGGCCGTCACGCTCGTCGTCCTCAACCAGGCCGACCGGCTCGACGCGCAGGAGGCGGAGGCCTGCCGCCGGCACCTCCACCAGCTCCTCGTCGAGGACGGCCTGCCCAACGTCGAGGTCCTCCTCGTCTCCGCCCGCACCGGCCAGGGGCTCGACGAGCTCCGCGGCGCCCTCGCGACCGCCGTCCACGCGGCCACCGCGGCCCGCGTCCGTCTCCTCGGCGACCTCTACGCCGAGGCCGAGTCGCTCCGGGCCGACGTGGCCGACTCCGAGCCGCAGATCTCCGCCGAACCCGACGACGCCCTCGTCGCGGGCCTCGCGCGCTCCGCCGGGGTGCCGGTCGTCCTCGACAGCGTCGAACGCGACTACCGCGCCCGCGCGTCACGGCACACCGGGTGGCCGCTCACGCGGCGCCTGCGGGCCCTGCGGCCCGACCCGATGCGGCGGTTCCACCTCGACCAGACGATCCTCGCCAAGGGCGAGAAGAAGCGCGGCAAGGCGCAGAGCACGGAAGACGCGGAGATCGGCGCCGTCCTCGCCCGCTCCTCCCTGCCCGAACCCACCCCCGCGGCGCGTGCGGCGGTCGCGACCCTCATCCGTCGTACTGGCGCAAAGGCCGCGCAGGGGCTGCCGCCGCTGTGGGCCGACGCCGTCGAGACCGCCGCCGGGCCGGACGAGAACGACCTCGGCGACGCGCTCGACCAGGCCATCGTCGGGACGCCGCTGCGGGACCGCACGCCGTCGTGGTGGTACCTCCTCGGCGCGTTGCAGTGGCTCTTCATCCTCTGCGCGCTCGGCGGTCTGCTGTGGCTCATGCTCCTGTGGGCGATGGCCGCGGCCCAGCTGCCGCTGCCGCAGACGCCCGCGTACTCCGGCATCCCCGTCCCCACCGGCATGCTCCTCGGGGGTCTGCTCGGCGGGTTCCTCCTCTCGGTCCTCAGCATCCCGCTCGTCCACGCGGGCGCCCGGCGTCGTCGTCGCGTCATCGAGAAGCGCCTCGACACGGCGATCGCGGGAGTCGCGAAGAACCGCCTCCTCGCGCCGCAGACGGAGATCCTCGCCCGTCACCGCCAGACCCGGGAGAGCCTCGACCGGGTGCTCGCCACCCGCCGCTGACCGGCGCTCCGTCCGGGCCTCCCGGACGGGGTTCCACACCCTCCTCGACGCGACGGGGGCCGTCCACACCGGTGGGACGGCCCCCGTCGCGCGTCCCGGTCCTCGGCCACGGTGGAGGGGCCGGCGCTCGCCGGTCACCCCCCACACAGGAGACCGAGATGAACGAGACCCACGTGACTATCCGCGGCAACACGACCGAGGACCCTCGCACCCGCACGACCTCCAAGGGCGAACCGATGATCACGGTGCGTCTCGCCTCGACGCCGTGGCGCTGGGACTCCGAACGTCGCGGGTACGTCGACGGGGCGACGAACTTCGTCACCGTCGTCGCCTACCGGCAGCTCGCCACCCACATCGCGGCGTCCGTCCGTCGCGGCGACCCGGTCGTCGTCCACGGCGAACTGCAGATCTCCCAGTGGGATCACCCCGACGGTCGCAAGGGGACGAACGTCGAGGTCAAGGCCGTGTCGATGGGCCACGACCTGGCGCGGGGCGTCTCCTCGTTCCGCCGCGCCGGGGCCGAGAACACCCGCCCCGTCGCATCCCCCGCCGCGCCCTCGGCGCCGACGACGGCGCCGGCACCGGCACATGCGGGTGGTGGGGGTGTCGACGCTGTGACGAGCCGCGACGGGAACGGCGCCGCGCCGTGGGGGACGACCGGTGGTGGTTCTCGATCGCACGGAGACACCGAGCACGGAGACGCCGACGTGCCCGGTCTCGACACGTCCGGCGCCGGTGCCGGAACGGCCCTCGATCCCGCTCGCGCAGATACGGATCCCTACGTCGTCCGCACCGCCTGAACGTCCGCCCCGCCCGGCCACGCCCACCGCGATTCGGAGCGTGGCCGCGGGACGGATAGCCTCGTGACATGGCCGAGTTCATCTACACCATGACCAAGGCGCGTAAGGCGGTCGGCGACAAGCTGATCCTCGATGACGTGTCGATGTCGTTCTATCCGGGCGCCAAGATCGGCGTCGTCGGCCCCAACGGCGCCGGCAAGTCGACGATCCTCAAGATCATGGCGGGGCTCGACCAGCCGAGCAACGGCGAGGCGCGCCTTTCCCCGGGTTACAGCGTCGGCATCCTTCTGCAGGAGCCGCCGCTCAACGAGGACAAGACCGTCCTCGGCAACGTCGAGGAGGGCGTCGGCGAGATCAAGGCGAAGGTCGACCGCTACAACGAGATCTCCGCCGAGATGGCCGAGCCCGACGCCGACTTCGACGCCCTCATGGAGGAGATGGGCAAGCTCCAGGAGGAGATCGACCACGCCGACGCGTGGGACCTCGACTCCCAGCTCGAGCAGGCCATGGACGCCCTCCAGTGCCCGCCGGCGGACGCGGACGTCTCCGTCCTCTCCGGTGGTGAGCGCCGCCGCGTCGCCCTGTGCAAGCTGCTCCTCTCCAAGCCCGACCTGCTCCTCCTCGACGAGCCCACCAACCACCTCGACGCGGAGAGCGTCAACTGGCTCGAGCAGTTCCTCGCGAACTACCCCGGCACCGTCCTCGCCGTCACCCACGACCGGTACTTTCTCGACAACGTCGCCCAGTGGATCGCCGAGGTCGACCGCGGGCGTCTCTACCCGTACGAGGGCAACTACTCGACGTACCTCGAGAAGAAGGCCGAGCGTCTGCAGGTCCAGGGCAAGAAGGACGCCAAGCTGCAGAAGCGCCTCAAGGACGAGCTCGAGTGGGTCCGCAGCAACGCCAAGGGCCGCCAGGCGAAGAGCAAGGCGCGTCTTGCCCGCTACGAGGAGATGGCCGCGGAGGCCGAGCGCACCCGCAAGCTCGACTTCGAGGAGATCCAGATCCCGCCGGGCCCGCGCCTCGGCAGCACGGTCATCGAGGTGGAGAACCTCAAGAAGGGCTTCGGCGACCGCGTCCTCATCGAGGGCCTGAGCTTCTCCCTGCCGCGCAACGGCATCGTCGGCGTCATCGGCCCCAACGGCGTCGGCAAGACGACCCTCTTCAAGACGATCGTCGGGCTCGAGGAGCCGGACGAGGGCACCGTCAAGGTCGGCGACACCGTCAAGATCAGCTACGTCGACCAGACGCGTGAAGGGCTCGACGCGAACAAGACCCTGTGGGAGGTCGTCTCCGACGGGCTCGACCACATCCAGGTCGGCCAGGTCGAGATCCCGAGCCGCGCCTACGTGAGCCAGTTCGGGTTCAAGGGCCCGGACCAGCAGAAGAAGGCCGGTGTCCTCTCCGGTGGTGAGCGCAACCGCCTCAACCTCGCGCTCACGCTCAAGCAGGGCGGCAACCTGCTGCTCCTCGACGAGCCGACGAACGACCTCGACGTCGAGACCCTCGGCAGCCTCGAGAACGCGCTGCTCGACTTCCCGGGTTGCGCCGTGGTCATCAGCCACGACCGGTGGTTCCTCGACCGCGTCGCGACGCACATCCTCGCCTACGAGGGCACCGAGGAGAACCCGGCGGCCTGGTACTGGTACGAGGGCAACTTCGACGGCTACGAGAAGAACAAGGTCGAGCGCCTCGGCGAGGAGGCGGCGCGTCCGCACCGCGTCACCCACCGCAAGCTCACGCGCGACTGACGTCGCGCCAATCCGAGGGTTGGCTGCCGACCGCCACGGCGGTCGGACCACGCCGGACAGGCCGAAGTCCGATGTCACGACGACGACGACGCCCGCCCCCGCTCCCGCCACGGGAGGGGGCGGGCGTCGCGCGTCTGGGGCTACCGCCGTCGGGGCGGTGGGAGACCGTCGTCGAGGCGATGCGGGAGATCACGGGCGCGTCGGAGCAGATCGATCGGCGTCTCGCGGCGGGGGAGATCGTTCTCGCCGACGGCGCCGTCGTCACGGCGACGACGTCGTACGTGGAGGGGCGTCGGCGGGGCGGGTCGGTGTGGACGTATCGCGACCTGCCGTCCGAGACTCCGGTGCCGGGGGAGCTCGTCGAACTCCACCGGGACGAGGACGTGCTCGTCGTCGACAAGCCGCCGTTCCTCGCGACGACGCCACGGGGCAGTCACGTCCGCGAGACCGTGCTCGGCCGGGTGCAGGCGGCGGGGGACCCCGACGCGTCGCCGGCGCATCGTCTCGACCGGCTGACGAGCGGCGTGTTGCTCCTCACCCTCCGGCCCGAGGCGCGCGCCGCCTACCAGGAGCTCTTCGCGTCCCGCCGGGTCGTCAAGACGTACGAGGCCCGCGTGTGGACGGCAGGTCGACCCGCCGAGACCCTGCCCGGCGTCGTCCGGTCGCGGATCGTCAAGGAACGCGGCGAGATGTGCGCGCGGGAGGTGGCGGGGGAGCCGAACGCCGAGACGTGTCTCGAGGTGCTCGACGTCGCCGGCGGAACGGCCCGGCTGTGGTTGCGGCCGCGCACGGGGCGGACGCACCAGCTGCGCGTCCATCTCGCCTCGCTCGGCACGCCGATCGTCGGTGACCCGCTCTACGGCGTCGAGGCCGACCGCGAGCGCCCGGAGTCGTTCGACGCGCCGCTCGCGCTCGTCGCGAGGGAACTCACCTTCGTGGACCCGATCAGTGGCCGCGCACGCACCTTCACGTCACGGTGCGACCTCCCCGGCGAGCCGTGCGGGCCCGTGACCGGAAACGGTGGCGGTACCGATGAACTCGGTGGAGCCGGTACGCCCGCCGGACCCTCCGAACCTGACCACCGCTGACCACGGCGGTGGTGCCGGGGTCGCCGACGGTGAACGACGTCGGCGTCCCGCCCCCCACGGTGGGGGCAGGACGCCGACGGTCGGACGGTGGGGGTCGTCAGGACTGCTTGAGCCGCATCATGCCCTCCTGGGCGACGGTGGCGACGAGCACACCGTCCTCCCGGAAGACGTGCCCCATGCCGAGGGCCCGGCCGCCCTGCGCGGAGGGGGAGGCCTGGGTGTAGAGGAGCCATTCGTCGGCGCGGAACGGGCGGTGGAACCACATCGAGTGGTCGAGGCTCGCCGCGCGGATGCGGCGGTCGCCCCACGCGACGCCGTGGCGACGCAGGGCGCCTTCGAGGAGGTTGTAGTCCGAGGCGTAGGCGAGGACGGCGCTGTGGATCAGCGGGTCGTCGGGCAGCTCCCCTTTGGCGCGGAGCCACACGCTCTGCTCGGAGGCGGTGATGCGGCGCGGGCGGCCGTAGAGGTGGCCCTGGCAGTGGCGGATGTCGATGGCGCGGGTGCGGGCCATGTACTCGCTCACCGGGTTTCCGAGCGTGGCGAGTTCGTCGTCGTCGGAGCGGAGCGTCTCGGGGTCGGGCACGGCGGGCATCATCGCCTGGTGTTCGAGGCCGTCGTCGTGGGTCTGGAACGAGAAGATCATCGAGATGATCGGGCGGCCGTGCTGGATCGCGTGGACGCGGCGCGCGGAGAACGAGTGCCCGTCGCGGAGGCGTTCGACCTCGTAGCGGGTGCACGTGTCGGGGTCACCGGGGCGCAGGAAGTACCCGTGCAGGGAGTGGAGGAGGCGTGGGGCGCCGTCGAGGTCGGCGACGGTCCGACCGGCGGCGACGATGCTCTGGGCGACGACCTGGCCGCCGAACACCCGTCCGTGGGGCTGGGGCTGGCTGCGGCCCTCGAACACGTCGGCCTCCCCGGCGACGGCGTCGAGGTCGAGCACGTCGAGGAGGTCGTGGAAGGGATCGAAGTCCTCGGGCGGCAGGGTCACGTTCACACCCGAAAGAGTAGCGTCGTTTCGCCTTTGGCAGGATCGCCCCCATGACTGCAGGCGACACCCCCACCTCCACCGACCCCGCGCTCGTCGTCGAGATCCCCCTTCGGTGGTCCGACATGGACGCGTACGGGCACGTGAACAACGCGACGTTCGTGACGCTGCTCGAGCAGGCGCGCATCATCGCGCTCGACGAGTGGTACGGCCACGGGGGTCTGCTCGACGCGGGTCTCGTCGTGAGCAACCAGGAGGTCGACTACCTCGCCCAGCTCCCGTACCGCACGACGCCGGTGGCGGCGCGGGTGTGGTGCAGCCACATCGGTGCCTCGAGCTTCACGATGGCGTGCGAGTTGCGCGACCCCGAGGGGTACGGCGACACGCGGTACTGCCTCGCCGAGACGACCCTCGTGCGGTTCGACGCCGCCGCCGGGCATTCGCGTCGGTTGAGCGAGGACGAGCGTGCCGTCCTCGAGGAGCAGCACGGCGACCCCGCGCCGCTGCACCGTCGCCGCAAGGCGGCCCGATGACATCGGCTCCGGAGTATCTCGACCTCGCCGACGAGCGCGATGCCGCCGACCTCGTGACGCTCCTTCGCCGCGCGCGTCGCCTCGGGTCCACGGCGGTGCGGCTCCAGGCCTCGGGGCGGGTGCTCGCCGTGACGATCTGCGCGCTCGCGGGATCGGGTCTCATGGGGGAGGGCACCGTCCTCGGGATGCGGGTGGTGATGCTCGCCGACGAGGCCGCAGGTGATCTCACCGTAGGTCTCGACGATCTCCTCCTCCGTCTCACGTCGGTGCAGGGCGCGGTGGACGACGCCCAGTCGCAGGGGTTCTCGTCGCCGGGGTCGGAGGCAGGAGCCCAGGGCGATGCGGCACCCGCCGATCCGGGGAGCCGGGGGAGCGTGCGCCTGTCGGTACCCGTCGCCCCGGTCGTCGAGGCGTGGTCGGGCATGTCCGCGCCGCGGAGCGGGTGGGCTCCGGTCGGTCTGCTCCCGGGAGCCGACGTGGAGCAGCTCGCGACCGAGGGCATCGCCGAGGTCGCCGCGGCCGGCGGCGACCCGCGGGTGCGGGACGCGGTGTGGCGCAGGCCGATCCCCGGCACGTCGGTGCCCGCCGGTGCCGCGTTCGCGCTCCACGGCCTCGGCTTCACCGCCCCCGAGATCCCGCTCCACACGAACGGCCGGTGGGCCCGCCTCAGCACTCCCGCGGGGTACGTCCTCTCCCGTTGAGGCGGGGGGCCACCGAGATGACAGCGGCCCCGGGCCGACTCGAGGTGAGTCGACCCGGGGCCGGTGTCGTCTCCGAGGGGGCCGTAGAGGGCGTCGTCGTCAGGCCGGCGCGACCCAGGCGGCGGTGTCGGTGGGGAGGCGGCCGTCGTCGAGCGGACCGCTCGTCACGAGGACGTCGCCCTGCGGGAGCTCGACCGCCTCGGCGCCGAGGTTGAGGATCACCCGGGTGCGAGGTGCGTCGTCGTCGGCGCCCTGCAGATCGTAGGCGACGACGTCGTCCGGCGTCCCCGGCACCGCGGAGATCCCGGCCGATCCGAGGCCGCGTTCGCGGCGGATCCGCAGGAGCGCGCGGTAGAGCTCGAGGGTCGACCCCTCGACGCCGTCCTGCCGGTCGACGGCGAGACCCGAGTAGCTCTCCGGCTGCGGCAGCCACGCCTCACCCGTCGTGTTGAACCCGGCGGCGGGGGCGTCGGCCTCCCAGGACATGGGGATGCGGCAGCCGTCCCGGCCCGTCTCGGCGCCGTGGGAACGGAGGAACGTCGGGTCCTGACGCGCCTCGTCGGGGAGCGTGGTGTGCTCGGGCAGGCCGAGCTCCTCGCCCTGGTAGAGGTAGGCCGACCCCGGCAGGGCGAGCATGAGCGTCGTCTGCGCCCGGGCCCGCCGCAGTCCGGCCTCGGCGTCGGGCTGCGGGTCGTCCGCGGCGATGCCGTTGGGACGCGGCGTGCCCGGCGCGAACCCCAGGCGCGAGGCGTGCCGCACGACGTCGTGGTTCGACAGCACCCATGTCGTCGGGGCACCCACGAGGTCGTTGCCGTGCAGCGACTCCTCGACGGCCTCCCGCAGGTCGGCCGCCCGCCACGGCGCATTGAGGTAGTGGAAGTTGAAGGCCTGGTGCATCTCGTCGGGCCGGACGTAGAGCGCGGCCCGCTCGATGGGCTCGACCCACGCCTCGGCGACGAGGATGCGGTCCCCGTCGGGGTCGATGCTCCCGTCGGGACGACGCGTCACGTACTCGTCCAGGGTGCGGCGCCACGCGCGGTAGATGTCGTGGACGCCGTCCTGGTCCCACATCGGGGCGTCGCTCGTCGCGGTGCCGTCGGGGTTGGTGCCCGCCATGTCGGCGCGGTCGGCGAAGTCGGGCAGTCCCTCCTTCTTGACGAGGCCGTGGGCGACGTCGACGCGGAACCCGTCGACGCCCCGGTCGAGCCAGAACCGGAGGATCGCGTCGAACTCCTCGTGGACCTCGGGGTTGGTCCAGTCGAGGTCGGGCTGGCCCGAGTCGAAGAGGTTGAGGTACCACTGCGCCTTGCGGACGACCCGCGTCGCGCCGTGGCCGTCGTCCTCGACGACGGCGGGTTCGGCCATCGTCCAGGCGGACCCGGTGAACACCGAGGACCAGTCGTTCGGGGGCTCCTCGCCGTGGGGGCCGCGACCGTCGCGGAAGAGGTAGCGGGCGCGTTCGGGCGAGCCGGGCTCGGCGGCGAGTGCGGCCTGGAACCAGGCGTGCTCGCGGCTCGTGTGGTTGGGGACGAGGTCGACGATCACCTTGAGGCCGAGCTCGTGGGCGCGGGCGATGAGCGCGTCGGCGTCGGCGAGGGTGCCGAAGAGCGGGTCGATGTCGCGGTAGTCGGCGACGTCGTACCCGGCGTCGGCCATCGGCGAGCGGTAGAACGGCGACAGCCACAGGGCGTCGACGCCGAGGTCGACGAGGTAGGGCAGGCGCGCGGTGATGCCGGGCAGGTCACCGACGCCGTCGCCCGTCGAGTCGGCCCACGACCGCGGATACACCTGATAGATCACGGCATGGCGCCACCACGGGTCGTCGGGGGTGCCGGGGGAGTGGAAGGGAGCGGGTTCCGTCGTCACCCTCCCAGTGTGGCAATCGTGGACACGTCCCGCACCGGTCGGGGGTGGGGGCGGCGCGGCGCCACCGCGGCTCAGTCGAGCTCGGGGGTGTTGACGAGCATGTCGGCGGCGCGGTGGAGGTAGTCGCGCAACGCGGCGTCGGCCTGCGGGTCGAGGTCGACGGTCTCGACGGCGGCGAGCATGTGGCGCAGCCACCGGTCGCGCTGGGAGGGGGTGACGGCGAAGTCGACGTGCCGCATGCGCAGGCGCGGGTGGCCGCGCAGCTCGGAGTACGTCTTGGGGCCGCCCCAGTACTGCTCGAGGAACATGCGGAGGCGGTCCTCGGCCGGGCCGAGGTCCTCCTCCGGGTACAGCGCACGGAGCTCCGGGTCGCCCGCGACGCCGCGGTAGAACTCGCGGACGATCTGCGCGAACGTCTCGTGTCCGCCCATGCGGTCGTACGGGGTCTGCTGCGGGGCGTCGGGGTCGGTCACGGGGTCCTCCGGGAGTGGTGGCGGGATCGGCGGCGATGCGGAGCGGTCGCCGGGGCGGACGCGGTCAGTGTCGCGCGTCGGGGTCGGTCGTGGGGTTCGGGCCGGTCTGTGGGGCGGCGGGGACGATCGGGCGGCGGACGCCCGCGGCGTCGAGGGCGGTGACGCACCGCTCGCGGAACTCACGCTGCACGCCCCAGTGCGTGTTCGTCTGGCACTTCGCGAACGTGCGGATCGTGAGGGCGGTGCCGGTGATCGACTCGACGCCCGCGACGGTGGGCGGGGAGAGGAGCTTGCGGCGCCACTCCGGGTCGTCGTACATGTCCGAGGCGACCTCCCGGAGGATCTCGATGATCTTCTCGGGGCGTTCCTTGGGCGAGACGGGGATGTCGATGGTCGCCGTGTTCCACCCCTGGGAGCGGTTGGCGATGCGGATGATCTCGCCGTTGCGGACGTACCAGATGACGCCCTCGAGGTCGCGGAGTCGCGTGATGCGGAGGGTGACCTCCTCCACGGTGCCCTGCACTTCGCCGGTGTCGATGAAGTCGCCGACGCCGTACTGGTCCTCGAGGATCATGAACATGCCCGAGAGGAAGTCCTTGACGAGGCTCTGCGCGCCGAAACCGAGGGCGACACCGCCGACTCCGGCCGAGGCGAGGACAGGCCCCATGTTGACGCCGAGGGCGTCACCGATCATGAGGACGGCCGTCCCCCACACGACGACGGAGGCGATGCTGCGGAGGACGGAGCCGAGCGTCTCGACGCGGGCCTTCTGACGCTCCGTCGTGACGAGCCCGGACTCGGAGATCGCGCGCCCCGCCTTGCGTCGGTACCGCTTGAGGACGGGCAGTTGGGCCGTCGGCGTGGGATCGACCGTGCCGATGGTCGTCGTGTCGGTCGGGTCGTGACGGGCGACGAGGGAGTCGACGAGTCGCTCGATGGCGCGGTGGATGAGCCACCGGGCGAGCCAGGCGCCCACGACGATGAGGACGATCTGCAGGGGGATCCCGAGGAACCACTCGACGGCCGACTCCCGGGTGAGCCGGTGCGGGGCGTCCGCGAAGGGAGCGGGGAAGGCGAGGAAGGTCGTGCCGAGCATGGCTCCCATGATCCCCACCCGTCCTGGGGGCGACCTGACCGCCCACGGGTCGGACGACGGTCGTGGGGTGAGGGGAGTGACCCGCCGGGGACGGGCCGTGCCCGACGGCGACCCGTGGGGCGAGACCTTAGGATCGTCCGTGGCTCGCCCGTCCCCCTCCCACCCGAAGGTGCTGCCCGTGAACGACTCCGTGCCCTCCTCGTCCTCCGAGCTCTCCCCGGACCTCGCCGATCTCGCGCACCGTCACGGTGTCGCGACCGAGTACTGGGACTGGCAGGGGGAGCACGTCACCGTCTCGGCGGAGGCGATCCGTGCGGTGCTCGCCGCGCTCGACGTCGATGCGAGCATGCCGGAGACGACGCGGGCGGCGCTCGCCGAGGCGGACCTGCGCGAGTGGCGTCGGCGGATCCCGCCGGTGCGGGTCGTCACCCAGGGTGTCGCCGCGACCGTCCACGTCCACGTGCCCCACGGCGACGCGGTGCGCGTGTGGGTCGAGACGGAGGAGCTCGGCGACGAGCGGGTCCTCGCGCAGGTGGACCGCTGGGTCGACCCGCGTGAGGTCGACGGGCGGCTCACCGGTGAGGCGACGTTCGCCGTCCCGATCGACCTGCCCCTTGGGTGGCACACGCTGCGTGTGGAGCACGACGGCGAGGTGAGCGAGGGGTGGCTCGTCGTCACCCCGGCCCGGCTCGAGCTGCCCCCGGCCGTCGAGGCGCACGGCGCGGCCGGTCTCATGAATCAGGTGTACTCGGTGCGGTCGCGTCGCTCGTGGGGCGTCGGCGACCTCGCCGACGTCGCGGAGCTCGGCGCGTGGGGGGCGCGCACGCTCGACTCCGACTTCATGCTCATCAACCCCGTCCACGCCGCCGAGCCGACGCCGCCGCTCGAGGCGTCGCCGTACCTGCCGACGTCGCGGCGGTTCGTCAACCCGATCTACATCCGCGTCGAGGACGTGCCCGAGTTCGCCGAGCTGCCGGCCGAGGACCGGGCGCGCGTCGACGGGTTCGCGGCGCAGGCGCGCAGGCTCAACGCCTCCGACGAGATCGACCGTGACACGGCGTGGGAGCTCAAGGAGCAGGCGCTGCGGATCCTCTTCGGGAGGCCCATGAGCATCCGTCGTGCGGCCCTGTTCGAGGCGTACTGCGAGCGTGAGGGCCGCGGGCTCGTCGACTTCGCGACGTGGTCGGCGCTCGTCCGCGTCTACGGTGGTGCGGACGCGTGGCCCGAGGACGTCCAGGGCCCCGACTCACCCGGCACGATCCGGGTGCGGGAGGAACACGCGGACGAGGTGTCGTTCGCGATGTGGTTGCAGTGGGTGCTCGACACCCAGCTCGCGACGGCGCAGAGGGAGCTGCGTGACGCGGGCATGTCGGTCGGTGTCGTGCAGGACCTCGCCGTCGGGGTGCACCCGACGGGCGCCGACGCGTGGTCGTTGGCGTCGGCCTTCGCGCGCGGCATCACCGTGGGCGCGCCGCCGGACCCGTACAACCAGCGCGGGCAGGACTGGAGCCAGCCGCCGTGGCGTCCCGACCGACTCGAGGAGCTCGGCTACGGCCCGTTCCGCGACATGGTGCGCGCGGCGATGCGGCACTCCGGCGGTCTGCGCATCGACCACATCATCGGTCTGTTCCGCCTGTGGTGGGTGCCCGCCGGCAAGGCGCCGCTCGAGGGCACGTACGTGCGGTACGACCACGACGCGCTCATCGGCATCCTCATGCTCGAGGCGCAGCGTGCGGGTGCGGTCGTCGTCGGTGAGGACCTCGGCACCGTCGAGCCGTGGGTGCGCGACTACCTCGCCGAGCGGGGCGTACTCGGCACGTCGATCCTCTGGTTCGAGAACAGTGAGAACGGCATGCCTCGGGCGCCCGAGGCGTACCGCCGGTTGTGCCTCGCCTCGGTGACGACACACGACCTGCCCCCGACGGCGGGTTACCTCACCGGCGAACACATGCGGATCCGCGAGGAACTCGACCTCTTCACGCGTCCCGTCGAGGTGGAGCGCGCCGAGGACGACGCCGCCCAGGAGCGGATGATGAAGGCCCTCCGCATGCGGGGTCTCGTCTCCGACCTCGGGGAGGACGCGGAGGTCGGCCTCGAGGACGTCGTCGAGGCGCTGCACCGGTACGTCTCGGAGGCGCCCGCGCGTCTCGTCGGCATCGCCGTGCCCGACCTCGTCGGCGACCGGAGAGCGATGAACCAGCCCGGCACGCACCGCGAGTACCCCAACTGGTGTCTCTCGCTCGCCGGGCCCGACCGCAGCCCGCTCATGCTCGAGGACATCGTCTCCTCCGGGCTCGCCCGTCGCCTCGGCCGCGCCGTCGTCCGGGGCGACCACGCACAGCGCCCGGAGAGCACGGACACGGAGAGCACGGACGCGAAGAGCACGGACGCGAAGAGCACCACAGGGAGCACGGCGGCGGCCGACGCCACGTGAGCCTCGGGGTGACGCTCGCCCCCCACCTCGACGACGGGTGGTGACCTCGGCGGTCACCGCCCCGTCGTCGTGCGCGTTCCCGGCGCGGGGCGGCGCGTCGTCGTCGGATGCGGCCGCGGGAACTGGGGCGTCGGGTTCGGCTTCGTCGTCGGTCCTGGACCGGGCGCGGGCGGCGCCGGCCACGGGGTCGGACCCACGGTGGGGTCGTCGGTCGGCTGGCCCGTCGGGTCGTCCGTGTGGCCGGTCCGGGCGCGGGGGCCTGGGCGCCGCCCGCGAGGAGGGGCGTCACCGCGTCCTGGGCCGGCGGCGGTGCGGGGAGGCCGCTCCAGGCGCTCAGCCCGGTGACGACGGCCCGGTCGACGATCCTGCCGCGGCGACGTCCGCGGTGGTCAGATCGAGCTCCGGCTGCGTGACGCGGACGATCGGCGTCGTCGCGGTGGCGGAGCCGCTGGAGTCGTTCCCGCCCTACGTGTGCGAGATGGCGAGCACGGTGTTCGTCGGCGCGGCGGACGCGGTGCCCTGGGGGACCGCCTCGGGGACCGTGTAGGGGTCCGACGTGCACGGGGATTCCGGTGATCTTCGCGTCGTTCTGCACGTAGGTGCGGGCGACGTCCTCGGGCGTCACCATGGATTCGGGCGCGGTGCAGTCGGTGGTGCTGCTGCACCCGGTGAGACCGACGAGCGTGACGAGGAGCGCCGGGACGACCGCGATCGAGGTGGGAGGGGTCTGGGGGCGACGACGTCGGAGTATGCCTCCCTATCGGCAGCATCGTGCCCCGGCTGGCGGCGGCGGATCGCCGTCAGCGGGGTACGACCACCGGGGTGCGACGCGTGCGAGGGGTGTTCGCCCTCAGGCGATGCGCGCCTCTCGAGCCGGGGTCGACCCTGACAACGGACGCACGGGCAGGAGGAGCAGCAGGCCGGTGAGGAGGACAGCGACGATGCCGAGGATGCCCCAGTACTGCGCGGGGGCACCGGTGACGCGCGAGCCGACCGCGATCGCCGCGCCGAACATCGTCGGGGCGAGGAAGCTCACGGCGCGGCCGGTCGTCGCGTAGAGGCCGAAGATCTCGCCCTCCCGGCCCGGCGGGATGAGACGCGCGAGGAACGAGCGGGACGCCGACTGCGCCGGGCCCACGAACACGCAGAGGAGCAGGCCGAGGACCCAGAAGGTGCGTGCGCCCCGGTCGTGGAACGCGAAGATGCCGCCGCCGGCGAGGGCCATCGCGACGAGCGAGCCGACGATGAGCGTCTTCGGTCCGAGACGGTCGTCGAGTACTCCGAACGCCATCGTCGCGAGTCCGGCGACGACGTTGGCCGCGATGCCGAAGACGACGACCTGGCTCGGCGCGAACCCGAACGTGCCCTGCGCGATGACGCCGCCGAACGTGAAGACGCCAGCGAGGCCGTCGCGGAACACGGCGGAGGCGAGGAGGAAGAACAAGGTGTGTGGGTGCTCGCGCGCGAGTCCACGGATCGTGCCGAGGAGGGCGCGGTAGGAGGCGAGGAACCCCAGCCGCGGACGGGCGTCCTCCGCCGCGGCGGGCCGGTCGGGCAGCGCGAGGAGCACGGGGATCGCGAAGACGCCGAACCACAGCGCGGCGACGAGGATCGCCACCCGGACGTTGAGACCCTCGGCGTGAGTGACGCCGAGCCAGCCGACCTCAGGGGAGATGAACCCGACGAACAGGACGAGCAGGAGCACGATGCCGCCGAGGTAGCCCGCACCCCACCCGAGCCCCGAGACGCGCCCGACCGTCGCGGGCGTCGACACCCGGGGGAGCATCGCGTTGTAGTTGACGCTTGCGAACTCGAAGAACACGTGCCCCACGGCGACGAGCGCGATGCCCCACCACAGGAACTCGGGGTGCGGCCGGGCGGTGAACATGAGCGCGGACAACGCGACGACGATCGCGGTGTTCACGCCGAGCCACAGCGTCGGACGACCGGCCCGGTCGGCACGCTGCCCGATGACGGGCGCGAGGAGCGCGATCGCGACGCCCGCGAGGCCGGTGCCGAGGCCCAGCTTGGCGGAGGTCTCCGCGGGGTCACCGAACCCCGAGCTCGTGAGGTAGACGGTGAAGACGAACGTCGTGATGACCGCGTTGAACGCCGCCGACCCCCAGTCCCAGGCGGCCCAGGCCACGACGTGACGGGTGGGCGGTGCCACCGCCGCGTCGTGGCTCACGGGGTCGTCGCCCCCGGCCGCCGGGATGCCCACCCGTTCAGGCCTTCGCGTCGCGGGCCTGGGCCCGCAGCGCCCGGGCGACCGCGTCACGCTGCTCCCCGACGAGCCGGACGAGTCCCTGCGGCGCGTCGGTGTTGGCGTCGAGCCACGACTGCGTCGCCTGCAGGAGTCGCTCGTCGGCGAGGAGCACCGGGTAGAAGCCCTCGACGATGGATTCGCCGATGGCCTGGGTGCGGTGCTCCCACACCGAACGGAGCGCGTCGTGGTAGCGCGCGACGAAGGGCTCGAGGAGCTCGGGGTGGGCACCGCACCGGAGGAACCCGGTGGCCGTCGCGTCGATCATCGCGTTGGGGAGGGTGTCGTCGTCGACGGCCGCGGCCCAGGCCTCGTCCTTCGCCTCGGGCGTGGGGCGGGCGGCGAGGGCGAGGGCGGCCCGTTCGCGGCCCGTCGCCGTCGCGTCGCGTCGGCGCTCGTCCTCGATCGCGGCGGCGTCGGCGCGTCCGCCGGCGGCGAGGGAGGAGAGCAGCGTCCAGCGCATCTCGGTGTCGACGGCGAGTCCGTCCGGCACGTCGCGACCCTCGAGCCAGGCTGCGATCTCGTCGAGTTGCGCGTCCGTGGACGCGAACGTCGCGTAGGTGGAGACGAGCTGGAGCTGCGCGTCGCTGCCGGGAGCGGCGTCGAGGGCGTGCTGCCGGAGCCGGTCGGCGACCTCGAGACGGAGCTCCTTGCGGCGGGTCGGGTCGCTGTAGAGGTGTGCCGCCGTGCCGAGCCGCGCGAGGGAGTACCGCAGTGACGTCGCGTCGAGATCGGCGCCGAGGACGTCGAGGGTGAACCTCACGAAGTCGTGCGCGGTGATCTCGGTGTCGCGCGTCATGTCCCACAGGGCGGTCTGGACGATCGCGCGGGGGAGGCCGGGCAGGCCCGCCGCGTGGTCGAGGACGGTGCGCAGCGAGACGTCGTCGAGGCGGACCTTGACGTAGGCGAGGTCGTCGTCGTTGAGGAGCATGAGGTTACCGCGGCGCACCCCGACGAGCTCGGGAGCCTCGGTGCGGGCCCCGTCGACGTCGATCTCGATGCGGTCCCGACGCTCGAGGGAGGTGCCGTCGGCGGCGACGTCGTAGATGCCGATCGCCATGCGGTGCGGTCGGAGGTGGGGGTGGTCCTCGGTGGCGGTCTGTTCGACGTGGGCCGCGGTGACGACGCCCTCGTCGTCGGTCGCGAGCGCGAGGCGGGCCGTGCCCACACCCGCGGTCTGGAGCCAGAGGCGCGTCCACTCGCCGAGGTCGCGACCCGACGTGGCCTCGAGCTCGACGAGGAGGTCGGGCAGGCTCGTGTTGCCGTAGGCGTGCTTGGCGAAGTACGCGCGGATGCCGTCGCGGAACGGCTGGCGGCCGACGTACGCGACGAGCTGCTTGAGCACGGAGGCGCCTTTGGCGTAGGTGATTCCGTCGAAGTTGACGGCGACGTCCTCGAGGTCGCGCATGTCGGCGGCGATCGGGTGGGTCGAGGAGAGCTGATCCTGCTGGTAGGCCCAGCTCTTGTCAGAGGTCGCGAACGTCGTCCACGCCTCCGTCCAATGGGTGGCCTCGGCCGTGGAGGTCGTCGCGGCCCAGTCGGCGAACGACTCGTTGAGCCACAGGTCGTCCCACCACCGCATCGTCACGAGGTTGCCGAACCACATGTGGGCGAGCTCGTGGAGGATCGTCCCCGCGCGGCGCTCGACGACGGCCTCGGAGACCTTGGAGCGGAAGAGGTAGGACTCGCGGAACGTGACGCAGCCGACGTTCTCCATCGCGCCGGCGTTGAACTCGGGCGTGAACACCTGGTCGTATTTCTCGAACGGGTAGGCGAGGCCGAACTCCTTCTCGTAGAAGTCGAACCCGCTCTTCGTGATCGCGAAGAGTTCGTCCGCGTCGAGGAACTCGCGCATCGTGCGGCGGCAGTAGAGCCCGAGGGGCACCTCGCGGCCGTCACCGGTGACGGTGACGTCCTCGACCCGCTCGTAGGGGCCCGCGACGATCGCGGTGACGTAGCTCGACAGGGGAGGGGTGGGCGCGAACGCCCACGTCGCGACGCCGTCGCATGCGGGCTTGGGCTGCGGGGTGGGCTGGCACGAGACGACGGCCCAGTCGGCGGGGGCCGTGACGACGAACGTGAACCGCGTCTTGAGGTCGGGCTGCTCGAACACCGGGAAGGCGCGGCGCGAGTCGGGTACCTCGAACTGCGTGTAGAGGTACGTCTCCCCGTCGACCGGGTCGGTGAACCGGTGCAGGCCCTCGCCGGTGTTCATGTACCGGCCTGTGGCGCGCACGACGAGCTCGTTGTGCTCGGCGAGGTCGGGGAGCGTGATGCGGCTGTCGGCGACGTGCGTCGCCGGGTCGAGGCTGTGCCCGTTGAGGACGATCTCCTCGACGGAGGGGCCGATGAAATCGAGGAACGTGGACGCGCCCGGCTCCCTGCACTCGAAGACGATCGTCGAGGTGACGGGGAAGGTGGGCTCGTCCACGGCGCGGCTCACGTCGAGGTCGACGCGGTGCGAGTCGACGGTGAGGAGGGCGGCGCGGGCGCGTGCCTCCTCGCGGGTGAGGTTCTCTCCGGGCATGTCTTCCTCCGTGACTCTCGCAGCGCATCGGGGTGCGTCGGACGTGGCGACGGGGCCGTGCCTGCGGCGACGTCCTCGTCGACGAACGGGTGGGACGGCGGTCCCGACTCGTCCGGCATCCTCGCACGGCCCACCGACGGCCGGGGTGACGTGCGCGGACATCCGTCGCAGGCGCCCGTCGGCCGGTGGGCCGCACGGGCGGGGGAGGAGCGACCCCGAAGTTCGTCGTGCCCCTGCGCTCGGCATCGCCCGGCGTGTTGGCACGATGGGGGGCATGAGCGAAGTACGGATGTGGTTCGACCCGACCTGCCCCTGGGCGTGGATGACGTCACGCTGGCTCCTCGAGGTCGAGAAGGTGCGAGACGTCACGGTCCGCTTCTCGGTGATGAGCCTCTCGGTCCTCAACGAGGGACGCGACCTCCCCGAGGACTACCGGGCCCTCATGGATCGCGCATGGGCACCGGTGCGCGTCGTCGCCGCCGCGGCGCGCGACCACGGCGAGGAGATCCTCGCCCCCCTCTACACCGAGCTCGGCACCCGCATCCACCCCGGTGGCCGCGGCGACGACCTCCCGGCGGTGATCGAGGAGTCCCTCGCGGCGCTCGACCTGCCCGCCGGGCTCGCCCGGTACGCCGAGAGCGACGAGCTCGACGAGGTGCTGCGCGCCTCGACGAAGGAGGCCACGGACCGGGTGGGCGACGACGTCGGCACCCCCGTCGTGCAGGTCGGCGACGTCGCGTTCTTCGGCCCCGTCGTCTCCCCGGCGCCCAAGGGTGAGAAGGCCGGACGCCTCTTCGACGGCTGCGTCCTCGTCGCCGGCACCCCCGGGTTCTTCGAGCTCAAGCGTTCCCGCGACGTGGGACCGATCTTCGACTGACCACGCTCGGCACCACGGCCGGGCCGGACACGTCGGCGTCCGGCCCGGCCGTTCCGTTCCCGCCCGACGCGTGTCGGACGGTTGTCTCGGTCCCCGGTCGGGGTTAATGTCCGGAAGATGCCGAGCCTGTCTGCGCGGACGCTGCGCCGCCGCCCCGATCTCATGGCGGGGCGTGCATGGCGTGCGACGATCCCCGGCAGCGCGTCGACCCCGTCGGTGCACGGCACCGCCGTCCTCCTCGTGCTCCTCGCGTTCTCGTTCCTCTACGTCCTCGTCGGGCGGCCCGAGGCCGTGCCGTGGTCGGTATTCCTGCCGCTCATCGTCCTCAGCGGCGTCATCCACCGCCCGGCCGAGCACGGTCTCGTCGTCGGTGTGAGCCTCGGGTGTCTCGCGGTCGCCGCCGTGCTCGTCGGCTCCGACACCCCGCACGCCGTGGGGACGCTCGTCGTCGGCATGCTCATCTCCACGGTGACGTCGTGGCGCTGTCTCGCCCGGGCCCGCGTGGGCGTCCAGGGCACCGGCGGTGAACTCCTCCTCGGGCAGTTACGTGCCGGTCTCGAACGCCGGGCCGAACTCCCGCAGCTCCGGCCGGGGTGGACGGTCGAGGGGTGCATCAGCTCCGCGTTCGGCCACCCGTTCTCCGGTGACTTCATCGTGTCCCACCTCGACGACGATGCCGGCCGGTTCGAGGTCGTCCTCGTCGACGTCTCCGGTAAGGGGATCCCCTCGGCGTCGCGGGCCGTCCAGCTCTCCGGCGCGCTCGACGCCCTCATCGGTTCGGTCCCGCCAGAGGAACTCCTCGCCCTCGCCAACGACTTCGTCGTCCGCCAGGAGTGGGCGGAGGGGTTCGCCACGGCCGTGCACGTCGCCGTCGACCTCGACACGGGGGAGTTCCGCGTGTGGCGTGCAGGCCACCCTCCGGCCGCCGTCTTCCACGGAGGCAGCGGCAACTGGAGTCTCCTGCAGGAGGGCGTGGGCCCCGCCCTGGGCCTCGTCCCCGCGCCCGTGTACTGCTGCGACGAGGGCGTGCTCCGCCGCCGCGACGCCCTCATCCTCTACTCCGACGGACTCGTCGAACAGCACGACCGGGTCCTCGACGAGGGGATCGACCGGCTGCTCGGAAAGGCGGAGTTCCTCGTGGCGACGGGGTTCGTCGGCGGGGCGAGGCGGCTGTGCGAACAGGCCACGTCGGGCGATACCGACGACCGCAGCGTCGTCCTCCTCTGGGTCGACTGACCCCGCTCCACGACCTCCCAGGGACCCGCTGTCCCTGCTGCGCAGAAGGGCCCGACCGGCGCGCGGGCGCCGTGGCCGGACCTCCGGTGATCCGCGGATTTCGCCCTTCCGTGTTTCGTGCCCGCGAACGGGGGTACTTGAGGGACATACCTCGACCCGCTGGGTCGAGATCCCCGCAACGAGAGGACGACGAGATGTCTTCACCGCACGAACCGCTCGAGGGAACGGCGGGTGCGCCGGGCACGCGAGCTGTCCGCGGCCCCGGAGACGCCGCCGAGGAGAACGCGAACAAGGTCGCCGACGACGCCAAGCAGCGCGCCGCCGACGTCACCGACACCGCCAAGGATAACGCCGGTGCCGTCGCCGAGACCGCGAAGGAGGGCGCCGGCCAGGTCGCGGACACCGCGAAGCAGGAGGCCCGCGCCGTCGCGAACGAGGCAGGCCAGCACGTGCAGGCCCTCGTCTCGCAGGTGCGCGACGACGTCAGCACCCAGGTCGGCACGCGTCAGCAGGAGATCGCCGCGGTCCTCGGTTCGCTCGGCTCCGGTCTCGACCGCGTCCAGTTCGGCGACCAGCCGGCCGACACGCTCGCCGCCGACCTCGCCCAGCAGGCGGCCGCCCGCCTCCAGGGCGTCGGCACGTGGCTCGAGCAGCGCGGACCCGTGGAGGTGCTCGACGAGGTCAAGCGCTTCGCCCGCCGCCGCCCCGGGACGTTCCTCGCCGCGGCCGCGCTCACCGGTCTCGTCGCCGGCCGCCTCACGCGCGGCATGACCGATGACGCCCGTGACGACGAGCCCCAGCGTGGCGACGACCGCATGCCGATGGCGACCCGCCGCACGGCCACGCCGGTCGTCCCCGCCTACGAGGCCGGATACGACACGCCGGGTGCCGCCTACGACGCGGGCCAGGCCGGCCACCAGGCCCAGCAGCCCGCCTACGGTCGGCCCACGCACACCCAGCCCGCCTACGTCGGCGAGGACGTCATGACGACCCCGATGCCGACCCAGGCCACCGACGACGAGGGTCGTCGCCGATGAGCAGCTCTGCGACACCGCCCGGGGCGTACGACGGGTTCGCCGAGAGCCGCACGGGGCACGCCCCCGTGAGCTCCGGTGGGGCTCACACACCGATGACGGAGGACGTGAGCCTCGGGGATCGTCTCTCCTCCATCACCGAGGACATGTCCACGCTCGTCCGTCAGGAGATCGCTCTCGCGAAGGCGGAGGCCACCCGGTCGGGCAAGCGCGCCGCCAAGGGAGCCGGGATGTTCGGCGGGGCCGGCGTCGCCGGTCACCTCGCCCTCGTCTTCATCTCCCTCGCGGCCGCGTGGGGCCTCGGGACCCTCGGTATGGGTCTCGGGTGGGGCGCCCTCATCGTCGGCATCGTGTGGGCCGTCGTCGCCGCAGTACTCGCCCAGATGGGCAAGAAGAACGTCGAGAACCTCGGGATGCCTCAGACGGTCGACACGACCAAGCGCATCCCCGACGCCATGAAGGGAAACGAGACGGTATGAGCAACGATCCCGACCAGATCCGCGCGGAGATCGACAGGACGCGCCGCGACCTGTCGCGCAACGTCGACGCCCTCGGTGAGCAGGTGAAGCCGGGCAACGTGGCACGCCGCCAGACCGAGAAGGTCGGCGAGGCCGTGTCCGACCGCCTCACCTCCGTCAAGGAGGCCGTCATGGGCGCCGCCGACGACGTCACCGACCGCGTCGGGGGCGACGACGGCCCCTCGATGGGTGACCGCATGCGTGACCAGGCGGAGGACCTCCGCTACGGCGCACAGCAGCAGATGATCGACGCCCGCCGCGGCACCCGCCGTCGCGCGAAGGGCAATCCCCTCGCCGCCGGTCTCGTCGCGCTCGGCGCCGGTTGGCTCGTCGGCTCCCTCATCCCTGCCTCGCGCAAGGAGCAGGAGGCCGCCGCTGCGTTCAAGGAGCAGGCCCGCCCTCTCGTCGAGAACGCCCAGGAGTGGGCCAAGGACACCGGCGAGCAGCTGCGTGAGCCTGCCCAGGCCGCGTTCGCCGACGTCAAGGACAGCGCCGCCGAGTCCCTCGAGCGCGTCAAGGCCGAGGGCACCGACGTCGCCGACGACGTCAAGGACCACGGCCGGCAGGCCGCGGCCGAGGTGCGCGAGGAGAGCCGTTCCGCGGCCGCCGACGTCAAGGAATCCGGCGTCGAGGCCGGCAAGGACGTCAAGAAGGCCAAGAACGACAACGGCCGCGCGTGACCATCGTCACCACGCCTACGGCGTGAACGACGAGGAGGGCCCGCCGGATACGTCCGGCGGGCCCTCCTCGTTCATGGAGCGGGTGACGAGAATCGAACTCGCGTAATCAGTTTGGAAGACTGAGGCTCTACCATTGAGCTACACCCGCGGACGCGCCACGGTGGGCGCGACGTCGAGGGCAGCATACCCGTTGTCCGGCGCGTCGCCCGAATCGGGGCGGTCGCCGGACAGGTCGCCCCGCGGATGGGCCCCGCGTGTCGGGCGCTAGTCTGGACCCTCCACGGGCTGTGGCGCAGCTTGGTAGCGCGCGTGCTTTGGGAGCACGATGTCGCAGGTTCGAATCCTGTCAGCCCGACCGCACGGCCCGGGGCCTCCCCGCCCTCCACCCGGAGGACACGAGGTGCCACCCTCACCGGTTCGACACCGGTGGAGGGCCACCCGGTAGCATGAATCGACCCTCGTGGGGCGTCGACGACGCCCCTCACGAGCGGTCCCCGGTGGATCGCGGCCACGGCCGCGCCCATCGTGTCCACCCGTCACCGATCGATGCTGGAGTGCCCGCAGTGAAGAGTTCCGTCGAGACCCTGTCGCCGACCCGGGTCAAGATGACCGTCGAGGTCCCTTACGAGGAGCTCAAGCCGAGCGTGGACGCGGCGTACAAGGCCATCGGGTCCCAGATCTCCATCCCCGGCTTCCGCCCGGGCAAGGTGCCCGCCCGCATCATCGAGCAGCGTGTGGGTAAGGGTGCGGTCATGCAGGAGGCCGTCAACGAGGCCCTCCCCAAGTACTACGGCGACGCCGTCGAGGAGAACGACCTGCGCCCCATGGGGCAGCCCGAGGTCGACCTCACCGAGGTGCCGATGAACGAGGGCGACCAGCTCGTCTTCACCGCCGAGCTCGACGTGCGTCCCACCATCGAGCTGCCGGAGTTCTCCTCCATCGAGGTCCAGGTCGAGCCGGTGTCCGAGGATGCCGTCACCGAGGAGCTCTACCGTCGCGTCGAGGACCTCCGCGCCCGCTTCGGCACCCTCATCGGTGTCGACCGCGCCGCGCAGGAGGGTGACTTCATCACGATGGACCTCCGCGGCGAGATCGACGGCGAGGAGATCGACAACGTCGAGGGCGTCTCCTACGAGATCGGCTCCCGCACGATGATCGAGGGCCTCGACGAGGCGCTCGTCGGCATGAACGTCGACGAGGAGAAGACCTTCACCGCCCCCCTCGCCGGTGGCGAGCACGAGGGCCAGCCGGCGTCCATCTCCGTCACCCTCCGCTCCTGCAAGGAGCGCGAGCTGCCCGAGCTCGATGACGACTTCGCCCAGATGGCGTCCGAGTTCGACACCCTAGAAGAGCTCAGGGCCGACCTGCGCACGCAGGCCGAGCAGGCCACGCAGTTCGGCCAGGGCATCGAGGCCCGTGACAAGATTCTCGAGCACCTCCTCGACACCCTCGAGATTCCGGTGCCCGACTCCGTCGTCGAGGCCGAGGTCGAGGCCCACTTCGCAGACGGCTCCCACGAGACCGAGGACGAGGACCACCGCACCGAGGTCCGGGAGAACACGGTCAAGGCCCTGCGCACCCAGCTTCTCCTCGACGCGATCGCCGAGAAGAGCGAGGTCACGGTCGGCCAGCAGGAACTCATCGAGTACCTCATCATGACCGCCCAGCAGTACGGCATGGACCCGGCTCAGCTCGCCCAGGCGATGGACAGCCAGCAGCAGGCCGGCGCGATGGCCGCCGAGGTCGCCCGCCGCAAGGCTCTCGCCGCCGTCATGGAGGAGGCCAAGGTCACCGACACCAAGGGGCAGGTCGTCGATCTCTCCGCGACGATCGACGTCGACGGTGACGAGGACGCCTCCGAGGACGAGGACGCCGACGCCTCGAAGGCCGACGAGAAGACGTCCGACGACGAGTGAGTCGCCACCGACGGCGCCGCACCCCGCGTGGGAGCGGCGCCGTCGCCGTCTTCGCAGGTGGGGCGGCGTCCGCGTGGCCGCGTGCGACGAGGTGTCCGCCGAGGGCGAACATGCATGGCGGCCGGGAAGAGCCGGAGGGCCACGAACGTTAGCCTCTGGTGAGAAGACATGGCAGGCCACGGGTTCCACGACGGATCCGCGTCGGCCGTGCTCGAAAGTCACGATCAAGGGAGTAACAGCGTGAGCCACAGCAGCGAGATCGTCGCCGCCGACCCGGGCCCCAAGGGTGGGCTCGACGACCACATCTACAACCGGCTCCTCAAGGAGCGGATCATCTTCCTCGGTTCGGATGTGCGCGACGACAACGCGAATGCCATCTGCGCGCAGCTCCTCCTCCTCTCCGCGGAGGACCCGGAGCGCGACATCTGGCTGTACATCAACTCCCCGGGCGGATCCATCTCCGCGGGGATGGCGATCTACGACACGATGAACTGGATCCCGAACAACGTGTGCACCGTCGCCATGGGCATGGCCGCGAGCATGGGCCAGTTCCTCCTCACCGCCGGAGCGAAGGGCAAGCGGTACGCCACGCCGCACAGCCGCATCCTCATGCACCAGCCCCTCGGCGGCATCGGCGGCACCGCCACCGACATCAAGATCCAGGCCGAGCAGATGCTCTTCATCAAGCGTCAGATGGCCGAGCTCATCGCCGAGCACACGGGCCAGAGCGTGGAGCAGATCACGAAGGACTCCGACCGCGACCGCTGGTTCAGCGCCGAGGAGGCCAAGGAGTACGGGTTCGTGGACCACGTCTTCACCCGCGCGAGCGACACCCCCGGCGCCGGCGGCACGCAGGCCTGATCGACGAATTGGAGCATCGAATGGACATCATCGACCCCCGCCTCTCCGCCGGCCGCGTGGCCGTTCCGTCGAGCCGGTACATCCTGCCGCAGTTCGAGGAGCGCACTTCCTACGGGATGAAGCGCACCGACCCGTACACCAAGATGTTCGAGGACCGCATCATCTTCCTCGGCTGCCAGGTGGACGACGCGAGCGCGGACGACATCATCGCTCAGCTCATCGTGCTCGAGTCACAGGACCCGGAACGCGACATCGTCATGTACATCAACAGCCCCGGTGGCTCGTTCACGGCGATGACGGCGATCTACGACACCATGCAGTTCATCCGCCCGGACGTGCAGACGTTCGTCATCGGTCAGGCCGCTTCGGCGGCCGCAGTGCTGCTCGCGGCGGGCGCCCCGGGCAAGCGGTACGCGCTGCCGAACAGCCGGGTCCTCATCCACCAGCCCGCGCTGGGTGGCAGCGACTACGGCCAGGCGAGCGACATCGAGATCCAGGCCAACGAGGTCTTCCGGATGCGCACGTGGCTCGAGCAGACCCTCGCCGGCCACTCCGGCCGCACGCCGGAGCAGGTCAACGAGGATATCGAGCGTGACAAGTTCCTCTCCGCCGAGGAGGCCAAGTCCTACGGCCTCATCGACGAGGTGCTCGTGAGCCGCAAGGCCTCGCGTCAGGGCTGACCCCCGATCCGACCCGGCGCAATCCGGGAACGGAACAGGACCCACGAGGGCCCTCGGCAGGTGCCGCGGGCCCTCGCCCGTGTCCACGTGCATCGGGATCGGGACGCCGCTGGTGGCGGAGTGGGGCGGTCGTTCCGCCCTCAGCGGACAGGGGCGCGCGGGCCCTCGACACCCGGGTTCAATGGGGGGAGGACCGGTGCGGGGGGCGGTACGGTCTCCACGCGGTGGGCGATGTCGAACCGCCCCGCACGACGAACGGCGACGACGAGGAGGACACGTGGCACGTATCGGAGAGGGCGGTGACCTGCTCAAGTGCTCGTTCTGCGGCAAGAGCCAGAAACAGGTCAAGAAGCTCATCGCCGGGCCCGGTGTCTATATCTGCGACGAGTGCATCGACCTGTGCAACGAGATCATCGAGGAGGAGCTCGCCGAGTCCGGTGAGTTCGGCCTGGGCGAGCTGCCCAAGCCGCGTGAGATCTTCGACTTCCTCCAGCAGTTCGTCATCGGCCAGGACGACGCCAAGCGCGCGCTGGCCGTGGCCGTCTACAACCACTACAAGCGTATCCAGGCGGGGGAGTCCCTCAAGAAGGGCGAGGACGCGATCGACATCGCGAAGTCGAACATCCTCCTCATCGGCCCCACGGGATGCGGCAAGACCTACCTCGCGCAGACGTTGGCGCGGATGCTCAACGTGCCGTTCGCGATCGCGGACGCCACGGCGCTCACCGAGGCCGGGTATGTCGGTGAGGACGTCGAGAACATCCTCCTCAAGCTCATCCAGGCCGCCGACTACGACGTCAAGAAGGCTGAGACGGGCATCATCTACATCGACGAGGTCGACAAGATCGCCCGCAAGAGCGAGAACCCGTCGATCACGCGGGACGTCTCCGGCGAGGGCGTGCAGCAGGCGCTGCTCAAGATCCTCGAGGGCTCGACCGCGAGTGTGCCCCCGCAGGGTGGGCGCAAGCACCCGCATCAGGAGTTCATCCAGATCGACACGACGAACGTGCTGTTCATCGTCGGTGGGGCCTTCGCGGGGCTGGAACGCATCATCGAGTCCCGCGCCGGCAAGGCGGGCCTCGGGTTCGGTGCCGCGCTGCAGACGGTCAAGGAGCCCGACGAGTACTTCGCCGACGTCATGCCTGAGGACCTCATGAAGTTCGGGCTCATCCCCGAGTTCATCGGGCGTCTGCCGGTCATCACGACGGTCGCGCCGCTCGACCGCGAGGCGCTCGTGCGCATCCTCGTCGAGCCGCGCAACGCCCTCGTCAAGCAGTACAAGAAGATGTTCGAGATCGACGGGGTGGAGCTCGAGTTCACCGACGGCGCGATCGAGGCCCTCGCGGAGCAGGCCCTGTCCCGCGGCACGGGCGCCCGTGGTCTGCGGGCGATCATGGAGGAGGTCCTCCAGCCGGTGATGTTCGACGTACCGAGCGACCCCGACATTGCGCGTGTCGTCGTCACCCGCGAGGTCGTCCTCGACCGCGTCACGCCCACCGTCCTTCGCCACGGCGGCGCCGACGGTCGTCGTCGCAAGCGTCGCGACGAACGCGAGTCCGCCTGACGCACCTCGGCACACCGCCCTTCGGCATCCCTTCGCTCCGCACCCCCTCGGGGCCGCCGGGCGGAGCCGTCTGCCCACCCGGGCGGGGCGCACCGGTTCTCAGTCCTCCCTCGCCATGGTCGTTGGGCGAGAGGAGAAGGAGGACGGTGCAGCCTTGACGCAAGGCTACGACGTGCCCGAGCTCGCTCCACCGCCGTCGCCTCGGCACTCCGCGACGCGGGGCTTCCGCCGGGGAGCCTGCATCTCGAACTCACCGAGGGCACCCTCGCCGACGTCATGCAGGCCGCCGACCTCCTCACCGAGCTCCGCGCGGCGGGGGTCCACGTCGCCGTCGACGAGTTCGGCGCCGGATACGCCTCGCTCGGCATGCTCACCCGCCTGCCCATCGACGGTGTGAAGATCGAACGGTCGTTCGTCCGCGACATCGCCGAGGACCTCGCGGCCCGCTAGCGGCTCGCCGCCGTCGTCGCGCTCCTCCGCACGTTCTGCCTGCACCACATCGTCGCGACCGGCGTCGAGGACGCCGCGCATGAGCGGATCCTCCTCGAGATGGGCTGCCCGGCCGTGCAGGGGTGGCTCTACGGGCACGAACTCCCCGTCGACGAGGTCTTCGCCCACGCCCGGCCCACGTCCCCGGCGGCCGCGATCCACGCGCAGGACGCCGCGTTGCGGCCCTCCCCGTCGACGACCGCGGACCCGGCCTCGGCGCCCCGTCGGCGTCCTCGACGGCCGGGTGTGAGCGGGGCTCCGACCGCACCCGTCGCGCAAATTCCCCACATCCGTGGCGGTTTCGCGGGCGTCGAGCGCTCAGGCGGGGACCCGGACGGCCGATCTGATCCTCGACCGGGGGGAGAATGGGACGTGGGCGAGACACCGGGTCGACATCGCCCTGCCCCGGGGCGGGTCCTCGACCTCCTCCGGTGCCGGGAGCGTCCCGCCACCGAACCGCGTCGGTGCGCGACGTGGGTGGGTACCCGCTACACTTCCTCGGCCGTCCTGGCCGCCGTGCTCGTCGTGCTCTGCGCCGTCCTCTGCCTGTGGGACCCCGCCATGGTCGCCGGCCCGTTCTACGTCGGGTGCACCCTCGTCGCCTCGCTGACGATGGTGACGGTGCCCCTCGCCCGCGGGGCACGGCCCCGTTCCGTGTGGCTCGTCGAGGCACTCAGCGGGCTGTGCCTCATCCTCGTCGCCGTCGTCGCCGTGTGCCGCCTCACCCCCGCATGGATGGGGCCCGTCTCGCTCCTCGACGTGCTGTACGTCGGCAGCTACCTCGCCCTCATCACGTGGCTGGCGCTCGTCGCGCGCGAACTCGGCGGTGGGTCGCGTCGCGGCGCGTTCGTCGATGCCGTCACCGTCTCCGTGGGCATGGGACTCACGCAGTGGTGCATCGTCCTCGCGCCCGCCCTGGGCGGCACCGAGCTCCGGGAGAGCATCGTCCGGGCCGTCTACCCCGCCCTCGACGTCCTCCTCGTCGCCCTCGTCGTCCACCTGCGGCTCCGCCTGCGCCGCCCCGTCGTCGCCGTCCGGTGGCTGTTCGCCGGCCTCACCATGCAACTCCTGGTCGACACCGCCTACGCTTACGTCGGCGTGAGCATCGTCAGCGAGGCTCCGCGCCTCGCCGTCGGATACCTGTTCTCCTACCTCTTCCTCGCGCTCGCCTCCTCCCACCCCTCCGTCGTCGAGATCACGATCCCGCCGCTCGTTTCCGGCCCCCCACGCCGCACGGGCCGCCCGACGGCGGTCGTCTTCGTCGCGATCCTCCCCGTCATCCTCTGCACGATGTCCCCGGCGTCCGGCACCGCCGACCTCGCCGTGCGGACGCTCCTCGTCACCGTTCTCCTCGGGTTGCTCTTCCACCGGCTGACGACGATGATGACCGCGCTCACGCTCGCCGAGGAGGAGAGCCACCACCGGGCCACCCACGACTTTCTCACCGGGCTCACCAACCGCGCGGCCCTCGTCGAAGGGCTCGCCTCGCGGACCAGGGCCGACGCCCGGCGCGGGACGACGACCGCCGTCGTATTCCTCGACTGCGACGACTTCAAACGCGTCAACGACACGTGGGGACACCATGCGGGCAACACCCTGCTCCGCGACATCGCCCGACGGGTCCCCGAGGTGCTCGGCCCCGACGACGTCTTCGCCCGCAACGGCGGGGACGAGTTCGTCGTCGTCTCCTCCGTCGCAGACGAGGCGGAGGCCCGCGCCCTCGCCGACCGGGTGCGGCGGGTGTTCGACACGCCCCTGCGCATCCTGCCCGGCCGGGTCCACTCCGTCACCCCGTCGATGGGGGTCGCGCTCTGCCCGCCCGGCGCCACCCGTGGCGCCGAGGACCTCCTTCACCGTGCCGACGCGGCGATGTACGAGGCCAAGCAGAGGGGGAGGGGCCGGGTCGTCCTCTTCGACGACGACCTCGAGGAACGCACGCACACCGAGCAGGCCGTGGGCGACCGCCTCGGCCGCGTCATCGACGACGATCCGTTCGACGTCGCCTTCCAGCCGATCTTCTCCAGGCCCGTCGGTGGCAGGCTCGTCGGGTGGGAGGCCCTCGCCCGGTGGCACGACGAGGAACTCGGCGAAGTACGCCCCGACGTCTTCGTCGAAGTGGCCGAGCAGCTCGGGCTCGTCTCTGTCCTCGGGGGGTCCGTGCTGCGTCGAGCCTGCGCCACCCTCGCCGAGCTGCGCCGGCTCCTCGGCGACGACCACCTCTCCGTCTCGGTCAACGTCTCCCCGACCCACCTCCTCGACCCCACCCTGCGGGATCTCGTGGAGGACGCCGTCGAATCCGCGGGGCTGCCCCGCTCGGCGCTCCGTCTCGAGGTCACCGAGACGACCCTCGTCGACTCCGGCCCTCAGGTGCGGGCCCTGCTCGGGGGTCTCCGCGGCTCCGGGGTGCGGATCGTCCTCGACGACTTCGGCACCGGTTACGCCTCCCTCGCGACGCTCCGCCGCCTCTCGATCGACGGGGTGAAGGTCGACCGCTCCCTCGTCGCCTCCCTCGGCAGCGACCCGCAGGCGCGCGACCAGCTCGGAGCGGTTCTCGCCCTCATCCGCAGCCTCGGCGTCCACGACATCGTCGCCGAGGGCGTGGAGACCGAGGAGGAGGCGCGCGTGCTCGACGAGCTCGGCGCGCCGGCGGTGCAGGGCTGGCTCTACGGCCGTGGCCGACTCGTCGACGACGTGCTCGCCGAGGCGCGGGCCCATGCCGTCACCGTGCAGGCGCACGCCGCGAACGCCGCGACGACGGCGGTGACGGCGGCCCCGGTCACCGAGCCCACGTCGGCGACCTCTGCGTTCCCCGAGGCGGCGGGGCCTGTCGGCGGGACGGGCATCACGCCCGGCGCGCCGCGGACGACCGACGTCGGAGCGGACGCTGCGGAAGACACGGACCATGCGCCCGGGCCGGCCGGAGACACGGAGACGGGGGGCACGACGCCGACGGCGGACGCGTGACTCACGCGTCCGCCGTCGGTCGGGGTGGGGCGAAGGTCAGTGCTTAGGCGGCGGGGGCACGAGCTGGGCGTCGCGCACCTCGACCTGCTCGGCCTCGACGTACGTGATGTCGCCGTCGAGGCGACCGGCCGCACGCAGGTCGGACTCGGCGGCGCGGATCGCGTCGAGCGCCGCCGCGGGGCCGGCGATCGTCACCGACGAGACCGTGGCGCGCATGCCGACCTTCGCGTCGGACTTGGCACGACGCACGCCACCGAGGGCCTGACCGACGGCGTCGAGCATCGCGCTGTCGCCCGCCTCGGCGGGGAGGCACTCGGACGTCTCGGGCCAGGGGGAGCGGTGGACCGATCCGGCGCGCCACCAGCTCCACACCTCCTCGGTCGCGAACGGCAGCACCGGGGCGAGGAGCCGCAGGAGCACGTCGAGCGCGACCCGCAGCGCCGCACGGGCGCTCGTCGTCGCCGCGTCCGGCGTCTCGACAGACTCGTCGCCGTAGGCGCGGGCCTTGACGAGCTCGAGGTAGTCGTCGCAGAACGTCCAGAAGAACGTCTCGGCGACCTCGAGCGCGCGCGTGTGGTCGTAGTTCTCGTACCCGGCCGTGGCCTGCTCGACGACCCGGGCGAGGCCGGTGAGCATCGCGCGGTCGATCGGCTCGGTGACGAGGTTCAACAGGCCGTGCGTGCAGTTCTCCGCCCCGCACGCGTCGTCCTCGGCGACGGTGGGCTCGGGGAACCCGAGCACGAACTTGCTCGCGTTCAGCACCTTCATCGCGAGACGACGGCCGACCTTCATCTGGCCGGTGTCGAACGCCGCGTCGGTGCCGAGGCGAGCCGAGGCGGCCCAGTAGCGGACGGCGTCGGAACCGTGCTGCTCGAGCAGGCCCTCCGGCGTCTCGGCGTTGCCCTTGGACTTGCTCATCTTCTTGCGGTCGGGGTCGAGGATCCACCCCGAGATCGCCGCGTGCCTCCACGGCACCTGATCCTGCAGGTGGTGGGCGCGCACGACCGTGGAGAACAGCCACGTGCGGATGATGTCCTGCCCCTGGGGGCGCAGGTCCATCGGGAAGAGGTGCTCGAAGAGCTCGGCGTCGCCCTCGTACTCGCCCCAACCGGTCGTGAGCTGCGGGGTGAGGGAGGAGGTGGCCCAGGTGTCCATGACGTCGGGGTCACCGACGAACCCGCCGGGCACGCCGCGCTGTGACGCCTCGTACCCGGGCGGCGCGTCGGCCGACGGGTCGACGGGGAGGGTGTCGATCGCCGGGGTGATGGGGGAGTCGTAGACGACCTCGCCGTGCTCGTCGACCGGGTACCACAGCGGGATCGGGATGCCGAAGAACCGCTGGCGGCTGATGAGCCAGTCGCCGTTGAGGCCGCCCACCCAGTTCTCGTAGCGCACCCGCATGAAGTCGGGGTGGAACGCGATCTCCTTGCCGCGTTCGATGAGGGCCTCGCGCAGGTCGGCGTTGCGGCCGCCGTTGCGGATGTACCACTGGCGGCTCGTGACGATCTCGAGCGGCTTGTCGCCCCGCTCGTAGAAGTTCGCCTTGCGCTGGGTGGGCTTGGGCTCGCCGTCCATGGCCCCGGACTCGCGGAGCGCCTCGACGACGGCCTTACGCGCGCCGAACGTGCTCTGACCGGCGACGTGCTCGGCGTAGAACGCTGCACCCTCGCCGGTGAGCCACTCGGGCGTCTCGGCGATCATGCGGCCCGTGCGGCCGATGAGCGAGCGCATCGGCAGCTGCAGCTCGCGCCACCACGTGACGTCGGTGAGGTCACCGAACGTGCAGCACATCGCGATGCCGGCGCCCTTGTCCATCTCCGCGTCGGGGTGGGGCAGGACGGGCACCTCGACGCCGAACACCGGGCTCGTCACGTGGGTGCCGAAGAGGGGCTGGTACCGCTCGTCGTCGGGGTGGGCGATGAGGGCCACGCAGCTCGGGAGAAGCTCGGGACGGGTGGTCTCGATGTAGACCGGCTCACCGCGGGAGCCGTCCTCGGCGACGCGGTGGAACGCGACCCGGTGGTAGTGGCCCGGGTAGTCACGCGCCTCGAGCTCGGCCTGCGCCACCGCCGTCTGATACGTGACGTCCCACAGGCCCGGGGCCTCGGACTGGTAGGCCGTGCCCGCCGTGAGGTGCTCGAGGAAGGCCTGCTGGCTCACCGCACGGCTGCGGTCGTCGATCGTGCGGTACGAGATCGCCCAGTCGACGGAGAGGCCGAGGCGACGCCACAGGCTCTCGAACGCCTTCTCGTCCTCGACGGTGCGCTCGTCGCACAGCTCGATGAAGTTCGCGCGGCTCACGGGCTCCTGCTTGGAGGCGTCCTTGACGTCCTTCGCGGACATCGTGCCGCGGTACTTCGGCTCGTAGTTCTCGACGTACGGCAGCGACGCGTCGCCGCGCACGCCGTAGTAGTTCTGCACGCGCTTCTCGGTGGGCAGGCCGTTGTCGTCCCAGCCCATCGGGTAGAACACCTCGCGGCCGCGCATGCGGTGGTAGCGGGCGACGCAGTCGGTGTGCGTGTAGGAGAAGACGTGGCCGACGTGCAGGGACCCGCTCGCCGTGGGCGGCGGGGTGTCGATGGCGTACACCTGCTCACGCGGCAGGTTCATCGCCCGCTCGCGGTCGAAGGTGTACGTGCCCTGCTGCTCCCATACGCCGACCCACCGCTCCTCGAGGCCGTCGACGGACGGCTTGTCGGGAATCGCGGGCGGGGTTGCGGAGGAGTGGCTCGTCGTCATGTCGGCCATTCTTCCAGAGGCCGCCGGCATGCCGTGCGCGTGACGGCCCCGAGAGGGGTGCGGGCCGTCTACGCTCCGCAGCATGAGCGAACACGCGGCCGGTTCCCCGGCGGTCCAGGACGTCTACCCCGACGACGTCGCCCACTGCTACGGCTGCGGTCGCCTCAACGAACACGGCCTCCAGCTCAAGACCCGCTGGGACGGGGACGAGACCGTCTCGGTCTACACCCCGCGCCCGGAGCACACGGCGATCCCCGGGTACGTCTACGGCGGGCTCGTCGCCTCGCTCCTCGACTGCCACGGCACGGGGTCGGCGGCGCTCGCCGGGTACCGGGCGGAGGAGCGCGAGCCGGGCACGGAGCCGCCGCTGCGGTACGTCACCGCGAACCTCACCGTCGACTTCGTCGCGCCCACGCCCCTCGGCCCACCGCTCGAGGCCCGCGGCACGATCGTCGAGGTCAAGGGCAAGAAGGTCGTCGTCGAGGAGACCCTCTCCGCCGACGGCGTCGTCGTCGCCCGCGGCCGGGTCGTCGCCGTACGGATGCCGGAGGCGATGGCCTCGCAGGGCTGAGCACCGCCCCTCGGGGAAGCGCGGGGCCGGCGGGGGACGAAACGGACACCTCACGTAAGGTGAGGGTTCCTCGACCCTGGAGGAACGGTGACCCCCCTGCCCACCACCCCGCTCACCCCTGCCGAGCCCACGACCCCGCCCTCGACCGCACCCTCGGACCCGTCCGCCACCCGGCCGGTACCGGGCTCTCTCGCCGTCGTCGTCCCGTGCTTCGACTACGAGGACTTCGTCGGTGACGCGATCGAGAGCGTCCTGCGTCAGAGCCGCCCCTACGCGCAGGTGATCGTCGTCGACGACGGTTCGCGCGACCGGTCCCTCGACGTCATCCGCCGCTACGCGGACCGGATCGAGATCATCGAGAAGGCCAACTCCGGACTCCTCGGCGCGTGCCTCGCCGGCCTCGAGCGTGTGCGCACCGAGTACGTCCACTTTCTCGACGCCGACGACACCGCCCTGCCCGACCTCGTCGAGACGGTGACGCCCGCCCTCGCCTCCCGGCCGGTCAAGGTGCAGTTCGCCCTCGCCGCGATCGACGAGGACGGTGCTCCGAACGGGTCGGTGTTCCCGAGCTTCGCGCCCGGGTACGACGTCGCGGCGATGCGGGAGGACAACCGGGTCGTCGGGTTCTACCAGTGCCCGCCGACGTCGGGGAACGTCTTCCACGTCGCCACCCTGCGGTCCCTCGGTCTCGACCGCGAGGATCCGCGGCTGCCCCTCGACGGCGCCGGCTGCGCGGTGATGCCCTACCTCGGGGAGATCGTGTCGATCCCGACGCCCCTCGGCGGCTACCGCGTCCACGGCGCGAGCATGAGCAACACCCAGCTCACCCCGACGCCGGAGCAGACCCGCAAGGAGATCCGCGACTTCGAACGCAACTGGGAGGTCGCCGCCCGCGTCATGGGGCAGGACGCCCCGCCGTACGCGCCGGGGGAGCCGCTGTTCCTCCTCGAACGACGACTCATCCACCGCGGCCTCACCCGCACCGCGCCGGACCCGATCGGCCTCGCCCGCTACCTCGCACGCCTCTCGGCGGCGAACCTGCCGCGATGGCAGCGCGTCGTCCAGGGCGTGTGGATGAGCAGCCTCCTCGTGCCCTCCCGGGAGGCCCGGGCATCGCTCGTCCTCCTGCGCCGCTCCGGCGCCGCCCGCCCGCGGTGGGTGCGCAGGCTCCTCGCACTCGTGCGCCGCTGACGGACCGCCCGCCGGGGGCCTCGACGGCTCCCGCCCGCCCGACTGGCGGCGTCAAGAACGCGTCAAGACGCATCAACCCGTCGTCAACGGCGCGGGTCAGGGGCTCAGGGCGCTCTTCACTGGCGGAGTGATCGAGCAACTCGTGGCCGGCGTCATCGCCCTCGCCCTCGTCGTCTATCTCGTGTACGCCCTCGTCCGGCCGGAGGCGTTCTGATGAGCGACCTCGCCTCCGCCGTCGCGACCTACGGACTGGTCGCCGCGATCCTCGCGCTCAGCCACGCACCGCTGGGCGCCTACCTCGCGCACGTGTTCACCACCGACCGCCACCTGCGGGTCGAGAAGGGGATCTACCGCCTCGTCGGCGTGAACCCCGACTCCGAGCAGCGGTGGAGCAGCTACGCCATGGGCATCGTCGCGTTCTCCGTCGTGAGCGTGCTCGGCCTGTGGGCCCTCGTCCTGGGCCAGGACCACCTGCCGTTCGCGAACGACCGCCACCAGGGCGTCGACGGCGCCCTCAACACGGCCGTCTCGTTCGTCGCCAACACCAACTGGCAGAGCTACGGCGGCGAGTCGGGCGCCACCCACCTCGTGCAGATGCTCGGCCTCACCGTGCAGAACTTCGTGTCGGCCGCCGTCGGCCTCGCCGTCGCCGTCGCGCTCGTGCGCGGCATCGCCCGCCACGACACCGACCGCATCGGCAACTTCTGGGTCGACCTGGTGCGCGGCAGCCTGCGGGTGCTCCTGCCCATCGCGTTCGTCGGCGCGCTGCTCCTGCTGTTCGGTGGCGTCATCCAGAACCTCGCGCAGCCGCAGACCATCGCCACGGTGGGCGGCGGGCAGCAGGTCCTGCAGGGCGGCCCGGTCGCGAGCCAGGAGGTCATCAAGCTGCTCGGCACGAACGGCGGCGGGTTCTTCAACGCGAACTCAGCCCACCCGTTCGAGAACCCCAACGCGGTGACCAACGTCATCGAGATCCTGCTCGTCCTGCTCATCCCGTTCGCGCTGCCGCGCATGTACGGCATCCTCGTCGGCGATCGCAAGCAGGGCTGGGCCGTGCTCGCGCTCATGGGCGTGCTCTTCACCGTCGGTTGGGCCGTCACCCTCACGTCCGAGCTCGCGCTCGCCGGCACCGCCCAGGGCGCCCTCGAGGGCAAGGAACTGCGGTTCGGCATCCCCGGCTCCGTCATCTTCGGCACCGCCACCACCGGCACGTCCACCGGCGCGGTCAACTCGATGCACGACAGCTACTCGCCCCTCGGCGGCGGCATGTACATGCTCAACATGCTGCTCGGCGAGATCAGCCCCGGCGGTGTCGGCACCGGCCTCTACAGCGCCCTGGTGATCGTCGTCATCACGGTGTTCATCGCGGGCCTCATGGTCGGCCGCACCCCCGAGCTGCTCGGCAAGCAGATCGGCCGCCGCGAGATCACGTGCGCCGCCCTGTTCATCCTCGTCATGCCCGCGCTCGTCCTCGCCGGCACCGGCGTCTCCGTCGTTCTGCCCACCGCGCTGGAGTCGCTCAACAACTCCGGCCCCCACGGCCTCTCGGAGATCATGTACGCCTACACCTCCGGCGCGAACAACAACGGCTCCGCCTTCGCCGGCCTCGCGGCCGACACGCCCTGGTACAACCTGACGATCGCGTTCGCGATGTTCGCCGGCCGCCTGCTGCCCATCACGTTCGCGCTCGCGCTCGCCGGGTCGCTCGCCGCCCAGCCGCGCCGCGCCGTCACCGCGGGCACCATGCCCACGCACACGCCGATGTTCGCCGGCCTGCTCGTCGGCATCGCCGTCATCATCGCCGGCCTGACGTTCTTCCCCGCCCTCGCCCTGGGCCCGATCGCGGAGGCGACCCTGTGAGCGCCTCCCGAGTCACCGCAGGAGATCCCGTGAGCACGACCCCGGTCGACGAGACCGTCACCCACACCGGCGCGCAGCCCCACCCCGTGCCCGAGGAGCAGCAGTCCCCGGTGCACGACAAGCACCGCGGCGAGCGCCGCACCGGGCCGGCCCAGCCGTCGCTCGGCGCACTGGCGCTCGCGAGCCTGCCGCAGGCGTTCGCCAAGCTCGACCCCCGCCACGCGATCACCAGTCCCGTGCTGTTCGTCGTGTGGATCGGCTCGGTGCTCACCACCGTGCTCACCGTGCTGCACCCGGGCGTGTTCTCGGTCTCGGTGACGATCTGGCTGTGGCTCACGCTGCTGTTCGCCAACGTCGCCGAGGCCGTCGCCGAGGGCCGCGGCAAGGCCCAGGCCGCGACGCTGCGCGCGACGAAGAAGGAGACGACCGCGCTGCGGCTGCGCTCCGACGGCACGACCGAGGAGGTCCCCGGCGCGCAGCTGACCATCGGCGACCTCGTCGTCGTCGAGGCGAACGGGCCGCACGCGGTCATCCCCGGCGACGGCGACGTCGTCGAGGGCGTCGCGACCGTGGACGAGTCGGCCATCACCGGCGAGTCCGCGCCCGTCATCCGCGAATCCGGCGGTGACCGGTGCGCCGTCACCGGCGGCACGACCGTCCTCTCGGACCGCATCGTCGTCAGGATCACGACGAAGCCGGGCGAGAGCTTCATCGACCGGATGATCGCCCTGGTCGAGGGCGCCGAGCGGCAGAAGACGCCCAACGAGATCGCGCTCGGCATCCTGCTCGTCACCCTGACGATCATCTTCCTGCTCGCCGTCGTCGCGCTCGCGCCCATGGCCGCCTACTCCGGCGTGCACCTGTCGGTCGTCACGCTCGTCGCCCTGCTCGTCTGCCTCATCCCGACGACCATCGGCGCGCTCCTGTCGGCCATCGGCATCGCCGGCATGGACCGTCTCGTGCAGCGCAACGTCCTCGCCAAGTCGGGTCGCGCCGTCGAGGCCGCCGGCGACGTGAGCACCCTGCTGCTCGACAAGACCGGCACGATCACGTTCGGCAACCGCCGCGCCACCGAGATCCTGCCCGTCGCCGGCCACACGCAGATGGAGGCCGCCGACGCCGCCTACGACTCCTCCCTCGCCGACGAGACCCCCCGAGGGGCGCTCGATCGTCGAGCTCGTCGCCGGGCTGCGGGCGGGCGGCACGACCCCCGTCGAGGGCGCCCAGGTGGAGGAGGGCATCGCCGCCGCCCGCGCGAACGCGGTCGCGGCCGGTGCCACGTTCGTCGAGTTCACCGCCCAGACCCGCATGTCGGGCATCGACCTCGCCGACGGCAGCGGCGTCCGCAAGGGCGCGGGCTCCGCCGTGGGCGCGTGGGTGCGCGCCGGGGGCGGGCAGGTGCCCGACGACATGACTCGCCTCGTCGACGACATCGCCGCCTCCGGTGGCACCCCGCTCGTCGTCGCCCGGCAGGACGCGGGCGGTACTCGCCACGTCGTCGGCGTCGTCCACCTCAAGGACGTCGTCAAGCCCGGCATGAAGGAGCGGTTCGACGAGCTGCGCCGCATGGGCATCAAGACCGTGATGATCACCGGCGACAACCGCCTCACCGCCCAGGCCATCGCGGCCGAGGCCGGCGTCGACGACTTCCTCGCCGAGGCCACACCCGAGGACAAGATGGCGCTCATCAAGAAGGAACAGTCCGGCGGCCGCCTCGTCGCGATGACCGGCGACGGCACCAACGACGCGCCCGCCCTGGCCCAGGCCGACGTCGGCGTCGCGATGAACACCGGCACGTCGGCCGCCAAGGAGGCCGGCAACATGGTCGACCTCGACTCCGACCCGACCAAGCTCATCGAGATCGTCGGCATCGGCAAGCAGCTGCTCATCACCCGCGGCGCGCTCACGACGTTCTCCATCGCCAACGACGTCGCCAAGTACTTCGCGATCATCCCGGCGATGTTCGTCACCGTGTTCCCGGGCCTGGGCGTCCTCAACGTCATGCGCCTGCACAGCCCGGAGTCCGCGATGCTCTCGGCCGTCGTCTTCAACGCGCTCATCATCGTCGCGCTCATCCCGCTGTCGCTGCGGGGCGTCGCCTACCGGCCCCTGTCGGCCGCCGCGATGCTGCGCCGCAACCTGCTCGTCTACGGCCTGGGCGGCGTCGTCGCCCCGTTCGTCGGCATCAAGCTCATCGACATGATCGTCTCCCCCCTTCCCGGATTGGCCTGACATGCGTACGTTCTCCCGCCAGTTCCTCGCCGCCACCCGCGCGTTCCTCGTGCTCTCGGTGCTGCTCGGCCTCGCGTGGCCGTTCGCGTTCACGGGCGTGGCGCAGGTCGTCGCGCCCCGCCAGGCGAACGGGTCGCTCGTGCGCACGGCGGACGGCACCGTCGTCGGATCGTCGCTGCTCGGTCAGAAGGCCGAGGGCCCGCAGTGGTTCGCCGCCCGCCCCTCGGACTCCGAGTACGCCGGCGACACCTCCGGATCCGGCAACCTCAGCCCCGTCTCGGCCGACCACCTGAAGACCGTGCAGGAACGCCGCGACGCGCTGACGAAGGCCAACCCCGACGCGCGCGGCCCGATCCCCGCCGACGCCCTGTCGGCGAGCAGCTCCGGGCTCGATCCGCACATCAGCCCCGAGTACGCCGCGTGGCAGACCCCGCGCGTCGCGAAGGCGCGCGGGATGAGCGAGGCGGACGTCGCCGCCGTCGTCGCCCGCCACACCCAGGGCCGCACCCTCGGGTTCCTCGGGCAGCCGCGCGTCAACGTCACCGAGCTCAACGCCGACCTCGCCGGCTCGGCCCGCGGCTGACCCCGGCGATGACGCGACACGACGACGCACCGGCCGCGCAGGGCACCACGCCCCGCGCGGCCGGCGCGGCGCCCGCCGAATCGACCCCCGCCGGCATGGTGCCGCGCGACAATCGCGCCATGAGACGGGGCACGCTGCGCATCTACCTGGGCGCCGCCCCCGGCGTCGGCAAGACGGTCAAGATGCTCGGCGAGGGTCGCCGCCGCGCCGAGCGGGGCACCGACGTCGTCGTCGGCTACGTCGAGACCCACGGGCGTGCCTACACCACGGCCGAACTCGCGGGCCTCGAGGTGATCCCGCGCCGCGAGATGACCTACCGCGACTCGACGTTCACCGAGATGGACGTCGACGCGATCCTCGCCCGCCGCCCCCAGCTCGTCCTCGTCGACGAGCTCGCCCACACCAACGTGCCCGGCAGCGAGCGCCGCCGCCGCTACGAGGACATCGACGTGCTGCTCGACGCGGGCATCGACGTCATCTCGACCGTCAACATCCAGCACCTCGAGTCCCTCAACGACGCGGTCGCCGCGATCACCGGGGTGCGGCAGCGCGAGACCGTGCCCGACCACGTCGTGCGGCGCGCCGAGCAGATCGAGCTCGTCGACATGACGCCCGAGGCGCTGCGCCGCCGCATGGCGCACGGCAACGTCTACAAGGCCGAGAAGGTCGACGCGGCGCTCGCGAGCTACTTCCGCCCCGGCAACCTCGCCGCCCTGCGCGAGCTGGCGCTGCTGTGGCTCGCCGACCGGGTCGACGAGGCCCTCGAGCGCTACCGCGCCGACCAGGGCATCCGGGCGACGTGGCCGACCCGTGAGCGCATCGTCGTCGGCCTCACCGGCGGGCCGGAGGGGGAGCAGGTGCTGCGCCGCGCGGCCCGCATCGCCTCCCGCGGCGCGGGCGGTGAGCTGCACGCCGTGTACGTGACGAGCGACGACGGCCTCACCGGGCCCGACTTCGCCACGATCGCGGCGCAGCGCGCCCTCACGAGCGACCTGGGCGGCACGTTCCACACCGTCTCCGGCGACGACGTGGCCGCCGCGATCCTCGACTTCGCGCGCAGCGTCAACGCGAGCCAGATCGTCCTCGGCTCGTCCCGTCGCACGCGACTCGCGCACCTGTTCGACCCGGGCGTGGGGGAGGCCGTCGTTGCGGGATCCGGCGACATCGACGTCCACATGGTCAACCACGACCTGGCCCGGTCGCTGCGCCGCCCCACCGTGCGCAGCCGGGCCGCGCTGTCGGGGCGTCGCCGCGCCGCCGGGTTCGCCGTCGGGCTGCTCGGCGTCGCCGCCCTCACGGGGCTGTTGCTCCCGCTGCGCGGACGCCACGACCTGCCCCTCGACGTGCTGCTCTACCTGGGGCTCACCGTCGCGACCGCGCTCGTCGGCGGCCTGTGGCCCGCCATCGTCACGGCCGTCGTCGGGTCCCTGGCACTCAACTGGTTCTTCGCGCCGCCCCTGCACACGTTCACCATCGCGTCGGGGCAGAACGTCGTCGCGCTCGTCGTGTTCGTCCTCGTCGCGGCGGCCGTCTCGTCCGTCGTCCACGTGAGCGCGCGCCGCACCGCGCAGGCGCTCGCCGCCGAGCGCGAGTCCACGTCGCTCACGCAGGTGTCGCACGCGATGCTCGCCTCGCCCGACCCGCTGGGGTTCCTCGTCACCGAGTGCCTCGACCTGTTCGACATGCGCGCCGCCGGCATCGTGCGGCGCGACCCCGAGACGCACCGGCTCGAGGTGCTCGCCGCCACCGACGCCTTCGACCCCGACGAGCGCGACGCCGCCGTGGTCGAGGAGATCGACGACGACACGTCCCTCGTCCTCGTCGGGCACGTGCTTCGCGGGGAGGACCAGCCGCTCGTCTCGGCGTACGCCTCGCACGCCGCCGCCGTGCTCACGCGCCGCCGCCTGCAGGCCGAGGCCGCGACCGCGTCCTCCCTCGCGAGCGACAACCGCGCCCGCACCGCCCTGCTCTCGGCCGTCTCGCACGACCTGCGCACCCCGCTCGCCGCCGTCAAGGCCGCCGTGAGCAGCCTGCGCGCCGCCGACGTCGAGTTCTCGCCCGAGGACGAGGCCGAGCTGCTCGCCTCGATCGAGGAGTCCGCCGACCGGCTCGACGCGCTCGTCGGCAACCTGCTCGACGCGTCCCGCCTGCAGACCGGCGTCGTGCGGCCCCGCTGCCGCGCGATCGACGCCGCGGGGGAGGCCCGGGCCGTCGTCGCGGGCACGAGCGACCCCGACCGCGTGCAGGTACGCTCCGACGGTCCGTGCCCCGGCTGGGCCGACCCGGGCCTGCTCGAACGCTGCCTCGCCAACCTCGTCGAGAACGCGCTGCGGCACGCGCCCGGCCCCGTGTTCGTCGACGTGTCGACGCTGGGGGAGCGCACCCACCTGCGGGTCGTCGACTCCGGGCCCGGCGTGCCCACAGAGGAGCTGGAGCGGATCTTCCAGCCGTTCCAGCGCCGCGGCGACGCGCCCGGCGGCGACGGGGTGGGCCTCGGCCTCGCGGTCGCCCGCGGCCTCGCCGAGACGATGGACGCCACCGTCACCGCCGACGACACCCCCGGCGGGGGACTCACGATGGTCGTCGACCTGCCCGCCCACGAGCCGGGGACTGTGTCACCCTCGGGGGCATGACCCGCATCCTCGTCGTCGACGACGAGCCGGCCATCGCCCGCACGCTGCGCATCAACCTCGCCTCGCGGGGATACGACGTGGAACTCGCCGCCGACGGCCGGTCGGCGCTCGACTCCTGCGCCGAGGAGCTGCCCGACCTCGTCGTGCTCGACCTGGGTCTCCCCGACGTCGACGGCGTCGAGGTGCTGCGGCGGCTGCGGGAGCGCAGCGCGGTGCCCGTCGTCGTCCTCTCGGCCCGGCACGACTCCGACGACAAGGTCGAGGCGCTCGACCTGGGCGCCGACGACTACGTCACCAAGCCGTTCGGCATGGACGAGTTCATGGCCCGCCTGCGGGCCGCGCTGCGCCGTGGCGGCACCGAGCAGACCGAGGCGCTGCCCCCGGTCGAGACCCCCGACTTCATCCTCGACCTGCGCGAGCGGCGTGCCACCCTGGCCGACGGCACCCGCGTCCACCTCACCCCCACCGAATGGCGACTCGTCGCCGCGCTCGCCAGGCGCCGCGGCAGCCTCGTCCCCCACACCGAACTGCTCCACGAGGTGTGGGGCCCTGCCTACGGCCGCGAGTCCAACTACCTGCGCGTCTACGCCAACCAGCTGCGCCGCAAGCTCGAACCCGTGCCGAGCGAACCCCGCTACCTGATCACCGAACCCGGCCTGGGTTACCGCCTGCACGTCTGGGCGGCACCGGAATCGGTCGGCGCCTCCGGCCCCCGCGACCCCCGCGGACGTGATGAGAATGGCGGACGCCACGAAAGGGGACCGCCGTGACCGACACGACGACCGCGCCGTACGCCGACATCGTCGACCTCGACCGCTACCCGATCCACGACCTCGACTCCGACGCCGGACGCCGTCTCGTGGAGGAGTGCCGGGCCGAACTCGAGTCGACCGGGGTGTGCAACCTCCACGGGTTCGTGCGGCCCGAGGCCGTCGCCCGCATGGTCGACCTCGCAGGGGAGCTCGCCGACCATGCCTGGGCCAGCGACCGCACCCACACCGTCTACTTCACCGCCCCCGACGAGTCGCGTCCCGAGATGCACCCGCGGCGGGCGCAGGTGCGCTCCGCCAAGCACGGCCTCGCCTACGACCGCATCCCCACCGACGCACCGCTGCGGCGGCTGTACGAGTCCGACGACCTCACGGCGTTCATCGCGGCCGTCCTGCGCAAGGACCGTCTGTACCGCAGCGCCGACCCCCTCGACGTGTTCCAGGTCACCGCGTTCCACCCCGGTGAGGAGCTCGGCTGGCACTTCGACAACAGCGAGTTCTCGATGACGGTGATGTACCAGGAGGCCGAGTCCGGCGGGCAGTTCGTCTACGCCCCGGGGCTCCGCAGCGAGGACGACGAGAACGAGGACGGCGTCGCCGCGGTCCTCGCCGGCGACGAGAGCGGGCTGAAGGTCCTGCCGTCCGCGCCGGGGACGCTCGCCTTCTTCCGCGGCGAGCACGCCCTCCACCGCGTCACCCCGATCGAGGGGAACCGGCCGCGCATCAACTCCGTCCTCACCTACGGCGAGCGGCCCGACATGCGCCTGTCCGACCTCACCTCCGAGATCTTCTACGGTCGCACCTCCCCGCGCTGACGCACGACCTCCGGCGTGCGAGTCCTCCCTCGGGCTCGCTACCGTTCGGAGAATGGCGCGCATCAGGGTCGGGACCTCGGGCTGGACGTACCCCTACTGGCGGGGCGACTTCTACCCCAAGGGTCTGCCTCAGCGGGCCGAACTCGCCTACAACGCCGAGCACTTCGACACCGTCGAGCTCAACGGCTCGTTCTACTCGCTGCAACGTCCGACCTCCTACGCCACGTGGGCGCGGGAGGCGGGCGAGCAGCGGGAGGACTTCGTCTTCGCCGTCAAGGGCAGTCGGTACGTCACGCACATGAAGCGCCTCCGCGACGTGCGTGGGGCCCTCGCCAATTTCTTCGCCTCGGGTGTGCTCGCCCTCGGTGCACACACCGGGCCGTTCCTCTGGCAGTTGCCCGAACGGCAGGAGTTCGACGCCGACCTCCTCGCCTCGTTCTTTGCCGAGCTGCCCCGTACGACGGGCGAACTCGCCGCCCTCGCGGCCGAGCACGACGACAAGATCTCCGGCGACCGCGTGCTCCTCGAGCCCACGGTCGACCTGCCGCTGCGCCACGCCCTCGAACCGCGGCACCGCTCGTTCGAGTGCGACGAGGCCCGCGCGCTGCTCGCCGAACACGACGTCGCGACGGTCGTCGCCGACACCGGGGGCCGCTTCGCCGCCCTCGACGACGTGACGAGCGACTTCGTCTACGTCCGCCTCCACGGCCCGGCCGGGCTCTACGACAGCCCCTACCGCGGCACCGACCTCCTGCCGCAGTGGGCCGACCGCTTCCGCGCCCACCGCGACGCCGGGCGCGACGTCTACGTCTACTTCGACAACGACGGCCACTGTCACGCTCCGTGGGACGCCGAGGCCCTCGTCGAGCTGCTCTGAGGCCAGCATCCCGGCCCTCCGGCGTACAGCGACGGAGCAGCGCCACCGTCGAGAGAGGGGCGCCTGCGCATCCGCACTGGTCAGAGCCCCGATCGTCTCTCGAGGAGGCACCCTTCCCGCATCGCTGGACGACGGAGGGGACGCGGTGCGCGACCGGGTCCGGGACGTCCGGACAGCACCGCGCCCCTCGCACCGGGTGGTGCGAGGGGCGCGGGCAGGACCGGCGGGGTGTCGCCGGCGGGGTCGTCAGGCCTTCTTCTCGCCGAGGCGGGAGAGGAGGAGGATCTGGGCGACGACGAGGTCCTCGATCTCCTTGGGGTCGACGGACTCGTCGGGGCCGTGGATGCGGGCCTTCTCCTCGTCCTCGGCGCCCCAGAGGATCGCCTCGGAGCCAGGGGAGGTGTCGAGGAAGGTCTGCACGAGCGGGATGGATCCGCCCGAGCCGTGCGTCGTGCACTCCGCGCCGAACGCGTCGCTCATGCACTGTTCGGCGAGCTGCGTGACGGGACCGCCCTCGGGGGCCTTCCACGCGCCGAAGAGCTTGAGGTCGGAGATCTCCATCTGGACGCCGCGCGGCGCGTGCGCACGCAGGTGCTTCTCGATGGCCTCGAGCTGTGCCTTGGGGTCGCTGCCCGGCACGATGCGGACGCTCACGCGGGCCGTCGCCTCGGGGATGACGACGTTCGAGGCGCCTGCGACCGGCGGGGCGTCGATGCCGATGACGGTGGCGGCGGGACGGCTCCACATGCGGCTCGCGAGGTGCCCGGAACCGGTGAGCTCGACACCGTCGAGGACGCCCGCGCTCTCGCGGAACCCGGCCTCGTCGATGTCCTCCCCGTCCGGCCACTCGTAGGAGTCGAGACCCTCGATGACGGTGGCTCCGGTCTCGTCGTACATCGACCCGAGGAGCTGGATCATCGCGACGAGGGCGTCGGGGGCCGCACCGCCGAAGAGGCCGGAGTGGACGGCGGACTCGATCGTGCGGATCTTCACGGTGACGGTGACGTCGCCGCGCAGACCGGTCGTGAGGGCGGGGGCGCCGACGCGCTGGTTGCCCGAGTCCGCGACGACGAACACGTCGGAACGGAAGTCCTCGGCGTGCTCCTCGACGTAGGCCTCGATGTGGCTGCCGGTCTCCTCCTCGCCCTCGACGACGAGGCGCACGGTGACGGGCGGCTTGCCGTTGAACGCGGCGAGGGTCGCGATGTGGGCGACGACGCCGGACTTGTCGTCGGCGGCGCCGCGGCCGTAGAGGCGGCCGTCCTCCTTCTGCGTGAGGGTCCACGGGTCGGTGGACCAGCCCTGGCTCTCGGCGGCGGGCTGCACGTCGTAGTGGGCGTACATCGTGACGACGGGGGAGCCCTCGGGGCCGGGGATCTCCGCGAAGACCGCCGGGTAGGCGTCGTCGCCGAGGTCGAGGAGACGAACCCCTTCGACGCCGGCGCGGCGGAACATGCCGAGGAGTTCCTCGGCGATGGCCTTCATCGGCCCCTCGGGGAACCCGGGGAAGGCGATCGAGCTGTGTCCGACGAGGGTGCGCAGGTCGTCGATCACCTGCGGCATGGCCTTCTCGGCGTACTCACGGGCTTGGGTCGGGTCCATCGCGGCCTCCTGTAGCGTTCGATGTCTGTGCGCGCCATCCTCTCGCGCCGGAGGAGCCGGCGTCCGGTGACCCCGGAACCTCGACGCGCTCAGGCGGTGTAGGAGGTGCCGGGGTTGCAGATGCCATGGGGGTCGAACACGGCCTTGATCGCCCGCATCCGCGCCAGGGCGGCGTCGCCGACCTGTCGGCGGAGGTAGGGGGCCTTGATCGTGCCGATGCCGTGCTCGCCGGAGATGGTCCCGCCGAGGTCGATCGCGAGCTGGGCGAGGTCGGCGAACGCGGCGAACCCGCGGGCGCGGCTGTCGGGCTCGGTGGGGTCGAAGTAGATCGAGGGGTGGAGGTTGCCGTCGCCGCCGTGGCCGGACATCGTCACCTCGACATCGTGCCTCGCGCAGAGGGTGCGGCCCTCCTCGACGAGGCGGGGGAGGGCGCGGATGGGGACGCACATGTCCTCGACGAGGTTCGGTCCCTTCGCCTCGAGGGCGGCGTTGAGGGCGCGGCGGCCTGCGAGGAGGGCGTCGGCCTCCTGCGCGTCGTCGGCGAGGGCGACGTCGGTGGCGCCGTGGGTGGTCATGATGTCGGCGTAGCGGCGGGTGTCCTCCTCGACGTGGCCGGGCCGGTCGGACTGGACGAGGAGCGCCGCGGCGCACCCCTGCGGGAAGCCGTAGTCGGCGAGGTCCTGGACGGCGGCGATGGAGAGGTCGTCGAGGAACTCCAGGAGGCTCGGCGGCTGGGGGTCGCGGCGCAGGGCGACGATCGCCTCGGCCGCGGCGGTGAGGGAGTCGAACGTCGCGAGGGCGGTGAGGGGGTCCTCCGGGGCGGGCACGAGGCGCGTGACGACCTCGGTGATGACGCCGAGGGTGCCCTCGGAGGCGAGGAAGAGGCCGGTGAGGTCGAGTCCGGCGCTGGACTTGGCGGTGCGCCGCCCGGTCGTGACGACCTCCCCGCCGGGGAGGACGACCTGCAGCCCACGGATGTAGTCGGCGGTGACGCCGTACTTGATGCAGCACAGGCCACCGGCGTTCGTCGCGACGTTGCCGCCGATCGTCGACGACGCCGCGGAGGCGGGGTCGGGCGGGTAGGACATGCCCTCGACGCGCACGGCCTTCTTGAGCTCCTCCGTGACGACGCCGGGCCCGACGACGGCGAGTCCCTCGACGGGGTCGACGGTCTCGATGGTGTTCAGGCGCTCGGTGTTGAGGACGAGGCATCCCTCCGAGGCGACGGCCGCGCCGTTGAGACCGGTGCGGGCGCCCTGCGGCACGACGGGGATGCGGTGCGCCTGCGCGTACGTCATCGCCTCGACGACATCGGCCGTGTCGCGGGCGCGGACGACCTCGAAGTCCTCGGGCGGTGTCGCGCCGAAGCTCGCGTCGACGCCGTAGGTGCGCTTGACGTCGGGGTCGGTGATCCGGGGGAGGGCGGAAGGCAGGTCGATCATCCGTCCACTATGGCGACCCGCCCCCGGCGGACGTCGAGGGGGCTTGCGTCGCCCCGTAGGATGGGGGTCACAGGCGTTCGAGCCGTCATCAGCGGCGAGCCTCCGGAAGAACGGTCTCCACGGTGCGTGCACCGGGGCAGCTCAGTAGAACCGGACGGGTACGGCCCGTCACAGCCGACGACGAGCGGTCGTCCGTCCCTCCGGGGCGGGCGGCAAGCGAGGTGGTACCGCGGGAGACCGGCCGCGCCGGTGGTCTCGTCCTCGTGAGATCAGGCTTTCCGATCCACGACGAGAGGTACCACCCGGCGATGAGCTACCCCCAGACGGTCACCGGCCCCACGCGCGAGGGCGCGGGTGCGGCGTTCGGAGTTCCCGCCTCCCCGTCCTTCCCCGAGCTGGAGCGCCGCGTCTTGTCCTACTGGGCCGAGGACGACACGTTCCGCGCCTCGGTGGAGAACCGCGAGGCGGGCGAGAACGGCGCGAACGAGTTCGTCTTCTACGACGGCCCGCCCTTCGCCAACGGTCTGCCCCACTACGGGCACCTGCTCACCGGCTACGTCAAGGACGTCGTGCCGCGTTACCAGACGATGCGCGGCAAGCGGGTCGAGCGCCGGTTCGGGTGGGACACCCACGGCCTCCCCGCCGAGCTGGAGTCGATGAAGCAGCTCGGCATCAAGACGACCGACGAGATCCGCGAGCTCGGCATCGCCAAGTTCAACGAGGCGTGCCGCGACTCCGTGCTGCGCTACACCGACGAATGGCGCGACTACGTCACCCGCCAGGCCCGCTGGGTCGACTTCGACAACGACTACAAGACGCTCGAGCCGGAGTACATGGAGAGCGTCATCTGGGCGTTCAAGCAGCTCTACGAGAAGGGCCTCGCCTACGAGGGCTTCCGCGTGCTGCCGTACTGCTGGAACGACGAGACGCCCCTGTCCAACCACGAACTGCGCATGGACGACGACGTCTACCAGGACCGCAACGACCCTGCGGTCACCGTGGGCCTGCGCCTGGGCACGAAGACCGACGGCGTCGACCCGCTCGGGCTCACCGGGACGCTCGCGACGATCTGGACGACGACGCCGTGGACCCTGCCGAGCAACCTCGCGATCATGGTCGGCCCCGACCTCGACTACGTCGTCGTCGAGTCCGACGTTCCCACCGGCAGCCCGGAGCGCTACCTCTTCGGTGCAGAGCGCGCGCAGGCGTACGCCAAGGAGCTCACGGGGGAGTCCAAGGGCGACGTGGAGTCGCGCATCGTCGCGCGGTACAAGGGCTCCGACCTCGTCGGGTACGAGTACACGCCGCCGTTCGGCTACTACGTGGGCCACGAGAACGCGTTCCGCCTCGTACCCGCGGAGTTCGTCACGACGACCGACGGTACGGGCCTCGTGCACACCGCCGGCGCGTTCGGTGAGGACGACAAGGTGGTCACCGACCGCGAGGGCATCGAGGCGGTCATGCCCGTCGGGATCGACGGCCGGTTCACCGCCCCGGTGGACGAGTACGCCGGGATGCTCGTCTTCGACGCCAACGGCGCGGTGCTCGACCACCTCAAGGCCCGCACACGACTCGACGCGGACGGCGTGGCGGCCGAGGTGGGCTCCACGACCCACGGCACCGTGATGCTGCGTCGCGAGTCCTACACCCACTCCTACCCGCACTGCTGGCGGTGCCGGCAGCCGCTGATCTACAAGGGCGTGAGCAGCTGGTTCGTCGCGACGACCAAGATCCGCGACCGCATGCTCGAGCTCAACGAGGAGATCACCTGGGTCCCCGAGCACATCAAGCACGGCCAGTTCGGCAAGTGGCTCGAGAACACGCGCGACTGGTCGATCAGCCGTAACCGGTTCTGGGGCAGCCCGATCCCGGTGTGGAAGTCCGACGACCCGGCCTACCCGCGCGTCGACGTCTACGGAAGCTTCGAGGAGCTCGAACGCGACTTCGGCGCGAAGGTCACCAACCTACATCGCCCCTACGTCGACGCGCTCACCCGCCCGAACCCCGACGACCCGACGGGCACGGCGACGATGCGGCGCGTCACCGACGTCCTCGACTGCTGGTTCGAGTCCGGCTCGATGAGCTTCGCGCAGGTGCACTACCCGTTCGAGAACGCCGAGTGGTTCGAGCACCACTTCCCGGGCGACTTCATCGTCGAGTACATCGGACAGACCCGCGGCTGGTTCTACACGATGCACATCATGGCGACGGCCCTGTTCGACCGGCCCGCGTTCCGCACGTGCCTCTCGCACGGCATCGTGCTGGGCAACGACGGCCAGAAGATGAGCAAGTCGCTGCGCAACTACCCCGACGTGAGCGAGGTGTTCGACCGCGACGGCGCCGACGCCATGCGGTGGTTCCTCATGTCGAGCCCGATCCTGCGCGGCGGCAACCTCGTCGTCACCGAGCAGGGCATCCGCGAGGGTGTGCGTCAGGCGATGCTGCCGCTGTGGAACACGTGGTACTTCTTCAGCCTGTACGCCAACGCCGTCGACGGTGGCCGCGGGTACACGGCGCAGTGGTCCACGCGCTCCACCGACGTGCTCGACCGGTACCTCCTCGCCAAGCTCCACGACCTCGTCGATGTCGTCACCGTCGCCCTCGACGGTGACGACATCGCCCGTGCGTGCGACCTCGTGCGCTCCTTCGTCGACGTCCTCACGAACTGGTACGTGCGCCGCAGCCGCGACCGGTTCTGGGACACCGCGGGCGACTCCGCCGAGGCGGCCTCGCAGGCGTTCGACACGCTCTACACGACCCTTGAGGTCCTCTGCCGTCTGGCGGCGCCGCTCATGCCGCTGGTCACCGAGGAGATCTGGCGTGGCCTCACCGGCGGCCGCTCGGTGCACCTCACCGACTGGCCCGACGCCTCCGACCTGCCGGCCGACCCCGAGCTCGTCGCGGCGATGGACCGGGCGCGCGAGGTCTGCTCCGTCGGGTCCAGCCTCCGCAAGGCCGCCGGGCTGCGCACGCGCCTGCCGCTGTCGGAGCTCGTCGTCGTCACCGACGGCGCCGACGCACTCTCCGGGTTCACGTCGATCGTCGCCGACGAACTCAACGTCAAGCGCGTCGACGTCGTCGACCTCACCGGAGCCGACTCCGCGGACTTCGGCGTCGAGCAGCGCCTCACCGTCAACGCCCGCGCCGCCGGGCCGCGCCTCGGCAAGCAGGTGCAGCAGGCGATCAAGGGCAGCAAGAGCGGCGACTGGTCGGTCGACGAGTCCGGCGCCGTCGTCTCCGGCGGGGTGCCGCTCGAGGAGAGCGAGTACTCCCTCGAGACCGTCGTCGCCGACTCCGGCCGCGCCGAGACGCACACGACCGCCGTACTCCCCGGTGGCGGGTTCGTCGTCCTCGACACCGAGGTGACGCCGGAGCTCGCGAGCGAGGGCCTCGCCCGCGACGTCGTCCGCGCCGTGCAGCAGGCCCGCCGCGACGCGGGCCTCGAGGTGTCCGACCGCATCAGCCTCACCGTGCTCGGTGACCAGGCCGTGTGGGAGGCCACCGTCGCGCACCAGGGCCTCATCGTCGGCGAGACGCTCGCCACCCAGTTCGGCTCCGCCGCCGACCTCACGCTCCTGCCCGGCCAGGGCGTCGAGACGACGGTCGGCGACGGCCTACCCGTCCGCATCGTGCTGGCGAAGCGATGACCCCCGAGGTGGACGCCCCCCTTCACGACGACGTCGGCCCGGTCGTCGTACGGCCCGCCGACGGCAACGACCTCGAAGGGGTCGTCGCCGTCGGCCGCGCCGCCTGGCACCGCACGTACCAGTCGCTCTACCCGCCGGAGCTCGTCGAACTGTTCATCGACAAGTGGTGGACACCCGCGGCCAACGTGCCGTCCATCCGGGCCGGGCGCACGCTCGTCGCCGACCGCGACGGTGAGATCGTCGGGATGCTCTCCTACGGGGCGAGCGACGGCCGGTTCATCGTGTGGAAGATCTACGTCCACCCCGACGCCCAGGGGCACGGCATCGGCGGGCGGCTGCTCGCCGCGGTGGAGGAACGCGCCCTCGGCCACGATGCCGTCTACCTCTCCTTCACCGCCGGGAACGACCACGCGGAGGCGTTCGCCCTCGCCCACGGGTTCGTCCACGACTCCCGCGAGGAGCAGAACGGACTGCCCGACCTCGTGTGGATGCGGCGGGACCTCGAACGGAAGGACATGCGATGACCGACCACGACGCGCGCCGCGAGGCCGCCGAGAACCTCGACCTGCGACGCCGGATGCGCGAGGTGGAAGAGGCGATCCTCGATCGCGCCCCGGAGAACGACATCGACCCCACCCTCGACCGGGTGCGGGAGGTCCTCGACCTCCTCGGCTCGCCGCAGACGACCGCGCCGATCGTCCACATCGCCGGCACCAACGGCAAGACGACGACGGCCCGCATGGTCGAGGCCCTCGCGATGGAGGCGGGCCTGTCGACCGGCCGGTTCACCTCCCCGCACCTGCACGACATCACCGAACGGATCGTCCTCTCCGGCAGGCCGATCGACGCGCGACGGTTCGTCGAGACGTACGACGACGTGCTCCCGTACGTGGAGATGGTCGACGCCTCGTCGCAGGCCGCCGGTGGGCCGCGGCTGTCGTTCTTCGAGGTGCTCGTCGTCATGGCGTTCGCGGCGTTCGCCGATGCGCCCGTCGACGTGATGATCGTCGAGGTCGGCCTCGGTGGCACGTGGGACGCGACGAACGCCGCCGACGGCACCGTCTGCGTCATCACGCCGATCTCCTACGACCACCAGGCCTACCTCGGCGACGACCTCGCCTCGATCGCCGATAACAAGGCGGGCATCCTCAAGCCGGGCTGCCTCGCGGTCGTGTCGGCGCAGGAGCCCGACGCGGCCGAGGTCATCGACGCGCGCGTCGAGGAGCTCGACCTCACCGCGGCCTACGAGGGCCGCGAGATCGAGGTCGTCTCACGGGAACTCGCGGTCGGTGGTCAGCTCGTCACCCTGCAGGGCATCACGCGGGAGTACCCCGACGTGCTCATCCCGCTCCACGGCGAGCACCAGGCGCACAACGCGCTCCTCGCGCTCGCGGCGATGGAGGAGTTCCTCGGCGGCGGCACGGAGGCCCTCGACCCCGAACTCGTGCGGGCGGCGTTCGCCCGGGTGTCCTCGCCCGGGCGCCTGGAGATCGTGCGGCGCTCGCCGACCGTCCTCGTCGACTCGGCGCACAACCCGGCCGGAGCACGCAGTCTCGCTGCGGCGCTTCGGGACTCGTTCACGTTCGGGCGGGTCGTCGGCGTCATGGCGTGCATGGCCGACAAGGACGTCGACGGCATCCTCGAGGAGCTGGAGTCGGTCTTCGACGAGGTCGTCGTCACCCGCAACACCTCCCCGCGCTGCATGCCCCCGGCCCGCCTCGGGGAGCTCGCCCGCGAGGTGTTCGGCGAGGACCGCGTCACCGTCGTCCGCGACCTTCCCGATGCCCTCGACGTCGCCGCCGGCCTCGCCGACTCCGGCGACAGCGGCGGCGTGGCCGGGGGAGTCGTCGCCACCGGCTCGGTCATCACCGCCGGTGAGGTGCGCATGCTCCTGGGCGTCATCGACGTCTGAGCCGCCACACCGAACGGTGAGGGAGCCGACACTCTTGCGGTGCCGGTTCCCTCACCGTCCGAGGCGAAGCGTGGCCGTGCGAAGGAGCGGCGAAACGAACTCACCGACGGCGGCATGCTCAGCTGCATCAAATTGGGCGTCCAGCTCCTCCTCGACGATTCGGCGCTGTTCGGGAGACAAGCTCCTT
>NZ_BAFE01000090.1 GCF_000247995.1 Mobilicoccus pelagius NBRC 104925
CCCGAAATCGCAGCACTGATCAGCAGCTTGGCCGCAGTCGGGCCGACAGTGAGCGAACCAGCCCAATCCGCGATGACGAAACTGGTCAATGCGCTCTCAGGCCAAGACTCAAATTGCCCATCCAGCAGCTCAACCGCCGCTTCGATCAACGTCTCCGGTCAGTACACCTAGGTGTGATGCCCAGAGACGTTGGTCGAGTCGTTGCGACGTGACCATTTGATCTGGTGACAGGCGAAGACCTCCCGGTGTGGAGTGGAGCTGTCTGACGGTTCCGCCCCGTGTCCAGGAGGTCTTCGTGTCCCACGCTACCCACGCCAACGCTGCTTTGACTCCACGCGCGCGGCTGCGCCTGGCAGTCCTCGTCGTCGATCGGGGGTGGCCCGTCGCCCGGGCTGCTGAACGTTTCGACGTGTCGTGGAAGACCGCAGCGAAATGGGCCCGCCGCTACGCTGACGAAGGCCGCGCCGGGATGCTCGACCGCTCCAGCCGGCCCCATCGCCAGCCCCGCCAAA
>NZ_BAFE01000089.1 GCF_000247995.1 Mobilicoccus pelagius NBRC 104925
CCCTCCTTGAGTCCGGAATCGAACCCTCGGTCGGATCGACCGGTGATTCCTACGACAATGCCGCTGCCGAGGCGTTGAACAAAATCTACAAGAAGGAACTCATCTGGAAACGTGGGCCGTGGAGCGGTCTGGATGCCGTCGAACTCGCCACCATGGAGTGGGTCGACTGGTACAACAACGACCGCCTTCACTCACACTGCGGCGACATCCCACCCATCGAGTACGAAGACCTGTTCTACGCTGAACACGCCAGCGCCCCGGCACCCGCCGGGGCGGCACAACCCGCTCTCCACTGAACCCGGGGCGATCCAACCCGCTACAAGGGCAACCACCCGGCGCTCGTGCCCGCCGAGGTCTGGTACCAGGTCCAGTCCGTGCTCACCGCGCACCAGTGCGCCGTCGAGGCAACCCAAGTCCACGGCCACTACCTCAAAGGCACCATCCACTGCGGCCAGTGCGGCTCCCGGCTCATCGTCTCCAACGCGAAAAACCGCCACGGCAACGTCTACTGCTACTTCGTGTGCTCCGGTCGGCACTCCAAGCGCACCGACTGCACACGCCAGGCGATGCTCATCGAAGACGTCGAGAAGCTCGTCGAGGACTACTACACCCGCGTCCAGATCACGCCCGCCCAGCAGGACGCGCTCGCGGGCATGCTCCACCACGAGTTCGACCGGCTCATGGCCGCCGAAACCGAGGAACTGGAACGCCTCACTACCAACCGCGACCGGCTCGAAGGCGAGCAGGACCGGCTCATGCAGGCGCACTACGCAGACGCGATCCCTCTCTCCGTGCTCAAGCGCGAGCAGGACCGCATCGTCGCCGAACTCGACCAGGTGACCCGCCGCATCGACGCCCACTTCGGCGACTACGCCGACGCCCGCGCCCACCTCGACGACGCGCTCGGCCTGCTCGCGAACTGCGCCGATATCTACCGCAGGTGCGACGACACCAACCGGCGGCTGTGCAACCAGGCGTTCTTCACCAAGGTCTTCATCGATGAGGACAACGAGCTGCGCGTCGAGCACAACCGGCCGTTCGAGATGCTCCTCGATCCGCAGGTCAACGCGAACGCCCTGACCTGGGCCGCAGACGAACACAAGGCCCGAACCTCGACCAACGTTTCCGTTGGCAAGGGTTCGAGCCTTGTGCGTGATGTGGACGTAGCAGGACTCGAACCTGCGACCTCTCGCGTGTGAAGCGAACGCTCTAACCAACTGAGCTATACGTCCGACGGATCGCGTGCGGCGAGCCGAGCGCCCACCCTACCGGCAACCTGACGCACGTACCAAGTCGACGCCCGATCGAGCACGCCGGGCGGCGGACCTCACAGGGCGAGGTGGGTGTGGAGGAACGCCTCGGCCGGATCGGGCACCCACGAGGGCACCCCGGACATCTTGAGCGTCACCCACACGATCGTGTTGACGAACAGGCAGGTGAGCAGGGCGATCCCCCCACGGACGGCGAGGTGCCGACTCATCACCCAGCGGTTCCACTCGCGGAGCTTGCGCATGCCGTACTCGTGCAGCCGACGCGCCCAGTGGAACTCCGAGGCCCAGATGCTCACGCCGATGAACACGATGAGCCACCCAGGCCCAGGGAACGGGACGGCGACGAGACCGCCCGCGACCACGACGAAGCCGATGGTCGCGACGATGGCCCGATACACCTGGTACGTCTGCCGGTTCGCCCGGATACGGCGCCGCCATGCCCAGTCGCGGGGTCGCGACAGCCGGTGGGCGCCACCGTGTCCGTCGTCGTCGCGCGCGGCGTCCTCCTGCGTCGTGTCAGCGGCGGTCACGGCACCCCCTGTCGTCGGCTCGTCGTACGGGAACGTCCTCATCCTCAACGACGCAGGCCCACGACGCGTTCCCGTGGCGTTGCGCGAGCCGGGGCGGGGTCCCGGACGTGGCCGGTCAGTGCCAGGCCAGGCCCAGACACTCGACGGCGGACACCTGCCGGACGGGCTCCCGGCCCGGCGCGGCCTCCCCCCACCACGCGTCCTCGCGGGCGCGACGCATCGCGTCGACGAGGTCGTCGGCCGCGACGGTCAGCCACGTGCCGGGGCGGCCGTCGTGCGAGGTGAGCAGAACGCTGTAGAGGCGCGTTCCGGCCGTCGCCATGACGCTCATGAGGGATGCACTCCTGGGGGGGTGGTGGTTCGGCAGGGACGACTCGGGGGGAGCCCGTCCTCCTCTTGTCGACCGCAGCGCCGCGACCGTGAGGCCCGTGCGCAAAACGATCGTCCGGGACGGGTGGAGCCCGACGCGGGCACGGCAGGAAGGGCCTGGGCCCCGGGCACGGCCGAGCTCCGCGGTGAGTCGGACCCCCGAGAACGACGACAGAACCGGGGGCGGACACACGAAGAGTCCCCGACGGCGAGGCGTCAAGGACTCTTCTTCGTGGTGGGCGATACTGGGTTTGAACCAGTGACCTCTTCCGTGTCAAGGAAGCGCGCTACCGCTGCGCCAATCGCCCGTCGAAACGCCAGAAGCGTTTCTGTGAGGTGGAGACGGGATTTGAACCCGTGTACACGGCTTTGCAGGCCGTTGCCTCGCCTCTCGGCCACTCCACCACGAAGGCAGAACGACTGCCTTCCGAGGGAGGCGATCCTCCGAGCGGACGACGGGACTCGAACCCGCGACCCTCACCTTGGCAAGGTGATGCTCTACCAACTGAGCTACGTCCGCAAGCCAGTCGCGTGATTCCGTTGGACCTTTCGGCCTTTTCGGCTTCCCGCGGCGTGCTGGAAGACAGTAACCGATTCCGGGCGCCGGAGTCCAACCGAGCCTCGGAGGGCCGCCTCACCTGGCCGCGTCAGAGCCACGCAGAGAGCCTCTGAACTGCGCGGATGCTCCAGGGAGAGTCCGGGGACGGAGATCACGCGGAGGCCGTGACGGTCGGCGGCAGCCCTCCGACACCAACCCGAGACCACTCCGCCGGGACCGACATCTCCATGTCCCGGTACACGCGCACCACCCCGCCGTTCCCCTGCCGGCATCCCATCTCCCTCGGCGCAGGCGCCCCGGTTCGCACTCCGGCATCACGTCCGCCCACCTCCCGTCCCCGGCCGTCGCGCCTCCGCACCTCCGCACCTCCTCCGTCGACGGCCCGCTGCGGGCCCCCCGCTCCCCTCGGGCCCGTCTCGCACACGGCCTGCCTGCGCGCAGGCGGGGACGACGTGGGGCACACTGCTCATGGATCACCCGGGCGCCCGCCGTCGCACGCCCCGCCCCGCCCCGGCTGCGCCCGCCGAAACACCCGCCGCGCGTACGCCCATGGGACCCCACGCCGCGCGACGGGCTACCGTTCATCCGGCCCCGCCCGGGACCGATCCGCGAATCCCCCGAGACAGCGGGTGAATCGCTCGCGTTGCGGCACCTCGCCGCAACTACGGACGACACGGAAGAGCTAAGACGGACCTATGGACATCTGGCCAGGAAACGCGTACCCCCTCGGAGCCACCTACGACGGCTCCGGCGTGAACTTCGCCCTGTTCTCCGAGATCGCCGAGCGCGTGGAACTGTGCCTCGTCAGCGAGGACGGCACCGAGACCCGGCTCGAACTCACCGAGGTCGACGGGTACGTGTGGCACGGGTACGTGCCCAACCTCCAGCCCGGCCAGCGCTACGGCTACCGCGTTCACGGGCCCTACGACCCCGCCCAGGGGCACCGTTGCAACCCGAACAAGCTGCTCCTCGACCCCTACGCCAAGGCCATCGACGGCCAGGTCACCGGCGACGAGGCGCTGTTCTCGTACAACTTCGGGGACGTCAACTCCTACAACGAGACCGACTCCCTCGGACACACGATGCTCTCGGTCGTCGTCAACCCGTTCTTCGACTGGGGCCACGACCGCCCGCCGCGTCACGAATACCACGACACGGTGATCTACGAGGCGCACGTCAAGGGCCTCACGATGACGCACCCCGACATCCCCGAGGAGATCCGCGGCACGTATGCGGCGATCGCACACCCGGCGATCATCGATCACCTCACCGAGCTCGGCGTCACCGCGATCGAGCTGCTCCCGGTGCACCAGTTCGTGCAGGACACCCACCTCCAGGAGAAGGGCCTGCGCAACTACTGGGGGTACAACACGATCGGGTTCCTCGCGCCGCACAACGAGTACGCCGCGCACGGCACCGACGGCCAGCAGGTCACCGAGTTCAAGTCGATGGTGAAGACGCTCCACGAGGCGAACATCGAGGTCATCCTCGACGTCGTCTACAACCACACCGCCGAGGGCAACGAGTTCGGCCCCACCCTGTGCTTCCGCGGCATCGACAACACGGCGTACTACCGCCTCGTCGACGACAACAAGGAGCATTACTACGACACGACGGGCACCGGCAACAGCCTGCTCATGCGTCACCCGCACGTGCTCCAGCTCATCATGGACAGCCTGCGGTACTGGGTCACCGAGATGCGCGTCGACGGTTTCCGGTTCGACCTCGCCGCCACCCTCGCGCGTCAGTTCCACGAGGTCGACCGCCTCAGCGCGTTCTTCGACATCATCCAGCAGGACCCGGTGATCTCCCAGGTCAAGCTCATCGCGGAGCCGTGGGACCTCGGCGACGGCGGCTACCAGGTCGGCAACTTCCCACCACTGTGGACGGAATGGAACGGCCGCTACCGCGACACCGTCCGCGACTACTGGCGCGGCGAGGCGGCGGGCCTCTCGGAGTTCGCCTCGCGACTCACCGGCTCCTCGGACCTCTACGAGCACTCGGGTCGTCGACCCATCGCCTCGGTGAACTTCATCATCGCCCACGACGGGTTCACCCTCCGCGACCTCGTCACATACAACGACAAGCACAACCTCGCCAACGGCGAGGACGGCAACGACGGCGAGAGCCACAACCGTTCGTGGAACTGCGGCGTCGAGGGCCCCACCGACGACCCGGAGATCCGCGCGTTGCGCCTGCGGCAGATCCGCAACTTCCTCACGACCCTCCTCGTGAGCCAGGGCGTGCCGATGATCGCCCACGGTGACGAGGTCGGCCGTACCCAGGGCGGCAACAACAACGTCTACTGCCAGGACAACGAGATCGCCTGGATCAACTGGGACCTCGGCCAGGAGCAGCACGCGCTGTTCGACTTCGCCAAATACGTCGTCAACCTGCGTCTCGAACACCCCGTGTTCCGTCGCCGGCGCTTCTTCGAGGGCAGCGCCGACCACGGTGGCCAGTCGACGCTCGGTGACATCGTGTGGTTCGCGACGAGCGGCGAGGAGATGACCGAGGAGGACTGGCAGACCGGCTACGCCCGCACGCTCTCCGTCCTCCTCAACGGCGACGCGATCCTCGAGCCGGGACCCCTCGGGCAGCGCATCCGCGACGACAGCTTCGTCCTCATGTTCAACGCCCACCACGAGCCCCTCGACTTCGTCGTGGCGTCCGTCATCGACGGCGTCGAGTGGGTGCCGGTGGTCGACACCGCTCTCCCCACGGGCATCCCGCAGCCGACCGTCGAGGCCCACGCCTCCGGCGAGACCCTCACCCTCGAGGCGAGGTCGATGGTGATCCTCCAGAGCCGCGACATCCAGCCCGACCAGCTCGAGATCGACGCCGCCGAGGCGCGTCGCGAGGCCGCGGGCATGATGGCGCAGGCCGCGGCGTCGGGCCGCGTCGAGCGCTCCCCCGAGCTCGTCGAGAAGGCAGCCGAGCGTGCCGCCCGGGCGAAGGAGCACGGCGAGACGCTCTGACCGCGCAGACGCCGACGGCGCCCCGCATCCCCTCGCCGGGGTGCGGGGCGCCGCCGTGTGCAGGGAGCCGCAGTGCGGTGGCGCCGTGCCCGGTGGCTCAGGAGTCGGCCAGGCGGGCCTTCTGCTCCTCGACGTCGAACGTCGCTGCGGGCCACTGCGGGTCGAGACGGCGCAGCGCGTCGAGGAGGAGCTGCTGGACGGCGAGGCGGGCGTACCACTTGTGGTTCGCCGGGACGACGTACCAGGGCGCCTCGTCGGTCGACGTCTTCGCGAGCGCCTCGTCGTAGGCCTCCTCGTACGCCTCCCACTTCCGACGGGTGTCGATGTCGCCGGGGTTGAACTTCCAGTGCTTGTCGGGCCGCGCGAGCCGCTCGGCGAGGCGTTCACCCTGCTCCTCCTTGCCGATGTGGAGCATCACCTTGACGAGGGTCGTGCCCGAGGCGGTGAGGGAGTTCTCGAACGTACGGATCTGTCCGTAGCGGCGACGCCACGTCGAGGCGGGGACGAGGTTGTCGACTCGGGCGACGAGCACGTCCTCGTAGTGGGAGCGGTCGAACACACCGATCATCCCCGGCTCGGGGAGCGCCCGGCGGATGCGCCAGAGGAACGGGCGCCGGCGCTCCTCGGCCGTCGGTTGCTTGAACGCGTGGATCGCCACACCCTGCGGGTCGAGGAGCCCGACGACGTGCCGCATGATGCCGCCCTTGCCGGCGGTGTCGAGACCCTGGACGACGAGGAGGACCGACCGGCCCTCACCGTCGCGAGACTCCGCGTAGAGCCGCTCCTGCAGCTCCGCGATCTCGGGGGCGGCGGCCGCCATGAGCGCCTCCGCGTCGTCCCGGTCACCGGTGAACCCCGGCGTCGAGGAGGGGTCGATGTCGGCGAGACGCACGTCGGGGCCGACCCGGAGCGCCCCGACGAACGTCGACGCGACGGAGTCGGCCACGTCGGCGACGACGGCGTGGGCGTTCGTCGCGAGGACCTGTTCGACGGCCTCGTCGACGCTCTCGGGGGCGCCGTCGACCGGGTCGGCCGCCTCGACGAGGTTCGCGAGCGCCTTCTTCGCCTTCTCGCGCTGCTTCTCGAGCTTCTTCTCCGCCTTCTTGTGGGCCTTCTTCTCCGCCTTCTTGCCGCTCTTCCCCTCGGTCTTCTTCGCGGTCTTCTCGTCGACGTCGTCCCGAGACGCCCGGCGGGTGGCGTCGAGATCCTTCTCGTCCTCGCGGGAGTGCTTGTCCTTCTTCTTACCCATGCGTGTGCTCCTGTCGGTGAGCGGGGAGTGTCGAGACGAAGTCGGTGACGACGGCGTTCCAGCGGTCGGGGTCGACGTTCCATTCCTTGACGTGGCGGGCATCGTCCCACGGTTCGAACCGGACGACGTCCGGGCGCAGCTCGGCGAGCGCCGCCGACGCGCCGACGGGGACGACGTCGTCGTCGCGCGAGTGGATGAGGAGGACGGGCCGGTCGAGCTCGTCGGCGCGGACCTGCCAGCGGGTGAGTGCCAGGTCGACCGGCTGTTCGGCGCCGACGAGGAGACGCGAGGCCCACCGGTCGCCGAGGAGGATCCGGACGAGGTGGCCGAGGAGGCGGGGCAGCCGCCGCATCGACGCCTGGTGCTCGATGACCTCGACCCAGTCGACGACGGGGCCGTCGAGGACCACGCCCGGGACCGCGTCGCGCACCTCCGAGCGGGCCAGGGTCTGGAGGACGATCGCGCCGCCCATCGACCAGCCGACGAGGAGGACCTCCTCCGCCCCCTCGGCGAGGCAGTGCCGCAGGGACGCGTCGACGTCGCGCCACTCGGTGAGTCCGAGGGCGATGAGCCCGTCGGGGCTCGCCGGTGCGAGGGAGTCGTTGCGGTAGGAGGGCACGAGGCACGTGATGCCGAGCTCGTGAAGGACGGGCACGGCCCGCAGGCACTCCTCGCGCATCGCCCCGCGTCCGTGGACGAGCACGGCCCACCGCCTCGGCCCACCGCCGGTGGTCTCAGTCGCGCCGGCAGCGTTCGTGGCGTCGTCGGAGGCGGCGCGAGAGGCCGCCGGCGCGTCGACGACCCACGCGGGCAGGGGTCCGAGTTCCCCCTCGACGACGACGTCGCGGGCGGCGATGCCGAGGGAGAGACCGGGGTCGCCGACGAAGATGTGACTCGTCCACCGCCCGGGCCCGGGTGCCGGACTCCCGAGGTCGACGGCGAGGAGCTCCCGGGTGACACGGCGTCGGCGCGCGTCGACGTCGAGGACGTCGCCGACGCGCACGTGGGTGCGGCCTCCGTCGAGCCACAGGCCGTAGCGGCCCCGGACACGGGTCTCGGCGTCGAGGCGCAGCGTGATCGTGCGGGCGTCCTCGTCGACGTCGAGGACGACGGTGTTGTCGGGCTTCTCGCGTTCCGGGGTGAGGAGGACGCGGGCGAAGTACCAGGCCACGCCGAGGGAGGCGGCCATCCCGGCTCCGGCGAGCACACCGACGCCGGCCACGGCGATCCTGCTCGCCCGGCACCACGTCGTGCGGTCGGTCGTCATCGCTCCATGGTGACATCCCGGCACCACCCACCTGCGCGGGAACACCGCGGTGCGACAGGCGGACCCGCGTGGTCCGTGCGGACACCGGGCGCGTCGCCCGACACGGGGCGGGGAGACGACCACCGCCGCCGAGGGCGGCGACAATGACGTCATGGATCTGCCCGTCCCCCTGCCGCTCGCCCCGATGCTCGCCAAGTCCGTGGCCGAGGTCCCCGAATCAGACTCCGTCGCGGGAGGGCTCGCGTACGAGCCCAAGTGGGACGGGTTCCGGTGCCTCGTACTCCGCGACGGCGACGAACTCGAGCTCGCGAGCCGCGGTTCGAAGACCCTCACCCGATACTTCCCCGAGCTGCGCGAACCGCTCCTCGAGGTGCTCCCCCGCCGGTGCCTCGTCGACGGGGAGATCGTCGTACGGTCGGGTCGGCGCGGGGCCGAACGGCTCGACTGGGACGCGCTCTCCCAGCGCATCCATCCCGCAGCCTCCCGCATCGCGACGCTTGCGGAACGGACCCCGGCCGAGATCGTCGCGTTCGACCTCGTGGCCCTCGACGACGAGTCGCTCCTCGACGTCGAGTTCGCCCCGCGCCGTGCGCGGCTCGAGGACGCCCTCGCAGGGCGCGGCCACGACGGCCCCCTCCACCTCACCCGCGCGACCCGGGACGCGGTGGAGGCACAGGAGTGGTTCGTCCGGTTCGAGGGGGCGGGACTCGACGGCGTCGTCGCCAAACCCCTCGCCGGGCCGTACACGCCGGGCAGGCGCACGATGCTCAAGGTCAAGCACAAGCGCACCGCCGAGGCCGTCGTCACCGGGTACCGGGTGCACAAGTCGGGCGCGGGCGTCGGGTCGCTCCTCCTCTCGCTCTACGCCGACGACGGGCACCTCATCGGTGTCGGCGGTATCGCGGCGTTCACGGCGAAGCGGCGTCTCGAACTCGTCGAGGAGCTCGAGCCCCTCGTCCTCCGCGACGAGGACGGCGGGGTCGTCCACGCCGAGACCGACCGTTCGCGGTTCTCCGGCAACAAGGACGTCGGCTACGTGCCGCTCCGACCCGAGCGCGTCGTCGAGGTGGCGTTCGACCAACTCGAGGGGCAGCGGTTCCGTCATGCCGTGACGTTCCTGCGCTGGCGCCCCGACCGCGACCCGGAATCGTGCACCCTCGCCCAGATCGACGTCGCCCCCGCCTACGACCTCGGCGCCGTCCTCGACGAGTGACGCGGAACCCCACTCCAAGACCGACACGACGGGCCCCGCACCGGCACGAGGCCGGGTGCGGGGCCCGTCGAGGCGTCTCCCCGAGAGGGATCGGTCGAGGTCGAGGGGTCAGTCGAGGTCGGTGATCGGCCCCGTCGCCGGGGTGACGAGCGGCGGACGCGGGATCGGCGCGTGCCGCTGCGGCACCCGGTCGCGGTCGAAGGTGATGTGGTCGTACCCGTGGGGCTGGGGGCGCCCCTCGTCGTCGAGGCTCACCATGACGATGCGCTCGATGTCGATGATCGTGTGGCGGGTGACCATGTTGCGCACCCGCGCACGCAGCGTGAGCGACGTGCGGCCGAACTCCGTGGGGATGAGGCCGAGCTCGATGAGGTCGCCCTGCCACGCGGAGGAGACGAACTCGATCTCCGACATGTACTTGGTCACGCAGCGCTCGTTGCCGAGCTGGAGGATCGCGTAGATCGCGGCCTCCTCGTCGACCCACCGCAGCAGGCTGCCGCCGAACAGCGTGCCGTTGGCGTTGAGATCCTCGGGTTTGACCCACTTGCGGGAGTGGAAACGCATCGTGTCAGGCATGGTCACAGCCTAGAAGAACACCGGCGACGCTCCTCGCGGGCCGGGACGTCACCGGTGCGTGCGAACCGTCGCCCGGGGGTGGGTCTTCGCGCGAGCCCGTCGGGGCACGCAGACGGCCGGCGGGGCAGGGTCCCGACGCACCGACCTCCCCCTCGGCATCTCGTCACGAGGACGGCACACCGACACCGCGGCATGCAGCCCTCGCCGCGCCGGCCCGATCACGGGCGCCGCGGTGAACGGCGCGTGCCGTCCTCGCTCCAGTTCGCGGCGTTCTTTCGGCTGGGGGCGACCCGGGGCGGCTCGCCCGGCATCTTCGGGTGGTCGGGCGGGAAGTTGAGTTCGGGCAGTCCGCGGTCGACGTCGGCCTTCCACAACGCGTGGGCGGCGACGAGGTCCCCGACGGCCGCGTCCATCCCCGCCCAGGCGTCCCCACGCTCGGCGAGGAGGCCGGGGACGGTGCGCACGGTGAAGTCGCGGGGGCTCGCCGCGTCCAGCTCCTCCCAGCGCAGGGGCATCGACGCGGGCGCACCCGGCAGGGGGCGGGGGCTGTACGCGGACGTGATGGTGCGGTCGCGGTTCATCTGGTTGTAGTCGAGGAAGATGCGCGCGCCGCGCTCCTCCTTCCACCAGGCCGTCGTCACGAGATCGGGAAGGCGACGTTCGAGTTCCCGGCAGATGCCGATGGCCGCGTGGCGGGCGTCGAGGAACTCGTGCGTGGGCCTCACCCTCGAGTAGACGTGGAGGCCACGGTGACCGCTCGTCTTCACCCACGGGGTGAGGTCGAGGTCGAGCATGAGTTCCCGGAGTGCGTGTGCGGCGGCCCGCGCCTCGTCGAAGCCGGTGCCGGGTTGCGGGTCGAGGTCGATGCGGAGTTCGTCGACGTGATCGGTGTCCTCGGTGCGGACGGGCCACGGGTGGAACGTCACCGTGCTCATCTGCACGGCCCACACGGCGGTCGCGATCTCGTCGACGACGAGCTGGGGGTGTCGCCGCCCGGAGGGGTAGGTGCACATCACGGTCCGCACCCACTCGGGGGCGCCCTTGGGCGGGTTCTTGCTGTAGAACTCCTCCCCCGTCACGCCGCCGCGGAACCGTTGAAGGGTGACCGGCCGGTCGGCGATCGTACGGAGCAGCGGCTCGCCCACCGCGACGACGTACGCGGCGAGTTCCCGCTTGGTGATGGCGGGTTCGTCGTCGGTCGCCGGCCAGACCGGTTTGTCGGGGTTGCTCAACCGCACCGACCGTTCCTGCCCGTCCCGCCCCGGCAGGGTGAGGATCTCCTCGCTCATGCCCGAAGGGTACGGGCGGCGAGGCGCAACGGCGAGAACACGGCCCCGGCACTCGGACGCGTGCTTGACTGCACGCATGCGACGTGCGCTGCTCGACCGGTTGCCCCTGGGCCTGGTGCTGACGCTCGTGTGGGTGTTCCTCGACCTCGGCCCTGCTGAGGACGGCGGAGTGCCGACCTGGGGAGACGTGATCCGGGCGCTGTTCCTCGGAACCGTCCTCGCCGCCGTCCTCATGGGCGTCAACGCGTGGCGGGAGACCCGGTTGGGCGGCTACCACCGGCTATCCCCCGACGATCGCGACCGGGTGGACGCCGCGCTCCGTCGGGGAGTCCCCGATCCGGACCCCCGGGTTCGAGACGTCGTCCGCGCTCGTGTCCGATCGAGCGACCCCACCTGGATGGCGGGAGTTCTCGCCCTCGTCCTCGCCGCCGTCTGGATGCTCGCCCTGCAGGCCTGGCCCACCTGGCCGACGTGGCTGCGCGTGGGCGCCGTCGTCTCCGTCCTCGTCACGGTGGGCGTCCTCGTCCGCGAGTGGCGACGCGCCGCCCGCCGACGCCGGACCGCCGCCCCCACGGCATGACCTCGCCCGGGGGGCCTCACTCCTCGACGGGTGGGACGACGACAACGGGCCCGCGAGCACTGCGGACGAGCTGACGACTCGTCGACCCCAGGACGAGACCGGCGAGGTTGCCCCGCCCTCGAGTCCCCACGACGACGAGACGCGCAACCCCCGAGGCAGCGACGAGTGCCCGATGCGAGGGTGCGAGCTCCACGCGGCCGGTCACCTCGACGTCGCCCCACCTCCGCACCGTCGCAACCACGCCGTGGAGGTCCTCCCGCGCGACGCCGACGACGTCCTGCCCTGCCGGCGGCGCGACCGCGAGCGCGTTCGTCGTCGGGACCTCGGGATGGAGGTCGACGCAGTGGAGGAGCTCCAAGGACGTTCCCGTCGCCTGCGCCTCGGCGTAGGCGTAGCGCAGTGCAGCGGCCGAGGCGCCGTCATCGTCGATCCCGACGACGACGGTGTCTCCCGCCGCGTCGCACTCGGGGACGATCGCCACGGGCCCCCGGGCCCCGGTCACGACGGCGTCCGCGACCCCGCCGAGGATCGAGGTGCCGAGGAGGCCACGGGAGCGTCCACCGAGGACGACGAGCCCGGGCTCCGCGGTGCGGGCGAGGAGGTGGGGTGCGGCGGGTCCCACGACGTACTCGGTGCTCATGTCGAGGTCGAGGCAGGAACCGCCGAGTTCGACCTCGAGGGCGTCGAGCCGTGCACGGTCCGCCTCCTGGATGGTGGGGACCGCGACCGAGGCGGCCGCAGCGGCGCCCGACCTCACCGTCCCCGTGGGCAAGATGTCGTGTGCCATGAGGACGACGAGGGGTTGCTGCCGGTGCACGGCCTCCTCGGCGGCCCACAGGACCGCGTGGTGGGCGGCCGATGTGCCGTCGTACCCCACGAGGACGCGACCGTTCGTGTCGATGTGGTCGGTCATGTCGTCTCCTTCTCTTCGATGGTGTCCAGTCTCCCCGCGGCGGCGGCTCACCGGTATCGGTGCCGGCACCCACATCGCACAGGGGCGTACCCCAGGGGTGTGGCGGGGGCGTGATGGATGTCCGCCGGGACGGTATGGGTGTCGGCACCGACGCGCCGAGGACACGTGGCGGGGGACGCTCGAAGCGGCATCCATCCCCGGCCGATCGGAGCAGTGATGACCGCCACCGTGCGTGACCTGGTGGGCGAGATCGGCGACCTCGGCCCGGCCGGCCTCGCGGCGTAGAGGAACGGCTCGTCGCGCAGGGCGGAGCGACACGCCTCGACGAGGTTCCGGACGGCGACGGACTTGTGGACGTGGCCGCTCGCCCCGTTCTCCAGCGCCTCGAACAGGTACTGCTCGTTGTCGTGCATCGAGAACATGAGGAGCTCGGTGGGCAGGCCGCGCCGGGTGATCTCGCGTGCGGTCTGCCGGCCCGTCATGCGGGGTATCGACACGTCGAGGACCGCGAGGTCGATGTCCCCGTCGGTGACGCGCTCGCCGGCCTCGGCCCCGCCGCCGACCTGCGCCACGACCGTGAGGTCGGGCTCGGCGTCGAGGATGCGCGCGGAGTCCAGGCGCGCTCGGGCGGGTGCACCCCTGTGGGAACCGATCGGGCCCCCGCGTTGTTGAACCGTCCATGAGCGAGCAGAAGTACGAGGTCCAGCGCACCGACGCCGAGTGGCGTGAACTCCTCACCCCCGCGGAGTACCAGGTGCTGCGGCAGGCGGGCACCGAGCGCCCCGGCATCGGGGAGTACACGAACACGACGACGGAGGGCGTCTACTCGTGTCGCGCCTGCGGTGCCGAACTGTTCCGCAGCGACACGAAGTTCGAGAGCCACTGCGGGTGGCCGAGCTTCTACGCCCCTCTCGCCGATGACCGGGTCGAGTACATCGAGGACACTTCCCTCGGCATGAAGCGCATCGAGGTGCGGTGCGCCCGCTGCGGCTCCCACCTCGGGCACGTCTTCGAGGGCGAGGGCTACGACACCCCCACCGACCAGCGCTACTGCATCAACTCGATCAGCATGCGCCTCACCGAGGACTGACCCGCCTCACCACGGGCGAAGGCCTCCGGATCGACTCGATCCGGAGGCCTTCGTGCGTCACGTGCGTCACTCGTCGGGGAGCGACGCGGTGAGAGGATCGACGGTCACGGAAGACCGTGGACGAGGGTCGCGGCGTCGACGCGGGGGCCGGTGTAGAACGGCGTCTCCTCGCGCACGTGCAGCCGGGCGCGGGACCTGCGCAGCTCACGCATCATGTCGACCATCTGCGGGAGGTCGTCGGACTCGAACGCGAGGATCCACTCGTAGTCGCCGAGGGCGAAGCTCGGGATCGTGTTGGCCCGCACCTCCGCGTACGGCCGCGCCATGCGTCCGTGCTCGGCGAGCATCTCGCGACGCTCCTCCTCGGGCAGCACGTACCAGTCGTAGCTGCGGACGAACGGGTACACGCACACGTAGTCGCGGACACGCTCCTCCTTCATGAACGCCGGCACGTGACCCTTGTTGAACTCGGCCTGGCGGTGGAGCGCCATCTGCGACCACACGGGCGTGAGGTGGCGCCCGACCTGCGTGCGTCGGAACACCTTGTAGGCCGCCTGAAGCGCCTCGGGGTCCTCGGCGTGCCACCACACCATGATCTCGGCGTCGGCACGGAACCCGGCGATGTCGTAAAGGCCCCGCAGGGTCACCCCCGTCTCCGGGAGGGTCTCGCAGAAGGCCTCGAGGTCGGCGACCATGCGGTCACGGTCGGCCTCGTCGACCGGCAGCGGGTCGGACACCCGGAACACCGACCACATGGCGTAACGGATGGTCTCGTTGAGGGCGCGGATCTTCGCCGCGTTCGTCTGGACGTCGGTCATGGCGTCATTCTTCACCGAGCCGACGCGGCGGTGGGAACCGGTGTGCGCTCCCGCACCTTCTCGAGCCAACGCATCGCGGGGGTGGCAGCGACACCGTGGACGACGACCGACAGGACGATCGTGAATCCCACCGTCGACCACAGGAGTTCGGCCTGCGGGAAGTGCGCCTCCTGCAACGCGTACGCGATGTAGTAGATCGAGCCGATGCCACGCACCCCGAAGAAGGCCGTGACGAGTCGCTCACGCGGCCCGAGACTCTGCGTGCCGTCGGCGTCGACAGAACTCTGCCGGCCGAGGGCGAGCCACGCCGTGACGGGACGGACGACGAAGACGAGGAGCACCGCGACGAGGGCGCCCTGCCACGTGAGGTGGGAGAGGAGGCCGTCGCTGAGGGCGATCCCGAGCGCGAGGAGCAGGAGAAGGGTGAGGAGCAACTCGAGGCGCTCGACGAGCTCGTGCATGACGCCCTGGTAGTCGTCGTGGCGTTCCTCCGACCGGAGACGCATCGCCGCGACGAAGACGGCGAGGAAGCCCCATCCGCCGACGAGTTCGGTGAGACCGTACACGGCGAGGGTGCCGGCGAGGGCGAGGAGCGGCTCGCCCTGCTCGGCGAAGCGGAAGACCCGCGGCTCCCCGCGGAACGCGAGCTTGCCGAGGAGCATGCCGCCGACGTACCCGGTGGCGATGCCGATGAGCACCTTGCCGAAGAGCTCCCACGACAACCACTCGAGCCACCACTCGGAGACGGGCCCCTTGGAGGCGAGGAACATCGCGGCGTAGACGAACGGGAACGCGAGCGCGTCGTTGAGTCCGCCCTCCGAGGTGAGGGCGAAGCGCACGTCGTCGTTCTCGTCGATGTGCTCCTCCTCCTCGAGGGTGGGGCCGGAGACCTGGACGTCGGCGGCGAGCACGGGGTCGGTCGGTGCGAGGGCGGATCCCAGGAGGAGCGCTGCGGCGGGCGGCAGCGCCATGACCCACCAGCCGAGGAAAGCGACGGCGGCGATGCACAAGGGCATCGCGACGAGGAGGAGACGCCACGTCGACCGCCAGGCGCGCCACGAGGCCCGGGTGCGTCCGAGGGGCCGGTCGAGGGCGAGACCGACGCCCATGAGGGCGACGATGATGCAGAGTTCGGAGGCGTGCTCGGTGAGGGTGGGGTGCTCGAGCGGGGAGACCCTCACGTCGTGGAACGGCGGCAACAGTCCGACCGCGAGTCCGGTGGCGACGAGCGCCATCGGCGCGGAGAAGGCCCAGCGTTGCAGCAGGGTGGGGAGGGCGACGGCGAGGAGGAGTCCGATGCCGACGACGAGATAGGCGGCGTCCACGGTCATGGGCAGCATCGTCTCAGCCAGGAGGCGGTTCGCCGACTTCGGGACCCACGGCCCTGGTGCGGTCGGGAGCCTCGTGACCGGCGTCGAGGAGCGACCCCACGGCGACCCACGGAGCGGCGACGTCGCAGGTGGAGACCGTGCTGCCGCGTGACGCGACCGATGATCGCCCCTGTGCCGCTCGACCCTCCGGACGGCCCAGAGCGTCGTCATACGTTGCGCAAACGACCTGTGAGGTCGCTCACGCCGGTCGGGTGGGAGTGATGTCAGCCCTCGTCGGCAAGCGAGTGGACGAGCTCGACGACCCGCGTGAGGACGCCCGGGTCGGTCGAGGGCAGCACGCCGTGACCGAGGTTGAAGACGTGCCCAGGCGCCTGACGCCCCTCGGCGACGATGCGGCGCACGGCCTCCTCGACGACGGGCCACGGCGCGAAGAGCAGCGCCGGATCGAGGTTGCCCTGGAGTGCATGGCGCCCACCCGTGCGCTCGAGGGCATCGAGGAGGCCCACGCGATAGTCCACGCCGACACACTCCGCACCGGCCTCACCCATCGAGGCGAGCAGTTCGCCCGTACCGACGCCGAAGTGGATGCGGGGCACCCGGCCGGCCACGGCCTCGAGGGCGTGGGCCGAGTGGGGGCGCACGTAGGCCTCGTAGTCGGCCCGCGGGAGGTAGCCGACCCACGAGTCGAAGAGCTGGATCGCGCTCGCCCCGGCGTCGACCTGGATCTGCAGGTAGGTCCCGGCGATCTGGGCGAGACGCGCGCAGAGGTCGTGCCACAGCTGCGGGTCGCCGTGCATGAGCGCCTTGGTGTGCTCGTGGTGGCGACTCGGGCCGCCCTCGACGAGGTAGCTCGCGAGCGTGAAGGGCGCACCCGAGAACCCGATGAGCGGCGTCGCACCGAGTTCGGCGACGAGCATCCGCACCGAGTCGGTGATGTCGGGCACGTGCTCGGGCGTGAGTTCGGGGAGACGGTCGAGATCCGCGCGCGTACGGAACGGCTCGGCGACGACCGGGCCGACCCCCGCGACGATGTCGAGATCGACGCCGACGGCCTGGAGGGGGACGACGATGTCGCTGAAGAAGATCGCCGCGTCGACGCCGTGGCGCCGGACGGGCTGGAGGGTGATCTCGGTGACGAGCTCGGGGCGTCGGCACGACTCGAGCATCGTCGTACCCTCACGGACCTCGCGGTACTCCGGCAGCGACCGCCCCGCCTGACGCATGAACCACACCGGCGGGCGGTCGAGCTTCTCGCCCCGGGCCGCCCGGACGAGGCGGCTGCGCGACGGCAACCCCTCGCGGGTGGTCTCGCCGGCGCTCTCCGGCGGGAGCCCGCCGGGGCGGGCACCGGTGAAACCGGGGGTGGAGGGGTCGGGGGCGGCGGGCGTCGTCGTCACGACGCCGATCTTCCCACGGGAACGGCGTGGGAACCCGAGGGTTGTCGGTGCCGGGCCGTACTGTGCCGGATGTGACCGACCGCCGCGCCCCCTCACGCGCCGCCTCGCAGTTCGCCGAGGCGGTGGAGCGGCTGCGTGGGGTCTCCCTGCGCCCCGAGGTCGACCTCACCGAAATCCCCGCACCGCAGCGCATCGCGCCGCACTCGGTCGCCCTCTCCGCCGAGATCGCCACGCACCTCGACGAGGACCCCCTCGCCACCGGCCGGTTCGTCGTCCTCTTCGACGACGACGCCCCCGAGGCGTGGGACGGCACGTGGCGCATCGTCACCCTCGCCCGCGCCCGCCTCGAGCCCGAACTCGCGAGCGATCCCCTCCTCGGCGAGGTCGGATGGTCCTGGCTCACCGATGCACTCCACACGAGTGGCGCCGCCCACCGGGCCCTCGGCGGCACCGTCACCCGCGTCGTCTCGGAGAGCTTCGGCACGCTTGCCGACACCGACCCCTCCGTCGAGATGGAGCTGCGGGCATCCTGGACCCCTGACGGGGACGACCTCGTCGACCACCTGACCACCTGGACCGACGTCCTCGCCACCGTCGCGGGCGTCCCCCCGGTGCCCCACGGGGTCACCCCCCTCGGGCACCGACTGCACTGAGAGAGCCGCGAACCACCCAATGTCCTACCTCACCGACCCGTTCGCCGTGCCGGAGCAGCCCACGCCGCCCGCCCCCCGCGACCGCGGCACCACCGCCGACCCCGACGACCACCCGCGCGAGGACGACCGCGACGACCGCCCGCGCGAGGGCGCCCGCCAAGACGGGTCCCCCGACGACCACGCGCGCGGGACCGCCGACGCCGACGAGCATCCGCGCGACCCGCGACGGCAGACGCCCCCCGCCCGAGAGACCGGCCGAGCCCGTCGGTCCGACACCGGCGTCGGCGAACGCGGCGCACACGCACCCGGAGCCTCCGTCGGCCCGGCCACGGGCTCCACCGCGGACGCCCACACGGACGCCCACACGGACGATCACTCGGATGGCCACGCGGACGGTCACGCGGACGGCGGGAGCGTTCCGGCCGCGGAGGAGCAGGAGGTCGCACCCCCCGTCGTCCTCACCCGGCCCGCCGAGGGCGTCCCCGGCGTCGTCGAGGACGAGCACCGGCTCCTCGAGGTCGCCGACGCCCTCGCCGCCGGGCACGGCCCGCTCGCGATCGACGCCGAACGTGCCTCCGGTTACCGGTACGGGCAACGCGCCTACCTCGTCCAGGTCCGCCGCGAGGGCGCGGGCACGTGGCTGTTCGACCCCATGGCCTGCCCCGATCTCGAACCCGTGCAGCGGGCCACCCGGGGCGTCGAGTGGATCCTCCACGCCGCCACGCAGGACCTCGGCTGTCTCCGGGAGGTCGGCCTCTCCCCCGACGCCCTCTTCGACACCGAGCTCGGCGCCCGCCTCGCCGGTCTGCCGCGCGTGGGTCTCGCCGCCGTCGTCGAGCACTACCTCGGCTTCTCCCTCGCCAAGGAGCACTCCGCCGTCGACTGGTCGACCCGGCCACTGCCCGAGGACTGGCTCATCTACGCCGCGCTCGACGTCGAGTGCCTCGCCGAGGTGCGGGAGGCGATGATCGAGGACCTCACCGCCCAGGGCAAGATCGAGTGGGCGCGCCAGGAGTTCGAGGCGCTCACCTCCTTCACCGGTCACCCCGTGCGCACCGACCCGTGGCGCCGCGTCTCCGGCATGCGGCGGCTGCGCACCCCGCGTGCCGCAGCGATCCTCCGGGAGCTCTGGTACGTCCGCGACGATCTCGCCCGCGACCGGGACACCGCGCCCGGGCGCATCGCCCCCGACGCCGTCATCGGCGCGCTCGCCGGGGCGGCCCCCACGACGTCGGCGGAGGTCACGGCGGCGAGCTCCCACCGTGCCGTCCGGCGTCACCCCGAGATCTGGGCGCGCGCCGTGCGTCGCGCCCTCGACCTCCCCGAGTCCGAGCTCCCGCCGACGTCGCTGCCGAGCAGCGGCCCGCCCGCCCCGCGCTCGTGGGCCGACCGCGACCCGTTGGCCGCCGCCCGCCTCACGAGGGCCAAGGACGACCTCGCCCGGTTCGCCGAGGAGCACCGCATCCCGCTGGAGAACGTCCTCACCCCCGACACGCTGCGACGCGTCGTGTGGAACCCGCCCGCGGACCCCGACGAGGCGAGCCTGCACGCCGCCCTCCGCGAGCTCGGCGCACGACCGTGGCAGGCCGACATCGCCGCACCCGTCCTCGACCACGCCTTCGCCACGGCGGAGCCCGCGTGAGCCCGGCCCCGCCCCCGGTCGTCGTCGCGCCGACGCGCTTCGGCCCGGAGGGGTGGGGACTAGCACAACCTCCCTCGTGGGGACATCCCTCCCGGACGTGGCCCAGGTCTCCTCGGAGCCCGGCGACAAGGCGCGTACTCATCAGTAATATCGACGATGGACAAGACTCCGGCATGCGACGACGCATGCCCCCGAGCCGACAGGAGACATCCGTGTCACGAACTGAGGTCGTCTTCGTCGACGGTGTACGTACACCGTTCGGCAAGGCGGGAGACAAGGGCATGTACGCCCAGACGCGCGCGGACGACCTGGTCGTCGCCTGCATCCGCGAACTCCTCCGCCGCAACCCCTCCCTTCCGCCCGAGCGCGTCGAAGAGGTCGCCGTCGCGGCCACGACGCAGACCGGCGACCAGGGCATGACCCTCGGACGGCTCGCCGTCCTCCTCTCCGGGCTCCCCCAGAGTGTCCCGGGGTACTCCATCGACCGCATGTGCGCCGGTGCGATGACCGCGCTCACGACGACGGCCGGCGCGATCGGCTTCGGCGCGATCGACGTCGCCATCGCCGCGGGTGTCGAGCACATGGGCCGCCACCCCATGGGTGAGGGCATGGACCCCAACCCGCGGCTCCTCAGTGAGAAGCTCGTCGACCCCGAGGCGCTCTCCATGGGCAACACCGCGGAGAACCTCCACGACCGGTTCCCGCACCTCACCAAGGAGCGGGCCGACGCCTACGCCAAGGGCAGCCAGGACAAGACCGAGGCGGCCTACCAGTCGGGCAAGATCCAGCCCGACCTCGTCCCCGTCGCGATCCGCACCGGTGAGCTCGGCTGGGGCCTCGCCACCAAGGACGAGCCCCCGCGCGCCGGCGTGACGATGGAGGCCCTCGCGTCCCTCAAGACCCCGTTCCGGCCGCACGGCCGCGTCACCGCCGGCAACGCCGCGGGCCTCAACGACGGCGCCACCGCGGCGATCCTCGCCTCCGAGCGTGCCGCCACCGAGATGGGTCTCGGCGTCAAGATGCGCCTCGTCAACTGGGCGTTCGTCGGCTGCGAGCCCGAGGTCATGGGGTACGGCCCCGTCCCCGCCGCCGAGAAGGCGCTCGCGCAGGCCGGTCTCACGATCGACGACATCGGCCTCTTCGAGATCAACGAGGCGTTCGCCGTCCAGGTCCTGAGCTTCCTCGACCACTTCGGCATTCCGGACGACTCCGACAAGGTCAACAAGTACGGCGGCGCCATCGCCGTGGGCCACCCGCTCGCGAGCTCCGGCATCCGCCTCTGCAGCAACCTCGCGCGCCAGTTCGCCGAGAACCCCGAGGTGCGCTACGGCATGACCGCGATGTGCATCGGCATCGGCATGGGCGTCGCCGTCATCTGGGAGAACCCCCACCACGCCGACTACGTGCCGAGCATCTCCGGTACCGAGACGAACAGCGAGGCCAACCGATGAGCATCGACTTCGCCGCCATCTTCCCCGACGAGGTCGTCGCGAACTCGATCGTTCGTGACGTCGAGCTTCCCGACGAGGCGGGCACCCTCGCCCTCATCACCCTCGACAACGGGCTCGACCACACCAAGCCGACGACTCTCGGCCCGCAGACCGTCGCGCGTCTCGGCGAGACCCTGGACGCGCTCAAGACGCGCGCCGAGGCAGGCGAGATCGTCGGTGTCGGCATCACGGGCAAGCCGTTCATCTTCGCCGCCGGCGCCGACCTCTCCGGCATCGGCGCCGTCACGGAGCTCGAGCAGGCCCGCGCCATCGCCGAGCTCGGCCACCGCGTCTTCGCCAAGTTCGGCGAGCTGGGCGTGCCGAGCTTCGCGTTCGTCAACGGCATCGCGCTCGGCGGCGGTCTCGAGATCGCCCTCAACTGCGACTACCGCACCGTGTCCGGCGACGTGGGCATGATCGCGTTCCCCGAGGTCTTCCTCGGCATCCTCCCCGGCTGGGGCGGCACGTGGCTCACGCCGAACCTCGTCGGTCCCGAGAAGGCCGTGACACTCGTCGTCGAGAACCCGCTCTCGCAGAACCGCATGATCAACGGCAAGAAGGCCCACCAGCTCGGTCTGTTCGACGAGCTGTTCGAGCCCGCCGACTTCCTCATGCGCTCTCTGCGGTGGGCCGCGGACGTCATCGCCGACCGCACGGTCGTCGAGCGCCCGCAGATCGACCGCGACGAGAAGACGTGGGAGGCCGCGATCGCCAAGGGCCGCGCCGTCGCCGACGCCCGCACGGGTGGCTACTCCCCCGCGCCGTACCGCGCGCTCGACTGCCTGTCGGCCGCCCGCACGAACGACAAGAAGGCCGGCTTCCAGGCCGAGGAGGAGGGGCTCTCCGAGCTCCTCATGGGTGAGGAGGCCCGCGCGGGCCTCTACGCCTTCGACCTCGTCCAGCGTCGCGCCAAGCGTCCCGCCGGTGCACCCGACAAGGCCCTCGCCCGCAAGGTGACGAAGGTCGGCATCGTCGGCGCCGGTCTCATGGCGAGCCAGCTCGCGCTCCTGTTCGTGCGCCGCCTCAAGGTGCCGGTCGTCATGACCGACCTCGACCAGGGTCGTGTCGACAAGGGCGTCGCCTACGTCCACGCCGAGCTCGACAAGCTCGTCGCCAAGGGCCGCCTCAACACCGACAAGGCCAACCGCTACAAGGCCCTCATCACCGGCTCGACGAGCAAGGAGGGCTTCTCCGACGCACAGTTCGTCATCGAGGCCGTCTTCGAGGAGATGTCGGTCAAGAAGCAGGTGTGGTCGGAGGTCGAGGCCGTCGTGAACGAGGAGTGCATCCTCGCCACGAACACCTCCTCGCTCTCCATCACCGAGATGGCCTCGGAGCTGAAGCACCCCGAGCGGGTCGTCGGCTTCCACTTCTTCAACCCCGTCGCCGTCATGCCCCTGCTCGAGATCATCTCGGGTGAGAAGACGGACGACGCGGCGCTCGCCACGGCGTTCGCCACGGGCAAGAAGCTCGGCAAGTCGATGATCCTCGTGAAGGACAGCCCGAGCTTCGTCGTCAACCGCCTCCTCGGCCGGTTCATGAGCGACATGGCGCGCATCGTCGACGCGGGCACGCCGATCGACGTCGCCGACGCCGGTTTCGCCGGTGTCGCGCCGATGCCGCCGTTCCAGCTCATGGGCCTCGTCGGCCCGGCGATCGCGCTCCACAACAACGAGACACTCGCCAAGGCGTTCCCGGAGCGCTTCTACGTCTCGGAGAACCTGCGCAAGGTCGTCGAGGCCAAGAAGGCCGCGTTCTACGTCGAGAAGGACGGAGCGCAGGTCGTCGACCCGGAGATCGCCGCGATCTACGACGCCGGCGAGAAGACCGAGGTCCTCACGGCCGAGCAGGTGCGTGAGAAGGTCCTCTCCGGCCTCGCCGAGGAGGCCCGCCTCATGCTCGAGGAGGGCGTCGTCGCAGCGCCGATGGACCTCGACCTCGGCATGATCACGGGCGCCGGATTCCAGTTCTGGAACGGCGGCCTCACGCCGCTGCTCGACCGCTCCGGCATCGCCGAGAAGGTCACGGGTGCACGGTTCCTGCCCTCAGGCGCGGCGAACGTGCCCGCCTGACCGGCACCACGCACGCCCGGTCGTCGCACGGCGGGCGGTGAGGATCCCCTCCCGAGGGACCTCGCCGCCCGCCGTGCGGCATACCGTGGGCCGGGCCGGGCCGCGGCCGTGACACACTGGGTCGATCGTCCAGATGCCGTGACACCCGCCCGCACGCCCGAAGCGCGCAATATCTCACATGTGAGTTAAGATAATGACCATGACAGAGGACTACCTGGCCCGCATCGGCACGCTCATCCGAGAAGCGCGGAGGCACCAGGGCATGACCCAGAACGAACTCGCCGATCTGCTCGGCACGAGCCAGAGCGCCGTCGTGCGCATCGAGCAGGGGAAGCAGAACCTCAGCCTCGAGATGCTCTCCCGCATCGGGCAGAACCTCGACTCGCAGTTCGTCGCGCTCGGCACCTCCGGTCCGCAGCACCTGCGCATCGAGGGCGGCACCAAGCTGCACGGCTCCATCGACGTCAAGACGAGCAAGAACGCCGCCGTGGCCCTCTTGTGCGCCTCCCTGCTCAACAAGGGACGCACCACGCTGCGCAACATCGCCCGCATCGAGGAGGTCAACCGCATCCTCGAGGTGCTGTCGAGCATCGGCGTCAAGACGCGGTGGCTGCCCGACAGCAGCGACCTCGAGATCATCCCCCCGGCCCGCCTCGACCTCGAGGCCCTCGACGAGGCCGCGGCCCGCCGCACGCGCACGATCATCATGTTCTTCGGTCCGCTGCTCCACGAGTTCACGGACTTCGAGCTGCCCTACGCCGGCGGCTGCGACCTCGGTTCTCGCACCATCGAGCCCCACATGACGGCCCTGCGTCACTTCGGTCTCGACGTCGAGGCCACCCAGGGCGCCTACAAGGCCCAGGTCACCCCCGGGGTCTCCCCCGCGCGGGCGATCGTCCTCACCGAGCGTGGTGACACGGTCACCGAGAACGCGCTCATGGCCGCCGCCCGCCACGAGGGCGAGACGGTCATCCGCAACGCCTCCCCCAACTACATGGTCCAGGACCTCTGCTTCTACCTGCAGAAGCTCGGGGTGGAGATCGACGGCATCGGCACGACGACGCTCACCGTGCGCGGCAGGGCCGAGATCGACGTGGACGTCGAGTACTCCCCGAGCGAGGACCCGATCGAGGCGATGAGCCTCCTCGCCGCCGCAGTCGTCACCGAGTCGGAGATCACGATCCGCCGCGTGCCGATCGAGTTCCTGGAGATCGAGCTCGCGCTCCTCTCCGAGATGGGCATGAAGTACGAACTCACCGAGGAGTACTGCTCCGACAACGGCGAGACCCGCCTCGTCGACCTCACGACGAAGCCGGGGCCGCTCAAGGCGCCGATCGACAAGATCCACCCGATGCCGTTCCCCGGTCTCAACATCGACAACCTGCCGTTCTTCGCCCTCATCGCGGCGTGCGCGGAGGGTCGCACGATGATTCACGACTGGGTGTACGAGAACCGGGCGATCTACCTCACCGAGCTCACCAAGGTGGGCGCCAAGGTGCAGCTCCTCGATCCGCACCGCGTCCTCATCGACGGCCCGACCCGCTGGCGCGCCGCGGAGGTCATCTGTCCGCCGGCGCTGCGTCCGGGCGTCGTCATCCTCATCGCGATGCTCGCGGCGCCGGGCGTCTCGGTGCTGCGCAACGTCTACGTCATCAACCGCGGTTACGAGGACCTCGCCAACCGCCTCAACGAGCTGGGCGCCAAGGTCGAGACCTTCCGCGACATCTGAGTCGCGGGCCCGTTCGTCGGGTCGGCCGTGGGGCCTCGCCTGGGCATGCCCCGTCGTCGCGGACGCCCGGGGTGCGGGCGTCCGCGAGGTCGGCTCAGGCCGGCGTGTCCGTCGGCCGGACGGAGGCGAGCACGGCGTCGGCGACCGCGGGCGCGGTGAGCCCGGCGTCGGCGAGGATCCGGTTGCGGCTGTCGTGGGTGAAGAACGTCTTGGGCAGACCGAACCGGTGGACGGTGACCGGCTCCCCCGTCTCGGCGAGCGCGGCGGCGACGGCCGAGCCGATGCCGTTGGCGGCGACGTGGTCCTCGACGACCCCGACGTAGCCGGCGGTGCGGGCGAGGGCGACGAGGTCCTCGGAGACCGGGAGGACCCAGCGGGGGTCGACGACGAGGACGCGCAGGCCCTGATCGGCGAGGAGGGACGCGGCACCGGTGGCGACCGGAGCCATCGCGCCCACGGCGACGAGGAGCACGTCGGGGTCGGCGACGTCGTCGAGACCGTGCCGGGCGACGACGTCGAGACCACCGATGCGGTCGAGCGCGGGGATCGGCTCGGGCTCGGTGCCCTTGGGGAACCGCAGCACGGTGGGCCCGTCCTCGATCGCGACGGCCTCGCGGAGCAGCTCGCCCACGCGGACCCCGTCCCGCGGCGCCGCGACCCGGATGCCCGGGACGACGGAGGCGAGCGCGAAGTCCCACATGCCGTTGTGCGAGGCGCCGTCGCTGCCGGTGACGCCGGCACGGTCGAGCACGAACGTGACGCCCTGGCCGTGGAGGGCGCAGTCCATGAGCATCTGGTCGAAGGCGCGGTTGAGGAACGTCGCGTAGATCGCCACGACGGGGTGCATCCCGGCGAAGGAGAGGCCGGCGGCCATCGTCGTCGCGTGCTGTTCGGCGATGCCGACGTCGAGGACGCGGTCGGGGTGCGCCTCGGCGAACTCCCGCAGGCCGACAGGGATGAGCATCGCGGCCGTGATCGCGACGACGTCCTGCCGCTCCTCGCCGAGCTCGACGAGGGTGTCGGAGAAGTTCTCCGTCCAGCTGCGGCCCGCGATCTCGAGCGGCAGACCCGTCTCGGGGTTGATGACCCCGACGGCGTGGAAGGCGTCGTCGGCGTTGTCGAGGGCATGCTGGTAGCCGCGGCCCTTCTGCGTGATGGCGTGGACGATGACAGGCCCTCCGAAGTCGCGTGCCCGGCGCAGCACGGTCGCGAGGGCGTCGACGTCGTGGCCGTCGATGGGCCCGAGGTACTTGAGGCCGAGGTCCTCGAAGAGTACCTGCGGCGCGATGATGTCCTTGAGGCCCTTCTTCATGCCGTGGAGGGCCTCGAACGCCCGCGGGCCGACGACGGGCACGCTCTCGACGGTGCGCCGCCCCCAGGACATGACCTGCTCGTAGCTGCGCGTCGCACGGAGCACGGCGAGGTGCTCGGCGAGGCCACCCGTGGTGGGTGCGTAGGAGCGTTCGTTGTCGTTGACGACGATGACGAGCGGAAGATCCTTGTCGGCGGCGATGTCGTTGAGCGCCTCCCACGCCATGCCGCCGGTGAGTGCGCCGTCGCCGATGACCGCGACCGTGCACGCGTCCGTCTCGCCGCGTAGGCGTCGGCCCTTCGCGATGCCCTCGGCCCACGCGAGCGACGTGGAGGCGTGGGAGTTCTCGACGATGTCGTGCTCGGACTCCTCTCGGCTCGGGTAGCCCGACAGGCCGCCTGCCGAGCGGAGCCTTCCGAAGTCCTGCCGCCCGGTGAGGAGCTTGTGGACGTAGGAGATGTGACCGGTGTCGAAGACGATCGAGTCGCGCGGGGAGTCGAAGACGAGGTGGAGCGCCATCGTGAGTTCGACGACGCCGAGGTTGGGCCCGAGGTGACCTCCGGTCGCCGAGACCGACTTCACGAGGAACGTGCGGATCTCCGCTGCCAGTTCGTCGAGCTCGGCCCATGAGAGGGCGTCGAGATCGGTGGGGGTGGTGATGGAGGCGAGCAGACTCAACGGGGGTTCCTTCCACGACGTGTCGACCGGTGCGGACGTGCCGACCCCGTGACGATACGTCGTCCGGCCGGGACGCACATGTGCGAGCGCCGGGGATCGCCTGGACGGACGCGCGACGCGGGCACGTCGGCGCGTTCCTAGACTGGGTGTCATGTCCGCCTCCCCTCTCGACGGCATCGACCCCACGACCCCGGGCACCCCGGAATCGCACACGGAGGCGTTGCAACGCGACATCGACCTCCTCACCGAACTCCACGAACAGGTGCTCTCGGAGGCCGGTGGTGCCGAGCTGCTCCGCATCGTCCGCACCCTCGTCGACGCCTGCCGCGAACCCGCCAGCGGCCGCGCCGGGTCGGAGGCCGACGTCCTCGTCGACTCCCTCGACGCCGCGACGACGGCCGAGGTCGCCCGCGCCGTCACCGTCCATCTCCACCTCACGAACCTCTCCGAGGAGCGGCAACGCGTGCGTTCGTTGCGCGCCGAGGACGGCGAGTTCACCGGCGGCATCGAGGCCGGCGGCGTCGCCTCGGCCCTCGCCGCCCTCTCGCGGGAGGGCACATCGGTGCTCACGCGGCTGCAGGGACTCTCGATCCACCCCGTGCTCACCGCGCACCCCACCGAGGCCCGTCGTCGGGCCGTGACGTCGGCGCTCGTGCGCATCGCCGCTCAGCTCGACCGGTACGACGACCCCCACAACGGCGCGACGGAACGCGCCCACGCGCGGCGGCGGCTCCTCGAGGACATCGACATCCTCCAGCGCACCTCGACGCTGCGCCGGGACCGCCCCGAGCCCCGCGACGAGGTGAAGACGATGCTCTCGGTCTTCGACCAGACGCTCTTCCGCGCCGTGCCGCGCCTGTACCGCACCGTCGAGGCCGCACTGCCGGGCGAGGAGGGTCGCCGCGGCGGACGGGTCCCGGCTTTCGTGCGGTTCGGCACGTGGGTCGGAGGCGACCGCGACGGAAACCCGTACGTCACCGCCGCCGTCACCCGCGAGACCCTCACGGCGCAGGCGCACGAGGCCCTCACGCTGCTCGCCTCCCACGCCGACCGCGTCGCCCGCACCCTCACGATGGACACGGTGACGACGCCCCCGTCGGACGCGCTGCACGCCTCGCTCGAGGCCGACGCCGTCGCGCTGCCGGGCACGTTCGCGGAGATCGCGAAGAACTCCCCCGGCGAACCGCACCGTCAGAAGGTCCTCGTCGTCGCCGCGCGCGTCGAGGCGACGCTCGCCGAGCAGGTCGGTCTCGCCTACGCGGGGCCGGAGGAGATGCTCGCCGACCTGCATCTCGTGCAGGACAGCCTCCTCGCCGCCGGCGACCACCGCAGCGCCCGCGGGGAGCTGCAGGCGCTCATCTGGCTCGTCGAGACGTTCGGGTTCCACCTCGCCGAGCTCGAGGTGCGTCAGCACAGCCACGTCCACGAGAGGGTCCTCCTCGACCTCTTCGCCCAGCTCGGCCCGGAGCACGTCGCCGACCCGGAGGCTGCCGTCGCCGACGCCGAGTTCCTCGACCGGCTCGCCCGCGAGGGATGGCCGCGGCACGTCAGCCCGTCGACCGACATGGGGCGGGAGGTGCTCGACACGATCCGTGTCGTCGCCTGGCTGCAGAAGCGGTGGGGACGTGGCTCGTGCGGCCGCTACATCATCAGCTTCACCCGCCGCGCCGGTGACCTCGCCGCCGTGCGGGCCCTCGCGCGGCTCGCCGTCGGCGACCGCCCCCTCGAGCTCGACGTCATCCCCCTCTTCGAGACGGGTGAGGACCTCCACAACGCGCCGTCGATCCTCGCCGACCTCGCCGAACTGCCGGGGACCCAGGAGGTGTGGGCGGCGCAGGGTCGGCGCGTCGAGGTGATGGTCGGGTATTCCGACTCCGCCAAGGACGTCGGCCCCGCGAGCGCCACGCTCACCCTCGACCGGGCCGAGCGCGAACTCGTCGCGTGGGCGGCGGAGAGCGACGTGCAGCTCACGCTCTTCCACGGCCGCGGCGGCTCGCTCGGGCGCGGCGGCGGCCCGCTGCACCGCGCGATCATGGCCCAGCCGAGCGGCTCGGTCGACGGTCGGTTCAAGGTCACCGAGCAGGGCGAGGTCATCTTCGCCCGGTACGGCGACGTGATGATCGGTCAGCGTCACCTCGAGCGCCTCACCTCCGCGGTACTCCTCGCCGACGCCCCCCAGGTCGCGAGCGCGCGGGAGGCCGCCGCCGAGCGGTACCGCAACCTCGCCGAGGTCGTCGACGCGCAGAGCCGCGGCTGCTACCTCGCCCTCGTCGGCCAGGAGGGGTTCGCCGACCTCATCGCCGCGGTGAGCCCGCTCGACGAGATCGGCGACCTGCGCCTCGGGTCGCGTCCGTCGCGGCGCAGCGGCACCGACACGGGCCGGTCGCTCGCGGACCTGCGGGCGATCCCATGGGTGTTCTCGTGGGCGCAGACCCGCGTCAACCTCCCCGGCTGGTACGGCCTCGGCAGCGGCCTGTCGGCCGTCGGTGACGTCGAGCTCCTCCGCCGGGCGTACGCCGAGTGGCCACTGTTCGCGTCGATGATCGACGTCGCGGAGATGAGCCTCGCCAAGGCCGACCGTGCGCTCGCGGAGCGGTTCCTCGCCCTCGGCGAGCGTCCGGACCTCGCGCACCAGATCCTCACCGAGTACGACCTCGCGCGGCGGCTCGTCCTCGAGGTCCTCGACCAGGAGGAGCTCCTCGAACGCAAGCCGCACCTGCGCACCGCGGTCGGGCTGCGCCTGCCGTACATCGACGCCCTGAGCCTGCTCCAGCACAAGGCCCTGCGCGTCCTCCGCCTCCCTGTCGACCCGCGTCGGGAGGACCGGCCCGACAGGGCCGCCTGGACGCAGACCCTCCTCCTCACCGTCAACGGCGCCGCCGCCGGTCTCCAGAACACCGGCTGAGTCGCACCCGGCCCCACGCACGAGGCCCCCGTCGCACCACGGCGGGGGCCTCGTGCGTGGGTCGACGTCGGCACCGGCAGGTGGAGCGGGCGCGGCGCGCACGCCCTCCCCCGACCGCCCGTGGGAGAGCGGCGAGGCGGTCCGTGCCGCCCTCCCACGGGCCGCCTCCGGGGTCTCCGGAATGATCGGCGGCGTGAGCACTCGTCCCGCGTCGTCCTCCCCCACCGCGTCCCCGGGCCCCGCCGTACCCGCCCGTGGCGGTCACCCGCTCCTGCCGGCGCCGCGGGAGCACGTCGCGGTGTTCGGTCACCGCGGCGCCCGCGGTGACGTCTGCGAGAGCACCGTCGAGGGCTTCCTCCACGCCGCCCGCGTCGGGGCGCTCGGCGTCGAGCTCGACGTGCTCCTCACCGCCGACGACGCGGCGATCGTCTGGCACGACCCCGTCCTCGCCGACGACAAGTGCACGACCGACCTGCCGGGTCTCGTCGGCCGTGCCGTCCTCGACTGCACCCTCGGCGAGCTCATGCATCTCGACATCGGCTCCCGCACGCAGGCGGCCTTCCCCCACCAGCGCGCCGTGCCCGGCGCTCGTCCCCACACCCTCGCCGAGGTCCTCGCCGTGCTTCGCGACCAGGCCCCCGACCTCGTCGTCATCGTCGAGGTCAAGAGCGACCCCCGCGGTGCCGCCGCCCCCGACCGGCGTCGACGCCTCGTCGAGGCCACCCTGCGCGACGTCGACGCCGCCGGGGCACGCGACCGGGTCGTCATGCACTCCTTCGACTGGTCCGTCCTCCCCCTCGTCGCCGACCTCGCCCCCGACCTGCCCCGATCGGCCCTCGCGCTCCCCGGCGAGACGTTCCTCGCCGGGAGCGACTGGCTCGTCTCCGGTGTCTACGAGGACCACGACGGCGACCTCGTCGACGCGGCCCGCGCCGTCGGCGCCCACTACGTGTGTCCCCGGCACCGCGCCCGCCGACGCGCGCAGGCCCTCGACGAGGGGATCCCCGGACGGGCCGCCGCAGACCTCACCGCCTACGACGTCGTCGACGCAGACTTCGTCCGCCGCGCCCACGCCGCCGGGCTCGGGGTCGTCCCGTGGACCGTCGACGACCCCGCCGACCTCCGCCACCTCGCCCACTGCGGCGTCGACGCCGTCGTCTGCGACCACCCCGGAGACGCGGTCCGACTCCTCGCCGACATCTAGGCTGCCTGCATGACGACGATCTTCACGCGCATCATCGACGGAGAGATCCCCGGCCGCTTCGTGTGGCAGGACGACACGTGCGTCGCGTTCCTCACCGCCGGCCCGATCACCGACGGGCACGCCCTCGTCGTGCCCCGGCAGGAGATCGACCACTGGCTCGACGCCGACGACGACCTCCTCGCCCACCTCACCGCCGTCGCGCGGCGCATCGGCACCGCGCAGCAGGAGGAGTGGGACAGCGCCCGCGTCGGGCTCCTCGTCCAGGGCTTCGAGATCCCCCACCTCCACGTCCACGTGTGGCCCGTGAACTCCCCCGAGGACTTCGACCTCCGCCGAGTCCAGCAGGACCCCGACCCCGCCCGCATGGACGAGGCCGCACACCGCCTGCGGGAGCGCCTCCGCAGCCTCGGCCACGGCGAACACGTCCCCACCGAGCCCCAGGACTGACACACGGCCCGATCGGCCCGCCGCGACGTCGCCCACCGACGGCACGGCGGCGGGCCGTTCGTGTCTCACAACCGGGGAGTGAACCGCTGCCCGTCGAGGGCGTCACGGACGAGCGAGGCGGCACGCACCGCGGCCCGCAACCTGAGCCCCTCACGTTCGAGGGTGCCGAGCACCTCCCGCAACGCCTCGGGAGGCACCCGCTCACCGAGATCGACCCGGGCCCGCCGATAGGCCTCCCGCATGACGGCGACCTGCCCTTCGACGTGCTGCACCGCGATCCACGCGAGCGCCCGGGGATGCCGACGCCACACGTCGTACCCGCGGTAGTCCGCGGGACAGAGGTCGAGCAGCCAACCCACCGCCGACTCCACGAAGTCGTCGTCACCGGGCGGCGGCACCTCCACCGGCCACCCCGGGGGTACGTGAACCTCGTCCATGCCCTCCACCGTGCCTGCTGCCACCGACAGTCGACGCCGCGGGCACGAGGCACCCCGGCCCCGGCCCCGGCCGCCCGGCCGCCCGCCACCGACGCGATCCCCCACGATCCCGCGCCCGGACCGCACACCCGGGACCCGTGACCCCCGAGTCGCGTACCCGGTGTGCCGCGGGTCACCCCTCTGTACAGTGAGCCCGCCGAGGCCGTTCCGTGCCTCGCGCGTCCGACCCGATAACCCGGGCGCCGGACGGTACGACACCCGGCCCACCCGTCGACGCGGGCGAGGCCTCGCGACGAGAGGCAGCCACCACCATGGCGACCACCCCCGACGCCCCTCCCCCCGTGGGGGCATCCCCGAGCCGCCCCTCCTCCCTCGAGGACCGCGGCTTCCTCGGCCACCCCAAGGGCCTCGCCTGGATGTTCCAGGTCGAACTATGGGAGCGGTTCTCCTACTACGGCATGAAGGCGATCCTCCTCTACTTCATCGTCGACACCATCGCCAACGGCGGCATGGGCATCTCCGAGAGCACCGGCGAGGCGATCGTCGCGACCTACGGCGCGGCGGTCTACCTCCTCGCGATCCCCGGCGGGATCGCCGCCGACCGCCTCCTCGGTGCATGGCGGTCCACGCTGTACGGCGGCATCATCATCATGTTGGGCCACATCTGCCTGGCCACCCCCACCCACGCCACCGCCTGGGTCGGCATCTGCCTCGTCGCGTTCGGCACCGGCTTCATCAAGCCGAACCTGTCGACGATGGTCGGTGAGCTGTACGACAAGGACGACCCGCGCCGCGACGCCGGTTTCCAGATCTTCTACATGTCGATCAACATCGGCGCGTTCTTCTCCCCGCTCCTCGTCGGCGTCATCCAGGCCCGCTGGGGCTACCACGCCGGGTTCTCCGTCGCGGCGTTCGGCATGGGTCTCGCGATCATCGCGTTCCTCATCGGCCGCCCGGCCCTCCACGGCGTCGGCTCCCAGGTGCCCAACCCGCTCACCGGCAAGGACGGCGCCCGCCTCGGCCTCGGCGCCCTTGCCGTCGTCGTGCTCTCCGCGGCCCTCTACCTCCTCTTCGTGTGGATGGAGAAGGGCGCTGTCACCTCCGCGATCGTCGACGTCGTCGCCACCCTGTCGATCATCGCGGCCGTCGGCTACTTCGCGACGATGTTCCGCAGCCCCAAGGTGAGCGACGCGGAACGCACCCACCTCCTCGCCTACCTGCCCCTGTGGGTCGGTGGCGCCCTGTTCTTCATGATCTTCGAGCAGGCCTCCGTGAAGATGGCGACGTTCGCCAAGGGCCACACGCAGCTCGACGTCGGCTCCTTCCACATCAACCCCGCCTGGTACCAGTCGATCAACCCGTTCGTCATCGTGCTCCTCGCGCCCGTCATCGGATGGTTCTTCACCCGCCGCGCGGGCCGGTTCCCGCAGACCCCGGCCAAGTTCGCTCTCGCAGTGACCGGCATCGGCCTCTCGGCCATCCTTGTCGGATGGGGTTTCGCCACGTGGCCCGGCGGGACGGCCCTCGCGCCGTTCTGGTTCCTCGCGCTCGCGTTCGCGCTCCAGACCGTCGCGGAGCTGTTCCTCTCGCCCGTCGGCCTGTCCGCGACGACGATGCTGGCCCCGCGGGCGTTCGCGAGCCAGGCGATGGCACTGTGGCTGCTTACCTCCGCCGTCGGTCAGGGCGTCGCGGCCCTCCTCATCAAGGCGATGGCCGGGCTGTCCAACTCGGTCTTCTACTACACGCTCGGTGGCATGACCCTCGTCACCGCTCTCGTCCTGTGGTTCCTCGTGCCGTGGACCCAGCGCAAGATGCAGGACATCGAGGACATGCGCCGCCAGGCCTCCGACGACGCCCGGGCCCGGCGCGCGAGCCGAGCCGCCACCGCCAGGCACTGACGCACCCTCTTGGCCCCGCACGCGGGCCGGCGACCACCTGGTCGCCGGCCCGCGTCGTCGTCTCCGGATGCGAGGACCCGCCACCGCCGGCGCGCGAGGAGCGGGCCGCCGAACCTCGTTGCGTGAGTGGAAGGCACCCTCGCAGGTCATGTTAGGTTTGCCTCACCTAATCGCCCCCGTCCGGAAAGACGACGATGTCACGCACGCTCGCGATCACCCTCTCCCTGACCGCCACCCTCGGACTCGCCGCCTGCGGCTCCCCCACCGACGAGAAGGCGGCCGCTACCGGCGCCGCCGCCTCCTCCTCTCCCGACGCCCAGGGCACGCTCACCGTGGCCTCGAAGGGAGGCGACGTCCAGGTCCCCCGCAACCCCCAGCGGGTCGTCGCCCTCGACAACACGTCCTTCGAGACGCTCCAGGCTTTCGGCATCACCCCCGTCGCCGCACCCAAGGGGCTCCTCCCCAAGGACCTCGACGCGTGGAAGAAGGACCCGAACGTCCTCGACGTCGGCAACCACCGCGAGCCCAAGCTCGAGGTCGTCGCCCAGGCCCGCCCCGACCTCATCGTCGGCGGCAAGCGGTTCGAGAAGGTCACCGATGACCTCCAGAAGCTCAGCCCCGTCGTCGACCTCGCCCCCGAGGTCGAGTCGCGCGACTACGTCGCCGACCTCAAGAAGCAGACGACCACCATCGGCGAGATCTTCGGCAGGCAGGCCGACGCGAAGGCGCTCAACGACGCCCTCGACGCCTCGGTGGCGAAGGCCGTGAAGGCCGCGAAGGCCACCTCCGGGCAGACCGTCTTCCTCGCCAACCACAACGGCGGAAAGATCGACAACGCCGCCGGACGCATCGGCGCGCTCCTCCAGCCGCTGCCGATGACCGAGGTGTTCGGCACGACGCCGAACTCCGAGTCGGTCCACCAGGACTCGAGCCTCTCCCCCGAGACGATCGCGGCGAAGAACCCCGACGTCATGATCGTCATGGACCGCGACGCGGCCGTCGCAAAGCCCGGCGAGACCGTCACGCCCGCCAGCAGGACGATCGAGGCGCAGAAGGCCTGGAAGAACACGACCTTCGCGAAGAACGGCGACATCGTGTACCTGCGCGACACGTTCTACACGACGGAGGGCATCCAGGCCTACACCGACGCCTACACGCGGATCGCCGAGACCCTGCAGCGGTGAGCACCCCGACCCTCACCCGTGGGCGGCCGGCCGAGTCCCTCGACACGGCCGCCCGCGGGGCACCGGTTCGTCGCGGCGGCACCCCCGCCCTGTGCGCGCTGTTCGCAGGCGTCGCCGTCCTCGTCGTCGCCTCGCTCCTCGTCGGCGGGTACGACATCGACCCCCGCGAGATGGCCGACGACCCCGAGCAGATGCGGATGTTCCTCGTCTCGCGCGTGCCCCGCACCCTCGCGCTGGTCCTCGCCGCCACGGTGATGAGCGTCTGCGGCGTCATCATGCAGATGATCACCCAGAACCGGTTCGTCGAACCGACGACCGCCGGCACGGCCGACTGGGCCGGGCTCGGCATCCTCCTCACGCTCGTCCTGTGGCCGGGCGCCCCCGTCCTCGCCCGCATGGCCCTCGCGAGTGCCGCCGCGTTCATCGGCACCCTCGTCTTCCTCGCGATCCTCCGTCGCATCGCCGTCCGCAACTCGGTCGTCGTCCCCCTCGCGGGGATCATGCTCGGCGCCGTCGTCGGGGCGATCTCGACGTTCCTCGCCGGACAGTTCTCGCTCCTGCAGTCGATGTCGGCGTGGCGTTCCGGCGGTTTCAGCTCGATCGTCGAGGGCTTCTACGAACCGCTCTGGGCCGTGCTCGTCGTCACCGCCCTCGCCTGGATCGCGGCGGACCGCTTCACCGTCGCCGGGCTCGGCGAGGACACGGCGACGAGTCTGGGCGTGAACTACCACGCCGTCGTGCTCCTCGGCACGTGCCTCGTCGCCCTCGCCACCGGGATCACGTCCGTCGTCGTCGGGTTCGTCCCGTTCCTCGGCCTCGTCGTGCCCAACCTCGTGTCGATGGTCCTCGGCGACGACCTGCGCCGGAACCTCCCCTGGGTGGCGCTCACCGGGACGGCGCTGCTGCTCGTCTGCGACCTCGTCGGCCGGGTCGTCGTCGCGCCGATGGAGATCCCCGCCTCGGTGATCCTCGGTGTCGTCGGCGCGGTCTTCTTCGTCGTCCTCGTCGTGAGGAGTCGTCGTGACGTCGGTTGACCTCGCCGCGCCCGCCACCGCTGCGCGGCCCGCCCGGGCCGATCGTCCGCCTCGTCCTGCCCTGCGCCTCGCCGTCGCCGCCGTGCTCGCCGCAGGATGTCTCGGCCTCTACCTCTTCGCGTCCATCGTCGGCCCGGTCGACTTCGCCCTCTCGCTGCGTCTGCCCACGGCGGCCGCGATCCTCGTCGCCGCCTTCACCCAGGCCCTCGCCACGGTCGTGTTCCACACCGTCACCGACAACCACATCCTCACCCCGTCGATCATGGGGTTCGACAGCCTCTTCGTCCTCGTCCAGACCCTGCTCGTCACCCTCTTCGGCGGTCTGATCCTCACCGACCTCGACGGCGTCCCCCTCCTCCTCGCCCAGACGGGCGTCATGGTCGGCTTCGCGCTCCTCCTCTACCGGTGGCTCTTCTCGGGCACCTTCGCGAGCCTCCACGTCCTCCTGCTCGTCGGGGTCGTCGTCGGCATGGCGTTCCGCAGCCTCTCGACGTTCCTCGAGCGGCTGCTCCACCCCACCGACCACGACCTCCTGTCCGTCGAACTCTTCGGCCGGATCACCGACGTCCGCACCGACACCCTTCCCCTCGCGTTCGCCGTCTGCGTCGGGGCCGGGATCGTCGCGTGGCGCCGCCGTCACACCCTCGACGCGCTCCTCCTCGGCCGTGAGGCGGCAAGCGGCATCGGCGTCGACCACCGGCGCGAGATGACGATCACCCTCGTCCTCGTCGCCGTCCTCGTGTCGTTCTCGACCGCCCTCGTGGGACCGCTCACCTTCTTCGGGTTCGTCGTCGCCACCCTGGCGTACCAGCTCACCGGCACCTACCGACACGCCGCCGTCGTCCCCATGGCCACCGCGCTCGGCGTGATCCTCCTCGCCGGCGGTCAGTTCCTCCTCCAGCACGTCTTCTACGCCGCCGGGTTCCTCACCGTGCTCATCGAGTTCGTCGGCGGCCTGTGCTTCCTCGTCCTGCTGCTCCGAAGGAGAAGCCTGTGATCACCTTCACCGACGTCACGAAGAGCTACGGGGCCACCCGGGTGCTCGGCCCCGTCAGCGGGACCATCCCCGACGGCGGCGTGACGAGCCTCGTCGGCCCCAACGGTGCCGGGAAGTCGACGCTCCTCATGATCCTCGGGCGCCTCCTCGACCCCACGACCGGCAGCGCGACCGTCGGTGGCCTCGACGTCGCCACCGCGCCCCGCCGGGACCTCGCCCGCACCCTCGCGATCCTCCGGCAGGACAACCACCTCACCGCGCGCCTCCGCGTCGAGGACCTCGTCGCGTTCGGGCGCTTCCCCCACTCGGGCGGCCGCCTCACCCCGGAGGACACCGACCACGTCGACCGGGCACTCGAGTTCCTCGACCTCCTGCCCTACCGGCGGCGGTTCCTCGACCAGCTCTCCGGCGGACAACGCCAGCGCGCGTTCGTCGCGATGACGATCGCGCAGGACACCGACCACCTGCTCCTCGACGAACCGCTCAACAACCTCGACATGGCCCATGCCGCGTCGATGATGCGGCTCGTGCGCCGCGCCGCCGACGAGCTCGGCAAGACCGTCGTCATGGTCGTCCACGACATCAACGTCGCCGCCGCCTACTCCGACCGCATCGTCGCGTTGCGCGACGGACGCATCGTCGCCGACGGCACCCCCGCGCAGATCATGGACCCCACGGTGCTCGGCGACGTCTTCGGCCTCCGCATCGCCGTGCACGACCTCGACGGCGACCTCGTCGCCCTCCACCACACCGGCGTCCCTCTCTCCGCCGTCTCCTGACCCTCTCGGGTCGACAGGACGGGCACGTGCGGCGCCGAGGAATCCCCGACCGGCACGGCGCCGACAGCACGGCGCCGGCGCTCGGAGGACCCGACACACACGGCGAGGGCCGCCCGGGCGAACCCGGACAGCCCTCGCGAGAGGCGCGTGCCTCAGTGCTCGACGAGCGAACGCAGCACGTACTGCAGGATGCCGTCGTTGAGGTAGTACTCCCGCTCTCCGGGGGTGTCGATGCGGACGACCGCGTCGAACTCGACCTGTTCGCCGCCATCCTTGGTGGCCGTGACCTTGACCGTCTTCGGCGTGCGGCCCTCGTTGAGCTCCGTGATGCCGGAGATGTCGAAGGTCTCGGTGCCGTCGAGGCCGAGGCTCTCGGCGTTCTCACCCTGGGGGAACTGCAGCGGCAGGACGCCCATACCGATGAGGTTCGAGCGGTGGATGCGCTCGTAGCTCTCGGCGACGACCGCCTTGACGCCGAGGAGACGCGTGCCCTTGGCCGCCCAGTCACGGGAGCTGCCCGAGCCGTACTCCTTGCCCGCGAGGACGACGAGCGGGATGCCCGCCTCCTGGTAATTGACGGACGCGTCGTAGATCGTGCTCTGCTCGCCACCGTTGGTGAAGTCGCGGGTGAAGCCGCCCTCGACGCCGTCGAGGAGCTGGTTCTTGAGGCGGATGTTCGCGAACGTGCCGCGGATCATCACCTCGTGGTTGCCACGACGCGACCCGTAGGAGTTGAAGTCCTTGCGGTCGACACCGTTCTCGGCGAGGTACGTGCCGGCCGGACTGTCGGGCTTGATCGCACCGGCAGGGCTGATGTGGTCGGTCGTCACCGAGTCGCCGAGTCTGGCCAGTACGCGGGCGCCCGAGATGTCGTTCACCGGGGTGAGCTCCATCGTCATGCCCTCGAAGTACGGAGGCTTGCGGACGTACGTGGACTGCGCGTCCCACTCGAACGTGTTGCCCGACGGGGTGTCGAGACCCTGCCAACGCTCGTCGCCGGCGAAGACGTCGGCGTACTGCGACGTGAACATGTCGCGATCGATCGAGTTCTCGATCGTCGACTGCACGTCCTCGCTGCTCGGCCAGATGTCGCGAAGGAAGACGTCGTTGCCCTCGGAGTCCTGCCCGAGGGGCTCGTTCTCGAAGTCGAAGTCCATCGTGCCCGCGAGCGCGTACGCGATGACGAGCGGCGGGGACGCGAGGTAGTTCATCTTGACGTCGGGGTTGATGCGGCCCTCGAAGTTGCGGTTGCCCGAGAGGACCGAGGTGACGGCGAGGTCGTTCTCGTTGATCGCCGCGGAGATCTCCTCCGGCAGCGGGCCGGAGTTGCCGATGCACGTGGTGCAACCGTAGCCGACGAGGTGGTAGCCGAGGTTCTCCAGCGCCGGCCAGAGACCCGCCTTCTCGTAGTACTCGGTGACGACCTTGGAGCCGGGCGCCATCGACGTCTTGACCCACGGCTTGACCTTCAGGCCCTTCTCGACCGCGTTCTTGGCGAGGAGACCCGCCGCGAGCATGACCGAGGGGTTGGACGTGTTGGTGCAGCTCGTGATCGAGGCGATCGAGACGATGCCGTGGTCGATCTCGAAGCTCTGGCCGTCGCGAGTGACGGTGACGGGGTTGGTCGCCCGGTCGATGCCCTTGCGCAGCGGGGGCGAGAGCACCGGCGCACCGTCGGCCTCGGAGACGTCGAACACGTCGTGCGAGGGGGCGTCGGAGGCCGGGAAGGACTCCATGAGCTCGGTGTCGACGCTGCTCTTGTCGATGCCGTTGCCGTCGATGACGTAGTTCTTGAGGTCGGCGGCGAACTGGGCCTTGGACTCCGAGAGCAGGATGCGGTCCTGCGGACGCTTGGGCCCGGCGATGCTCGGGACGACCGTGGAGAGGTCGAGCTCGAGCTGCTCGGAGAAGCGGATCTGCGCGCTCGGGTCGAGCCACATGCCCTGTTCCTTGGTGTACGCCTCGACGAGCGCGACCTGCTCGTCGCTGCGGCCGGTGAGGCGCAGGTAGTCGATCGTCTTGTCGTCGATCGGGAAGATCGCACAGGTCGAGCCGAACTCGGGGCTCATGTTGCCGATCGTCGCGCGGTTGGCGAGCGGGATCGAGGCGACGCCCTCCCCGTGGAACTCGACGAACTTGCCGACGACGCCGTGCTGGCGGAGCATCTGCGTGATCGTGAGGACGACGTCCGTCGCGGTGACGCCCGCGGGGATCTCGCCGGTGACCCTGAATCCCACGACCCGCGGGATGAGCATGGAGACGGGCTGGCCGAGCATCGCGGCCTCGGCCTCGATGCCGCCGACACCCCAGCCGAGGACGCCGAGACCGTTCTCCATCGTCGTGTGCGAGTCGGTGCCGATGCACGTGTCGGGGTAGGCGACGCCGTCGCGCTCCATGACGACCCGGGCCAGGTGCTCGATGTTGACCTGGTGGACGATGCCGGTGCCCGGGGGGACGACCTTGAAGTCGTCGAAGGCGCCCTGGCCCCAACGGAGGAACTGGTAGCGCTCGCCGTTGCGGTCGTATTCGTACTCGACGTTGCGCTCGAAGGCGTCGCGACGGCCGAAGACGTCGATCTGCACCGAGTGGTCGATGACGAGCTCGGCGGGGCTGAGCGGGTTGATGCGCTCGGGGTCGCCACCGAGGTCGGCCGCGGCCTCCCGCATGGTGGCGAGGTCGACGATGCACGGCACGCCGGTGAAGTCCTGCATGATCACGCGGGCGGGCGTGAACTGGATCTCGGTGTCGGGCTGGGCGTTCTCGTCCCAGTTGCCGATGGCGCGGATGTGGTCGGCGGTGATGTTCGCGCCGTCCTCCGTACGCAGCAGGTTCTCGAGGAGGACCTTGAGGCTGTACGGGAGGGTCTTGCTGCCCTCGACCTTGTCGATGCGGAAGATGTCGTACTTCTTGCCGCGGACTTCGAGCGTGTCCTTGGCCTGGAAGCTGTCCTGACTCACCTGTACTCCTTCGCGTTGAGTCCCGCGCGCCCGGTTCCACGCGCGTCCGGCGTCGTCGCCCGGCCCTCGGCCGGGCAGCTCCACCGAGTCTCTCGATATCGAGACATCTACGGTCATTCAATCACATGCGTCGTGGCGGACGACCGCGTCACTCCCGATCCTCTCGCAGTTCGGGTGCCGACGCGGCCCAACCCGCCGACCGATCCACGCGGCCCCCCGTGAGGCTCAGGCCGAGGGGACGAGCAGCGCGATCGTCTCGACGTGATGGGTCATGGGGAACGCATCGAACGCGACGACGTCGGCGAGTTCGTAGCCGTGCCCGGCGGCGGTGGCGATGTCTCGGGCGAGGGCCGCGGGATCGCACGCGACGTAGGCGATCGCCCGCGGGTGCAGCGCGGCGAGGGCCTGCACGACGTCCGCTCCGGCGCCGGTGCGCGGCGGGTCGAGCACGACGAGGTCGACCTCGTCCCCGCCCTCGACGAGGGGGGCGAGCTCGCGGGCGACGTCACCGTGACGGACCTCGAGCTGTTCGACGTCGGGCGTGAGCGCGGCGAGCGAGACGCAGGCCCGTTCGTCGCCCTCGATCGCGAGGACGGCACCGTCCGGGCCGACGGCGTCGACGATCGCCCGGGCGAAGAGGCCCACGCCGGCGTAGAGATCGAGTGCCCGCTCCCCCGGCTCCGGTCGCAGCAGACCGAGGACGTGGTCGACGAACGTCGCCGCCGCACCGGGGTGGACCTGCCAGAAACCGCGGGCGTGGACCTCGAAGTCGCCCTGCCACGCGGCGGCGTCGACGTGTTCGACGACGCACTGCTCCCCCGCCTCGACGCCGTCGATCTCGACGACGACGTCGTCCTCGACGGGGATCGGCACGAGGGTCGGCTCGCCCACCGAGGGGGCGACGACGTCGACGGCACGCATCCCGCTCCAATCGGCGTCGAGCACGCCGGTGCCGACGACGCCCTCGGTGGCGATGGGGCAGTCGGCGAGGGGGATGACGTCGTGGCTGCGCTGCGGCCGCAGACCGGCGCGTCCGGCCTCGTCGACGGCGAACTCGACGCGGGTGCGCCACCGCAGACCGTCGGTGTCGCCCGGGACGGGGCGGACCTCGAGGTCACGGTCGATCTTGGCGAGCCGCGAGAGCTGGGTCCGCACGACCTGCGCCTTGAGGTGCCGCTGACGCGGGAGCGTGACGTGCTGGAAGTCGCACCCCCCGCAGCCGCCGGGCACGGCGACCGGGCAGCGGGGCTCAACGCGATCCTCGGAGGGGGTGAGCACCTCGACGGCGTCGGCGAAGACGAACCGGTCGCCCTCCCGTCCCTTGGTGACGACGGCGCGCACCCGCTCGCCGGGGATGCCGTGGCGGACGAAGACGACCTGGCCCTCGACCCGGCCGACGCAGCGTCCGCCGTGGGCGATGTCGGTGAGGTCCAGTTCCGCCTCGGCGCCGACGAGCGACTCCTTGTTCGGGGCGGGTGGCCGTTCGCGCCCGCGACGCCGATCGCCTCCTGCGCTCCGTTCCCGCCGGGGGCCGCCGCTGCGCCCCCGCCCGTCCCGTCGTGCGTCGTGTCCGTCGCTCATGCCTGACCGCCTCCCGGTCCATGCACCGTCTCCGGTGCGCCTGTCGCTCCGATGTACCTGTCCTCCACGCCCTCCGAGCTCCGGAGCTGCCACGGCACGGAGACGACCATGACGCCGGGGGTGAAGAGGAGCGCCGCCTTGAGTCGCAGGGCGCTCTGGTTGTGGAGGATGTGCTCCCACCAGTGACCGACGACGTACTCCGGCACGTAGACCGTGACGACGTCGCGGGGGTTGCTGCTGCGGATCGACCGGACGTAGTCGGTGACCGGCCGGGTGATCTCGCGATAGGGCGAGTCGAGGAGCTTGAGCGGGACGGGCACCTGGAGGGCGTCCCACTCGGCGATGAGCTCGTCGCTGCGTTCCTGGTCGACGGCGACCGACACCGCCTCGAGGACGGAGGGCCGGCAGGCCCGCGCGTAGGCGAGGGCCCGCGTCGTCGGCTTGTGGAGCTTGCTCACGAGGACGACGGCGTGCACGTGGGAGGGCAGCGCCCGCTCCGTCCGCGCGTCGGGCGAGAGTTCGAGCTCCTCCGACACGCGCCGGTAGTGCTTGTCGATCGCGAGCATGATGAAGAAGAGGACGATCATCGCGGCGATCGCGAACCCGGCGCCGCGGACGAACTTCGTCGCGAGGACGACGAGGAGGACGACGCCCGACATCGTCGCGCCGACGACGTTGACGACGCGTGACCGCATCATCCGGGCCCGCTCCTTGGGGTCGTTCTCCTCGTCGAGGCGCCGGTTCCAGTGCCGCACCATGCCGATCTGGCTGAGGGTGAACGACACGAAGACGCCGACGATGTAGAGCTGGATGAGCTGCGTCACCTCGGCGTCGTACACGAAGATGAGGAGCATCGCCGCGCCCGCGAGGATGAGGATGCCGTTGCTGAAGGCGAGGCGGTCGCCACGCTGGGAGAGCTGCCGCGGCAGGAACCCGTCCTTGGCGAGCACCGAGGCGAGCACGGGGAACCCGCTGAACGCCGTGTTCGCGGCGAGGATGAGGATGATGCCGGTGCAGATCGCGATGAACGCGACGCCGAGCGGGAACCCGTCGAAGACGGTCGTCGCGAGCTGCCCGATGATCGTCTCCTGCACGTAGGAGGGCCCGACCGGGACACCGTCGCGGTACAGCTGGGTCGCGGGGTTCTCCGCGAACTGCACGCCCGTGCGGCGGGCGAGCGAGATGATCGACATGAGCATGACGACGGAGATCGTGCCCATCATGACGAGCGTCGTCGCGGCGTTGCGGCTCTTCGGCGGTTTGAACGCGGGCACACCGTTGCTGATCGCCTCGACGCCCGTGAGCGCGGCACAGCCCGACGAGAACGCCCGCAGCATGAGGAACATGAACGCGACACCCGTGAGCAGTTCGTACCCCGGCTCGGGACGCAGCTCGAACCCGGCGCTGGGCGCCTGCGGCAGGGTGCCCGTCGCCGCCCGCACGTTGCCCCAGATCGTCATCCCGAGGATGCCGATCATGAACGCGTACGTGGGGATCGCGAACGCCGTGCCCGACTCGCGCACGCCGCGCAGGTTGATCGTCGTGAGGAGCGCGACGAGCCCGAGCGCCACCCACACCTCGTGGCCCCGGACGAACGGTAGCGCCGCCGCGGCGTTCTGCACGCCGGAGCTCACCGACACGGCCACCGTGAGCACGTAGTCGACGAGCAGTGCGCTCGCCACCGTGACGCCCGCACGCGGTCCGAGATTGACGGTCGCCACCTCGTAGTCACCGCCGCCGGAGGGGTAGGCGTGGACGTTCTGGCGGTAGCTCATGACGACGACGACCATGACGAACACGACGCCGAGACCGATCTGCCAGCTGTGCAGCGCGACCATCGTCCCACCCGCGATCGCGAGGGTCAGGAAGATCTCGTCGGGAGCGTACGCGACGGAGGACAACGCGTCGCTCGCGAACACCGGCAGCGCGATGCGCTTCGGCAGCAACGTCTCTCCCAGGCGATCGCTACGGATCGCGCGACCGACGAGCAGTCGCTTGAGGGCACGGGTCAGATCGGACACACCCCCAAATGTAGGCCCGCCGGGGCCTCGGACGCGCACGGGTGGCGACGACCCTCGCCGTCACCGGCTAGCGTGGGATCCGTGCACTTCGTCATCATGGGATGCGGCCGTGTCGGCGCCGCTCTCGCGCTCAGTCTCGAGGCCCGGGGGCACGACGTCGCCGTCATCGACCGCGACAAGGCCGCCTTCCGTCGCCTCGGCCCCGACTTCGACGGCCGCCGCGTCACCGGTGTGGGATTCGACCGCGACACCCTCGTCAAGGCCGGCATCGAGCACGCCTACGCGTTCGCGGCGGTGAGCAGCGGCGACAACAGCAACATCCTCGCCGCCCGTGTCGCGCGCGAGACGTACGGCGTCGACAACGTCGTCGCCCGCATCTACGACCCCGGCCGCGCCGAGGTCTACCAGCGCCTCGGGATCCCCACGGTCGGCACGGTGCGATGGACCTCCGACCGCATCCTGCGGCGGCTCCTCCCCCTCGGTGCGGTGCCCGTCTACACCGACCCGAGCGGCAGGGTCGTCCTCGCCGAGGTCCCCGCCCACGAGGCGTGGATCGGCCACCGGATGAGCGAGATGGAGTCGGCCTGTGGCGCCCGCATCGCCTACTTCACCCGACTCGACCGGGGCATGCTCCCCACGCCGACGACCGTCTACCAGGAGCTCGACGTGCTCCACGTCCTCTGCCAGGCCGACGAACTCCCCCAGGTCTCCGGCGTGCTCCTCGAACCGCCTGCGCGGCCGGACTGACCCGCTCGCCCGAGCTCGCCGGACCGATCCCCCCGAAAGGACCCCCATGCGCGTCGTCATCGCCGGAGCCGGAAGCGTCGGTCGCTCCATCGCGCGCGAACTCATCGAGAACGGCCACGAGGTCCTCCTCATCGACAACGACGCCGAGGACGTCCAGTCCTCCCGCGTGCCGGACGCCTCCTGGCTCCTCGCCGACGCCTGCGAGCTCACGGCCCTCGACGACGCCGGGCTCGACAACTGCGACGTCGTCGTCGCGGCCACCGGCGACGACAAGGCGAACCTCGTCGTCTCCCTCCTCGCCAAGACGGAGTTCGGCGTCCCGCGCACCGTCGCCCGCGTCAACAACCCGAAGAACGAGTGGCTCTTCGACTCGACCTGGGGCGTCGACGTCGCGGTCTCGACGCCGCGACTCATGACCGCCCTCATCGAGGAGGCCGTGAGCGTCGGTGACCTCGTACGGATCTTCGAGTTCTCCCGGTCGCAGGCGATCCTCGTCGAGCTCACCCTCCCCGAGGGCAGCCCGTGGACGGGTCGGCTGGTCGCGGACGTGCCGTGGCCGGCGGACACCGTGCTCACCTGTCTCGTGCGGGAGCAGCGCGCCATCGCCCCCAGCGGGGACGACGTGCTCGAGGTCGGGGACGAGCTCATCCTCGTCACCGCCGTCGACAAGGAACGCGAGCTCGCACGGCTGCTCAACCCCGCCTCGGTGCGCCTCGACGACGAGGACGACACGTCGGGAGGAGCACACGGCGTCGGCGGTCACCCGGGGTGGACCCCCGTGGGCGAACTCGCGCCGGATGCCCGGCTCCTCCTCACCACGGAGGGTGTCGTCGAGATGGGCCCCGACTCCCCCCACCCCGGCGACGCCGACACCTCGACCACCGCGGCGGTCGACGACGAGTCGCGTGCGTCGACGGCTCCGACCGAGGACACCCCGCCTCCGGCCTCGGTCTGGGCACCCGGGCGCGACCGGCCCTCCGGTCGGTCCCGCCGGGGCGACGATCAGGTGGGCAGGATCTCGTAGTCGGGGTTGAAGATCGTCCGCACGCCGCGTCGGCGGCTCATGCGGCCGCGCACGCGCAGGGTCGTCCCGGGTCGGATCCCCGGGATCGACCTGCGTCCCAGCCAGACGACGTCGAGCGTGCCGGAGCCGTCGTACAACTCGACGACGAGCTCCAGGGGCCCTCCGGTCGACGGAGGATGGGTGAGGTTGCGCACGACGCCGCACACCTCCGCAGGCCGACGGTCCTCCACGTCGGCGATGGGGGTGCCGTGCGCCCCCGTGCGACTCCGGACCTCCCGCGCCTCGTGCTCCTGCACGCGCCCGGCGATGCGGTCACGCAGGCGGTGGAGCAGGTTCATCGGTGGTTCCCGCTCACGTCAGCGGATCTCCGTGATCTCCGGGCCTCGCGTGAAGGGGTCGAGGTCGTCGGCGCTGCGTGCGTCTGCCTCGGACGGGGCCTCGACGCCGTCGTCCGGCAGGCGTAGGGCGAGGAGCTCGCGCGGCCCCATGGGTTCGTGACCACGGTCGACGACGACGTGCGCGAACACCGTGCGCAGCGGGGCCGCGGCCGACGGGTCCTGGGCCGCGCGTCCGCTGAGGACACCACGGAGGAACCAGCGCGGACCGTCGCAGCCGAGGAAGCGCATGAGCGTGCCGTTCGCCGAGACGACGAGTTCGGTGCCGAAGTCGCCCTGCTCCTCGGTCGCCGTGCCGCCCCGACCGGCGATGCCTTCGGCGATCTCGGTGCGGATCTCGTCCCAGATCCCGGAGGACTTGGGCGCGGCGAACGCCTGGAGCTGGAGGGTGGAGTCGCCCAGGACGACCTGGACCGCCGCCACCTGGCTCTGGGTCTGGTCCATCTCGAACGTGAGCATGAGCCCCTCGAACGCCGGGATCCACACGGCTCCGAGACGGACGTATCCCTCGGGGTCGGTGACGTCGGCCGCGTCGTAGGGCCCCCGGCCCACGTCCTCGGCGTCGACGGCGTGGTCGATCGGAGCCATCTCGTCGGGGGCGTCGGCCACCGGCGCGTCGCCCGCCCGGGCGTCGACGACCTCCGCGCCCGAAGGTTCGGACGCCTGCGTGTCGTCGTTCTTCCTGCCGCGGCGGAACCACGCCATGTCGATCTCCTCCTCGTGGGCACCCCCGGGTGCCGTCCCTCGCTGTGGACCGGCGGATCAGCCCGTCCCGGACCCGAATCCGCCGCTGTCGCCATGTCCAGTGTCACCCCTGAGGGTGTCCGAAAGCACATCGGCCTCGACGAACCGCACCGGTGGGACGGACATGAAGAGGATCTGGGCGATGCGGTCGCCGCGGCGCAGCACGACCTCCTCGGCGCCGAGATTGACGAGATTCACCTTGATCTCGCCGCGGTAACCCGCGTCGATCGTGCCCGGCGCGTTGAGGACGGTGATGCCGTGGCGCGCCGCGAGTCCCGAGCGCGGGTGGACGAGGCCCACCCATCCCGTCGGGATCTCCATCGCGACGCCGGTGCCGACGAGCCCGCAGGCCCCCGGCGCAAGCGTGAGGTCGTCGACGGCGAAGAGATCGGCCCCGGCGTCGTCGGCGTGGACGCGCCGGGGGAGCGGCAGTTCCGCGTCGAGGCGTCGGACACGGATGCCGAGCCCACCGCCGTCGACGTCCCGGCCCGCCGCGCCGTCCGGCGTCAGCTCGCGCATTCGCGGCACACGGGCAGGCCGTTGACCTCCTTGGCGAGCTGGCTGCGGTGGTGCACGAGGAAGCAGCGGGAGCACGTGAACTCGTCGGCCTGCTTGGGCACGACGCGGACGGAGTACTCCTCGCCGGAGAGGTCGGCGCCGGGCAGCTCGAACGATTCGGCCTGCTCGGCGTCGTCGACGTCGACGCTGGAGGCGGACTTGTCGACTCGCCGCGACTTCAGCTCCTCGATGCTGTCCTCGCCGAGCTCGTCGTCGTCGGTCTTGCGGGGTGCGTCGTAGTCAGTGGCCATCCGGCTCGTCTCTCCTCGTCATCTCTTCAACACGGTCCGGCGCGGGCCGTCACCGGACCCGTGCGCCAGGTGGCACAACGTTTCCGACGCCGGGATTGTGCCCCATCGTGGGGGGCGAGAGTACCCCGGCCGCCCACCTGTCTTCCGGCGGACCCGTCGAACGGTGTCCCCGCAGGCTCACCAGGGCTTTTCCTGGACGGACGACCGGGAGTCCCCGGGCCGTCACCCGATCGTCGTCCGGCGGTGGTCACGAGTGGTCCCCGACGTCGTCTAGTCTCGGCGCGGACGTCGTCCACGCCCCGCCCGCATCCCGGACGGCCCGACCCGGGCCCTCCCCGCCGGCGAGGCCTCCCCGTAGACACCTCAGGAGGTGGGTCATGACCGAACTCCAGATGCAGATCGTTCACCGGGCGCAGGAGGCGCTGGCATCCTTGCAGGCCGCCGAGGCGGAGCAGGACCTTCACCTCGCGCACATCCGGCTCGGCGAGCTCGAGTCCCTCGCCCGCACCGCGGACGAGCACGACCTCGACGTGCCGCAGCTGCGCCCCTACGCGCCGCAGGTGGCCTGACCGTCCCGACCGGCACGTCCGGCACGGGCGAGACGCTCGCCGCACACGCGCACGGGCCCGACCCCCACGCCGACGGGGGTCGGGCCCGTGCGTCGTCGTGGGTCACCTCGGGTCACCGGTGCCATCTCGACGCTCCGGTGTGGGCGGTTCGCGCGACGGCGGGGCCGCGTGCGGCGCCGGGATCGCCTGCGTGGTCCCGGGTCGTCCGCGCCCTCAGTCGTTCCGGACGATCAGGACGACCTCGTCGACGAGGCCGGTGAGCGCCTCGCGGATGCCGGGTGCGGCGGCGACGACGCAGTCCGTCGACGGCGGGGCGCCCTCGGCGCCGGTGCAGGACCCGCCCGCCTCGGTGAGGACGATCCAGCCCGCGGCCATGTCCCAGGGGTTGATCCCCATCTCGTAGTACCCGTCGAGGCGGCCCGCGGCGACGTGGCAGAGGTCGAGCGCGGCCGACCCGCCGCGACGGATGTCACGCACCCGAGGGAGGACCTCGACGAGCGCGCGTGCCTGACGGCCCCGCTTGGCGGCGTCGTAACCGAACCCCGTGCCGACCAGGCTCGTCGCGAGGGCGGTCGCGTCGCTCACGTGGAGGGGGGCCTCGGTCCCGTCGGGTTCGCGGGTCCACGCACCTCCGCCGAGGCGGGCGTGGTGGACGCTCCCGGCCACGGCGTCGGCGACGGCCCCGGCGATCGGCCGCCACCCGCCCGGCGTCGTCGGGTCACACTCGACGAGCGCGACCGACACGGCGTACTGGGGGAATCCGTAGAGGTAGTTGACGGTGCCGTCGATGGGGTCGACGACCCACGTGAGGCCGCTCGTCGCGCCCGCGGCGGCCGCGTCGGCGCCCCCCTCCTCGCCGAAGAACCCGTCGGCAGGCCGGGCCTCGCGCAGCCGGCGCCCAAGGAGTTCCTGGCTGCGGGCGTCCATGACGGTGACGATGTCGACGTCGGAGGACTTCGTCGTCACCTCGAGCTCGGCCGCGCGACTCCCGACGACGAACCGGGCCGCCTCGGCGGCGACCGAGACGGCGAGCTCCTCGAGCTCCCGGAGCTCCTCCTGCGGCACGGGTGACTCCGTCGTGGGGGTCATCGGTTCTCCTTCGTCGAGAGCGGGGTGGGGCAGGCGGTGGCGGGGGCTCCGGCCGCCGACGAGGGTGTGCGGGAGGACGTGGCCGCTCCCCCGGGCCCGGGGTCGGTGTCGTCGGCCGGGCCGGGGCTGTCGACGCCGCAGAGCGCCGGGCGGGGACCGCCCGGGCGCAGGTCGGGACAGCATCCGGGGACGCACAGGGAGGGGAGGGCCCCGGAGGGCGACACGGTCGCCGGGGACACGTCCTCCCCGCGGGCCTCGGCCGCGCGTTCCTCGAGGAGGTCGGCGAGCGCGATGACGAAGGCCGGGTCGTCGCGCACGGTGGGCACCCGCACGAACGCGATCCCAAGGTCGGCGGCGACCTCCGCGGCCTCGGTGTCGAGGTCGTGGACGACCTCCATGTGGTCGGCGACGAACCCGATCGGGCTGACGACGACGCCGTCGACCCCGGCGTCGGCGAGGTCGCGCAGGTGGTCGCAGATGTCCGGCTCGAGCCACGGCTGGTGCGGCGGGCCCGAGCGGGAGCAGTACACGAGGCTCATGTCGAGGGCGTCCGCGGCGGTCGTCCCGGCGAGCGCCTCGCGCACCGCGGCCGTGACGAGCTCGGCGATCTCCTCGTGGCGCCGGACGTACTCGTCCCCTGCCGGGCCCGACGCCCCGGCCATCGCCGTGGGGATCGAGTGCGTGACGAACGCGAGGTGCGGGCGGGCGAGCTCGTGGGCCGCGAGGAAGTCCTGCACCGCGGCGACGGTGCGGGAGGCGACGGCCTCGACGAATCCCGGATGGTCGGCGTACGGACGCACCTTGTCGACGACGAGCGTGCCGCCGCCGTCGCGCCCACCCTCGGCCGTGAGGTCGAGACCGAGCTCGACCATCGAGTCGGCGAGGTCCTGCCGGTACTGACGGCAGCCGGAGTAGGAGGGGTAGGCGCTCGTGACGAGCGCGACGAGCCGGGTGAGGCCGCGCTCACGCGCCTCCCGCAGCGCGTCGGCCGTGAACGGGGCCGCGTGCCGGTTGCCCCAGAGGATCGGCAGCGATTCCCCGCGCTCGGCGAGTTGCGCCTCGAGCGCGGCCACGAGACGGCGGTTCTCCCCGTTGATGGGGCTCACCCCGCCACGGATGTCGTAGTGATGCGCCACCTCGGCGAGACGCCCGTCGGGGATCCCCCGGCCGCCCGTGACGTGACGGAGGAAGGGCAGCACCTCCTCGGGCCCCTCCGGCCCACCGAACGAGAGCAGCAGGACTGCGTCATAGGGCGCCAGGGCATTCACCAGGATCCTCCTCGGCCGCGGGGTCGCACCCCGCCGCGGGTCGACGCCGCCCGGCGGGCACGCACGAGGCGTACGGCCCGGCACACGCGGACATTCCGTTCGGACACGTCGTGCAGCGGACGTGCCTGCTCACGCTATCGTGACCAGGACTGTCGACCGCCCACGCACACCCCCACCCTGCCGGGGGAACGCCCCCACGGCCAGCCGTGAACCACGACGTGGCGGTCCACGCGATGGGAGAGACTCGATGCACGCACTGCGACTCGCCGGCGTCAGCGACGACGCGACCCACCTCGTCCTCACCGACGGAGACGCCGAGTACGCGCTGCCGATCGACGCCGCACTGCGCGCGGCCCTCCGCCGCGACACCCGACACGTCATCCCCGGGCACACGAAGGACCAGCCGATGAGTCCCGTCGAGGTGCAGGCCCTCATCCGTGGCGGCGCCGACGCCCAGGAGGCCGCCGAGCGCGCAGGGTGGAGCGTCGAGAAGGTCCGCCGCTACGAGGGCCCGATCCTCGCCGAGCGCGAGCACGTCGCCCGCATCGCCATCGGCAGCCGACTCCGTCCCCGTGGCCCAGCCTCCGGCTCCCCCACCCTGCTCGACCGCGTCACCCGCCGCCTCGGCGAGCGTGGGGTCTCCGTCGACGACGTCGACTGGGACTCCTGGCGCGACGACGACGGCCGGTGGGTCCTCGAACTCGATTACACCCACGAGGGTCACCGCACGCGCGCCTCGTGGAGTTTCGAGAAGTCGTCGATGTCGGTGCGTCCCCTCGACCGCGAGGCCTCGCTCCTCACCGACGACGACCCCGAGCCGTACGAGGTGGACTCCCCCCTCGCCCCCACCGTCTACGACGCGGCCGACCCTGCCCCCGAGGGTGGGGTGTACGGCTCGGGCTACGGTCTCGGCGACCCCGGGCACGTCCCGCACGTCCCGCACGTCGCTCCGTTCGCGCCCGAGCACGAGCGACGTCACCCCGAGCACACCGGTGACGTCGAGGCCGACCTCATGGCGACGCTCCGCTCCACCTCCCGGGCACGTAACCGACGCCGGGGCCAGCGCCGCGCCCACTCCGGCGCCACGACGACGACGCACGAGGACCCGATCCTCGTCGAGGAGGAGACCCTCCCCCCGACCCGGCGCCCGCAGGGTGTTCGCACGGCGCAGGAGTCGCACACCGAGAGCCGTCCCACCCCCGCGCCCGAGGCCCGTTCGGTCTCGCCCGCCCCGGAGGGTCACGTCGACGAGGCCGTCGCCGACGCCCGCGCCGACCTCGCGGCCGTCACGGTCGAACCCGCCGAGCACGAGATCGTCAGGCAGGCGCGGGAATCTCTCGCCGCGGTCGCCCCGTCTCCCGCCGACCACGTCGAGAACGCGCCGTCCGCCGACATCTCCTCGCCCACCCCGACCGACACCGCCACACCCGAGGACGCCACGTCGCGTGCGGCACGTGCGAGCACCGACGCCGGCGCGTCGACCTCGCCCACACCCCGGGGCGACACGGCCGAGCGCACGGACGCGGACACGGCCGCCGCCGTCGCCGAGGCCCGTTCCGACCTGACCGCCTCCGCCGTCGCCCTCGAGGCCGACGCCGAGGCCGCCGTACGCCCCTCCCCCACGCGGGAGAACCGCCGGTCCACGGACACGCACGACGCCCCCCGCACCACCGACATCGCGGAGGCCGCGGGCACCCCGGCCGACGAGAGCACGTCCCCGGCACGGTCGACGGGCCAGGTGGCGACGAGCGACATCTCCGCGACCTCCGGGTCCCGTTCGACCACCGAGACCCGTACGGCCGACGACGACCGGACGGCCGCCGACGACGACACCTTCCCGCCGGACCCCGACGCCCCCACCGTCGACGACGTCCCCGCCGATCAGGCCCCGACGTCCGCCCCGCTGTCCGAGGAGGCGACGGAGCGGCACGAGACACCGCGCTCCACGCACGACGACATGGCCGCGCCCACAGCGGCCCCCGCGGCCACGTCCAGGACGACGACCGGCGATGACTCCCCCACGCCGTCGCCGGCCCCGGCGGCCGAGACGCCTGCCCCCGCAGAGGCGCCCGCGAAGGGTCCGCGACGCACGCGTCGACGGACGACGAAGAAGGCTGGAGCCCCGACGCCGGCCACCGATGCCGCCCCCGCTTCCGGCATGCCCGGCTCTGCCGCCCCGGCCGAGGACACCGCCACCTCGGGAACGTCCGACCCCGCTGCGCCTGCCGACCCCGCCGCCCCCGCCGCGGGCGCCGCGAAGACCACCGACACGCCCGCGAAGAGCCGTCCCGCCCCGAGCGGGGCCGCCGACGACGGCGACGGCTCCGCATCGTCCTCCGCGCGCCAGCAGTCGGCGTCGCGTCGGCGCGGCCGTGCCCGCGTCCCCGCCTGGGACGACATCATGTTCGGGGCCAAGCCCGGCGAGGAGTGACCCGCACCCTCGGATCGGTCGTGCGGCCGACCCGACGGGTCACCTCCCGCGGGGCGGGACGACGAGGAACGGGATCGTCAGCTCGTCGGGTGTGAGGGAGCCGTGCAGTCCGAGGAGGCTGCGGAACTCCTGCCGCTGCGTGCGTGAGTCGACGATCGCGTCGTCCCCCCGCATGACGACGACGACGTCGCCGACGCGATCGGCCATCTGCGGGTCGACCCCGCCGAACAGCCCCTCCGCACGCTCCCGGCCGACGACCCAGGCCCGATCCCCCAGACGCGCCGTCCACGTCGCGAGGACGTCGGACGCGGCGCCGGGCTCGCAGTAGAGCTGCAGCGCGCGGGGTTCTCCCCCGGCGTGACGCACCCCGGCGGCCAGTTCGGCGTCGGTCGCGAGATCGATGCGGTTCTCGTGCGGGCACGTCATCATGCCGTGGTCGGCGGTGACGACGACCGCCGTGTCGGAGGGCACCGACGCGGCGAGTCGACGGAGCTCGGCGTCGAGCGCCTCGAGTTCCGCGCCCCACTGCCAGCTGTCGGGGCCGCGGACGTGGCCGACCTTGTCGACGTCGCCCCAGTAGAGGTAGACGAGTCCCCGCGGTGCGCGGCGCAGGGCGGCGAGGCTCGCGTCGACCCGGTCGGGCAGGGAGTGCGCGGCCGTGAACCGTCCTCCGCGGAGGGCGGCGTTCGTGAGGCCGGACCCGTCGAAGAACCCGGGTCCGACGCGCGTGACGGGGACCCCGGCACGATCGGCCTCGGAAAAGAGGGTGGGGCGGGGCTGCCACAGGTAGGGATCGGGGCCGTCCTCCCAGCTCAGCTCGTTGAAGAGCTGGTCGGCGCCGGGCACGAGGACGGTGTATCCGAGCATGCCGTGCGCACCGGGCGGCAGGCCGGTTCCGAACGAGCCCATGCTCGTCGCGGTCGTCGACGGGAAGCCCGAGAGGAGCGACCGGCCGGTGGGCAGCAGCGACCGGAGGAACGGGGCGTGACCACCGCGGCGCCGGAGGAGGACGTCACCGAGCCCGTCGACGAGGACGACGACGGCGCGGGCGCATTCGGGGACGTCGAGGCGTCCGACGACGTCGGGCACGCCGAGCGCGGCACACACCGAGGGGAGGACGTCCGCGAGGCCGCCGCCGTCGTAGGCGGGCGCGGGCGAGAGAAGGTCCTCCGGCGTCCCCGCCGTCGCGTCCCCGCCGGGCGTCGCCGCGAGATCGGGCCCGGGACCGTTGGGGGCGTTCACCGCGCCGTCGCGGCCTGCAGCGCGGAGGCGAACGCGACCGCCTGCGAGAGGGCCTGGTCGCCGTCGGCGACGGCGCTCACGCGGATGCTGATGTCGTCGGCGGTGAGGGTGCCCTCGTAACCGTGGTCGGCGTCGCAGGCGGGATCGCCGCACGTCGCGGGCAGGAGGTCGACGCGCGTGACCGAACCCCACCCGATCGTCACGGTGATCTCGTGGCCGAGGATGCCGGGCCGGTAGGAGGCCGGGTCGGCGACGACGTGCGTGAGCATGACGCCCCGCACCCCGGCGAGCGGCACGCTCTCCGTCGTCGCGGTGGCGGTACCGACGGGGGCGCCCTCCTCGGTGTGGTCGTCGGCGTGGGCGACGACGAGCCGCGTCGAGGTGAGGACGAGGACGGTGACGTGGCGTCGGACCGAGTCGTGGTCGAACGTCGTCTCCTGGTGGACGAGGTGGGAGACCACGTCGTCGCCCGCGAGCGCGGTGCCGACGACGTCCTGCACGAGCGCGGGGTAGTACCCGGCGCGTTCGATGTCTCGGACGAGGGCGGGCGGGAACCCACCCGAGGCGCGGGAGGAGAAGCTCATTCCCCCAGTGTCCCCCGAGCGGCGGCGGGTCATGTGAGGGCCCGCCGGCCGGCGTCGGTGCGGGCGTTCGCGGGGGCGAGGACGACCTCGGCGCCGAGGACGTCGGCGCCGCCGGGGTGGGCGTTGACGGGGTGAAGTTCGAGGTGGGCAACCTCGGGGATGTCGTCGGCGAGCGCGGCGACGCGGAAGAGGACGTCGACGAGGGCGTCGGTGTTGGCGGCGGGGGTACCCCGATAGCCCTGGAGGAGCGGCGCGGAGGCGATGTCGGTCAGGAGCCCGCGGGCGTCGACGTCGGTGAGCGGGGGGATGCGGTGGGAGACGTCGTCGAGGAGCTCGGACGTGGCTCCGGCGACGCCGAAGGAGACGACCGGTCCGAAGAGGGGGTCCTCGACGGAGCGGACGAGGGTGGCGACGCCGACGGGTGCCATCTGCTGGACGACGAGCATCGGGTCGTCGGCGTAGGAGAGCTGCTCGGCGAGGGCGGTGTAGGCGGCGGCGACGGCCGCGTCGTCGGTGAGGCCGCCGCGGACGCTGCCGGGGAGGGTGCGGACGGCCGGGAGCATCGAGCGGACGACGACGGTGCCCTCGAGGCGGCGGGCGGCGTCGACCGCCTCCTCGGGGCTCGCGACGGGCAGCATCGGCCACACGTCGAGGCCGTACGCGGCGAGGAGCGTCGTCACCTCCTCGGGGTGGAGGGCGCGTCCCGCGGGCGTCTCGGCGAGGACGCGATCGACGAGGCGGCGGGCGGCGCCCTTGGTGATGCCGTCGGGCAGGACGACCTCGCCGTGGTCGGCCTGCCGCCACAGGGCGTACCGGGTGACGGCGCCGAGGGCGGCGATGCCGTCGAGGGGGGTCTTGTAGACGGGCACGATGTAGCGCCCACCACTGGAGCGGGGGCGGCCGGCGCGGTGCATGATCTCGGTGACGTCGCGCAGGCCGAAGAAGGTCGCGATGCACGGCTTGCCGTAGGGCCACGCGGTGTGGGCGATGGCGCTCGCGACCTCCTCGTCGGAGGACTTCATCGGCGAGGTGACGGCGACGATGACGCTGTCGACCTCGGGGTCGGTGAACGCGGCCTCGGTGGCGGCGGCGACACCGGTGGCGTCGCAGCCGGTGGGCAGGGCGACGGGGCCGTGGGTGACCTCGAGGCCCGCGCGGTGGGCGGCGTCGGCGACGATCGCGTTGAGGCCGAGGGAGTTGCCGACGACGGCGATGCGGCTGCCGGCGGGCAGGGGTTGGTGCTCGACGAGCTCGGCGATGTCGACGAGTTCGTGGATGCTGGCGGCGCGGATGACGCCGGCCTGCGCGAGGAGGGAGTGGAACGCCGCCTGACCGACCTGGGAGGCACGCGCACGGTGGCCGGGCGGGACGGTGCCGCTCGTGCCGGTCTTGACGGCGACGACGGGCTTGTTCATCGCGAGCTGGCGGGCGATGCGGGAGAACTTGCGGGCGTTGCCGACGGATTCGAGGAAGAGGCCGACGGTGGTCGTCTGGTCGTCGTCGATGAAGTACTGCATGAGGTCGTTGCCGGAGACGTCGACGCGGTTGCCCGCGGAAGCGAACACCGAGACGCCGAGGCGTCGACGGGCGACGGACGCGAGGAGGCCGACGCCGACGCCACCGCTCTGGGAGAACAGGCCGAGCGAGCCGGGGGCGGGGACGTGGCGGGCGATCGTCGCGGAGAGGCGCACCTGGGGGTCGTGGTTGACGACGCCGAAGGAGTTGGGGCCGAAGACGCGCATACCGTTCTCGCGTGCGCGGCGGAGGAGTTCGGCCTGGCGTTCCTCGCCCACGGGGCCGGCCTCGGCGAAGCCGGAGGAGATGACGACGAGGGAGGCGACCCCGGCGGCGGCGCAGTCGTCGACGACGTCGAGGACCCGGTCGGCGGGGACGGCGATGACGGCCATGTCGACGCCGCCCTCGATGTGGCTCACCCGGGAGTGGGCGGGCAGGCCCCGCACGGAGTCGGTCTCGCTGTTGACGAGGTGGACGTCGCCGGCGAACCCGCCGTCGAGGATGCTGTCGAGGGCGAGCGAACCGATCGCGTCGGGGCGGCGACTCGCGCCGACGACGGCGATCGAGGCGGGTCGGAGGACGCGCGCCATGCTCTGCGCCTCGGCACGGTGCTCGCGGGCGAGCTGTACGGCCTTGCTCTTCTCGGTGGGTTCGATCGTGAACTCGACCGCGATGACGCCGTCGTCGAAGTGGTGGGACACCTCGTAGCCCGCGTCGACGAAGACGTTCATCATCTTGCGGTTCTGCGGCAGGACGTCGGCGACGAACCGGCCGACCCCCCGCTCCTGGGCGATGGCGGCGAGGTGCTCGAGGAGGACGGAGCCGACGCCCTTGCCCTGGTAGTGGTCGGAGATGTTGAACGCGACCTCGGCGACGCTCGGGTCCTGCAGCCGGTCGTAGCGGGCGATGCCGACGATGACGTCGCGCGACGTCGCGACGATCGCGGCGCGCGAGTCGTAGTCGACGTGGGTGAAGCGGTGCATGTCGCGCGCGGAGATCTCCTTGATCGGCGCGAAGAACCGCAGGTAGATCGATTCCTCCGACTGCTGGGCGTGGAAGGCGCGGATGCCCTCGGCGTCGGCGGGCACGATGGGTCGGACGTGGGCGACGGTGCCGTCGCGGAGGACGACGTCGGCCTCCCATCCCGAGGGGTAGTTCTCGGGGAGGTCCTCCGGAGCCGGCTCGGCGGGGGCGGTGGCCTCCCCCCACGCGGACGTACCGGCCGTGGCCGTGGGGCTCGCCGCACCCTCCACGGACGGGTTTTGCGGGGACCGCCCGTCCACGGCGCCGGGGCGCGAGGCCTCGGCGGGGGATGCGGACACGGCGGGGGTGACGTCGTCGTCGGCCATGTCGGCATCATCCCACGCAGGGGGCGATCCGGGCCGGGTCGCGGCCGGTCTCCTCCAGGTCGTCCGCGGGCCAGGTCGTCATGGGGCGGTGGCGGACGAACCGGGTCGCACAGAGGCCGCACGGAGGGCGTCACCTATCCTCGGACACGCCGACGGACGGAGGGAGCTCGGATGCCTCGGCAGCGACGACGCCCGGCGCGGCGTGCCCACCGCCACGTGCCGCACGAGAACCCCGACGGGGCGGGGCGCGGCGACGCCCCCGTCACGCTCGCCGCGAGGACTCCCCCTCCTCCGGGCCGCCGAACCGCCTCGCGTCACGCCGGCGTCGGGAGCGGACACGCATGATCGTCACCGTCACCTCCAACCCCAGCGTCGACCGCACGATCACCGTCGGTCGTCTCCGTCACGGTGAGGTCAACCGTGCCGACGACGCCCGTACCGACCCGGGCGGCAAGGGGATCAACGTCTCCCGCGCCGTCGCGGCCCACGGCGGGGACACCCTCGCCGTGCTGCCCGTCGGGGGCGCGCACGGACGCATGATGACCGACCTCCTCACCGGCACCGGCGTCCCCGTCCGGGCCGTGCCGATCTCCGAGGGCATCCGCGCGAACGTCGCGATCGTCGAACCCGACGGGACGACGACGAAGGTCAACGAGCCCGGCCCACACCTCACGACGGACGAGGTCACGGCGTTCCTCGACGCCGTGCGCGCCACCGTCGAGGCCACGCCCGGCGCCTGGGTCGTCGGCTGCGGCAGCCTCCCCGGCGGCGTCGCCGAGGACTTCTACGCCCACCTCGTCCGCCTCGGCCACGAGGTCGGCGCCCGGGTCGCGATCGACACCTCCGGGACGCCGCTGCCGTCCGCGATCCCCGCCGGGCCCGACCTCGTCAAGCCCAACCGCGTGGAGCTCGGCGAACTCGTCGGCGCGGACCTCGACACCCTCGGGGACGTCGCCGACGCCGCGCGCGACCTCGTCGCCGGCGGCGTCGGCCGCGTCCTCGTGTCCCTCGGCCGCGACGGTGCGCTTCTCGTCACCGACGACCGCGCCGTCCGGGCGGTCGCCACCGTCGACCGGCCGGCCTCCACCGTGGGCGCCGGCGACTGCGCCCTCGCCGGATTCCTCCTCGCCCTCGACCGCGGGTCCGACCCGGTGCAGGCCCTCGAACAGGCGGTCGCGTTCGGGGCCGCCGCGGTCGCCCTTCCCGGCACGGGGGTCCCCTCGCGGCATGATGTGGGGGCGGTCCGTGTCAGGCTCGACACAGAACCGTGCCGCACCGACCGGCTCACCGATTGATCCAAGGAGCACCCGTGAACACCCCCCTCATCACTGCGGAGCTGGTCGTCCTCGGCCTCGAGGGCGACGACCGCCAGGAGGCGACGCGTACGCTCGCGCAGACGCTCGTCGACACCGGCCGGGTCTCCGACCTCGACGGGTTCCTCGCCGACGTCGCCGTCCGGGAGCAGCAGATGGCGACGGGCCTCCCCGGCGGCATCGGCATCCCCCACTGCCGCAGCGCCCACGTGACGACGCCCTCGCTCGCCTTCGCCCGCTCCGAGCACGGCATCGACTGGGGCGCCGAGGACGGGCCCGCCCACCTCGTCTTCCTCATCGCCGTGCCCGACACCGGCGGGGAGGACCACCTCGCGATCCTCGCCAAGCTCGCCCGCAAGCTCATGCGTGCCGAGTTCAAGGAGGGGCTGCGTCGCGCCCCCGACGTCGACACGGTCGTCGAACTCGTCGACCGTGAGGTCGTCCAGGCCTGAACCGACGGCCCGGGCCGGAAGACCCGGGCCGGGCCGCTCCCCGCGCGGTGCGGGCCCGCGGCTGGCATCATTCCCACCACTGCCCCCCACACGTCACGTCAAGGAGAACCCCATGGCTTCCCGTCAGGTCAGCATCGCCTCCTCCGTCGGTCTCCACGCCCGCCCCGCCGCGCTGTTCGTGCAGGAGGCGACCTCCACCGGTCTGCCCGTCACGATCGCCAAGGAAGGTGCCGAGCCGGTCGACGCCCGCAGCATCCTCGCCGTCATGGCCCTCGGCGCGAAGCACGGCGAGACCGTCACGCTCGAGGCCCAGGGCGACGGCGCCGACGCGGCGCTCGACAAGCTCGTCGCGCTCCTCTCCCGCGACCTCGACGCGGAGTGACGGCATGACCGGCCCGTCCACCGTCCAGCCCGCCGGGGCCCAGCCGGCCGGAGCCCCCGGCCATGAGGTCCTGCACGGCATCGGCGTCTCCGCGGGGACGGCCTCCGGTCCTGCCGTGCAGGTGCGCCCCGCACCCGGCCCCGATCCCGACGAGGCCCCCACGACCGACGTCGAGGAGGCCAAGGCGCGGGTGCGCACCGCGCTCGAGGAGGTCGCCACCGGCCTGACCGCGCGCGCCGCCCACGCCGACGACCACGCCCGCCCGATCCTCGAGGCGACGGCGATGATGGCCCGCGACCCGGGCCTCGTCTCCGGCATCGACACCCAGCTCGCCGCGGCCACCGGCCTCACGCAGGCCGTTCAGAAGGCCGTCGACGAGTACTGCACGATGTTCGCCTCCCTCGGCGGATACATGGCCGAGCGCGTCACCGACCTGCGCGACGTCGGCGATCGCACGATCTGCCGTCTGCGTGGCGTCCCCGAGCCGGGCGTGCCCGAGCTCGACGAACCGTCCGTACTCATCGCCCACGACCTCGCCCCTGCCGAGACGGCGACGCTCACCCCGGCGACGGTGCGTGGCATCGTCACCACCGCGGGCGGCCCGACGAGCCACACGGCGATCCTCGCCGCGCAGCTCGGTATCCCGGCCGTCGTGCAGGTCAAGGGCGCGACCCTCATCGACGCGGGGACGATCGTCGCCCTCGACGGCGGCGTCGGCGAGGTCATCGTCGACCCCACCGAGGAGGAGAAGCGTCAGCTCGCCGAGCGCAGCCGCCGCCGCGCCACCGCGCTCGCCGGCAGTACCGGTGAGGGCGCCACCCGCGACGGCACGAAGGTCGCGCTCCTCGCGAACATCGGCACCGCCGACGACGCCGTCAACGCCGCTGCCAAGGATCTCGAGGGGTCGGGGCTGTTCCGCACCGAGTTCCTTTTCCTCGAACGCGACCAGGCGCCGAGCCTCGAGGAGCAGACGGCCACGTACACCAAGGTGTTCGAGGCGTTCGGCGACCGCCGCGTCGTCGTCCGCACCCTCGACGCGGGTGCCGACAAGCCGCTCTCCTTCGCCAACCTCGGCGAGGAGGACAACCCGGCGCTCGGCCGTCGCGGTCTGCGTCTCGGGATGATCCGCGAGGACCTCCTCGACACGCAGATCCAGGCCCTCGCCGCCGCCTACGAGAAGGTCGGCGGGGACGTGCGGGTCATGGCGCCGATGGTCGCCACCCTCGACGAGACCCGCTACTTCGCCGAGAAGGTCCGCGCGGCCGGGCTCCCCAAGGTGGGTGTCATGGTCGAGGTGCCTGCGGCGGCGCTGCGGGCCGAGCAGATCCTCTCGATCGTCGACTTCGTGAGCATCGGCACGAACGACCTCTCGCAGTACACGATGGCGGCGGACCGTATGCAGGGCGAGCTCGCTCCCCTGCTCGATCCGTGGCAGCCGGCCGTGCTGCAGCTCATCAAGTCGACGTGCGGCGGCGGCCGTGCGACCGGCAAGCCCGTCGGCGTGTGCGGCGAGGCGGGCGGAGACCCGCTCCTCGCGCTCGTGCTCGTCGGTCTCGGCGTCTCGTCGCTCTCCATGGCGCCCGGTCGGGTGCCGGCGGTGCGCGCGGCGCTGCGGCTGCACGACCTCGCGACGTGCCAGCAGATGGCGGCCTACGCCGTCGACGCGGGCTCGGCCACCGCGGCCAAGGAGGCCGTCATGGGGATCGTCCACCCCAACCTCATCGACCTCCTCTGAGGTCGACGGGGCCGACCGCACGCCGGTCGCTCGAACGCCGAGGGGCGGTCGCGGGGATTCTCCCGCGACCGCCCCTCGGCGTTCCGTGCGTCATTCCCTTCATGCCGTGGCGACGTCGACGGCGACGTCATCGCTCGTGTCGTCAGCGCGGGTCGTCGAACGGCCAGGCGGTGACCATGCCCGGTTCACAGCCGGGTTCGACGTAGAACTCCCGCCCGAACGCGATCGCGAACTGCTCCGGCGAGATCGCGAGGAACATGCCGACGTCGGTGACCTGGCTCGCGTGGCAGGCGAGGGCCTCGCGCTTGGCGGTGACGGCGTCACCGAGCTCGACGGCCCAGTGGATCTCGGCCTCGGGGGTGCCGACGGGGTTGCCGTCGTCGGCGGGGCCGTCGACGTCCATGCGGTGCGCCGCCGACGCGAGACCGGTGCCTGCCGCCGCATCCTCGGCGAGGGCGCGCGCGAAGACCGAGCGGAGGTGGTCGCGGTTCATCGTGCCCTCGAGCAGCCGGGGACGGCGACGGGCCCGGTCGGCGGCGGCGTGGGCGACGCGGTGCGCCTTGACGTGATCGGGGTGGCCGTAGCCGCCGTGCCAGTCGTACGTGACGAGGACGTCGGCGTCCTCCTCGTCGAGGACGGCGGTGAGTCGGGCGGCGGCCTCGTCGAGGTCGGCGCCGTGGAACGACCGCTCCCCCGTGTTCTGCTCCCAGCCGGTCATGCCCGAGTCGGCGTAGTCGAGCCACACGACGCGGGCCGTGCCCGTGACGCGGGCGGAGGCCTCCGCCTCGGCACGGCGGCGGTCGACGAGCGTCTCCCCCTCGGCGAGGTCGGCGGGGACCTCGCCCTGGTCGCCGTTCGTCGCGTAGACGCAGACGACGCGATGCCCTGCGCGGGAGGCGAGGGTCATCGTCCCCGAGGTCTGGGAGGCCTCGTCGTCGGGGTGGGCATGGAGGAACACGATGGTGGACACGTCCCCCATTGTGCGCCTCCTCGCCGGACACCTCCCCCAGGGGGCCTGTCACGTCGACATCCCCGAGCATCCGCGACGCACGTTAGGTTTGACGCGACGACGGCGTCACCGGGCGCCGAGGACCCATGAGGAGTTGCCATGCAGATCACCCCGCAGACCGTCGCGATCATCACCGGCGGGGGTTCCGGCCTCGGCGAGGCCACCGCGCGTCGCCTCCACGCCGACGGTGCCTCGGTCGTCCTCCTCGACCTCCCCGGCGGCCGCGGCGAGGCCGTCGCCGCCGATCTCGGCGAGCGCGCCCGGTTCGCGCCCGCCGACGTCCGTGACGAGGAGGCCGTGCAGGCCGCCATCGACGTCGCCCGTGAGATGGGTGAGCTGCGGATCGCCGTGTGCTGCGCGGGGGTCGCGACCCCGGGCCGCGTCGTCGGCCGTAAGGGTCCGCTGCCGCTCGACACGTTCCGTACGGTCCTCGACATCAACCTCGTCGGCACGTTCAATGTCCTCCGCCTCGCCGCCGCGGCGATGACCGAGAACGAGGCCGTCGACGGCGACCGTGGCGTCGTCGTCATGACCGCCTCGATCGCCGCGTGGGACGGGCAGGTCGGGCAGGCCGCGTACGCCTCGTCCAAGGGCGCGATCGTCGGCCTCACCCTCTCGGCGGCGCGTGACCTCGCCGACAAGGGCATCCGCGTCATGACGATCGCCCCCGGCACGATGGAGACGCCGATGATGGCGAGCATGCCGGAGGAGACGAAGACGAGCCTCGGCGCGATGGTGCCGCACCCGAGCCGCCTCGGCCGCCCGGAGGAGTACGCCGCCCTCGCCGCGCACATCGTCGAGAACCCGATGCTCAACGGTGAGGCGATCCGTCTCGACGGTGCCCTGCGGATGCCGCCCCGCTGACTCCTCGCGACCCCGGCCGCGACGCGTGTCGTCGGCCGTGAATCTCCTGGTGACGCAACGGCCGTCACCCGCCGGGCCGCTCAGGCCCGGTGGGTGACGGCCGAGCTCTTCTCCGGCGGGAGACGACGGCCGCCGGTATCGGCGTCCAGCCTCGCGCGTCGGCACGCGGCGGGGGACACCTTGACGGCTCCGGTGTCCGTCCGCCGTCCTCGCGCACCCGGAGGGCCACGCAGGCCACGTCACGACACCGATCCCGTCTCCCCCGCCGATGGGGCGCCGGGCCGGAGGTTCCCCCTCTCCCGGCAGATCTCACCGTGGGGCTCACGGGCCTGCTCGGGGTGGCGATCCCTCTTCGGCCATGAACAAGTCGTACGAGAACGCGACGGCGCAGAGTGAGGCGGCCGCCGAGCTCGGGGCGTCCGCGGAGAAGCGTCTCCCGGACGCGAGTCAGCGGCTCCATGACGGGCAGCGGCTCGCGAAGTGGCTGTCGAACGTCGCGGCGCTCGTCTTCGCCCCGCTCGTCGTCGCGCGCGGTGTGGGTGGCCTCACCCAGAAGAGGTCCAAGGCGACCGAGGACCTCGGTCGTCGCGTCGAGGCCGTCCAGGTCGATACCGAGGCGGCGGTTGCCGCGATCTCCGAGATCGCGTCGTTCATCGCCCAGATCAACGACTTCCAGGCGACGATCGCGAGCGCCGTCGAGGAGCAGACCGCGACGACGAACGAGATGGGCCGCAACGTCTCGGACGCCGCGGAGGGCACGAGCGCGATCTCCGCGCAGATCTCCGGGGCCCCCGCCGCCGTCGCCGAGACGACGACGGCGGCGGCGAACACCTCCGAGGCGGCGCAGGAGCTCTCCCGCCAGACGAACGAGCTCACGACGCCCGTCGGCCGCTTCCGGTATCGATGTCCCGCGTCACGCGCTCACGGCGCCCGTCGTCCCCACGTGGGGCGGCGGGCGCCGTCGCGTCACCCGAGCCGCACCCTCATCCCGCGGTCGCGGCGAGACGGGCCTCCCGGCAGGCGTGCGCCTCGGTGCCGGGGGTGGGGAACCACGTCGTCACGACGGCCTGTTGCACGAGCGTGACGGCGTTGGAGGCGACCCAGTAGACGAGCAGGCCGGCGGGGACGCTCGCCGCGGCGACGAGCAGACCCGCCGCGGAGAGGACGGGCAGGAGTCGCTGCACGTCGGCGAGTTGGGCGGGCATCCCCTCCAGGGACGTGTTGGGCAGGACGAACCACCGCTGCGTCGCGTATCCGAGCCCCGCGGAGCAGAGCGCGAGTGCGGCGACGACGACGAAGTGCCCGGGTGAGGTGAGCAGCGCACCCGCGCGGTCGGCGAGATGCACCCCGAGGACGGCCGCCGACCCGGCCGACGCGACGAGTGCGGCGTCGAGCGCGCCGAGGGTGCGGCCCGCGGCGACGTCGGCGAGCACGTGGTAGAGCGCGAAGAGCACGGGCAGTTGGAGGAGGACGGGAAGGCAGCCGAGGCGGCTCACGCCGTGTTCGGCCTGGACGCGGCGGAGCTCCTCGGACTGCGCGCGGAGGCTCGCGGGGTCGGTGCGGCCGCGGTAGCGCTCCCGGACGGCGGTGAGGTGGGGCCGGGCCAGGGCGGAGGCCCGGGCGAGACGGACGGAGTGGATCGCGACCGGCAGGAGGAGCAGCCGGACGGCGAGCACGAGTCCTGCGATGGCGAGGACCCAGGTGAGACCCGCGTCGGGGGCGAGGCCGGTGGAGACGAGGACGTGGTGCGTGCCGGCGAGGGCGGCGGCGACGGCATGGGCGAACGGGGCGAGCAGGTCGGGCATGACGGACTCCTTCGCGGGATCTCCCGCGGGGCGCGCGACACCAGCGGTCGCGCAGGGGTGGACGTGGACGCGTGGGCCCGCCGAGGGCGAGCCGTCAGCGACGTCCTGGTGCGCGGGGGCGCGAGGGGGTCCGGGGGCAGGAGACGGGCGCCCATCCGGGCGCGGCGTCGATCCGTTCCTCGACCGGGCCGCGCGTCGGCGCGGGCCCGAGCAGGAGGAGAACGGCGGGACCGAGCAGGGTTGCGGCCGCGGCGAGCGTGAGGCACGTGACCGCGAGGAGGAGCGAGGCCTCCCCCACGCCGCCGGCTCCGGCGGGCGTGACGAGCAGCGTCGCGAGCAGGAGCGGTACGGCGAGCGCGAGGATCGCGATCGCGGCGTCGGTGAGTCGCGCGCCGAGGCGGTGTCGCCGGCCCGGCGTGCTCAAGTGGGCGGCGAGGGTATGCCCCCACGCGCCGCGTTCGTCACGACTCACGCCTCCAGCGTAGGCCCGAGACGTCCGTGGTGGCGCGTGGTCGATGCGTGGTCGATGCGCGGACGAGGAACGGCCGCTGCATGGAGCACCCGACACCACGGCCGTCGCCTGTCGTGGCGGCCCGTGGGACGGTGGCCTCATGACGCTGCATCACTACGCGCTCGAGCTGGAGTGGACGGGCGATCGGGGCACGGGCACGTCGGGCTTTCGCGAATACGGCCGTGACGTCCTCGCCCGTGGTGAGGGTCGCCCGACGCTGGAGCTGTCGGCGGACAGGCCGTTCCGGGGCGACCCGGCCCGGTGGAACCCCGAACTGCTGTTGCTCGCGGCGGTGAGCGAGTGTCATCTGCTCTCGTTCCTCCACGTCGCGGTGACGCACGCGGTCGTCGTCACGGCGTATACGGACTCCCCCACCGCGACCCTCGACCAGCGGGGCATCGGCGGTCGGATCACGGAGGCGACGTTGCGGCCGTGCGTCACCGTCGCCGACCCGGCCCACGTCGACCTCGTCTCCGCCCTCCACGCCGAGGCTGCCGAGGCGTGCTTCATCGCCTCCTCCGTCGCCTTCCCCATCACGCACGAGCCGACGACGCGGGCGGCGCAGCGGTAGTCCCGGCACGGGGCCGGCGGGCAGACTCTCCCCATGACGATGCCGCACTCCGACATCGAGGAGGTCCTCCGTCTCGAATGGGAACTGCAGTCGGCCGCGACCCGCGCAGACCCGCGCAGGTCGATCGAGTTGCTGTCCCCGGACTTCGTCGAGATCGGTGCCTCCGGGCGCCGCTGGGACCGCGCGACGATCCTGGACCTCCTCGCCGAGGAGTCCGGATCGGACACCGCAGAGATCGTCGTGCACGACCTCCACGCCCGCGTTCTCACCGCCGACGTCGTCCAGGTCTTCTGGGTGTCCGAGCGTGACGGGAGGCGGGCCCGACGCACCTCCCTCTGGCAGCGCACCCCCGCCGGGTGGCGACAGACCTTCCACCAGGGCACACCGCTCCCCTGAACGGCGCCCACGTCACGACCGGCAGCCGACACGCCGCGTCACGTGCCCGCGTCGCGAACAAGGACCGGTCACCGTGCAACGAGGAGCACCGCGGCGGCATCGAGGGGGCATGGACGAGATCGGGTTCGAGGGCTGGGCCAGGGCGGTGAGCCCGCGCCTGGTGCGTCTCGCGACCCTGCTCACGGGTGAGCCGCACGAGGGGGCGGACGTCGTCCAGGACGTCCTCCTCGCCTGTTACCGCTCCTGGCCGCGCATCTCACGGCTGGAGCACGTCGACGCGTACGCGGCGAAGATGGTGGTCAACCGCCACCTCGCGACGGCCCGCAGCCGCGGGCGCCGCACCCGGCGGGAGACCCTCGCGGCCGTGCCCGAGGCGCATCCCGGTCCGGAGCACCGCATCGCCGACCGGGACGCCCTCACCCGTGCCCTCGCGACCCTGGGCGAGAAGCAGCGCACCATCGTGCTGCTCCGTCACGTCGAGGGTCTGAGCGATGCGCACATCGCCGCCGCGCTCGGGTGCTCGGTCTCGACCGTCCGATCCCAGTCCTCCCGCGCCCTCGCCCACCTCCGGGCCGCGCTGACCTCGGGGAGCCCGACATGACCGACCACGACCGCACGTCACCCGACTCCTACCCCCAGGGCCTGACGCCGGAGGAGGCCGGGGCGCCCGTCCGCGATCATTCCCTCGACCCTGCCGAGGCCGCCGTCTCCGACCGGTTGCGGCAGGCCCTGCAGCCCACCGACGCGGATCACGACACCTCCGCCGCTCTGGTGCAGGACATGCTCCGCGCAGGCGCCCGCCCGCGCCCACGGTGGCTCCTCGCGGCAGGGGGCGCTGCCGCCGCCCTCCTCCTCGTCGCGGGAGCCGGGGTGGCGTCGTGGGTGGTCGGCCCGCGGACGCCCCGCCCGTCGCCGTCGACCTCTGCCGCCGACCGGCCCGCCGATGGCACCGACCGCCGACTCGACGGGACGACCGACGTGGACCTCCTGCCGTTCGAGCAGGTGGCGCTGCCGCGTGTCGCCGCGGTCCGCAAGGTGCCGCAGGCCCCGGCTCTGCTGTACGGCGGGTCCCTCACGATCGTCCGGGCTCGTCCGGAGGACGACACGATCCTGCGCGCCGCTCGAGCACAGGCGGCACGTCGCGCGGGTGCCGTGGTCGTCCTGCTCGACGGCACGGACGCCACCGGCGCGGCGCGGGTGCGCGAGCGTCTGGGGGCGGTGCCGTTCTTCGACGTCCTCCCGGCGGACGCCGCCCTCCTCGACGCCCTCGGCGCCCTGCCCGGGGAGTTCACGTCGAGGGTCCCGAGCCTGGTGCGCCTCTCGTCGTTCCACACGCTGACCCGGATCGCGTCGGGCGAGGCAGCGGTCGGACGGGCGTTGCAACCTCCGCCGCCGGTGCAGACCGTGACGATCCGGTGTACCGCCGACGGCCCCGTCCTCGACCGGAGACACGTCGATGCCGCAGCCGACGGGGTGCACGTCGCAGCCGTGACGGAGACGGGCCGGGCGACGACGGCATCGGTGCGCCGGAACGGACTGCGGTTCGAGATCGCCGCCTCGTCGGGGGCAGGGACGGGTCTCGGCGGATCGGGGGTACTGACGGTTCCCCCAGGTGATGCGGTCGTCTCGTGCGGCGAGGGCGACGGTCCCACCGCGATGCTGTCCGTCGAGGACCCCGAGCGATTCTGGCGCGGGGGCCCCGAATCGGTGCCGGGCTGCACTCCGGGCGGGATCGTCGCTGCCGAAGGGCCGTCGTACGGACGGACGCCCCGAGAGGCCGTGTCCTCGTGGCCCGCCGTTCCGGGGCCCTCCGGGCAGGGCGCCCCCTCGCCCGGTCCCCGCGGCGGCTCCGACGTCGTTCCCGCGCCCTTCGGCTACGTCGAGGCTCCGACGCAGTACTGGCTGGTGCGGCAGAACGGCCGCGGGGACACGGTCCTCAGCGTGGGCCGCACCGACATCGGGGGCGGGTTCGAGGCCAGGGCCGAGTGGGTGTGCGCCCCAGGAACCGGGACCGCCCCCACGCCTCGGTGACGTTCCTCCCCGTACCGAGCGGAGACGTCGACCGATCTGTCAGGTCATCGACCGGCTCGCCGCACGCCGCCCGCCCCGCCGCGACGTCGTCGACGCCCACGAGGACCACATCCGCGCTGACCTCCCCTCAGCTCGGCCGACGACATGAGCGAGCATGGGGCGTGTGGGGATGCTCGGCTGGCTACGTGGCGCGCCTGCTGACCGGGAGAGACACCGGCTGCTGAAGCAGGCGGGTGACTGCCACGCGTGCGGCCACCCCTGGTCGGAGCATCCGGGCGCGTGGCCGGACAGCGGAGACGAGTGCGGCGAGTGTGAGTACGAGGTCGAGCACGACCAGCAGGACGATCCGAACCGCAGTGCGAGCTGCCGTGCCCCCTCCTCGCGGCATCCACGATGGACGAGTTGAACCGATTGTGGGCTCTGCTGCCTCCGACCCCGCCGGTCCCATCGACCGACGGCGAGGAACTCGCCGCAGACCTGAACTCCTGGCTGGCCGGGATCATCTCCTCGCAGCGCGCCTCGCGGGACGACCCCGCCCTGACACGGCTACGTCTCGACGCCGAGTCCACAAAGGCGCCAGGGGTCCCCACCATCCTCGACGGAATCCGCCGGGCCCTCGCGGACGATGCTGCTGCGGGGCGCCCCTCGATGCACTGACCGGGGACGTTGACCGTCTCCCCTCAGCACATCCCCTGCCGTCCCGACACCCCCACCGGCGTGCCGGGTGAACGTCCGTCCAGCTCATGCGGGAGGATGAGCGGTCGGTACGAAGCGAAGGAGGCCGCGCGTGGCGCGCAAGGAACCGTCACTCCTCGACGAGGACTTCGAGGAGAACATCGTCGACGTCGACGTCCAGGACGAGATGGAGGGCGCGTTCCTCGAGTACGCGTACTCCGTCATCTACTCCCGGGCCCTGCCCGACGCGCGGGACGGTCTCAAGCCGGTGCAGCGGCGGATCCTCTACGGGATGCGGGAACTCGGGCTCCGCCCCGACCGCGGCCACGTGAAGTCCAGCCGCATCGTCGGTGAGGTCATGGGTAAGTACCACCCCCACGGCGACTCGGCGATCTACGACGCGCTCGTGCGCCTCTCCCAGCCGTTCACGATGCGGCTGCCCCTCATCGACGGGCACGGAAACTTCGGCTCCCTCGACGACGGCCCCGCCGCCGCCCGGTACACCGAGGCGCGCATGGCCAAGGCCGCGATGCCGATGGTCGACGGGTTGGAGGAGAACACCGTCGACTTCGTCCCCAACTACGACGACCAGCTCATGCAGCCGGGCGTCCTGCCCGCCGCCTACCCCAACCTGCTCGTCAACGGGGCGAGCGGCATCGCCGTCGGCATGGCGACGAACATGGCCCCCCACAACCTCGTCGAGGTCGTCGCCGCCGCCCGCCACCTCCTGCACCACCCCGACGCGAGCCTCGACGACCTCATGAAGTTCGTCCCCGGCCCCGACCTGCCCGGCGGAGGCCGCATCATCGGGCTCGAGGGCATCCGCGACGCCTACGCGAGCGGCCGCGGCAGCTTCCGCACCCGCGCGACGTGCCGCATCGAGAACGTCACGCCCCGCCGCAAGGGCATCGTCGTCACCGAGCTGCCCTACCTCGTGGGCCCCGAGAAGGTCACGACGAAGATCAAGGAACTCGTCCAGGCGAAGAAGCTCCAGGGCATCCACGACCTCGTCGACCTCACCGACGGCGAGAACGGCCTCCACCTCGTCATCGAGATCAAGAACGGGTTCAACCCCGAGGCCGTCCTCGAGAAGCTCTACAAGCTCACCCCGCTCGAGGACTCCTTCGGCATCAACAACGTCGCGCTCGTCGACGGGCAGCCGCGCACCCTCGGCCTCAAGGAACTCCTCGAGGTGTACGTCGAGTTCCGCCTCGACGTCGTCCGCCGGCGCACGCAGTACCGCCTCGACCGCGCCCTCGAACGCCTCCACCTCGTCGAGGGTCTGCTCATCGCGATCCTCGACATCGACGAGGTCATCCAGCTCATCCGCGCCGCCGACGACGCCGCCGCCGCGCGCACCCGGCTCATGGACGTCTTCGACCTCTCCGAGGCGCAGGCGAACTACATCCTGGACCTCCAGCTGCGTCGCCTCACGAAGTTCTCCCGCCTGGAACTCGAGCGTGAGGCCGAGGAGTTGCGCAGCCGCATCGAGGCGCTCCGCGCGATCCTCGCCGACGACACCGTGCTCCGCGACGTCACCTCCGACGAGCTCGCCGAGGTCGCCGCCGAACTCGGCACGCCCCGCCGCACGGTGCTGCTCGAGTCCTCCGGCGCTGCGACGACGAGCGCCGCCGCACCCCTCGAGATCGGCGACGACCCCTGCTTCGCGCTCCTCTCCGGCACGGGGCTGCTCGCGCGGACGACCGACCGGTCCTCGTTCCCCGCCGGCGCCTCCCGGGCGAAGAGCGACGACGTCGTCGCCGCCGTCCCGACGACCGCCCGCGGCGAGATCGGTCTGCTCACCTCGACCGGTCGCGTCGTGCGGATCCCGGTGCTCGAACTCCCGACGCTGCCGCCGACGAACGGCGCCGCGTCCCTCGCCGGGGGCACGGCCGCCTCCGTCTACGTCGACCTCGGCAAGAACGAGGTGCCCGTGACGATCCTCGGCCTCGACGAGGAGGCCGCGGGCCGCCCCGGCGTCGCGCTCGGCACCGCGGGCGGCGTCGTCAAGCGCGTCGTCCCCGACTACCCGAGCGGGCGGGACGAGTTCGAGATCATCACGCTCAAGAAGGGCGACTCCGTCGTCGGGGCGTGCGAACTCGTCACCGGCACCGAGGAACTCGTCTTCGTCACCTCGGAGGCGCAGCTCCTCCACTTCGGCGCCGACAAGGTGCGCCCGCAGGGGCGCGCGGCGAGCGGCGTCGCCGGCATCAAGCTCGGCGCGAAGGCCCACGTCGTCGCGTTCGGGGCGTACGACCCCGGCGCCGAGACCGTCGTCGTGACGATCGCCGGGTCCTCGACCGGTGGCGCCAACCAGGCCGGCAGCGTCAAGGTCACCCCGGTGGAGGAGTACCCCGGCAAGGGGCGGGCCACCGGCGGCGTCCGGGCGCACCGGTTCACCCGCGGCGAGGACGTCCTTCTCCGTGCGTTCGTCGGCACGACCCCCGTGCGCGCGGTGACGCGCACCGGCAAGGCCCTCGCCCTGCCCACCGAGTTCGGTCGCCGCGACGGCTCCGGCGTCTCCTCCCCCGGCGTCGTCGCCGGCCTCGCCCCCGCGAGCGCGACGGAGCCGTGGGTCGGCACCGCGACCTCCGGCGGTGGTGACGTCGTCGGCGCGGACGCGGCCGCCGAGGCGAGTGCCCCCGGCACGGGCATCGGAGACACGGCCGACGCCCTCCCCGGGCTCGAGGCCCCGCGTGCGCCGCGTCACAAGCCGCGGGTCGACCGCAGCGACTACGACCCCGACTCCCTCGACGACGTCGTCCAGACGAGCCAGGAGTGACCTGACGTGTCATGACGTGATGTGACGTGATGTGGAGGCGGGCGCTGCGGTGTCCGCCTCCCCGTCAACACCACCGTCCGGGGAGTCCCCCGGACACGACGAGGTCCACGGCGCGATGCCGTGGGCCTCGTTCGTCCCCCGCCGGTGTCGCGCCCACGAGGGGCGACGGGCGCGGCCGCGCGGTGGTGCCTCAGCGCGCGCCGTACACGCGGCGGGCGACGAGCAGGGAGACGATCGAGAGGATCGCAACCCCCATGTAGTAGAAGCTCGGCGCCTGGAGGCTGTGCGTGACGAGCCAGGCGAGGATCGACGGCGCGAACCCGCCGAGCAGGGTGACGCCGATGTTGTAGGCGAGCGACATCCCCGTCGTGCGCACCTCGACGGGGAACAGCTCGGCGAGCAGGGAGGGCAGCGGCGCGAAGTACGCGGCCATGAGCGCGCCGAGCACCATCTCGATCGCGATGAGCGTCCAGACGGCCGGCGTCGTCGTGAGCGCCGCGAACATCGGCCAGGCGACGACGAGGCCGATGACGGCCGCCGCGAGCATGATCCGCGTCTGACCGATGCGGTCGGCGAGCGCGCCCGCCAACGGGGACCCGACGAGCGCGATGAGGCCCGCGACGATCGCGCCCGCGTACCCGCTCCACGGCGGCAGGCCGAGGTTCTTCTGCGCGAACGTCGGCATGTACGTGATGAGGTAGACGCTCATCGTCGCGACACCCACGCATCCCGCGGCGGTGAGCACCCGCGGCATGTGGTGACGGAACGTCGCACCGATCGGCGAGTCGACCTTGGCCGCGTCGGCGAACTCGGGGGTGTCGTCCATGCTCATGCGGATCCACAGGCCGATCGGGCCGATGAGGAGACCGAAGAGGAACGGCAGACGCCACGCCCACGCGTCGAGCGTCTCGGGCGCGACGCGGGTGTTGAGGAGGAACCCGGCCGTGGCCGCGAGGAACATCGCCGCGCCCTGCGTGGCCACCTGCCACGAGGCGTAGAACGCCTTGCGCTGTTCGGAGTTCTCCGTCATGAACGCCGTCGCCGACCCGAACTCGCCACCGGCGGAGAAGCCCTGGACGAGGCGGGAGACGACGATGAGCAGCGGAGCGGCCACACCCCACGTGGCATACGTCGGCGCGAACGCCATGAGTGCCACGCCGGCGGTCATGAGCCCGATCGTCAGCGTGAGCGCGGCCTTGCGGCCGTGCCGGTCGCCGTAATGGCCGATGACGATCGCGCCGAGGGGCCGGATGAGGTAGGAGACGCCGAACAGGCCGTAGGTGATGACGAGCCCGATCGTGTCGTCGAGCCTGGGGAAGAACAGCCGCTGGATCACCGGCGCCATGAAGGCGTAGACGATGATGTCGAACCATTCGAGCGCGTTGCCCAGCGAGGCGGCGACGACGGCGCGGCGAGCGCGTTCCTTGTCGAAGACGCCGGGCGTGACGGGGGCGGAGGTCGTGCTCACTGCGCGTGTGCCGAGGAGTCGCCGGTGCGGGACAGGCGGTCGACGAGCGCGTTCATGAACTCCTCGCAGGCGACGAGCTGGGAGAGCTCGACGTACTCGTCGGCGGTGTGCGCCTGGGCGATGTCGCCTGGGCCGCAGACGACCGTGTCGATGCCGGCGCCCGCGTACTGGCCGGCCTCGGTGCCGTAGTTCACCTTCTCCTCGCTCGCGATCGCGCCGAGCTCGACGGCGAGGCGTGCCGTCGCGGAGTCGTGGGGCGCGTCGAATCCGGGCGCCTGGGCGAGGATCTCGACCTCGACGCGCGCCGCGTCGTTCTCGGCCTTCATCTCCCGCTCGAGGTCACCGGCGACCTCACGCATCCAGCCGAGGATCTCCTCGGGGTCGTCCGCACCGATCGACCGGAACTCGAGCTGCACCGAGCACCGGTCGGGCACGGTGTTGCCCGCGATGCCGCCGGAGACGAGGTTGACGCTCGCCGTCGTGTACGGGACGCCGTACGCCTCGTCACGCGGCCCTTCGTCGCGCCAGCCCTCGGCGCGTTCGCGCACCGCGCACACGAACCGGGAGGCGTACTCGATCGCGTTGACGCCGTAGGGCGTCCGCGAGGAGTGGGCGGCCACGCCGCAGAACGTGAACCGGACGACGTTCATCGACTTGTGCCCGCCGATGACGTGCATCATCGACGGCTCGCCCACGATGCACGCGCGCGGGTCGAGGCCGATCTCGGCGAACTGCTTGACGATCTCGCCGCCGCCGACGCAGCCGACCTCCTCGTCGTAGGTGAGCGCGAGGTGGATCGGCTCGGTGAGTTCTGCCTCGAGCATCCGCGGGAGGGTGTGCAGGGCGACGCCGAGGAAGCCCTTCATGTCGCACGTGCCGCGGCCGTAGAGCCGCCCGTCGCGGATCTCCGTGGTGAACGGGTCGCTCGACCACTCCTGGCCGTCGACCGGCACGACGTCGGTGTGGGCGGAGAGGACGACGCCGCCGTTGCGCGACCCGTCGGCCGCCGGGACGGTCGCGACGAGGTTCGCCTTCTGCCCGGTCGCATCGGGGAACACGTGGAGCTCGAGGCCACGCTCCCGCAGTTCGGCCGCCACCAGGTCGACGAGGGGGAGGTTGGAGTCGCGGCTCGTCGTGTCGATCGCGACGAGCTTCTCGATCCACGCCAGGGATTCCGGCTGCTGTGTTTGCTGCATGAGACGTCATCTTACGGATTGGGACGAGCGGACGGGACGACAGGGGCCCGGACACGCCTGCGCCCGGCTGCGGGCGGCAGCCGGGCGTAGGGCGACACGGGTCGCGGAGTACCCGAGATCAGTCGATGTCGTCGTCGACCCAGTCGAACGTCTTCGTCACGGCCTTCTTCCACTGACGGAGGAGACGCTCACGCTCGGCGTCCTCCATCTGCGGCTCCCAGCGCTTGTCCTCGACCCAGTTGTCGATGACGTCCTGCTCGCCGTCCCAGAACCCGACGGCGATGCCGGCGGCGTAGGCCGCACCGAGCGCGGTCGTCTCGGCGACCTTCGGCTTGACGACCGGCACGCCGAGCATGTCGGCCTGGAACTGCATGAGCGTCTCGTTGGCGGTCATGCCACCGTCGACCTTGAGCTCGGTGAGCTCGACGTCCTGGGTCTTCGCGTCCTCGACCATCGCGTCCATGACCTCGCGGGTCTGGAACGCCGTGGCCTCGAGAGCGGCGCGGGCGATGTGGCCCTTGTTGACGTACCGGGTGAGGCCGACGAGCGCACCGCGGGCGTCGCTGCGCCAGTGCGGGGCGAACAGGCCGGAGAACGCGGGCACGAAGTACGCGCCACCATTGTCCTCGACCGACGCGGCGAGCTTCTCGACCTCCGGGGCGGCGGTGATGATGCCGAGGTTGTCTCGCAGCCACTGGATGAGGGAGCCCGTGACGGCGATGGAGCCCTCCAGGGCGTACACCGGCTTGTTCTCGCCGATCTTGTAGCAGAGCGTCGTGAGCAGGCCGTTCTCGCTGACGACCGGCTCCTCACCGGTGTTGATGAGCATGAAGTTGCCGGTGCCGTACGTGTTCTTCGCCATGCCCTTGGTGAAGCACGCCTGACCGAACGTCGCCGCCTGCTGGTCGCCGAGGTCGCCGGCGACGGGGGTGCCCACGAGGAGGCCCTGCGGACGGCCGAGGCCGTACACCTCGGAGGAGGACCGGATCTCGGGCAGCATCGACATCGGGATCGTCATGTCGGCGCAGACGCTCTCGTCCCACGCGAGCTTGCGGTAGTCCATGAGCATCGTGCGGGACGCGTTGGTCACGTCGGTGACATGGACACCACCCTGTGTGCCGCCCGTGAGGTTCCAGATGACCCACGTGTCGGTGTTGCCGAAGAGCAGGTCGCCCTTCTCGGCCTTCTCGCGCGCACCCTCGACGTTGTCGAGGATCCACTTGACCTTCGGACCGGAGAAGTACGTCGCGAGCGGCAGACCACAGATGTCCTTGTACTTGTCGGCACCCTCGTCACCCGCGAGCTCGTCGCAGATCTTCTGGGTGCGGACGTCCTGCCAGACGACCGCGTTGTAGACCGGCTCGCCGGTGTTCTTGTCCCACACGACCGCCGTCTCGCGCTGGTTCGTGATGCCGACCGCGGCGATCTCGTGGCGGTTGACCTCCGCGCGCGAAAGGCACTGGCCGACGGCCTCACGAACGTTGGTCCAGATCTCCTTGGGGTCGTGCTCGACCCATCCGGCGCGGGGGAAGATCTGTTCGTGCTCGAGCTGACCGACGCTGACGATCTGCCCGCCGTGGTCGAAGAGGATCGCCCGCGAGCTCGTGGTGCCCTGGTCGATGGCGAGGACGTACTTCTTCGGGGTGGTGGTGTCCTGAGTGGTCATGTCTGGCCTTTCACGTCGTTGTGATGGAGGCCGTGGGGCGCTCGTGGCGAGCGCCCCACGGCCGGTCGAGCGGGTGTCGAGATGCCGATCGTGTGTTGTGGGAGTTCGCGTGTCGGTCAGAAGACCTGTGCGAGGAGGCCGGCGAGGAGGCCGCCGAGCAGCGGGCCGACGACCGGCACCCAGGCGTAGGCCCAGTCGCTGGAGCCCTTGCCGCGGATGGGCAGCACGGCGTGGGCGATGCGGGGGCCGAGGTCACGGGCGGGGTTGATGGCGTACCCGGTGGGGCCACCGAGGGAGAGGCCGATGCCGACGACGAGCAGCGCGACGGCGAGCGGACCCACCTGCGCGGGGGTGTTGCCGAACCGCAGGACGACGTAGACGAGCACGAACGTGGCGAGGGTCTCGGTGACGACGTTCCAGCCGTAGGAGCGGATCGCGGGGCCGGTGGCGAACACGCCGAGCTTGGCCTCGGCGGGGGCGTCCTCGTCGAAGTGCTTCTTGTACACGAGGTAGGCCGCGACGGCGCCGATGAACGCGCCGACCATCTGGGCGGCGAGGTAGACGAGCGTCGAGGCGACCGTCACCGGCACGCCCTTGGCGTATTCGCCGGCGCCGCTCGCGAGCATCCCGACGGTGACGGCCGGGTTGAGGTGCGCGCCGGAACGGTAGGCGGCGTACACGCCGGCGAAGACCGCGAGGCCCCACCCGAACGTGATGACGATCCAGCCGCCGTTCTCGGCCTTGGACTTGGGCAGCGACACGCCGGCGACGACGCCCGCGCCGAGGAGGATGAGGATCGCCGTTCCGAGGGTCTCGGAGGCGAAGACGTCCGCGAGTGACACCGCGGGTGCCGCGGCCGCGGCGAGTGTGTGGACCATGGCTCTTCCTTACACGTCGTTGTGTGGAGCGTCGTTGTGCGGAGCGGGGGGTGGGTGGGCGCTGATCGTGGATCGTCACGGTACAGAGCCGCGAGTGGGGCCGCGGCGTGGTGCCGCGGCCCCGGCTGGATCAGACGAGCGGCACGACGTCGGGCGCCTGGAGGCGGGCGGCGCTCGCGTCGGCGTCGGAGTGGGTGGCCTCGGCGGCGAGTTCGGCCTGGGTGCGTTCGCGGTAGAGCTCGATCTCGCGCTGCATGGTGGCCTCGTCCCAGTCGAGCAGCGGGGCCATGATGCGGGCGATCTCCTCGGAGGCGGCGGCACCGCGGTCGCGCTGCTCGTAGTCGAGACGGACACGCTTGCGGAGGATGTCCTCGAGGTGGAGGGCGCCCTCGTGGGTGACACCGAAGACGACCTCGGCGCGGATGTAGGCGGGGGCCTTCTCGAGCGGGGTGCCGAGTTCGGCGTCCTGCTCGACCATCTCGAGGATGTCGGGCAGCTCGTCGCCGTAGCGGTCCAGGAGGTGCTGCACCCGCTCCGGGGTCCAGCCCTGGTCGTCGGCGATGCGGTCGCGCTGGGCCTGCCAGGCGGCGTAGGCCGCGGCACCGACGAGCGGGGTCTGCTCGGTGACGCACGGGTGGGCCTTGACGTTGTCCTTGCCGCCGGTGCGCTCGAGGGCGAAGTCGACGGCGTCCTCGGCCATGACGCGGTAGGTCGTGAGCTTGCCGCCCGCGATGGCGCAGAGGCCGGGCATGACCTCGGCGACGGTGTGCTCGCGGGAGACCTTGGCCGACTCGCCGCCGCCCTTGCTCTTGGGCTGCAGCAGCGGGCGCAGACCGGCGTAGGTGCCGATGATGTCGTCGCGGGTGAGCTTGCTCGCCAGCACGGAGTTGGCGTGCTCGAGGATGTAGTCGATGTCCTCGGACGTCGTCACGGGGTGGACGAGGTCCTCGGTCCACTCGGTGTCGGTCGTGCCGATGACCCAGTAGCGATCCCACGGGATGATGAAGAGGACCGACTTCTCGGTGCGAAGGAAGATGCCCGCCTGGCCGTCGATGCGGTCCTTCGGGATGACGATGTGGATGCCCTTGCTGGCGAGCACCTGCAGGCCGCCGTTCCTCGTGGCGAGGTCCTGGGTGCGCTCGGTCCACACACCGGTCGCGTTGATGACGTACCCGGCGTGCACCTCGATGTCGCGGCCCGTCTCGAGGTCGCGCACGACTGCGCCGACGACGCGCTCGTCGCCGCCCTTGTAGTCCTTGAGGTAGTCGACGACCTGGGCGCGGCTCGCGGCGAGGGCGCCGTACTCGGCGGCCGTGCGCACGAGGTCGATGACGAGGCGGGCGTCGTCGACGCGGGCGTCGTAGAAGCGGATGGCGCCGATGAGGGCGTCCTCGCGGATGTCGGGGAACAGCTCGCGCGCGCCGTCCTTGGTGTAGTGGCGCTGGCTCGGCACCGCGCTGTGACCGCCGCCGCCGAACTGGGCGAGCATGTCGTACATGCCGACGCCGACAGCGCTGTAGGAGCGCTCGACGACCGGGGTCTTGAGGGGCCACAGGAACGGCTGGGCCTTGACCAGGTGCGGCGCGGTGCGCGTGAGGAGCAGACCGCGCTCCTTGAGGGCCTCGGCCACGAGCGCGAAGTTGAACTGGTAGAGGTAGCGCAGACCACCGTGGACGAGCTTGCTCGACCACTGGGAGGTGCCGCCCGCCCAGTCCTGGGCCTCGACGATGGCGACCCGCAGGCCGCGGCTCGCGGCATCGAGGGCGATGCCTGCGCCGGTGACACCGCCACCGACGACGAGAACGTCGACGGGCTCCGTGCTCATGCTCTCGAGAGCCTGCTCCCGCTGCGTTCGGTTCAACCGGTTGAGCTGCATGTCGTCCTCCTGGGCGTCAGCGTCGACGGGCCGCGGCCATGACCGCGGCGTCTGGTTCACGGTGGGGCGCCACCCTCGGGGGCGGCGCCGACCTCCCTCCCAGGATGACCCGCCGCGTCCGTTCGTGCACCACCCCTGCACGAACGTGCACCTAAGCTTGGTCGACATGGACGAACGCGAGCTGGCGACCGTGGCGCACTCCTACTATGTCGTCGGGGAGACGATGGAGGCGATCGCCAAACGCGTCGGCGTCTCCCGATCCACCGTCTCGCGGATGCTCGCCGACGCGCGGGAACGGGGCATCGTCCGCATCACGATCGACACGCCGTCGCACGACTCCGCCGGTCTCGACCGGCACCTGGCCCACCTCGGGGTCTCGGCACACGTCGTCGACGTGCGGGAGGGCGCCTCGCCCCTCGCGCGCCTCGACGCCGTCGCCCGCACGGCCGGCCACCTCGTGAGTTCGCTCATGGGAGACGGGGACTCCCTCGGCATCGCGTGGGGCACGACGACGACCGCCGTCGTCGACCGCCTCCCCGCCAAGCCGCTGCGCGACGCCACCGTCGTCCAGCTCAACGGCGCGGCGAGCAGCTGGACGAGCGGCATCGCCTACGCGGGCGACCTCCTCACCCGGGCGGCCGCCGCCTACGACGCCCACGCCCAGCACTTCCCCACCCCGGCGTTCTTCGACGCCCCCGAGGCCAAGCGCCTGCTCTGGCACGAGGCCTCCGTGCGGCGTGTCCTCGACATGCACCGGAAGCTCTCCGTCGCGCTCTTCGGCGTGGGCAGCCTCTCGGCCGAACTCCCCTCGCACGTCTACACCGCCCACTACCTCTCCCCCGCCGACCTCGCCGAGCTCGAGGCCGAGAACGTCGTCGGGGACGTCTGCACCGTCTTCGTGCGGGAGGACGGGACGTACGCCGACATCGCCCTCAACGACAGGTCGAGCGGCCCCACCCCCGGCCTGCTCCGCAGCCTGCCCCGCCGCATCTGCGTCGTCGTCGGCGCCGCGAAGGTGCCCGCCCTCGTCGGGGTCCTCCGGTCACGGGCCGTCACCGACCTCGTCGTCGACCGCACCACGGCGCTCGCCCTCGTCCGTCACCTCGAGCACCGCCCACCCCTCGCCGTTAGGCTGCCGGGGTGAGTGCTCCCGTCCGCCGCCCCGAACCCGCGCCCGACTCCTGCGCACGGATGTGGGCCGACGCAGACGAACCCGCCTGGGGGTCTGCCGCGCCCGCGACGTTCTGGGTCGCGCTCGAACAACCCGGTCCGTGGGGCAACAAGGCCCTCACCCAGTCCCGCCTCGACCCGCAGGTCGGTCGCGAGCTCGAGTCCCGGTGCGCCGCCGCCGGCGGTCGCGCCCTCCTCATCCGCAGCACCGGCGACCACCAGCTCCGGCGCGAGGAGTGTCCCTCCCACCGGCGCCTCTACGTCGCCGGCGGCGCCCCCACGGGAACGCCGTGGCTCCTCACCGGAGACATCGGGGATCCCGCCCGCGTGCTCGACCTGCCGTTCGACACGCTCGCCGGTGCCGACCCCACCCCCGCACTGACCGCGGTACCCGCGCTGGCTCTCACGTCCGAGGCGACTCTGCTCGTCTGCACGAACGCCCGCCGCGACGCGTGCTGTGCCGTCCTCGGCCGTCCCCTCGCCCTCGAGGCCGGGAGCCTCAGACCGGAACAGGTGTGGGAATGCACCCACACCGGCGGCCACCGCTTCTCGCCCACCGGTGTCGTGCTCCCCACCGGCGCCACCCTCGCCCGACTCACCACCGACCTCGCCGTCGAGGCCCTCGACGCCGCCGCCCGCGGCGAGGTGGGCACCGAACTCCTCGCACCCCGGCACCACCGCGGACTCGCCCACCTCCCACCGCCGCTCCAGGCCGCCGACGGGTGGGTGCGCCACCGGCTCGGGGAGCCCGACGTCGCCGCCCTCACGACCCGCCGCATCGGCGCGACCGACGACGGCGGCGTCCTCGTCGAGGTCGTCCACCGTGACGGCCGACGCCACGTCGTCTCCGTCGTCAAGACCCACGACGAGGCCCGGCCACGCAGGAACTCCTGCACGACCGGGCCCGTCCCCGCCGAGAGCTGGCAGGTCACGCCGCAGGGCGACTGATCACATGTGGGTGCGTCCCTCGCGCTGGTGACGAAGGTCGAGGACCTCGACGTGACCACCGAGCTTGTCGACGCGCTCCGGACCGTCGTCGTCCTGCCCCATGCCGAACAGGCGCGTGACCACCCACAGGACGATGCCGACGACGAGGAGGACGCCCGCGACGACGTAGTCGTGGGAGTCCCGACCGCTCAAGGGGCTCGCGAGGAACCCGGCCGAGAGGGCACCGAGAACGGCGACCACCGTGGGGACCCGGAAGTGGTCGTGCTCGACGTGGTCCTTGCGGAGGACGAGCACCGCGACGTTGACGATCGTGAAGACGATGAGGAGCAGCAGCGACGTCGTGCCACCGAGGGCCTTGAGGTCGGCGAACCAGACGAGCCCGAACGCGAGCAGCGTCGTGAAGACGATCGCCACCCACGGCGTACGACGCTCGGCGTGGACCTTGCCGAAGACCTTCGGCAGGACACCCTCGCGCGCCATGCCGTACAGCAGGCGCGACGCCATGAGCATGTTGATGAGGGCCGTGTTGGCGACGGCGAACATCGTGATGACCGCGAAGATGCCGATCGGGAACGCCGGGGCTCCCGCCGCGATGACCTTGAGCAGCGGCGTCTCGCCCTCGCCGAGCTCCGAGACGGGCACGAGCATGACCGAGGTGATGGCGACGAGGACGTAGACGATCCCCGTGATCGTGAGGCCCGTGAGCATGATCTTGGGGAAGACCTTGGCCGGGTTCTTCGTCTCCTCGGCCATGTTGACCGAGTCCTCGAAGCCGACCATCGCGAAGAACGCGAGCGCGGTCGCCGCCGTGACGGCACCGAACGCCGTCTCGCCCTCGGGGAAGTGGATCTGGGTCAGCGGGGCGACGTCGCCCTTGCCCGAGAAGAGGGCGTAGGCGCCGATGCCGATGATGATGACGAGGCCCGAGAGCTCGACGCACGTGAGGACGACGTTGACCTTGACGCTCTCGCTCACGCCTCGGAAGTTGATGCCCGCGACGATGAGCATGAACCCGAGGGCGACGAGGAGGAGCATCGTCGCCCCCGTCGCCGAGTCCCACCCCATGACCGAGGCGAGGTTGCCCGCGAAGGCCTTCGCTGCGCTGCTGCTGCTCGTGAGGCCCGAGGCCATGACGGTGAACGCGACGAGGAACGTGACGAAGTGGACGCCGAATGCGCGGTGCACATACACCGCTGCGCCACCGGCCTTGGGGTACTTCGTCACGAGCTCGAGGTAGCTCATCGCCGTGAGGAACGCGACGGCGAACGCGATGAGGAACGGCAGCCAGACGGCGCCGCCGACCTCCTTGGCGACCTTGCCCGTGAGGGCGTAGACGCCCGTTCCGAGGATGTCGCCGACGATGAAGAGGAGGAGCAGGCCCGGCCCGATGCGCCGGACGAGGCCGGGTTCGCCGTCCCGCCCCTCGTCGGCCGGGTCGGCGCCACCGTAGGCGGTGTTGATGTCGTCGTCGCTGTCAGCCATGGGGCACACAGTGGCGGCTCGTCGGGGAGGCGGGAACCCCCGCACGGTCACGAAACGATAACGACTGCTCGGGTGGGAGACCGCGCCCCCCGTCTCCCCGACACCGTCGACTCACCGACACGGCGGCACACCCCTCCCGGTCGGCACGCCGGGGCCGTCTCGGACGCCGTGACGCGGCGTCCGTCACGTGCACGGCGCCGGCCACACCCCGTCGGTGCGATCCCCGGGACGGGCCGACCCCGCGCGGGTCCCCCGGCCGGCGACCCGCAGGGACCGGGGTGAGGGTCACGCGTCGATGCGGTCGCGGTCGAGGTAGTCGGCGGCGTCGACGAGGAAGTCCTTGCGCGGCGCGACGTCGCTGCCCATGAGGAGGTCGAAGATGCGCTCGGCACGTTCGGCATCGGCGAGGGTGACCCGGCGCAGCGTGCGCAGTCGGGGGTCCATCGTCGTCTCCCGCAACTGCGCCGCGTCCATCTCGCCGAGACCCTTGTACCGCTGGATCGGCTCCTTGTATCGCCGACCCTTCTTGTTGAGCGTGGCGAGGGTGCGACGCATCTCGTTCTCGTTGTACGTGTAGACGAGCTCGCCCTTGCGCGAGCCCGCGCCGAGGACCTCGATGCGGTGCAGCGGCGGCACCGCGGCGTACACCCGCCCGGCGGCGACGAGCGGTCGCATGTAGCGGAAGAAGAGCGTGAGCAGCAGGGTGCGGATGTGGGCGCCGTCGACGTCGGCGTCCGTCATGATGATGACCTTGCCGTAGCGGGCCGCGTCGAGGTCGAAGGTGCGGCCGGAGCCCGCGCCGACGACCTGGATGATCGAGGCGCACTCGACGTTCTTGAGCATGTCGGCGACGCTCGCCTTCTGCACGTTGAGGATCTTGCCCCGGATCGGCAGGAGTGCCTGGAACTCCGACCGACGCGCGGCCTTGGCCGTGCCCATGGCGCTGTCGCCCTCGACGATGAAGAGCTCGGTGCGGTCGGGGTCGTTGCTGCGGCAGTCGTAGAGCTTGCTCGGCATCGAGGAGTTCTCGAGCGCGTTCTTCGTGCGCTGATTCTCCTTGTGCTGCCGCGCCGAGATGCGCGTCTTCATCTCGGAGACGACCTTCTCGAGCAGCTGCGTCGACTGCGCCTTGACGTCGCGCTTCGAGGAGGTGAGGAGTGCGGTGAGCTCCCGCTCGACGACGTGGGCGACGACCTGCCGCACCGCCGAGGTGCCAAGGACCTCCTTCGTCTGCCCCTCGAACTGGGGCTCGGCGAGCCGCACCGTGACGACCGCGGTGAGGCCCGCGACGATATCGGCCTTGTCGACCTTGTCGTTGCCGACCTTGAGGCGGCGGGCGTTGTCCTCGAGCTGCTTGCGGAACACCTTGAGCAGCGCCTGCTCGAAGCCCGTGCAGTGCGTCCCGCCCTTGGGCGTCGCAATGATGTTGACGAACGAGACGAGCTTCGTGTCGTAGCCCGTGCCCCACCGGAGCGCGATGTCGACGCCGCACGTGCGCTCGACGTCCTGCGCCGTCATGTGACCGCGGTCGTCGAGTACCGGGACCGTCTCGGTGAAGGTGCCCTCGCCCTGGAGCCGCCACACGTCGGTGACGGGCGGGTCGGCGGCGAGGAAGTCGGTGAACTCGGCGATGCCGCCCTCGTAGCGGAACACCTCCTCGTGCGGCCCCTCGGCGCCGGGCGTGCCGGGCAGGCCCCGCTCGTCGCGGACGACGATCGTGAGGCCGGGGACGAGGAACGCCGTCTGCCTAGCCCGCGACACGAGGTCCTCGTAGGAGAACTCGGCGGCGCGGAGGAAGATCTGCCGGTCGGCCCAGTACCGCACCCGGGTACCGGTGACGCCCCGCTTGACCTTGCCGACGATCTCGAGCTCGCCCCGATGCATGAACGGTGTGAACGTCGACTCCGGCGACGGCCCCTGCGGGCCGTCCTCGAAGCGGCCCGGTTCGCCGCGGCGGAAGCAGAGACGGTGCGTCTTGCCCGAGCGGTCGACCTCGACGTCGAGCCGCGAGGACAGCGCGTTGACGACACTCGCGCCGACACCGTGGAGACCGCCGGAGGCCGTGTAGGACCCGCCACCGAACTTGCCACCCGCGTGGAGCTTGGTGAACACGACCTCGAGACCCGACAACCCCGTGCGGGGTTCGACGTCGACGGGGATGCCTCGGCCGTCGTCCCCGACCTCGACCGAGCCGTCGGCGTGGAGCACGACGTCGATGCGGGTGCACTCCCCCGCGAGCGCCTCGTCGACGGAGTTGTCGATGATCTCCCACAGGCAGTGCATGAGTCCGCGCCCGTCGGTGGACCCGATGTACATGCCCGGACGCTTGCGGACCGCCTCGAGGCCCTCGAGGACCTGGAGATGGCGTGCGGTGTACGACTCGCCTGTGCTCAATGCGACTCCCTTGCATGTCAACGGCCCGTGTGGGCGCGTGCGGCGTTGGAAGGGTATCGACCGCCACCGACAGCCCGTACACGGCTCGCTGTTCGCCCCGTCGCGCCACCCCTCCGGGAGCAGTGCCTGCCCCCCCGGACCCGGCCGCGGCCACCCCCTCGCCCGCCCCGCGCGCCCGACCTCGCCCGTGTCAGGAGGCGTCGTCCGTCGCCGCGTCGTCCCCACCACGTGCGACCTCTCACGTTCGACCCCGGCGCCTACGCGAGAGCCCATCCCCGCCGATGAGGGAGGAGCGCCACACCGGGCCCGCGGGCTCGGGAACAGAACCGCGTGCTTCACTGTTGAGACAGGTGAGCACCACGCGCCACCGGCGCATGACATGAGAACGGAAGGCTCGACGTGACAGCAACCCTGGCCCCTGCCCTCACCACGGCCGATCGATGCGACCGTTGCGGCGCGCAGGCCTACATCCGAGTCCGGCTCGAGAGCGGCGGAGAACTCCTCTTCTGCGCCCACCACGGCCGCGCCCACCTGCCCAAGCTCTCCGACGTCGCCGCCGAGATCCAGGACGAGACCGGGCGTCTCCACGGCGAGGACGCCTGAGTCACTCTTTCCTGCACCGCGGCCCGCGCAGCGATCAGCCATCGACACCACGACGCCGGGTGTCTCCCCTCCACGGGGAGGCACCCGGCGTCTGCGTTCTCCGGCGCCCCCACCGGTAAGGTGCGGTCGTGCTCATCGCCGTCACCGTCATCGCTGCGCTCGTCGTCCTCGCCGGGCTCGTCGGCATCATCGTGCCCGTGCTGCCCGGCCTGGCCCTCGTCCTCGTCGCCGTCGCCGGATGGGCCCTCGCCGTCCAGCACCCCGCCGGGTGGACGGTCCTCTTCTTCTCCTTCGCCATGGCCGTCGCCGGGTGGGTGCTCCAGTACCTCCTGCCGGCCCGCCGCATGCAGGCCTTCGGCGTCCCGCGGCGCACCCTCCTCGTCGGTGCGGGCGTCGGCATCGTCGGGCTGTTCCTCCTGCCGCCGCTCGGCCTCCCCATCGGCTTCGTCCTCGGCGTGTTCGGTGCCGAGTTCGCCCGCCTCGGATCCGCCGAACAGGCGTGGCCGAGCGCCGTGCAGGCCCTCAAGGCCGCCGCGGTGAGCTACGGCATCGAGCTCACCGTCGCCGTGATGATCGCCATCGCCTTCGCCATCGGCGCCTCCGTCGTCGTGAGCGGTTCCCTCGCCGCGGTCCCCTCCCCCACGGTCTGATCGGTCTCGCCTCGTCGGGACCGGAACGGCACCGTCGACGAGGGATCCCCGGCTCCGGGATCCGCGGAATGGACCGAGCAGGCCTCCCGTCATCTCCTCGGCGTCCTCGTCGCCGCCGGATGCCGACAGGCCGACGTGGTGACGCCGACGATCCACCTCGGCGACCAGGACGGCCGTGACGGGCCGCCGTCTGCGTCCTGGGGATCACACGCCCACGACGATGAGCCTGCCGAGCGGGGGCATCTGCTCGGGCCGTGCCCGATCGTGGATCAGGTGGGGCGTCGGTTCCGTCGTCGGGGGTCCGGTCGATCGTCGCCCGTCCGGTCCGTACACCCCGGGACACCCCGGGGTCGCCCCGGTGGGGCTCACCACGCCGGTCGTTCGGGCGTAGACGACGATCCCCTACCGGGCCGGCCCGATGGGGGATCGTCGTAGGTGGTGGGGACGCGCTCAGTAGGCGCCGCCGCGGCGACGCTCGTCCCAGCGGTTCTCCATGCGCTGCATGAACCGCCCCTGGCGATCGTCGGCGGCACCACGGGTGCGGCGGGCGCGGCCGGTGTGACGGGTGCGTCCGGTGCTCGTGTCGGTGAGGGTGGCGCCGTCGGCGCCGCCGCTGCCCACCCCCGAGGCCCAGGCGACACCGGCGACCATGACGGCGAAACCGAGACCGCCGAGCCAGATGAGTTCGAGACCGACGCCTGCGACGACGCAGGCGAGGCCGAGGACGGCGACGCACAACCCGGCGACGACACGCTTCTTCGGGGGGCCGGCGCGGCGCTGCCCCTTCATCGAGGAGGCGAACTTCGGGTCTTCGGCGTAGAGCGCACGCTCCATTTGCTCGAGCAGCTTCTGCTCGTGCTCGGACAGTGGCACCGCGACCTCCTTCTGTGAGGACAGCCCATGTGAGCGAGATGGGAACGTAATCGACAACGCGGGCGTCGTCCTCGTGGTTCCTCCCCGGCGATCGACATGGCGGCAGATCACCGTGAGAACAAGAGTACGACCCCGACGGCCCTCGTGGTAGGTCGGCGGGACGCCGCTCAGGTCGGCCGTCCCTCCGGGCCGTCGCGGGAGACGAGCGAGGCAGGACGCACCGCCCCCGCACCGAACCGGGCACGCGCCCGGTCCATCGCGAGGTCGGCGTCACGCCATCCGTGCTCGGGCTCGTCGAGCATGCCCTGCACCGGCGTCGCGTCGGCATCGGTGAGGCCCTCGAGCCGCACCCCGACGAGACGGATGCGGGCCCGCTGGAGGCCCAACGCGTCGAAGAGGTCCCTGACGACGAGGTAGATGTCGCGGCCCACGTCGGTGGGGTCGCGCAGGGTGCGTGACCGGGTGATCGTCGTGAAGTCGGCGAACCGCACCCGGATCGTCACGGTGCGGCCAGTCATGCCCGCGTCCCGGGCCCGCCCCCCGACCTTGTGGGAGAGATGGAGGAGGCGCCGGTGGATCTCGGCGGGGTCGTCGATGTCGGCGGCGAAGGTCTCGTCGGCGCCGACGCTCTTCTCCGTACGGGTGGGGGCGACCGGCCGCGGGTCGCGCCCCCAGGCGAGTTCGTGGAGCGCCGCCCCGTGCTCACCGAGCGCCCGCCGCAGGGTCGCGACGGGGGTGTGCGCAAGGTCGGCAACCGTGACGAGGCCGAGCCGGTGGAGCTGCTCCTCCGTGCGGTCGCCCACACCCCACAACGCACCGACGGGCAGCTGCTGGACGAAGGGCACGACGTCCTCGACGGGGACGACGACCATGCCGTCGGGCTTGGCGAGGCCGGAGGCGAGCTTGGCGACGAACTTCGTCGGCGCGACCCCGACGGAGCACGTGATGCCCTGTTCGTCGGCGACCGTGTCTCGGATGGCCGCGCCGATCGTCGCCGGTGACCCGAGCCGACGGACGGCGCCGGCGACGTCGAGGAACGCCTCGTCGAGGGAAAGCGGCTCGACGAGGGGTGTGACGTCGTGGAACGTCGCCATCACCGCGGCGGAGATGCGGGCGTAGAGGGCGTGGTCGGGCGGCAGGACGGTGGCCTGCGGGCAGAGACGACGCGCCCGGGACATCGGCATCGCCGAGGTGACGCCGAACTCGCGTGCCTCGTACGTCGCCGACAGGACGACCCCTCGGTGACCTCCGCCGATGATGACGGGTGTCCCCACGAGGTCGGGATGGGAGAGGAGCGTCGCGGAGGCGTAGAACGCGTCCATGTCGACGTGGAGGATGGTGCAGCCGGTGTCGTCGAGGTGATCTGGTTGCGCGGGACGGGTGAACCGACGACGGCTCATCGACGGACCTCCCGGGACGGAACTGGAATGACCACGCACCGAGACGCAGCCACGCACGGGTGGGACGAGCGGGAGGGGGCGGCGTCGTGGCGCGCCGACGCCTCAGTCGTCACGCACGGCGAGGACGTGCAGCCCGGCCCCGAGGCGGCCGAGGAAGGCCGCGGCCGTGCGTTCCGCGACGGCCTGTTCGAGGGCGAGGAGGCCCGCCCGGTCGGCCTCGGTGTCGAGGTAGGCGGAGGGGACGAGATCGGTGAAGACGCGCACCCCCTGCGTCGAGACGGGCCGAAGCCCGCTGGCGACGAGGCGCGCGTGGATCTGCTCGACATCGAACCGGCGGGGCAGCGGATCGGACTCCCCCCAGCGGCCGTCGGCCGAGACGAGCGCGGTGCGGGCCGCCTCGAACTGGCCGGCGAGGGCACGGGAGAGCACCGCGGCGAGCCGCTGGGCGACGAGGAGGCTGACGACGCCGTCGGGGGCGAGGACGTCGTGGAGTGAGGAGATCGTCGCCGCCGGGTCGTCGACGTACTCGAGGACGCCGTGGCAGCAGATGAGGTCGACGGGCTCGTCGAGGACGTCGGCGAGGGTGTTCGAGTCGCCCTGACGGCCGTGGACCCGCTCGGAGACGCCGGCTTCGCGGGCGCGGCGGGCGAGGGAGGCGAGGGCGTCGGGACTGGGGTCGACGACGACGACGTCGTGACCGGCCTCCGCGAGCGGCACGGCGAACCCGCCGCTGCCACCGCCGAGGTCGAGGACCCGCAGCGGGCGACCCAGCTGCTCCTGCTGACGACGTGCCGACGCGGCGACGACCTGCCACACGGCCGCCGTGCGGATCGAGCTGTCGACACCCGTGCGGCGGATGCGCTGCTCCTCGGACATGGCGTGCCCCCTCCTCGGGACGGGACGCGCCGGCACCGGTGGGGTCGGCCGCGCCCGTGACGTTGCGGTTCGCCGCCCACTCTAGGGCGTCCGTGCCTCATCGCCCGGCACTCCCCGGGCTCGTATGCCACAACGGACGGGACGGTTGGGCCCAACCGGTGGCGAGGGCCGCGAGCGCGCGGCTCTGCCGGGCGGGGGTTCCGGCGGGGGCGATGTCGGCGTACGGGGACTGCGTGAACCCCGACGCGTGCCGCAGCACCCGCGTCGGCCGGAGACGGGCCCCGGCGGATCCTGCGGCGTCGGTCGTCACGGTCGCGGGGGTCATCACCGCCCGGGCGGCCTCCACCCCACCGGTGGACCACGCGTCCCACACCTCGAGGAGGTCGTGCGCGGCCGTCGCGCGGATCGACACCCCCCGGGGACCGGTGCGGCGGGTGACCCCGCGCACGACGAGCAGCCAGTGATGGAACACCGTCATCGCGCAGGCGCCCTGGACGTCTTCGAAGAAGGCCGCGTCGACCGGTCCCGTCGCGTCGTCGAGGGTGAGGAACACGACGCGACGGCCCGAGCGCACGGGCGGGGTCTGGGTGGCGACCTTGACGCCCGCGACGAGGATGTCGCTGCGCGTCCGCACCTCGCGGAGGTCTCTCGCCCTCACGATGCCGAGGTCGTCGAACATCTCGGCGTAGGGCTCGAGGACGTGGGCGCTCACGTCGAGTCCGAGGATGTCGAGCTCGGCCTGCACGCGCTCGGCCGGGCCGAGTTCGGGCAGCCCGCTCGCCGGGGTGGGTTCGGGACCGATGTCGAGGGCGAGCTGGACCGACCGTGCCCCGGCAGAGGCCACCGGCGCCGCACCACGCGACTGCCCTGCCGCACGGGACCGCACGTCAAAGACCCGCCCGGCCTCACCCCGTCGACCCGTGCCGACGCCGGTGAGGCCGCGATCGTCCCGACGATCACCTCCCTCACCGGCTCCACGCGCGTCGCCCCCCCTGTGGACGGCGCTGTCGTACCGGGCGCCGCCTCGGGCACGTCCTCGCGCATCGGCCCGGTTCCATCGGTCGAGTTCGGCGACGTGGAGCAGGAGGTCGCGTCGGGTGAGCGCCCCGCGGCGCCCGAGACCGCCGCGAGAGGCGACGTCGATGCCGTAGAGCTCGTCGAGCGCCCCGGCGAGGACGAGCCGTTCGAGCACCGGGCGGCTCGGCCGGGCCCGCCGGGCGAGGTCCTCGAGACCGGCGTAGGGCCGGCCGGCGACGATGCGGGCGACCTCGTCGTCGGAGATGCCCTTGACGTCGGCGAGGCTCACCCGGATGCCGAGGACCTCGTCCTCGCCGCGTTCGACGCGGTAGGTGTCGCCGGAGGCGTTGACGTCGAGGCCGAGGATCGGGATGCCGTGGGTGCGGGCGTCGTCGAGGATGAGGCGCTTGGGATACATGCCCGGGTCGTGGGTGAGGACGCCGGCGAGGAACGCCGCCGGGTGGTGGGCCTTGAGCCAGGCGCTCTGATAGGTGGGCAGCGCGAACGCGGCCGCGTGGGCCTTGCAGAAGCCGAAGCTCGCGAAGGCGGCGAGGACCTTCCAGATGCGGTCGCGGTCGGCCGGGGAATATCCGCGGGCCGCAGCGGCCTCCCGCCACCACGTCTCGACCTCCTCGCGCCCCTCGTGGGTGCCGAGCGCACGCCGCACCTCGTCGGCCTCGGCGAGGCTGATGCCGCTCGTCGTCACGAGGATGCGGAGGACCTGCTCGTGGAAGACGACGACGCCCCACGTCTCGGCGAGCGCGGGTTCGAGGGAGGGGTGGAGGTATTCGGGCTCCGCCCAGCCCTGCCGAGCGCGGAGGAAGGGGGTGATCATGTCGGACTTCACCGGCCCGGGCCGGAACAGGGAGATGTCGACGACGAGGTCCTCGAAGGTCTCGGGGGCGAACCTGCCGACGAGTTCCCGCTGGCCGGGGCTCTCGATCTGGAAGCAGCCGAGGGTGCGGGTGGAGCGGACGAGTTCGAAGGTGCTCGGGTCGTCGAGGGGGACGCAGTCGCGGTCGTCGAGGTCGACGTGGGTGCCCTCGACGCGGGCGATCTCGGCGGTGGCGTACGCCATCGCCGACTGCATGCGGACGCCGAGGACGTCGAGCTTGAGGAGCCCGAGAGCCTCGACGTCATCCTTGTCGAACTGGCTCATGGGAAACCCGAGCCCGCTCGCCTCGACGGGCGTGCGGTCGAGCAGGCCGAGGCCGGAGAGGACGATGCCGCACGGGTGGAGGGCGAGGTGGCGGGGCAGCCCGTCGAGGCGTTCGACGAGGTCGAAGAGCACCTCCATGCGGGGTGCGGTGAGTCCCATGCCGGCGAGTTCGGGCAGCTCGGCGATGGCCGTGCGGGCGTCGTGGGCACGGATGTGCGGAAAGGCCTTGGCGATCGCGTCGATCTCGACGGCGGGCAACCCGAGTGCGGAGCCGACGTCGCGGATCGCGTGCCGCACCCGGTAGGTCTCCGTCATCGACACGCACGTGACCCGCTCCCCGCCGAAGTGGTCGAGGATCAGCTCGTACGTCTCGGTGCGGCGGGCCGCCTCGACGTCGACGTCGATGTCGGGCAGCTGTGCCCGCAGGGGGGTGCAGAACCGCTCCATGAGGAGGCCGTGCGGGAACGGGTCGACGCCGCTGATGCCGAGGAGGTGGTTGACGAGGCTGCCCGCCCCGGACCCGCGGGCCGCGACCCGCACCCCCGCCCCGCGGACGAGGTCGCAGACGAGCGCGACGGTGAGGAAGTACGTCGCGTACCCGAGGGAGGCGACGACGTCGAGTTCGTCGTCGAGGCGGGCGGTGATGCGGGCGAGGTCGGCCTCCCGCGCGTGCGGGTAGCAGCGGGTGACGCCGGCACGGCACCGCTCGGCGAGCACCCGCTGGGGATCCTCGCCGGGGGCAAGGCCGAGGACGTCGGGCTCGGGCAGGTGGACCGAGCCGAGACCGATGTCGTGGCGGGGGTGTTGGACGCACTCGGCGGCGACCGCGGCGGTGACGTCGAGGAGGGCGCGCGCCTGGTGGGTGTCGCCGGTGAGCCGTTCGGCGATCGCCGCCATCGTCGCCGTCGAGGCGAGGTGGCCGGCCGTGCTCACCCGGTCGAGGTGGCGGTCGTCGAGCACGGTGAGTCGCCGCGCCGCGTCGAGGACGTCGACGATCGGCGCCCCCTCCGGGCCGGCATGGCGGACGGCGGCGGTGAGGACGCACGGCACCCCCACCTCGCGGGCGAGCCGGAGGAGACGCCGGGCCTGGGAGGCGCTGCGGACCTGCCCCGGCGGGGCGTCGTGGCATGTGGCCTCGACGACGAGGGCCTCCCCGAGGAGAGCCCGCCATCGCAGGAGGAGTTCCCGCGCCCGGTCCGGGCGGTCGAGGATCGTGCGCCCCACGTCGGAGTCCGGCCCGAGGAGGACGAGCAGCGGGGAGGGCCCGCCGTCGCGGGGGCCGGCGACGGCGTCGGCGAGCATCCGCGGGGTGACGGCGGGGCGGCCGCGCTCGACGCCGGACAGATGGGCCGCGGTGACGAGGCGGCACAGCGCCGCCCATCCCCGACCCGGCGCGACCCCGGCACCGGTGCCCCGGGCGAGGACGACGACCCGCGACGCCCGGTCGTCGACGAAGGCACCGCCGCGGACCGGCGTGCGCGGAGCCCGTGTGCCGACGGACCCGGGGAAGGGCCCACCCCGCCCGTCGCGTCCACCGGCTGGAGCGCCCCCACCGGGGACGGTGGGGAGGAGGGGCCGGGTGGCGGTGAGATCGAGGGCGAGGTCGACCCCGATGACGGGAGCGACTCCTGCCGCGACCGCGGCACGGACGAACCGCACCGATCCGTAGAGACCGTCGCGGTCGGTGAGACCGAGGATGCCCTGCCCGTCCGCGACCGCCGCGGCGACGAGCTCGGCAGGGAAGGAGGCCCCGTACCGCATGGAGCTGCTCGAGGCGACGTGCAGATGGGCGAAGGGCACCGCACTCACCTTCGACCGGCGACGGCGAGACCGAGGTCGACCGCCCCCGTCTCGAAGGGGAGCCCGAGAGCGGCGAGCGCGAGGCCGTGGAAGGTCTCGGAGTCGCGCAGGAGGTCGTCGGCCTCCCGCGGACTCGCGATCTCCCCGGCCTCGAGCGCACCGCGGCGGGCCCCGCAGAGCGCGAAGTAGTCGGCCCACTCGGTGAGTTCGGGGGTGAGCGTCGCGAGCGTCGTCCACGTGTCGCGCATCGGGGCGTGACTGCGCCCCACCTGGCGGGGAGCACGGGCCGAGACGACGGCCGCGGCCGATCGGAGCGCCGCGAGGTGCGCCTCGATGTACCGGTCGTTCGTCGTGCTGCTGCGATGGGCGCGCACGAGGGTCGAACGGGCGCGGTCGAGCAGGTCGAAGGTCGTGGCTGCGGGCATGGTCGTGACCTCTCGTCGAAGGGGCGGCCGATGGGTCGGCCGGACGGGGGCGGGCGGAACGGGGGTGGGGCGGTGACGTCGGGGTGGCGTGGCGGTGACGTGATGGCGACGTGGCCGTGGAACGGTGCGGTGCGGTGCGGGACGAGGGATGAGTGGAGCGGGAGGCGTGTGCGGGAGGCGTGTGCGGCACGGGCTCTGGTGCGCGGAGCGCCCGTGTGCCGGGCGGGGATGGTGTGCGGGTGCCCCGCGTGGGCGTCGCGCGCGGAGTACCGGAGATCACGGTGCCCACCGGGGAGGTCAGTCGTCGACGTGGAGGAGGCGCCAGCCTCGCCCGTGGGCGAGGTCGTAGACGCCGGTGCCGACGGAGCCGCGGGCGGCGGCGGTGACCCGCCACACGTGTTCCTCGAGGTGCTGCGGGTCGAGGGCCCAGACACCCCCGTCGGGAGCGAGCGCCCGACGCCACCAGGACTGCCGGATCACCCACCTGTCGTGGACCGTGTCGACGTCGTAGACCCGGCCCTGCCAGATGAACCGGCGGGGCGGCACCTCACCCTCGTGGTGGCCGGGGAGCCGCGCGGTCTGGACCTGGACCGGCTCGTCGTACCTCCGCATCGCCTCTCCCCTCCGCCCTCACGGGGAGCCCGCACATGCCGACGGCAGGGCACGGGACTCCCGTTCGAGATTCTGTTCGACTCGAACCTCTGTTCGATAAATCGAGCGTACACCCACCCACCGACATCGTGTCAATGACGAAGAAACACCAGCTCAGAGGCCATGAACGAGCCTCCCGTACACATGGACGAATGTCGGACGTGCGTCCTGTTCCGCGCTTGCACCCCCCGCTCCCCGCGCTCGCCCCCAGGCCGCTCGTACGGGTGCCGTGTCGTAGGCTCGGGCGACGTGCCGACCGAGGCGGACCATCGCCGGCCGGCCCACCCCGAGACGAGGAGGTCCCCGATGTCCCCGCACGAGGCGCACCCGCCCGCCGGTGAGGGCGCCACGGCGTTCGACCTCGCCGACCTCCGCACCAGGGTCGAGACCGAGCTCACGGCCGAGATCACCCGACAGCGCGAGGTGCTCCTCCCCCTCGGTGCCGACGTCGTCCCCCTCGTCGACGCCGTCGACGACCTCCTCGCCGCGGGCAAGCGCCTGCGGGCGGCCTTCTGCGACTGGGGTTACCGCGCCTTCGGCGGCGCCCACCGCGACGGGATCCTCACGCTCGCGGCGGCGATGGAGATGTTCCAGGCCGCCGCCCTCATCCACGACGACGTCATGGACGACTCCCGTACCCGTCGCGGTCGCCCCACCGTGCACGTGCGGTTCGGCGACGTCCACGCGGCGCACGACTGGTCGGGCGAGCCCGAACGCTACGGCCTCGCTGGCGCGATCCTCGCGGGCAACCTCTGCCTCGTGTGGTGCGACGAGATGGTCGCACGCGCGGCACTGCCCGCGGCCGAGCTCGCCCGGGCGCGCGCGGTCTTCGACGAGATGCGGACCCACCTCATGGCCGGGCAGTTCCTCGACATGCACGTCGCGACGGCCGGGTGGAACGACCTCGACGAGGCCGCCCGCATCGACCGCAGCCGCGCCGTCGTGCGCTACAAGAGCGCCCAGTACAGCGTCGCCCACCCCCTGCTCATCGGCGCGCGCGCCGCCGGGGTCTCCGACGCCGACGCGGCCCACCTGCGCGAGTACGGTCTCGCGCTCGGCGAGGCCTTCCAGTTCCGCGACGACGTGCTCGGCGTCTTCGGCGACCCGCAGGCCACGGGAAAGCCGGCTGGCGACGACCTGCGGGAGGGCAAGCGCACCGTCCTCCTCGCCCTCGCGCTCGGCGCCGAGGACACCCCCGGGGCCCAGCGGCTGCGGGAGCGGATCGGCGACCCCGCCCTCACCGAGGACGAGATCGCCGACCTGCGCACCGTCATCGCCGAATCGGGTGCGGTGGAGCGTCTCGAGGCGTTCATCGACGAGGACACGAGCACGGCGCGCGCGCACCTCGACGCCCTCGGCGGCATCACCGACGCCGGGCGGGCCGCCCTCGACGCGCTCGTCGAGGCCGCGACCCGTCGCGACGCCTGAGGCGTCACCGGATCAGAACGCGGTCTCCATCGCGCGACGACGGATCTCGCTCTTGTGCCCGGCGAGCAGGGCACCCATCGGCGTGCCGTCGCCGGCGAGGCCCTCCTGCGGCGTGAACAGCCAGGTGAGCAGGTCGAGGTCGTTCATGCCGCCGTCGGCGAGGACGGTGACGGTGCCGGGCAGCGCGGGCATCGGCCCCTCGGGCGTGACGAACACGGCCGGGATGTAGACGGCATTGTTCGGGCCGCGACGCACGGAGACGAGTTCGTGGTTCTTGAGCTGGGTGCGCACCGTGGAGAGGGAGCATCCCTGCACCTCGGCGGCCTCCGGCACCGAGAGCCACGCGTCGACGAGGGTCTCGAGCTCGGCGAGTCGAGGGTCGGGGGTGGGCTGCTGGTCGGTCGGCTGCTGCGCGTTCACGCTCCCAGAGTGCCAGAGCCCGCCCTCCGCGCGCCGCCCGCCCCGGACGCGGCCCCGCGCCTAGACTCTCGGCCGTGGCGACCGTACAGCGCGACGGACTCGTCGGCCGCACGGTCGACGGGCGCTACACGGTGCTCGCACACCTCGCGGACGGCGGCATGGGTCGTGTCTACGCGGCCCTCGACGAACGGCTCGACCGGCAGGTCGCCCTCAAGGTGATGCGCCCCGATCTCGCCCGCGACCCAGCGTTCGTCGACCGGTTCCGTCGTGAGGCCCGGGCTGCGGCACGACTGTCCCACCCTCACGTCGTCGCCGTGTACGACCAGGGCGAGGACGACGGCATCCTCTTCCTCGCGATGGAGTTCGTCGACGGGCAGACCCTGCGGGACCTCCTCGAGGAGGAGGGGGCGCTCACCCCACGGGAGGCGCTCCGCATCACGGCCCGGATCCTCGAAGGCACGGCGGCCGCCCATCGTCGCGACGTGCTGCACCGCGACATCAAGCCGGAGAACGTCCTGTGCTCGGCCGAGGGCCGGGTCGCGGTCGCGGACTTCGGACTCGCCCGTGCCGTCGGGTCGACGACCGCGACGGCCGCGGGCGCTCCGCTGCTCGGTACGGTCGCCTACCTCGCCCCCGAACAGGTCGAGCACGGCACCGCCGATCGCCGCACCGACCTCTACGCCATCGGCCTCGTCCTCCACGAGATGCTCACGGGTCGACCTGCGGTCGAGGGCGACTCCCCCATCCACGTCGCCTGGCAGCACGTCACCGGATCGATCCCGCCGCCGTCGGACCGGGTTCCCGAACTCCCTGCGGCGATCGACGACCTCGTGGCCCGTGCGACGGCCCGTGATCCGGAGGACCGTCACGACGACGCAGAGGTCTTCCTCGCCGACGTGCATCGTGTGCTCGCCGAGCTGCCGGACTCCGCCCTCGACCACCGCGCGGAGCCGCCCACCCCGCCCTCGACGGGTGGTGAGGAAGAGGACGAAGACGGCCACGCCGGGCGTGACGGGGATCGACGGTCACAGGAGACGAGCACGATCGCTCGACGGACCCGCACGATCCCCCGCCTCGGCAGCGAGGGTCGGCCCGCGAACGTCGCGGCGGTCTCGACGGGTGGGTCGATGCACTCCCCCTCTGACCTCGACGATGCTCATCCTTTACCTGAGGTCGACCCCGCTGCGACTCCCCGACGCTTCCGTCGGCGGGGCGCCGCGGCCCTCACGGTCCTCCTTCTCGGCATGGGCGGCGGATGGTGGTGGTTCGGCCCTCCGGGGGAACGCACGGTCCCCGAGGTCGTCGGGACCGAGATCGTCGCCGCCGAGGAGACTCTCCGAGGCGAGGACCTCTCCCCCGTCACCGACCGGGTCTTCTCCGAGACCGTGCCCCGCGACCACGTCGTCGAGAGCGACGCGCCCGCCGGCACGCTGCTCCGGCGAGGTTCCCGGGTGCGGCTCCTCGTGAGCCGGGGCCCGGAACGGTACGACGTACCCGAGCTCACCGGCCGGACCGTCGCCGAGGCGCACGCACTCCTCTCCGAGGCCCACCTCACGGTCGCGCCGGGTCGGCGGAGCACCTACCACGACACCGTCGAGCGTGGTCGTGTCGTCGTCAGCGCCCCGGCCGCGGGGTCACGGGTGAAGCCCGGCACCCCCGTCGCCCTCACCGTGAGCAAGGGCCGCGAACCGGTGTCGCTCGGCGGCGTCGTCGGCACGTCGGAGGAGGAGGCCCGAGCTGCGCTCGAGAAGAAGGGGCTCACCGTCCGCGTCGCCGACGAGCGGGTGTTCAGTACGTCGGTGCCCGCCGGGCGCGTCGCCTCCACCTCGCCCACGGGCACCGTCCACCGCGGCGACGCCGTCACGCTCACCGTGAGCAAGGGTCCCGAGATGGTCCCTGTTCCCCTCCGTGCAGGGTCTCCCCGCGGAGCAGGCGGTCGCCACGCTCCGCGAAGCGGGCTTCGAGGTCCGGGTCGAACGGATCCTCGGGGGCGTGTTCGGCACGGCACGCTCGACCGAGCCCGCCGGCGGCACCGCCCCCAAGGGCAGCACGGTCGTCCTCAACGTCGTGTGAGGTCACCCGCGGCAGGACCGGTGAGGGGGCGCGTCATTCCTGATGGGCGTACCGCTCCTCGCGCCACACGTCACCGTTGAAGTGGTAGCCGCGTTCCTCCCAGAATCCTCGTCGCGGGGAGGCGAGGTACTCGAACGCCATGAGCCACTTGGGGCCCTTCCACCCGTAGAGATGGGGCACGACGAGGCGGAGCGGCCACCCGTGTTCGGGAACGAGGGGCTCGCCGTCGAGGTGGGTCGCGAGGAGCGTGCGCGGCGAGAGGAGGTCGTCGACCGTGAGATTGGCGTGATAGCCGTAGGCGGCCGAGGCGAACAGCCACCGGGCCTCGGGGGCGGGCGGGGCGAGGTCGACGACGGCCCGCGCGGGAACACCGCCCCACACCAGACCGGCGGTGCTCCGGTGGGAGACGCAGTGGTGGTCGGCCCGCACCTCGATGTGCGGCAGCGACATGAGGTCGGTCCAGCTCAGGCGGGTCCTCGACCCGTCGACCGTGGTCCCCTCGATCGTGAACGACCAGGTGTCCAGGTCGATCCGCGGAACCCGCCCGTAGTGGATCGGGCGCAGCGGGGCCTCCCGCTGTCCCGGGGGTAATCGGGCGGGTTCACGCAGGTCGTCGAGCGAGTCGCTCACGGCGGCGATCAGCCCTGGGGCGCGTCCGGGCGGGCGTCGTCCTCACCCGCGGCGTCCCCGGCGAACCCGGCGAGACCGCCCGCGCCACCGGTGCGCTCGGCGAGCATCTCGGCGACGGCGAAGGCGAGCTCGAGGCTCTGCTGGTGGTTGAGGCGCGGGTCGCAGAGCGTCTCGTAGCGTCGTTCGAGGTCGGCGTCCTCGAGGTGCATGACACCGCCGAGGCACTCGGTGACGTCGTTGCCCGTGAGCTCGACGTGGAGACCGCCGGGGTGGGTGCCCACCTGGGCGTGTGCGTCGAAGAACCCACGCACCTCCTCGACGATGTCCTCGAACCGGCGCGTCTTGTAACCATTCTCGGTGGCGAAGGTGTTGCCGTGCATCGGGTCGCACACCCACGTGACGAGTCGGCCGGAGTCCTTGACCGCCTGGAGGATCGGCGGGAGTGCCTCACGGATCTTGTCCTGCCCCATGCGGGTGATGAACGTGAGGCGGCCCGCGTCGCCCTCGGGGTCGAGACGCTCGATGAGCTCGACCGCGTCGGCGCCCGTGGCCGTGGGGCCGAGCTTGACGCCGATGGGGTTGGTGATGCGGGAGACGTAGTCGAGGTGGGCACCCTCGCGCTCGCGCGTGCGCTCGCCCACCCAGAGGAAGTGGCCCGAGGTGCCGTAGGGGCGACCGGTACGGGAGTCGATGCGGGTGAGCGGCTTTTCGTAGTCGAGGAGGAGTGCCTCGTGGCTCGCCCACACGTCGACGCGGCGGAGCGCCTCGAAGTCGACACCGCAGGCGTTCATGAACCGCATCGCGCGATCGATGTCGCCGGCGATCTTCTCGTACCGCTTGTTCGCCTTGTTCGACATGAACCCGCGGTTCCAGTCGTGGACGTGACGTAGGTCGGCGAACCCACCCTGCGTGAACGCGCGGACGAGGTTGAGGGTCGCGGAACTCGCGTGGTAGGCCCGCACGAGCCGCTGCGGGTCGGGACGACGCGAGGCCTCGTCGAAGGAGAAGTCGTTGACCATGTCGCCGCGGTAGGCGGGCAGCTCGACGTCGCCGCGGGTCTCGGTGTCCTTGCTACGCGGCTTGGCGTACTGCCCGGCCATGCGCCCGATCTTGACGACTGGCAGGCTCGAGCCGTACGTGAGCACGGCCGCCATCTGGAGGATCGTCTTGACCCGGTCCCGGATGTTGTCGGCGGTGGCGGACGCGAACGTCTCGGCGCAGTCACCGCCCATGAGGACGAACGCCTCGCCGCGGGCCGCGTCGGCGAGCCGGCGACGCAGGACGTCGCACTCGCCGGCGAAGACGAGCGGCGGATACGTCGACAGCGTCTGCTGCGCAGCACGCAGCTCCTCGGCATCCGGCCAGACGGGCTGCTGGCGGGCGGGAAGGTCGGCCCAGGTGAGGGAGTCGTTCGAAGTCACCCGGCCAGGGTAGTCGGACCCGCACCCACATCCGGTGACGGGTTCGGATGGCGGTCATACGACGGGTCTCAGAGGTCGGTGGACGGATCGACGAGGCCGTGCGCGACGGCGTACCGCGCGAGCTGGACCCGGTTGTGGAGCTGCAACTTGCCGAGGATGTTCTGGACGTGGTTCTGCACGGTGCGGTGGCTCACGACGAGCATGTCGGCGATCTCGCGGTAGCTCATCCCCGTGGCGACGAAGCGGAGGATCTCCGTCTCCCGTGGGGTGAGTCGCGGCGCCTGCGGGTCGTCCTCCTCCGGTGACGCCCCGGCCATCCGTCGGAACTCCCCGAGGACGAGACCGGCGAGTCCCGGCGTGAAGACGGCGCATCCGTCGGCGACGCTCCGCACCGCGTCGAGGAACTCCTCGCGGCCCGCGGACTTCACGAGGTACCCCGTCGCCCCCTCCTTGACGGCCTGGAGGACGTCGTCGGCCTCGCCGGAGGCCGACAGGACGAGGATCCGCACCGACGGCAGGTCCTCGTGGACGCGGCGGGCGACCTCGACACCGTGGAGGACGGGGAGGTTGAGATCGAGGACGAGCACGTCGGGCGCGACGGCGAGGGTGCGGTCGACCGCGGCCCGGCCGTCGGCGGCCGTGGCGACGACGTCCAGTCCCGCCTCCTCGAGGTCCCGGGCGACAGCGTCGCGCCAGATGGGGTGGTCATCGGCGACGACGACACGCAGGGCCCGGTCGGTCGGCCCGGCGCCGGTCCGGCCCGGCATGTCGTCGGTGGTCATGGCGCCCCCTCTCGGCCGGTGCCGTGGGTCGGATCGCACGGCACCCGCAGTTCCGCGACCGTACCGCGTGGCCCGGGCGTGATGCTCGCGTCGCCGCCGAGCTCCCGCGCACGGCCGACGATGCTCGCCGCCACCCCGAGACGCCCCTCGGCCCGCGCCCGGTCGAGACGCCCGGGATCCATCCCCACTCCGTCGTCGCGGACGGTGACGACGACCTCTCCCCCGACCTCCTCGAGGAGGACCCAGGCGCGGGCACCCTCGCCGGCGTGACGTGCGACGTTGTCGAGTGCGGCGGCGACGGCGGCGTCGATCTCGCGGGCGCGCGGCTCGGCGAGGAGGACCGGTCCCGTGTCGACGACGGAGACCCGTTCCGTGGCCCACGCCCTGAGAAGGGCGGCGAGGTCCACCCGACGGGCGACGCCGACCCCGGGAGCCGGGACGGGCCGTGACCCCTCGGCGAGGACGGGCAGCCGGATGAGCTTACGCAGGTGACGCTCCTGTTCACCGGCGAGACGCCCCAGTTCGGCGGTCTCCCCACCGATCTCGAGTCCGCGGCGGTGGACGAGGCTCAGCGCCTGGAGCACGCCGTCGTGGACGTCGCGGGCGAGTCGTTCCCGCGCGGCCGCCCGCGCACGGATGGCCTCGGCCTCCCGCGCGGCGCGGTGGGCCACCCCGACGAACTCGGCGCAGTAGCCGACGAGGGTGCCGAGCAGCAGGAGGATGACGATGTTGTGGAACGTCACCGTCGTCGGGACGCGAACGAGCACGAGATCGGCGAGGACGACGACGGTCGCCGCGGCGGCGCCACCGAGCGGCCCGGCGAGAACGGCCCACGAGAGCACCGTCGTCGCCGGCCACATGCCCGGCACGGTCGGTGCCCCCGCCTCGATCACCTCACGGGAGTCGACGAGGCCGGAGGCGAGGATCGCGCCCGCCCCGAGGGCGAGTTCCACCGCGAGCCAGGCGGGGGTGCGGCGTCGCACGAGGAGGGCCGCCATCGTCCAGGCCGCGAGGACCCCAAGGATCACCCACCCGCGCTCCGGATGGGCCACCTGCTCGAGGCGGTGGACGTAGAGCCCGACGACGTAGACGAGGACGAGCGGACGGAGCAGGTCGAGCGCGGACCAGAAGGCCCGGAACACCGGGGCGTCGCCGGACTCCGCGGTGTTCCGGGCCTTCGTCCTCACGGGCGGGTGCGGGAGCTGCCGTCGTCCCCGACGTCGTCCTGCCCGTCGGCCTCGACGGGCGCGGCGTCGGCGACGGTCGCGCCCTCCGAGGCCGCGCGGCGACGACGCCGCTGCTCGACCTCGGTGCGGGCCGCCTGGATGAGTTCCTCGGCCCGTGCCTGCGCCTGCGCACCCTCCGCCTTCGCGGAGGCGACGAGGTCGCTCGCCCTGGCCTGCACGTTCGCCTGCACCGTGGCGCTCTCGGCCTTGGCGGAGGCGACGAGGTCGCTCGCCCGCGCCTGGACGTTCGCGCCCTCGGCCCGCGCGGCGGCGAGGAGGTCGTTGGCCCTCGCCGCGAGCTGCTCCTTGACGGTGGCGGCGTACTCGTCGACGTACTCCTGGCCCGAGAGCTCCTGGAGCGCGGCCATGACCTCGTCGGTGATCTCGCGGAGGACCTCGTGGTCGTCGGCACGGTCGGCGTACTCGGAGAAGTCCATCGGCGGCCCGAACCGCATCCCCACCTGCATGATCGTGGGGATCCGCTGACCGGTGGGCTGCGCCTTGTCGGTGTCGATCATCGCGACGGGGATGATGGGCACCCCCGCGGCGAGCGCGAGGCGGGCGATGCCCGTCTTGCCCCTGTAGAGGCGGCCGTCGGGCGAACGCGTGCCCTCGGGGTAGATGCCGAACAGCTCACCGCGCTGCAGCACGGCGAGACCCGCGTCCATCGCCACCTTGCTCGCGGCCCCGCCCGAGCGGTCGATCGGGATCTGGCCCGTGCCCTGGAAGAAGGCCTTCTTGAGCCGACCGACGAGGCCGGGCTGGGTGAAGTAGTCGCTCTTCGCCGGGAACGTGATGCGCCGCGGGCACATGAGCGGCAGGAAGATCGAGTCGGAGAAGCTCAGGTGGTTGCTCGCGAGGATCGCCGGGCCGTGGGCGGGGACGTGCTCCGCACCCTCCACCCAGGGACGGAACAGCACCCGCAGCACGGGTCCGATGAGGACGAGTTTGAAGAACCAGTAGAGCACCTGAACCTCCCGGTCGACGAAGCCCCCTCACCGTACCGGCCGGTTCGCGCTCGCGGGACCGTTCGGCCACGTCGCTCCGGGCAGAAGGGTGGGCCTCTCTGCGAGAATCGGGGGCCGAGACGCAGGAGAGGTGCAGCGATGACGACGAGGGACGGCGGGGAACGCGACGACGTCGACGCCCGGTTCGCCGAGATCGTCGAGCGGTGGGAGGAGCCCCCGTCGTGGGCCGACGCACCCCCGCCACCGGCGGGCCGTGCCGGGGGACCCGACGACGGAGTGCCGGGTGCACCTCGGGAGACCGGGATCACACCGCCGGGCGACGTCGCCGACGACCCGACCGTAGGAGGCCCCACCGACGCCGACACCGACGGCCTCCCGAGCGGCGACGCGCCGCCCGTCCGCGCGGGCGGGTTCGACGACCCGGTGCCGTGGCGCACGTACAGCCCTCCGGAGGACCCGGACGACGAGACGTTCACGCCGCCGCCACCCGAGCCGTTGCCCGCGTTCTTCACCGACTGGCCGTTCTACCTCGCCCTGTGCGGTCTCGTCCTCGGGCCGGTCGGCCTCGTCCTCCTCGTCGTGTTCGCGCCCACCGAGCGTCACCTCATGTGGGGCGCGGCCGCCCTCACGATCGCGGGTTTCGTCACGCTCGTCCTGCGCCAACCGCACGACCGGGATCCCGACGACACCGACGACGGCGCCCGCGTCTGACCTGCACCGGGCCGGGATCGGCCCGGCCTGCGTCAGTGGGCCGGGCCGCTCTCGTGGCGGGCGAGGTCGGCGGCGCCGATGAGACCCGCGTCGGGGCCGAGCGCGGCCTGGACGATGCGCGCCTCGGGCCGGTAGCCCCGCCCGGGGAGACGACGACGGAACGCCTCGCGCGCCGGGTCGAGGAGGAGCTCGCCCGCGGCGCTCACCCCACCACCGATGACGAACGACCCCGGGTCGAACGCGGCGGCCAGACCCGCCATGCCGACGCCGAGCCAGTGCCCGATCTCGGCGATGAGTTCCCGCGCCGTGGGGTCGCCCTCTCGCGCCGCCTCCGTGACGAGCGGCCCTGCGAGCCGCGACGGGTCGCCCCCGACGCGGGCGAGCAGATCCTCCGCGACGGGCGACCGCGCCGACATGAGACCGCGGGCCTCCCGCACGAGCGCGTTGCCGCTCGCGTACTGCTCCCAGCAGCCGCGGTTGCCGCACTCGCAGCGGATCCCGTCGGGCACGACCTGCATGTGGCCGAACTCCCCCGCGGTGCCGAACCGGCCGCGTTGGAGTTCGTGGTCGATGACGAGGGCGCCACCGATGCCGGTGCCGAGCGTGATCATCACCACGTGCGACTCGCCACGGGCCGCGCCGAAGCGCGATTCGGCCCACGCCGCCGCGTTCGCGTCGTTGTCGACGGTGATGGGGCGACCGATGCGACTGCCGAGGGACTCCCGCAGCGGCTCGTCCCGCCACGAGAGATGGGGCGCGAAGACGACGGTGGCCCGGTCCGCGCCGACGAATCCGGCGGCGCCTATCCCGACGGCCGACACCGCACGTCCCTCGTCCCCGGCGCGGTCGAGGAGTTCCTCGACCGCGCCGACGATCGTGTTCTCGACGACCCGGGGGCTGCAGGAGCGGTCCGGGGTGTCGCGCCGGGTGCGGGCGACGACCGTCCCCTCGGCGTCGACGAGCCCGGCGGCGACCTTCGTGCCGCCGATATCGACGCCGATCGCGCAATCGTTCTCGGGCGCCGCCTCCTCCACGGTGTCTGCGGCGCTCATCGGAGCGCCTCGTCCTGGGCGAGCGTGGCGGCGCCGACGACGCCGGCGTCGTCGAGGAGTCCGGCGAACTCGAGGCGACCGTAGGGCCGGAACCGGCGCCCCGTCATCCCCTCCTCGAAGGCCTCCCGCGCCGGTTCGAGCAGCAGGTCGCCCGCCTGGGAGACCCCACCGCCGACGAGCACGAGCTCCGGGTCGAGCACGGCCGCGAGCGAGGCGGCGCCGCTGCCGATCCATCGGCCGAGATCGGCGATGAGTCCCCTCGCCGCGGGGTCGCCCGCGAGCGCCACCTCCGTGACGTCGGGGCCGGAGAGACGCCCCGGATCCCCCCTCGCACCGGTCCCGGAGGGCCGCGGCACGGGGGCCGCCCTCGTCGACGAGGTGACGGGCCTTCCGCACGAGCGCGGTGCCGGAGCCGTACTGCTCGAGGCAGCCCCGCACCCCGCATCCGCAGAGCAGACCGTCGGGCACGACCCGGATGTGCCCCACCTCGGCGCCGACACCGTGGGCGCCCCGCACGAGGTCGCCCTCGGTGACGACGCCACCGCCGACGCCCGTGCCGATCGTGAGGAGGACGAGGTCCTCGACGTCACGGGCGGGGCCGTGGACGAACTCGCCCCACGTCGCCGCGTTCGCGTCGTTCTCGAGGACGACCGGCAACCCGACGAGATCGGTGAGTCGTGCACGGAACGGTTCGTCACGCCAGGCGATGTTCGGGGCGAACAGCACCCGTTCGCGGGCACGGTCGAGGAACCCGGCGACCGCGACGCCGACGGCGGGCACGTCGTGGCCGTCGACGAGTTCCCGCGTGAGGTCCGCCGCCGCAGCGACGATCCCCTCGGGGTGCTGCGCCGGGGTCTCCCGCCGGGCACGGGCGAGGATCTCCCCGCCCGTCGTGACGAGGGCGCCGAGGATCTTCGTCCCGCCGATGTCGAGGCCGACGGTGGCGCCCGCCGCCCGACCCTCGGGGGCGGAGGAGCTGGGCTCACGTGTCGTCATGGGTTCTCCCGCTGGTCGTCGGAACGGTCGTCGTCGCAATGGTCGTCGTGGTCGCCGCGCGTGTGGTGGGTGGGGCGGTCGTCCTGAGCCGCGTCGCCCGGGCCGCCGGGCGACGCGTCCGCGCGTCGCTCCCAGGCGCCCGCCGCGGCGCGCAGGCCGTGGGTGAGGAGATCCGTCGCCGACGCGAGATCGCGGAGGACCCCCGGTCCGTGTGCATGCGTCCAGCGGTGGCCCCGGCACCACGGGCACCGGCAGGCGTCCCCGCCCGCGGCGTGCGCAGGACCCGTCGACGGCGTCACCGGAGGGGGGTCCGTCGGCGGGGCCTCCGCGCGGGCGGACGTCGCCTCTCTGCGGGCCTCGCGCAACGCCTCCCCGAGCCGCCGTGCCTCGTCCTCGACGGAACCGACGTGCTCCCCGTTCATCCCTCGACCCGCGCCTTGAGCCCCTGCAACGCCGTGGAGACGATCGTGCGCTCCGCCTTACGCCGGAGGATCCCCGGTAGCGGCACCGCGAGCTCGACCGAGAGGTCGTACGTGACGCGCGTCCCGCCACCCTCCCGGGCGATGACGTAACGACCGTCGAGCGCCTCCAGCTTCTGCGAGCGCACGAGCCGCCACGACACCTCCCCGACGCCGTCGGCGTCGAGGGCCCACGTGTACGCGAGCACGTACGTGTCCTCCATCGGACCGGACCCGACGGTGAACTCCACCTCGACCGGCCAGGCCCCCTCGTCCTCGGTGAGGACCGTGACGGATCGCACGTCCGGGGACCACTCCGGATAGGCCTCGACGTCGGCGACGACGTCGCACACCGCCCCCGGCTCCGCAGCGACGAGGATCGACTCCTGTGTTCTGGGCGACATGTCCGTAGGCTAACGGCGTCCGTGGCCACGAGTAGGGTGACCCGACGTCGGGCGCCCGCCCGCACCCCGGATCGCGTGAAGAGGAGCCGATGCGCGAATCGATCATCCCCCCCGCCGTCCCGCCCACCACCGAGGGCACCCTCGCCGACATCCCCGCCCGCAACGCGGCGCGGCGACCCGAGCGCGTCGTGTTCTCCGTCAAAGGTCCGGCCGGCACGTGGCGCGACGTCACCGCGCGGGAGTTCCACGCCGACGTCCGCCGCCTCGCCAAGGGATTCGTCGCCGCCGGCATCGGCGTCGGTGAGCGCGTGGCGATCATGAGCCGGACGCGGTACGAGTGGACCCTCCTCGACTTCGCCCTGTGGACCGCGGGCGCCGTGCCCGTCCCCGTCTACGAGACGTCCTCCGCCTCCCAGCTGCGATGGATCCTCGAGGACACCGCCTCCTGCGCCCTCGTCGTCGAGAACGACGGCCACGCGGCCGTCGCCGCCGAGGTCCGCGACGACTGCCCCGCACTCGCGCAGGTGTGGTCCGTCGACGGTGGCGGTCTCGAGGACCTCCTCCACGCCGGGGAGGACATCGACGACGCCACTCTCGACGCCCGTCTCGCGGGCCACGACCGTTCCGACCTCGCGACGATCATCTACACGTCGGGCACGACGGGCCGGCCGAAGGGATGCGAGCTCACCCACGGCAACTTCATGGACCTCTCCGACAACATCGTCGTCGCCCTCGACCCGATCGTCGGACCGGACGACGCGTCCATGCTCATGTTCCTGCCGCTCGCGCACGTCTTCGCGCGGCTCATCCAGGTCGTCGCCGTCGACGCGATGATGCGCGTCGGGCACGCCCCCGACATCAAGAACCTCATGGGTGACCTCTCCGGGTTCCACCCCACCTTCCTGCTCGCCGTCCCCCGCGTGTTCGAGAAGGTGTTCAACGCGGCCGACCAGTCGGCCCGTGCCGACGGCAAGGGCGGCATCTTCACCCGCGCCACCCGCACGGCCATCGTCTACAGTCGCGGCCTCGACGACCCCAAGGGCCCCTCGCCCCGGGTCCGTGTCGCCCACGCCGTCATGGAGCGGCTCGTCTACCGCAAGATCCGCGCCAAGCTCGGCGGTGAGATCCGGTACGCCGTCTCCGGCGGAGCCCCCCTCGGCGAGCGGCTCGGCCACTTCTTCCGCGGCATCGGCATCACCGTCCTCGAGGGCTACGGCCTCACCGAGACCACGGCGCCTGTCGCCGTCGGCCGCCCTGCCGGTCTCCGCATCGGCGCGGTCGGCCTGCCGATTCCCGGCGTCGGCGTCCGCATCGACGAGGACGGAGAGGTCCTCGTCCAGGGCGAGGGTGTCTTCCGCGCCTACCGCGGCAACCCCGAGGCGACCGCCGCCGCGTTCACCGAGGACGGCTGGTTCCGCACCGGAGACCTCGGCGACGTCGACGACGACGGGTTCCTCACGATCACCGGCCGCAAGAAGGAGATCCTCGTCACCGCCGGCGGCAAGAACGTCGCCCCGGCCGCTCTCGAGGACATCGTGCGGGCGCACCCGCTCGTCTCGCAGGCCGTCGTCGTCGGCGACCAGCGTCCGTTCGTCGGTGCCCTCGTCACGATCGACGCCGAGATGGTGCCGGTGTGGGGCACCTCGCACGACCGCCCCGAACTCACGCCCGAGATGTGCCTCACCGACCCGATGGTCCGCGAGCACATCCAGAAGGCCGTCGACCGCGCGAACGCCACGGTGAGCCGCGCCGAGAGCATCCGCTCGTTCCACATCATCCCGGGCGACTTCACCGAGGAGAACGGGTACCTCACGCCCTCGCTCAAGCTGCGGCGCAACGAGATCATGCGTGACTTCGCCGACGAGGTCGAGTCGCTCTACTCCTGACGTCGGCTATCCCCGACGCCCCGGACGCGGCCGGTCGGACCCCCTCGTGGGGTCGGGCCGGCCGCGTTCGAGTTGTTGCCGCCACACCGGCAGGAGTCCTTGCTCGAGGGGGACGCGGTCGACGCCGCCGCCCCCGGCACGACCCCGCACGAGATCCACGGCGGCGTCCTCACCGTGGAGGTCCGCGTACGTGCGGACGGCGGACAACGCCTGCGCGTAGGCGAGGAGGACGGCGTCCCTCCCTGCGCCCGCGACCTCGAACTCCTCGTCGCGGGGGAGGTGGCGAGGCGCGCCGTGCACGGCGACGTCGCGGCGCAGCGGGGCGAGCACGGCCTCGACCGGCACCGTCGACCGGCGGTAGGCGAGGTCGTCGGCCACCCCCTCGACGAGCCACCGAGGCGCCCGAGGTCGAGGGCCCGCGGCGAGGGCCACGTGGACGCACTCGTGCGTGAGGACGACGATCCGCCCCTCCTCGGAGAGCTCGCCCCAGGACTCCGGCGCCATGACGATCCACGTCTCGGACGTCGGCGCCTCCCCGACGGTCACCGTCGTCGCGGCGGGCCGGGCACCCCCACTCCCGGAGCCGTCCGAGCGCCCCGGCGTCGGTGGCAGGACGACGAGGGGAGGCACGTTCTCGGCCCGCGGCCAGACGGCACGACAGCGGCGCCAGGCCTCCTCGGCCGCCCCCGACACCACCGCCGGATCGAGGGGCGCAGCAGATGCGACGGATGCGGTGGCTCGAACGTCCTCGCGAGGTGCGGGCGCGACGGGGCGCCGCGGTGTCGTCGGGGATGCGGCGGGCCGCGGGGAGGTGAGGCCCGGAGCGGTCGCGACCGTGGGCGGCCGAGTGTGCGACACGCGCCCGCCGCCGGGGGCGTGCGAGGCGCTCGGTCCGCGCGGGACGTTCGCCGTGTGGGACCCACCGGGTGCGCCGGGGACGAGCATGGGGCCCACGACGAGGGAATGCGGCCCCGCGTGGACCATCCGCCCCGGCCAGCGCCTCTCGACCATCTCGCGCGCCCGTGCGAGGAGCGCGCGATCGGCCTCCCCGGCAGGACCGACGGATCGGCGCCGGGGCACATCGGGGGCCCCTGCCATGCGCGTCGGGCCCGCTGACGGCGCCTCCGTTACGGACGACGTGACATCGGACGACGCCTCCCCCGTCGCAGGCACGGCCTGCGTGCCGGCGGACGTACCGGGCCCGGGCGACGTCGCGCACCCGGTGAGGAGGACGATGAGGGCGAACGTCGCCGTTGCCCGGCCTCGACGCCGGGTTCGGCGCCCTCCCTCGTCACCCGGCTGCGCGCACACCCTCCCAGGGTTGCACCTCGGCCGTGAGCAGTGCCGCCTCGGACGCGCCGATGAGCCCCGCGCCGACGAACACGTCGACCGCCCGGCGCTCCACGGGGTCGAGGGCCAGGCCGGTGACGGGCGCATCGAGCAGCACCCGCACCGCGCAGTCCTCGCAGGCCCGGCCGGCGACCGGGCAGGTGCCGCAATCCATGACCAACGACCCGCCGGTCTCGATGGTGTCGAACATCTCGGCCTCCTCGACCTCGTCCCGTGGACCCCTCGGCCCCGGTGCGTTCGCACGCTACGACCACCCCCCGACAACCCTTCGCCGTGGCGCATCGGGAGGGGACGTCGCACAGGCGCGGCGGTTAGACGGCCGGGCCGACGGGCACCTGGTCCGCGTGGACGAAAGGTTGTCGGAGGGCCCTGCGAGGGTGCTCCCATGCACGACGACCCTGCTGTTCCGCCTCCCTCGGACCCGGCCCCGGTCCCGGTTCACACGCCTACCCCGGCGTCCGGGCCCGCCACCGGGTCCGGAACGGAAACCGGCGCGGGATCCGGCGTCGGCGCCGGCGCCAGCGCCGGATCCCGCGTCGCGGGTCTCCACGGCGGTGCTGTTCTCGGCGCGTTCGTCCCGCAGGACGGGGGTCGGGAGGGCCACGGCGGAGCAGCCCTCGAGGAGCAGATCGTCCAGGGCCCGCCGGAGGTGCTGGGCACGCCGCTGTCGGAGGTCACATTCGTCGTCGTCGACCTCGAGACCACCGGCGGCAGCCCCGCCGACTCCAGCATCACCGAGATCGGCGCGGTCAAGGTCAACGGCGGGGAGGTCGTCGAGGAGTTCCACACCCTCGTCGACCCGCAGGTGCCGGTGCCTCCGTTCATCCGTCTCCTCACCGGCATCACCGACGAGATGCTCGAGGGCGCCCCCCACATCGACGAGGTGCTGCCCTCGTTCCTCGAGTTCTCCCGGGGCGCCGTCCTCGTCGCGCACAACGCTCCGTTCGATATCGGCTTCCTCCGCGCCGCCACCCGGGCCTGCGGCCTGTCCTGGCCCGCCCCTGCCGTCGTCGACACGGTCACCCTCGCGCGTCGTCTCGTCACCCGAGACGAGGTGCCCAACCACAAGCTCGGCACCCTCGCCGAACTGTTCGGCACGGCCGTCGCCCCCGACCACCGTGCCCTCCACGACGCGCGCGCCACGGTCGACGTCCTCCACGGACTCCTCGCCCGCTGCGGCAGCTCCGGTCCGCTCGCGGCCCGCACGCTCGAGGATCTCCAGGTCCTCGCCTCCCGTGTCCACCCCGTCCAGCGGCGCAAGCGTCACCTCGCCGAGGGCCTGCCCTCCGCGCCGGGGGTCTACATGTTCACCGGCGTGCGCGGCCAGGTGCTCTACGTCGGCACCTCCACCGACATCCGCCGCCGGGTGGCCTCGTACTTCACGGCGGCGGAGCAGCGCGCCCGCATGACCGAGATGCTCACGGCCGCCGAGCACGTCGTCCCCGTCGTGTGCACGACGCGTCTTGAGGCCCAGGTCCGTGAGATCCGGCTCATCGCCGAGCACGATCCCCCGTACAACCGACAGTCGAGGAGGCCGTGGTCCCGATCGTGGATCAAAGTCACGGTCGAACCGTTCCCGCGGCTGTCGGTCGTCACGAGGGTCAAGGACGACGGCGCCTGGTACGCCGGGCCGTTCGCCCGGAAGCAGTCCGCCGTGGACGCCGTGGCCGCCGTCCACGAGGTGCTCCCGCTGCGGCAGTGCACCACCCGGCTGGCGCGTCTCTCCTCCGCCGCCTCCCCCTGCCTCCTCGCCGAGATCGGCCGGTGCGGGGCGCCCTGCCTCGGTCGTCAGAGCGTCGAGGAGTACGCCCCCGTCGCGAGCCGTGCCCATCGGCTCTTCGCCGGCGCCGACCGGTCGCTGCTCGACGCCCTCCGCTCCCGGATGCGCGAGCTCGCCGCCGAGGAACGCTTCGAGGAGGCCGACGCGGTCCGACGACGCACCGCCGCCCTCACCGACGGGCTCGGCCGCGTCCAACGACTCGCCCCCCTCGCGGAGGCGCCGGAGATCGTCGCGGCGCGCCGACGCGACGGCGGCGGATGGGAGGTCGTCTCCGTCCGGCACGGCCGCCTCGCCGGCACGACGCTCACCCCGCCCGGGACCGACCCCATGCCCTCCATCTCGGCGATGCGCGCCGCCGCCGAGGTGGTCGCGCCCCCCGTCGCCCCGAGCCCGGCGACGACGCCCGAGGAGACGGAGATCCTCCATCGATGGCTCACCACCGAGGGGGTGCGCCTGGTCGATCTCGTCGGCACGTGGAGCTGCCCCGTGGGCGGCGCCGACGGGGCTCCGAGCCTCCGCTCGGCCGAAGCCCCCGGCGGGGAGGACGGCGAGAGGAACGGCGGAACGGACCCGCACCGGGACGATCGGACCCCCGGCGCCCCCACCGCTCTCACGACTAGAGTTGCCCCGTGATCACCGCCATCGTCCTCATCAACGCCGACGTCCACCGCATCCCCGAGGCCGGGCAGGCCATCGCAGAGATCGACGGCGTCACCGAGGTGTACTCCGTCACCGGCGGCGCCGACCTCATCGCGCTCGTCAAGGTGGCTCGGCACGAAGACCTGGCCGACGTCATCGCCGACCGCATCAACAAGGCCCAGGGCGTCATCTCCACCGACACCCACATCGCGTTCCGCACATACAGCAGGAGCGACCTCGACGCGGCGTTCAGCATCGGCCTCGACTGAGTTCTCCGCACGCCCTCACCGCCGAGGAGCCCGCTCGGCGCAGTTCGTCGACGTCCGGCGTACAGGTTCCGGCGAGGCCAAGGATCCGTGTGCGCGTCCGGTCCGCATGTGCGCGTGATCGGCGCCCGCTCCCGGCCGAGGAACGACGAACCGACGCGTCACGCATGGCGGCCGGGCCGTGCCCGGCCACCATGCGGCGTCAGCGGCGACCGGAGGCGGCCCGAGCGGTCGTGGCCAGTCGCCAGCGGTCGAGCAGACCGGCCGCAGCGCCCGACTCGATCGCGGTACGCGCCCGGTCGACGCCGTCGCCGAGTGCGGCCACGAAAGTGTCCTGATCCTGCACCCGTGCCGATCCGTGGGTGAGCGCGAGGGCGATGCCGGCGTTGAGGAGGACGGCGTCGCGGACGGCCGTCATCGTGCCCGCCGTGTCCCCGTCGAGCAACCTACGAGCGACCCCTGCGTTGTGCACGGCGTCTCCGCCACGCAGCGAGTCCAGCGGGTGGCGGGACAGACCGACGGCCTCCGGCGCGGCCACGAGCTTCTCGACGTGGCCGCCACCGACCCACCACACGTCGGACTCGGTGGTGACGGTCAGTTCGTCGAGGCCGTCCCGGCCCCGGAACACCGCGGCCTGGCGACCGCGGTCGGCGAACACCCCGGCCACGAGCGGGGCCGCGTGCTCGAACGCCACCCCGACCGCCGCATACGTCGGTTGAGCGGGGTTCGTGAGCGGGCCGAGGAGGTTGAACACGGTGGGGATGCCGAGTTCCCGACGGCTCTCCGCGGCGTGCCGCATGGAGGGGTGGAAGTCCTGGGCGAAACAGAAGGTGATGCCCACCTCGTGGGCGACCTCGACGATCCCGCGCGGCCCGAGACTGAGCATCACGCCCAGCTGTTCGAGGCAGTCGGCCGTCCCCGAGGAGGAGGACGCGGCCCGGTTGCCGTGCTTGACCACGGTGATCCCGGCGGCCGCGGCGACGATCGCCGACATCGTCGAGATGTTCACCGTGTTCTGCCGGTCGCCACCGGTGCCCACGATGTCGAGGCTCGGATTCGGCACCTCGATGCGTCGCGCGTGCGCGAGCATCTCGTCCGCCACGCCGACGAGTTCTGAGACCGAGACGCCCTTGGACTGGAGGGCCACGACGAAACCGGCGACCTGGCTGGGGGTCGCCTCGCCCGTCATGATGCGGCCCATCGCCCAGGCCGCGGAGGCCGGGTCGAGATCCTCCCCGGCGATCAGCGCGGACAGGACCTCGGGCCAGGTGTGGGCCCGCTCCACGGAGTTCAGTGGTCCGTGGGGTCCGGGAGCGCCCGTGCCACGTCGACGACGGCCTGCGACATGGTCAGGGCGTCGAACGGCTGGGCGACGGCGGCGTCGGCGTAGGACCAGGACGCGAGCCACGCATCCTGGGGGCGGCCGGTGAGGACGACGACGGGCGGGCAGTCGAACACCTCGTGCTTGAGCTGGCGGCAGAGCCCGAGTCCACCGAGCGGTGCGGCCTCTCCGTCAAGGATGAGCACGTCGGCCCGGCCGTCGTGGACCGCCTCCAGGACGGCGGGCGCGGTGGCGCACTCGACCCAGGAGTCGATCTCGACGTCCGGAGCCGGTCGCCGGCCGACGGCGAGGCGTACGGAGTCACGGGTGGTGCGGTCGTCACTGAACAGCAGGACACGCACCGAGCGACGCCCACCACGGGTGGGGTCGGACGAAGCGGTCGCCGTCTCGCTGCTGAGGCCTGTCATGCGCCGAATCCTACCGATATCCCCCCACCTTCCGGAGCCGCACCCACCGGGCGACCCGCCGAGTGATCGGCCGCGCCCACGTCGGGGACCCTCGGCGGCCGTGGGGCGGGCCACCACCTGTGGCCCACCGGACTCGACCCGAACCCTCCACCCGCGACACGCAGGGCGGCCGGAACGGGGTGGACGGCGCGCCTGCCCGCTCCCGGAGTGGTCGACCAGCGGGGCGGGGGCCGTGCACCGACGGCCCGCGTCTCGCGCGTCCGGCCGCACGGGAGACCCCCCGCCCGCCCCGTCGTGGGGGCGGTTCTCCTGGGGGACGAGCACCGTGAGCGGCCTCGTCACGTCCACCGGAAAGACACCCGCGGGTCCCTAACGTCCCAATCGATCCCCGACATGGCCCATAATGGCGCCCGTGGCGACTGTTTCCTCTGCTCATACTCACTCACCGGGACCTCGACCGGGCACGACCCCGGGACACGGTCCCGTCACCCGACCCGACATGGCCTCCGTGGGCACGATCGTGTGGTTGTCGAGCGAACTCATGTTCTTCGCGGGACTGTTCGCCATCTACTTCACGCTGCGATCCGTGCGCCCCGACCTCTGGGAGGCCGGCACCTCTCATCTCAACGTGCCCTTCGCGTTCGCGAACACGACGATCCTGGTCATCAGCTCCGTCTGGTGCCAGTTCGGCGTCGCGGCCGCAGAGCGCGGACAGGGCTCCCGCACGGGGCGCCTGTTCGAGTTCAAGAAGTGGGGCATGCGGGAGTGGTTCGTCCTGACGTACCTCTTCGGCTCGGTGTTCGTCGCCGGCCAGATCATGGAGTACGCCGAGCTCGCCTCGCACGGTCTGACCCTGTCGGCCAGCGCCTACACCTCGGCTTTCTACATCACGACCGGCTTCCACGGCATCCACGTCATCGGCGGCCTCCTCGCGTTCCTCTTCATCATCGGCCGCAGCTTCACGACCCGCCGTTACACCCATCGACAGGCCACCGGCGCCATCGTCGTGTCCTACTACTGGCACTTCGTCGACGTCGTCTGGATCGCCCTGTTCGCCGTCATCTACATCCTCCAGTGACGGCGCTCGCCCCCCTCTCGGCGACCCGAGCCCGTCCCGTCCCCGAATCCCCGATGTCAAGGATGCCCTCGTGACTGCCTCTACCGTGACCCGACGCCGGCACCCCGCGGTCCTTCTCGCCCTGCTCGTCGTCGCGCTCGTCGCCGTCGGCGGGGTGTACTCCCTCGTCTCCTCCGGAGGCCGGGCGACCGCGGACACGCGTTCGTACACCGCGTCCGACGTCGCCGCCGGTTCCCGACTGTTCAAGGCCAACTGTTCCACGTGTCACGGCCAGCAGGCCCAGGGCACGACGGCCGGCCCGTCCCTCGTCGGTGTCGGTGCGGCCTCCGTCGACTTCCAGGTCGGCACCGGTCGTATGCCCCTCGCCGGACCCGGCGTGCAGGCCAAGCGCAACAGCCACGTCGCCTACTCCGACGAGCAGATTCGTCAGCTCTCGGCGTACGTCGACTCCCTCGGCCCCGGCCCGGGCGTGCCCGACGAGAAGTACGCGAGCGGCGTCGGTGGCGACGTCGCCCGCGGTGGCGAGATCTACCGCGTGAACTGCGCCATGTGCCACAACTTCGCCGGTTCCGGAGGCGCCCTCACCCGCGGCAAGTTCGCCCCGCCGCTCAAGAACATCGAGGGCAAGCACATCTACGAGGCCATGCTCACCGGCCCGCAGTCCATGCCGGTCTTCGACGACGCCAACATCGACCCGCAGGCCAAGCGCGACATCATCGCCTACCTGCACCAGCTCGACCAGCGGAACAACTACGGCGGGCACAGCCTGGGCAACCTGGGCCCGGTGGCCGACGGTTTCTTCCTCTGGTTCTTCGCGATCCCCCTCATGATCGGGGCCGCCGTCTGGCTCGGCCGCAAGGCGGCCTGATCCATGACGACACCCCGCAGGCACCACAGCGACAGGAACGATGACATGAACGAGAACGGCACCACTCCGGGAGGGGAGCGCCCGGCCCACGGCAGCTCCGCCGCTCCGGTCGGCCGTGACCTCGCCGGAGACTCCGACCACACGGGGGTCGTGGACACGCTTCCCGACAGGTTCGAGAACCCCGGCCTCCCGCCGCACGTCCTCCGACACGCGGACGTCGACCCCAAGGCCGCCAAGCGCGCCGAGCGTCAGGTCCTGGCGCTGTTCACGCTGTCGGTGATCGGCTCGATCGGGTTCATCGTCGCCTACCTCATGCTCGACATGAAGGACATGGTGTTCGTCCCCGTCTTCGGGCGCATCAGCGTGCAGCACAGCCTCCTCGGCATCTGCCTCGCCCTCAGCCTCCTCGGGATCGGGCTCGGCGCGGTCCACTGGGCCAAGACGCTCATGCCCGACACGGAGGAGATCGAGGACCGTCACCCCACGGCTTCCTCCCCCGAGACGCGTGCGGAGCTCGCCGAGACCCTTGGCGAGGGCTACCGCGGCAGCCAGCTCGGCCGTCGTCCCATGATCGGCGCCCTCGGCGCCACCGCTCTCGGCCTCTTCGCGCTGCCCCCGCTGTTCCCGATCGTCGGTGGCCTCGGCCACCTCCCCCGCCGCGAACTGCACCACACGTTCTGGCAGAAGGGGATGCGTCTCATGCGGGACCCGCAGATGACGCCGATCCGCGCCGACGAGGTCCACCTGGGCGCCGTCTTCCACGTCCTCCCCGAGGGCATCGACTCGGCCCCCAAGGAGCCCGAGGAGGGTCAGCACTTCGAGCACGACGAGGACCTCAACCTCCTCCAGCGCAAGGCCAAGGCCGCCGTGCTGCTCATGCGCCTCGACCCCAAGGACTTCAAGAGCGAGAAGGCCCGTGACTGGGGTCACGACGGCATCGTCGCCTACAACAAGATCTGCACCCACGCCGGATGCCCCGTGGGCCTGTACGAGCAGCAGACGCACCACCTTCTCTGCCCGTGCCACCAGTCCACCTTCGACGTCACGCAGGACTGCAAGGTCGTGTTCGGCCCGGCCAAGCGCCCCCTGCCGCAGTTGAAGATCACCGTCGACGACGAGGGGTACCTCGTGGCGGCCCAGCCGTTCATGGAGCCCGTCGGCCCGAGCTTCTGGAGTCGTGAGCGATGAGCACCCAAGCAACCGCCCGCGCGGCCGATCGGCTTCGCGCCGAGGAGCCGACGCCCCGCCGTGGCCGCGGCGCCCGCGAAGGATCCGTCGCGAACTGGTTCGACGAGCGCACGGGCCTCGCAGGCCCCATGCGCTACCTCATGCGCAAGGTCTTCCCGGACCACTGGTCGTTCATGCTCGGTGAAGTCGCGATGTACTCGATGATCGTCGCGCTCATCTCCGGCGTGGCGCTCACGCTGTGGTTCGTCCCCTCCCAGGGCGAGGTCCACTACAACGGGCCTTACGCCCCTCTCAACGGAATCCTCATGAGCGAGGCGTACGCCTCCACGCTCAAGATCTCGTTCGAGGTGCCCGGCGGTCTCCTCATCCGTCAGGTCCATCACTGGGCGGCGCTCTTCTTCGTCGCCGCGGTCGGCATGCACATGGCCCGCGTGTTCTTCACCGGCGCCTTCCGCAAGCCCCGTGAGATCAACTGGGTCATCGGCTGCGTCCTGCTGCTCCTCGCCATGATCGAGGGCTTCGCTGGCTACTCCCTCCCCGACGACCTGCTCTCCGGCACCGGCCTCCGCGTCATGGAGGGCTTCGTCGAGTCGACGCCGATCCTCGGTTCGTACGTCAGCTACATCATGTTCGGCGGCGCCTTCCCCGGCGATATCATCATCCCGCGCCTCTACATGGCGCACATGCTGCTCGTCCCGGCTCTGCTCATCGGTCTGTTCACGGCGCACCTCGTGCTCGTCATGGTCCACAAGCACACGCAGTACCCCGGCCCGGGTCGCACGAACGACAACGTCGTCGGCTTCCGCGTGATGCCCGTCTACGCCGCCAAGGCCGGTGGGTTCTTCTTCATCGTCTTCGGCATCATCAGCCTCATCTCGGGTCTCGTGACGATCAACCCGGTGTGGGCCTACGGTCCGTACGACCCCTCCCCCGTCACCGCGGGCGTCCAGCCCGACTGGTACATGGGCTTCGCCGACGGCGCGCTCCGCCTGCTGCCGGGGTGGCTCGAGTTCACGATCTTCCGCTACACGCTGTCGCTCAACGTGGCGCTCGGTTCGATCGTGCTCCTGCCGCTCGTGTTCACCCTGGCGGGGGCCTACCCGTTCCTCGAGGCCTGGGTCACCGGTGACAAGCGCGAGCACCACCTGCTCGACCGCCCGCGCAACCGCCCGGTCCGCACCGGCATCGGCATCGGCGCCCTCATCGCCTACCTGGTGATGTTCTTCGCCGCCGGCAACGACATCATGGCAATCAAACTGGGTCTGTCGATCAACGACATCACTCACGTCCTGCGGTTCCTGTTCTTCGCCGGTCCGATCCTCGGCTTCTGGCTGACGAAGCGCATCTGCCTCTCTCTCCAGCGTGCCGACCGCGACCTCGTGCTCCACGGCAAGGAGAGCGGCCGCATCGTCCGAACGGCGGGTGGCGAGTTCCGCGAGTACCACGAGCCGCTCGATCAGTACGAGATGTGGAAGCTCGTCGGTCACGAGAGCCCGGCCCCGCTGGAGCTCACGGACGGTAAGGACTCGCGCGGTGTGGCCACCCCCACCGCCCGCAAGGACAAGCGCCGCGCCGCCTGGTCCCGGTTCTTCTTCAAGGACCGCGTCGCGCCCGTCACTCCTGCGGAGCTCGAGTCGGCGCACGCGCACCACGATCAGGCGGATGACCGCGCGCTCCTCGCCGGCCATGACGCCACGCACGACGAGATCCTCGAGGACGCCAAGCACTGATCGGCGATCTCGACTCTCGACGCGGGCCCCGCACCTCACGGTGCGGGGCCCGCTCTCGATTCGGGACGAATCGCGACGAAGGAGAATGCGGGTCACCGCCTCCCGGCACCCCCCGGATCGCCACGTCGCTCTCGCCCCTCCCTTCATGGCCAGGCGGCCCTTGACGCAGGCCCGCGAGGAGTCCGGCCTGGCGTGGCCGTCCTCCGCCGCCGGTCGCGTGGAAGAGAGCGAGGAGCACCACCACGCAGCGCGCAGGCCCCGACGGCGGGCTGCCGTCGTGTCTCTCCCCGTCTGCGTCGGAATCGTGCACCATGGGAGGGTGACCGTCATGGATCTCACGAGGGAGGAGTTCGAGGACCTCGTCGCCGACGCTCTCGATGCCGTACCCACCGAACTCATCGACATGCTCGAGAACCTCGTGTTCCTCGTCGAGGACGAGCCGGAGTCGGGTGAGGAGCTCCTCGGCGTTTACGAGGGTGTGCCCCGAACCGAGCGCATGTGGGGCGACCTCGGTCTGCCCGATCGCATCACGATCTTCCGCGGTCCCCTGCTGCGCATGTGCCGGACCCACGAGGAGGTCGCGCACGAGGTGACCGTCACCGTCGTGCACGAGATCGCCCACCACTTCGGCATCGACGACGGACGACTCCACGCCCTGGGCTGGGGCTGACGACACAGCGTTTGGTCTCCGCCACCGGTCGACGGCTGCTCCGTCTCGACCTCCCCATACGGAGCCACGCAGGGAGGCGCTGCGACCGGACGGCGCGCGACGTTCGGGACCCCACGGCCCGACCCCGGAACCCCCTGAGAGGGCTCCTCGACGAAGGGACACATGCCTCGGGAAGAGGCGCAGCGGGCCGGTAGGAGTCCTCCACGACGACAGGGGCGTCTTCTCCCGCAGTGGCCTGCGACCCCCTGTGATCCCGCGTCGTCGCTCGGGGCCCCGGACAAGACGTACCGTCGAGTGTCGGCGGGGCCGCCATGGGGCACCGAAAACGGCTCCGGGGCAGGCGCAGCATCGACGCGGTCACCGACGCAGCACCATGCGGGCGCGCGCCGTCACACCCACTGCCTCGAGCAGGGGTGGCCGGCCCGCCCGAGCCGCCGTCACACGGCGTCTCCGGAGGCGTCAGGCCCACCCGTCGCTGCCGACGTCGCCTCCCCACACGCGGCACCTCACGGACGCCTCGCGTCGGCACGGCGACCCACCGACTCCGGGTCTCGGGCGGTAACGGATGCGGTCGCGTCAGGGCGGTCCGACGATCAAGGAGTGGTGGTCTCCGACGTCGTGGGGCCCGTCTCCTGATCCTGCGGACCCTCGGAGGCCTGGTCGGACGAAGAACCGGACGGTGAGCCCGAAGACGTGGGCGAGGCCGACGTGGGCGTCGGGCGCGGGGCCTTCTTCGCCAGCGCGCTACGTGCACGCCACTCCTTCGCGGAGAACAGCCACACCGAGAGGCCGTCGCCCGGCTTCATGCGCCGCGAGGAGCCCGTGAACTCGACGACGTCACCGACGATCGTGCCGCGGTAGAGCTGCGCGGCCGCCGACGGGCCGAGGTTGACGCATCCGTGACTCACGTTGCGACGACCCTGCGCCCACACCGACCAGGGCGCCGCGTGGAGGAACTCCCCCGTGTTCGTCACGCGCATCGCGTACTTGACCTCGGTGCGGTAGTAGTTGGGGTCCCCCTCCGAGACGCCGAGCGTCCCCGAGTCCATGACGTACTCCGCGTGCTTCTCTGTGATGACCTTCGTGCCCGAACGGGTCTCCCACGAGGGCGTCGCCCTGCCCGCGCTGATGGGGTAACTGGCGATCCGCCTGCCATCGTCCGAGACGGACATGACATGACTTGCGAGGTCGACCCGCATGATCCTCGCGCGATCGGCGATGGAGAACTCTGCTCCCTTGTCCTCCGTCACCCATTTGTCCGTGCCGGTGGAGACCCCGGTGAGCGGGGCGGACACCTTGATCTTGGTGCCCGGCTTCCAGTACGAGTCGGGCCTCCACATGAACTGGCGCTCGTCCAACCATCCCCACGAGCCCTTCTGCGCCGGCGTCACCTTGATGCGCATCCGCTTTTCGACGTCCGCGCGCATCTGGGGGCTGCTCACGGCACTGTCGAAGGTCACCATCACCGGCATGCCCACCCCGACGGTCACCCCGTCGGGTGTGACACGGTAGGTCGCCTCCACCTTGGGTTTGAGCGTCGTGAACGCCACCTCGCGCCGGGAGACCTCACCCTCCTCGTTCTTCGCCGTCGCCGCCCACCGATAGGGGGCGTTCGGCACGAGTCGCGTGTCGGCCGAGGTGCTCCAGACTCCGTCGACGACCTTGCCGGGGACGACCTTGCCGTCGGCGCCGGTGAGACGCACCATGACGAGCTCGCCGTCCTCGGCCTTCACCGTAAGGCGCTGATCGGGCTTGACGTTCTTGGTGTTCTCCTTGACGGAGAACACCAGGTCCGCCGGCGGTGCCGGCGGAGGATTGTCGGCCCCCCCGACGCCTCCGGACGAACTGCACCCCGCGACGAGCAGGAGCGACGTCATCGCCATCCCGACGCCCACGCGGCGTCCACGCTTCATCCCTGTGTTCGGGAGCACCCAGCTTCCTCCTGCCGACCGATCTCTCACGGCCCCTCATGACTGTCGCCGTCACGGCTCGGATGACCCCCACCCGGTGAGCGGCGTCCGCGTTCGGCACTCCGTCCATGGTGGCCCATCCGCAGGCCCGTTTCCAGCGGTGACATACAACAACCCCGCAACAAAAGGAACGAACCCCGCTGCGGTGCAGCGGGGTTCGTTCCTGAAACGGGTTTTGCAGATCAGATGACCATGTCTTCGCGGTAGTACTCGAAGGCCCACCCGATGAGGGCGACGGCGCCGAACACGACACCGACGAGGAAGACCCACAAGCCGAGACGTAGACCGAGGAAGACGATGATCGCGGACACGGCCAGCGGAAGCGGCCACCACGAGTGGGGGCTGAAGAAGCCGTACTCGCCTTCCTGCATCCACTGCTCACCACGGGGGTCGTCGGCCGGGTCGCGGTCGAGCTTCTTCATGGTCATCCGGAGGTACATGCCCACCATGAGACCCATGAACCCGAGGAGGGTGAGAGCCACAAGGCCCACCGGCTCGGTCCACTTGGTGAAGATGCCGTAGATCACCATGACCGGCAGGAAGAAGATCGCGGCGGCGTTGAAGAGCGCCGAGGTCTGCCTCATCGGACACCTCCAGCACGACGACCCTGTGCACCGGCGGCCTCGCCCTCGAGGTCGGGCTCGCCGTACAGCTCGGCAAGCACGCCCCGGTCGGGGGTCGGCGTGTCGAACGAGGCGACCTCCGGGTGGTTGAGGTCGAACACCGGACGCTCCGAGCGGATGCGCGGAAGGGCGTCGAAGTTGTGCCGCGGGGGCGGGCAGGACGTGGCCCACTCGAGCGAGGAGCCGTAGCCCCACGGGTCGTCGACCGTGACCTTGGGGGCGTGCTTGGCCGTCTTCCACACGTTGATGAAGAACGGGATCATCGACGCGCCGAGGAGGATCGAGCCGAACGTGGAGAACTGGTTCAGGAAGGTGAAGCGGTCCTCGACCATGTAGTCGCCGTAGCGGCGGGGCATGCCGTCGACACCCAAAATATGCTGGACGAGGAACGTCAGGTGGAAGCCGAAGAACAGCATCCAGAAGTGGATCTTGCCGAGACGCTCGTCGAGCATCTTGCCCGTCATCTTCGGCCACCAGAAGTAGTAGCCGGCGAACATCGCGAACACCACGGTGCCGAAGACGGTGTAGTGGAAGTGCGCAACGACGAAGTACGTGTCGGACAGGTGGAAGTCGAGGGCCGGGCTGGCGAGGATGACGCCGGTGAGGCCACCGAAGAGGAACGTGACGAGGAAACCGAGCGACCACAGCATCGGCGTCTCGAAGGTGAGCGAGCCGCCCCACATCGTGCCGATCCAGTTGAAGAACTTCACGCCGGTCGGGACGGCGATGAGCATCGTCATGATCGAGAAGAACGGCAGAAGGACCTGGCCGGTGACGTACATGTGGTGGGCCCACACGGTGGCCGACAGGGCGGCGATGGCGATCGTGGCGAAGATGATGCCCTTGTAGCCGAAGATCGGCTTGCGCGAGAAGACCGGGAGGATCTCGCTGATGATGCCGAAGAACGGCAGGGCGATGATGTACACCTCGGGGTGGCCGAAGAACCAGAACAGGTGCTGGTAGAGGATCGGGCCACCGTTGATCGGGTCGTAGATGTGCATGCCGTACATGCGGTCACCCGCGAGGGCGAACCAGGCGGCGGTGAGCACGGGGAAGACCATGAGCACGAGCAGCGAGGTCACGAGCGAGGTCCACGTGAACAGGGGCATGCGGAACATCGTCATGCCCGGGGCGCGCATGCAGACGATCGTCGTGATGAAGTTGACGGCACCCATGATCGAGCCGAATCCCGTGGCGGCGAAGCCGAGGATCCAGAGGTCGGAGCCGAGGCTCGGGGAGAACACACCGTTCGAGAGCGGCGTGTAGGCGAACCATCCGAAGGAGGCAGCGCCACCCGGGACGAGGAAGCCGGAGACCGCGACGACGCCGCCGAAGAGGTAGAGCCAGTAGGCGAGCATGTTGAGCCGCGGGAAGGCGACGTCGGGCGCACCGATCTGCAGCGGCACGAGCAGGTTCGAGAACGCCGCGAAGAGCGGGGTCGCGAACAGCAGCAGCATGATCGAGCCGTGCATCGTGAACATGGCGTTGAACTGCTCGAGGTTCTGCAGGACCTGCAGGCCGGGCGAGTAAAGCTCCGCGCGAATGATCAGCGCGAGAATACCGCCGATGGCGAAGAAGGCCATCGTCGTGGCGAAGTAGAGGTTTGCGATGACTTTGTGGTCGGTGCTGGTGATCACCTTGACGAACCGACGACCCAAGGAGGTGTTCGGCTCAGGTGCCGGTCCGTGACCGGTGTGCTCGGGGCGAGTGATGATCGACGCCATCAGTTGCCACCTCCTTGCGGTTGGTACTGCTGGTAAGCGGGTTGCCCCGGCTCCAGGTGTGCTCGGCTGAGCGAGTTGTCGAGCAGGCCGGTCTGACCCCTCGCCTCGAGATCGGTCATGTGCTTGTCGAACTCCTGCTGGGAGACGACCTTGACGTTGAACAGCATCGTCGCGTGATATGCGCCACAGAGCTCAGCGCATTTGCCCTGGAAGGTGCCCTGCTGGCGGGTCTCGATCTGAAGCTTGTTGACCTTGCCGGGCACCATGTCCAGCTTCTGCTGGAAGGCGGGCACCCAGAAGGAGTGGATGACGTCGCGGGCCGTGAGGACGAACTCGACCCGCGAGTTCTCGGGCAGGTAGAGCGTCGGGAGCTTCTCCTCGACGCCGGGCTGGCCGGTGAGCTCGGCCTGGACGCCGGAATCCCACACCTTGTCGTCGATGTAGTTGAAATCCCAGCTCCACTGCTTGCCGACGACGTTGATCGTGTAGTCGGGCTTGGCGGTGGTGTCGAGGAGAACCTTCTCGTCGCGCGCCGTGAAGAAGAACATGACGCCGACCATCATCACGGGGATGACGGTGTAGAGGATCTCGATGGGCACGTTGTACCGCAGCTGGGGCGGCAGGCCCACGTCGTCCTTCTTGCGGCGGTAGCGCACGATGCACCAGATCGTGAGGCCCCACACGAGGACCCCGACGGCGAGGGCGGCGATCCAGCTCGCCACCCAGAGAGTGGTGACGCGGTCGGCGCCGGCGGAGGCCCCCTTGGGCAGGTACCCCCGCTGCAGCGCTTCGGAGCAGCCGCTGAGCGTCAGCGCCGCGAGAGCGGCGACGCCGCCTAGCGCGAGGCGCGAGCGACGTCCGCGCCTCCGTGAGTCATCGTGCCGAGGCAAGGTACACCTTCCGGTTCGGTGGTAGCGCCCCCGCGGAACGTGAAGGGCGCCGGCGCCCGGCGAGTTGCTCACCGGGGTCATGGACGTCGCCAGCATAGACCAGGAGGCGTGGCGATTGGACGGAGCGTACCTCCCGGCTCCGGTTGTCGGGCATGGATTCCGGGGGGTCGAGAGGGTGTGGCATCCCTCACCGGGATGCGTCGACCGTGGTCGGCACGAGCGTCGGGGAGGCCTCCAGGGCCCGTGAGAGACGCCGGAGGTAGTCGGTCCGGGGGACGTCGACGACCCCGAGGGACGCGAGGTGCGGTGTCGACCATTGGGTGTCGACGAGACGTCGGGGGTCGTGGTCGGCGAACCAGCGCTCGACAAGGGCGACGAGGGCAACCTTGGAGGCGTCGGTGGCGCGGTGGAACATCGACTCGCCGGCGAAGAGGCCGCCGACGGCGATGCCGTACAACCCTCCGACGAGGTCGCCGTCGCGCCACACCTCGACGGAGTGCGCCCACCCGAGCCGGTGGAGGCGCGTGTAGGCCGCGGCGACCGCGGGGGTGATCCATCGCCCCTCGCGGCCGGGGTCGGCACACCCCGCGAGCACGCCCGCGAAGTCCGCATCGACCGTCACGTCGAACGTCCGCATCGACTTGCGGAGCGACCGCGAGACGCGGAGACCACCGGGGAGGAGGACGCCCCGCGGATCCGGCGCCCACCACACGAGTGGCCCGGCGCCGTGCCGCCCGACCCCCATGGGGAACACGCCGGACCGGTACGCTTCGAGGAGCGTGCCCGGTTCGAGGTCGGCGCCGACACCGACGACCTCCCTCCCCCACCCGCCACGGGCGTCGAAACGGTGATGGGACGGGGGAGGTTCGATCGGTTCGGGCGGAAGGTCAGACACGGTCCTGGGGAAGGTGCGCGGCGATGGTGTCGGCGTCGGCGTCTCCGTAGGTCTCGGCGAGACGGTCCCGCAGCCCGGTGAGCGCCTCGGAGTACTCCTGCGTGCCGACGGTCTCGACGACGTGCGTCGCCATGACGGCGCCGAGCTGGGCGCAGTGGCGGTATCCGAGGCCGCTGTCGAGGCCGACGAGGAATCCGGCGCGGAACGCGTCGCCGACGCCGGTGGGGTCTACGACCGTGCGGGCCGGGACGACGTCGACGTTGATCGGTTCCTCGCCGCGTGCGGCGACGGTGCACCCCTCGGACCCGCGGGTGATGATGCGGACCTGGACGCGCTCGGCGATCTCGTCGGCGGTCCAACCCGTCTTCTTCTCCGCGACGTGTGACTCGTACTCGTTGGTGAACAGGTAGGTCGCGCCGTCGATGAGGCGACGGATCGACGGGCCGTCCATGAACGCCATCTGCTGGCTGGGGTCGGCGGCGAAGCGGATCCCCCGCTCGCGGCACTCGTCGGTGTGACGGAGCATCGCCTCGGGGTCGTCGGGGCCGATGAGGACGAGGTCGAGGTCTCCGACGCGGTCGATGACGGGCCCGAACTCGAGTTCGCGGGCCTCCGACATGGCACCGGGGTAGAACGTGGCGATCTGGGCGAGGACGGAGTCGGTCGTGCACACGAACCGCGCGGTGTGCGCGGTCTCGGAGATGTGGACGGACTCGCAGTCGACGCCGTGACGTTCGAGCCACGAACGGTAGTCGTCGAAGTCGGGCCCGGCAGAGCCGACGAGGACGGGGCGAGCGCCGAGAAGGCCCATGCCGAAGCTGATGTTGCCGCCCACCCCCCCACGACGGATCTCGAGTCCGTCGGCGAGGAAGGAGAGCGACACTTTCTCGAGCTGCTCGGCGATGAGGGAGTCGGCGAAACGTCCCTGGAAGGTCATGAGGTGGTCGGTCGCGATGGACCCGGCTACGGCGATAGGCACACGGCCAATCTATCGCGAGCCGCGGCGAGGCCCGGCACGGGCCGAGACGAGCCGGCGGCGCGTCGGGCTGGGGCCGTGGGATTTCGGCGGGGACGCCGGGCCGCGCGGGGTGTTGACGACGAACGGCGCCGCCGCCCCGGTGAGGGACGACGGTGCCGTGGCGTCGTGTCGGGCGAGGAGCCCGGTGCGATCAGCTGAAGGAGTCGCCGCAGGCGCAGGAGCTGCCCGCGTTGGGGTTGTCGATGGTGAAGCCCTGCTTCTCGATGGTGTCGGCGAAGTCGATCGTCGCGCCGTCGAGGTAGGGGGCGCTCATGCGGTCGACGACGACCTCGACACCGTCGAAGTCGCGCACGGCGTCACCGTCGAGGGTGCGCTCGTCGAAGTAGAGCTGGTAGATGAGCCCCGAGCAGCCACCGGGCTGCACGCCGACCCGCAGTCGGAGGTCGTCGCGACCCTCCTGCTCGAGAAGGCTCTTCACCTTGGTGGAGGCCACATCGGTGAGGAGGACGCCGTGCTCGGCGGTCTGCGCCTTCGTCTCGTTCTGCACAGTCATGTTGCTCCCTAGATCGTTCGGTCGGAGTGCCCGTCGGGTCCCCCCGGGGGTGTCGCGCAGGCCGGACGTCGGACGCGGTCGACCCGTGAGGGGTGAGGCTACCCTTCTCAACACAGTACGGGTGGAGGGTGTTCCCGCGCGAGGCGCCCTCCTCTCCCGGCCGACCGGCGTCCGCCCGTGGTGCCGCCCGTCCCCGCGCAGGAGCGGCCACGGCGGCAGCGGCGGCATGCGAGGTGAGGAGCCTGTACGAGGTGACGCATTGTCAGGGCGACCAGGTGCCGGCGAGACGCTCCGTGCGGGCGGTGAGGGATCCGACGGGGTCGGCCATCATGAGCGCGGCCCGCTCGGGGTCGTCGGCGACGGCGTAGACGCCGGAGACGCCGAGCGCCATCGTCTCGCGGCGCCCCACGGTGACCTCCCCGGCGAGGACGACGGTGGGCAGTCCACGGATGGCCGCGAGGGACGCGACACCGGAGACGACGCCGCCGCGCAGCGAGGTCCAGTCGAAGCAGCCCTCGCCGGTGAGGACGAGGTCGTGGCGTGCGAGGAGTTCCTCGATGCCCCAGGCGCGCTGGACGATGTCGACGGCGCTCTCGACGTGGGCGCCGAGGACGAGGAGGGCGTAGCCGAGTCCGCCGCCCGCACCGGCGCCGGGCTCCCGGTCGAGGCGGCGGGGCAGGCCGGTGAGGAGATCGGTGGGAGGCGTGCTCGCGCGCCGGACGAGGTCGTGGAAGTGGCCGAGGGCCGTCTCGAGCGCCTGGCACTGCTCCGGGGAGGCGCCCCGCTCGGGGGCGTCGAGGGCGGAGGTGCCGTCGAAGCCGAGGAGGGGGCAGCGGTCCTCGGTCGCGACGACGAGTTCGGTGCCGGCCAGGAGGTCCCGTGCCTCCTCGAGACCGTCGAGGGCGTCGGCGTCCATCTCGTGGAGGGCACCGCCGCCCCGGGCGAGGCGGGCCGGGTCGCCGACGCCGAGCGCGCAGAGCAGGCCCGCTCCCCCGTCGTTGACGCCGCTGTCGCCGACCCCGACGACGATGCGGTGCACGCCTTCCTCGAGCGCCGCGCGGACGAGCTGGCCGAGACCGAAGGAACTCGTGACGAGGGGGTTCCGTTCGTCGGCGGCGAGGAGGTGGATGCCGCAGGCCTGCGCCGCCTCGACGTAGGCGGTGCGGGTGCCCGGCCCGTCCTCGACGAGGAGGAGGGAGGCGGGGACCTCCCGGCCGTGGGGGTCGCTCACGGTCGTCGCGACCGAGACACCGCCCACGGCGGTGGCGAGCACGGAGAGGAATCCCGGTCCGCCGGCCGAGAGCGGGGCGAGCGTGAGGTCGTCGCCGGGGGCGCGTCGCCGCCAGCCTTCGGCCATCGCCTCGGCGGCCTGCACGGCCGTGAGAATGCCGGGAAACGCGGCGGGGCTGATGAGCACACGCAACGGGGATCTCCTTGCGTCGGGGACGTCTCGGACGGGATGGGTGCGGAGCGGACGGTGACGCGGGCACCCGGTCGGGATCCGCGCCCCGTCGTTCGACTCCGGGTCGGGATTCGGTCAGGCCTCGCGGCCGGGGAGGCGGCCGAGCCGATCGAGGAGGAGCGTCTCGGCGAGGCAGACGTTCTCCCAGTCGTCGAGGTGGAGACTCTCGTCCGGGCCGTGGGCGCGGGTGTCGGGGTCCTCGACGCCGGTGATGAGGATGGCGGCCTGCGGGAACGTCTCGGCGAAGTCCGCGATGAACGGGATGGACGCGCCGAGTCCGATCGTCGTGGGCTCGGTGCCCCACGCGTCCCCGAGGGCGGCCTGGGCCGCCTCGACGACGGGCCCCTCGGTGGAGGCCGTGAACCCGGCGCCGGCGTCGACGAGCTCGACGGTGACCTGCGTGCCCCACGGCGCGTGGGACTCGAGGTGCTCCTTGAGCGTCTCGTAGGCGGCCTGCGGGTCCTGCGTCGCGGCGATACGCATGGAGATCTTGGCGCGGCACGACGGCGACAGGAGGTTGGCGGCGACGTCGACGGCGGGGGCGTCGAGGCCGATGACGCTGACCGAGGGGCGCGACCACAGCCGGCCCGCGAGGGAGCCCGTGCCGATGAGGTCGACGCCGTCGAGGATGCCGGAGTCGGCGCGCAGCGTCTCCACCGGGTAGTCGATCTCGGGGTCGGGTTCGCTTACGAGGCCCTGGACGGCGACGTCGCCCTCCTCGTCGTGGAGGGTGGCGAGCAGACGGCACATCGCGGTGATGCCGTCGGGCACGGCGCCGCCGAACATGCCGGAGTGAAGGCCGTGGTCGAGGGTGCGGGTCTCGACGTTGACGCGGACGTTGCCGCGCAGCGACGTCGTGAGGCTCGGGGTGCCGACGGCCCAGTTGGCGGAGTCGGCGATGACGATCGCGTCGCAGTCGAGGCGGTCGGCGTATCGCTCGAGGATCGCGCCGAGGGAGGCGCTGCCGACCTCTTCCTCACCCTCGACGAAGAGCCGCACGTTGACCGGCGGCGCTCCTTCGTGGGCGCGGAGGGCGGCGACGTGCGCCATGACGCCGGCCTTGTCGTCGGCGGATCCACGGCCGTAGAGGCGGCCGTCGCGCTCGACGGGCTCGAACGGAGGGGACCGCCAGTCGGAGTCGGGGCCGGGCGGCTGGACGTCGTGGTGGGCGTAGAGGAGCACGGTGGGCGCGCCCTCGGGACCGTCCACCCCACCGATGATCGCGGGGTGCCCGTCGCCGATCTGGACGACCTCGACGTCGGCGCCCGCGTCGCGGAACAGCTCGGCGACCCGTTCGGCGCTACGACGCACGTGGGAGGCGTCGAAGGAGCCGAGCGAGACGCTCGGGATGCGGACGAGGCCCTCGAGGTCGGCGCGCACGGCCGGCATGAGGTCGTGGATGCGGGAGCGCCAGTGGTCGACGGGGGCGGGGCCCTCGGTGGTGGGGGGCGTCGGCTCGGTCATCGCCCCAGCGTAACGAGCGCGTGCCGCGAGGGGGCCCGGTCGTGGATAAGGTGTGGGCGTGTATCGATGGAAGAAGCAGGAGGAGCCCCCGGTCGTGACCCCGGCCACGCCGGTCCGTCCCGGGGCGAAGAACCGTCCGACCCCGTCGCGACGGGAGGCCGAGGCGGCCCGCAAGCGCCCCATCGTGCCCGCCGATCGCAAGGCCGCCAAGCAGGAGTCGCGGCAGAAGGAGCGTGCCGAGCGGGCGCGCTACCGGGAGGGCATGTACCGCGGCGAGGAGTGGGCGCTCGGCCCGCGCGACCAGGGCCCGCAGCGTCGTCTCGTGCGTGACCTCGTCGACTCCCGCTGGAACGTCGGCGAGTTCCTCCTGCCGATCATGATCGTGGCGCTGCCGATCAGCATGCTGCCCAACCGGTGGGCCTACATCGTCGGCTTCGTCGTGCTCTACGGCATGATCGTCCTCACCGTGCTCGACGCCGTCCTCCTCGCCCGCCGCGCTAAGAACGAGATCCGTAGCCGTCTCGGCGAGGAGCCCGCCAAGGGCACGTTCTGGTACGTGTTCTCGCGCTCGGTGCAGATGCGCGCCGGGCGCGTCCCCCGTCCGCGCGTCACCCGCAAGGGCGCCCCCATGACCCCGGCGGCGCCGCGGTCCTGACCGTCGCCCGCGCCTCGCACGACCGAGCGCCCCTCCCGCAGGTGATGCGGAAGGGGCGCTCGTGGTTCGTCGGGGCCCGTCGTCAGCCGGCCTCGAGGCTCATCGGGCCGTAGACGACCCGGTCGTCCTCGAGGAGGGTGACCTGCATGATGCCCGCGTCGGCGAGGTCGACCCAGCTCTCCGACAGCCAGGCCTCGGCCTCGCCCTGTCCGGGGAACCCGGTCGTGGGGACGACGTCGTCCTCGACGGGGTTGCCGCTCGCGTCCTCGCACCGCCATGTCCATGTGCTCATGGGGCGACCCTAGCGTCCGGGCCGGAGCGGGCGGGGTCGGCGAAGGCGGCGACGTCACCGACGACGGTGACGGCCGGCGGCGTCACCTCGGCCGGCGCGCCCTGCGAGAGGGTGCCGAGGGTCGAGACGTAGGTGCGCTGGCTGGGCAGCGCGGCGTCCATGACGGAGGCGACGGGCGTCTCCGGGGAGCGACCCGCGTCGAGGAGGGCGCGGGCGATGCGCGGGAGGGTCTCGACGCCCATGAGGACGACGATCGTCACGCCGCTGCGACCGAGCGCGTCCCAATCGACGGTGCTGCGGGGGTCGTCCGGGGCGGCGTGTCCGGAGATCACGGCGAAGCCCTGGACGAGTCCGCGGTGCGTCACGGGGATACCGGCGAGCGCCGGCGCGGAGACCGCCGAGGTCACGCCGGGGATCACCTCGACGGGCACCCCGGCTGCGGTGCAGGCGATCTGCTCCTCCATGCCGCGGCCGAAGACGAACGGGTCGCCGCCCTTGAGCCGTGCGACACGCTTGCCGGCGAGGGCGCGGTCGACGAGGACGGCGTTGATCTCCTCCTGCGGCGTGAACCGGCCGCGGGGGATCTTGGAGACGTCGACGATCTCGACCTCCGGGCCGAGGTCGTCGAGGAGCGCGAGGGGGGCGAGGCGATCGACGACGACGACGTCGGCGCCGAGGACGGCGTCACGGCCGGCCAGGGTGATGAGGTCCGGCGAGCCCGGCCCACCGCCGACGAGGACGACGGATCCTCGCCCCGGCGCTGCCGGATCGGTGGGCGTCGCATCGGCGCGAGCGACGTCGAGGGAGGCGTCGGTGGAGGTCGGCCGCTCGTCCTCGGCCGAGGCACCGGCCGTGGGGGACGCGCCGCGTCGACCCGCGCCCGAGGGCAGGAGCAGCACGCCGGCGGCGAGGGCCGCGGCGTGGACCTCCGCGTCGGCGTCCGGGGAGTCGGTCGCGACGGCGACGACGAGCTTGCCGTCGAGGTCCGTCGTGCCGAAGTCGCGCGGGTGCCACGTGACGAGGCCGCGGTCGACGAGGTCCTCGAGGGCGGCGACGAGGGTGGGCGCGACGATCGTCACCTGCGCCCTCGCGCGGAGGAGTCGGCCGACGTGGCCGATGGCGTGGCCACCTCCGCCGACGACGAGGCAGGGACGTCCCGCGAGGAGCAGGTCGACGGTCTGCGGGGGGAGATCACTCATCGCGTTCCGACACTCCTGCGTCCTCGAAGGTGGCGCCCTCGGCGAGGACCCGGGCAGCGCCCTGCACGAGCGGCACGGCGCAGACCGCGCCGCTGCCCTCGCCGAGCCGGAGCCCGAGGTCGAGGAGGGGGCGCAGGCCGAGCTTCTCCGTCGCGTACCGGCAGGCGGGTTCGGTGGAGTGGTGCGCGGCGAACCAGTAATCGCGCGCGTCGGGGGCGAGGGCGGCGGCGACGAGCGCGGCCGAGAGGGCGATGACGCCGTCGAGGACGACGGGGGTGCGCTGCGCGGCGGCGCCGAGGAGGAACCCGACGAGACCGGCGTGCTCGAACCCGCCGACGGCGGCGAGGGTGGCGCGCGGGTCCTCGGGGCTCGCCCCGTGAAGGTCGATCGCGCGCTGGACGACCTGGGCCTTGTGGGCGAGCATCGCGTCGTCGATGCCGGTGCCGCGGCCGGTGGCCTCGGCGGCGGGCCGCTCGGTCATCGCCGCGACGAGCGCCGCCGACGGGGTCGTGTTCGCGAGGCCGAGGTCTCCCGTGAGGAGGAGGCGGTTGCCCTGGGCGACGAGGTCGCGGGCCACGTCGATGCCGACCTCGATCGCGCGGGTGCACTCCTCGGGGGTCATCGCGGGGCTCTGGGTCATGTCGGCCGTGCCGCGCGCGATCTTGCGGACGAGCAGGCCCGGCTGCTCGGGCAGGTCGCCCTTGACGCCCATGTCGACGACGGCGACCTCGGCACCCACGCCGCGCGCGAGGACGCTCGTCATCGCACCCCCGTCGAGGACACCGAGGGCCATCTGCATGGTCACCTCCTGGGGCCAGGCGGTGACGCCCTGGTCGTAGACGCCGTGGTCGCCCGCGAACACCGCGAGCGCCGCGGGTTCGGGCACCGGCGGCGGGCACTCCCCCGTGATCCCCGCGAGGCGCACGCTGATGTCCTCGAGCTCCCCGAGCGACCCCGCGGGCTTGATGAGTCGGCCCTGGCGGGCGAGGGCGGCCTCGCGGGCCGACTCGTCCGGCGGCTCGATCGCCGCGATCGTCTCGTCGACGAGTGACATGGGTTCTCCTCCCGGGAGGCGACGTTCGCCCCACGTGTCGTGATGGACCGCCCACGCGAGGGGGCGGCGGCGGGCCCAGCCCGAGAGCGCGAGCTCGGGGGCGGGCGGGAACTCGTCGACGTGGCCGACGCAGAGGAAGGCGACGACGTCGAGGTGGTCGGGCAGGCCGAGCTCGTCGCGGAGCTCGTCGGGGTCGAAGAAGCTCACCCAGCCGACGCCGAGGCCCTCGGTGCGGGCGGCGAGCCAGAGGTTCTGCACGGCGCAGGCCACCGAGAACGGCGCCATGCGCGGGTCGGCATGGCGGCCGAGGGTGTAGGGGCCGCCACGGGTGGAGTCGCACGTGACGACGACGTTGAGGGGCGTCGAGAGGATCGCCTCGACCTTGAGTCCGTCGAACTGTCGCGCTCGCCCGCCCGGCAGGGACGCGGCGAAGGCGTCGCGTTGGGCCGCGGCGAGGGCCTGGACACGGGTGCGGGCCTCGAGGTCACGGAGGACGAGGAAGTCCCACGGCTGGGAGAACCCGACACTCGGCGCCTGGTGCGCGGCCGAGAGGACGCGGAGGAGCACCTCGTCGTCGACGGGATCCATCGTGAAGCCGCTGCGGATGTCGCGCCGGTTCGCGACGACCTCGGCGAACGCCGCGCGCGCCTCCTCCGACATCGGTGGCGTGACGTCGGGCGCGGACTGCGCGTTCCTGGAGCTGGCGAGTGTCGTCATCGGTCCTCCCGATCGTCGCCGGGCGTGGTCGTCCCCGGGGGTGGCGTGGCGTCGCCGGGCGTACCGGCGGTGCCGCCCGCCGGGTCGTGCTGCGGGTCGCCCCGGTGGTCGTCCTGCGCGCCGGGTAGAGCGTCGTCCTGCGCGTCGTCCGTGCCACCCCCGAGGAGGTCGGCGAGCGCGGCGAGGAGCACGTCGGTCTCCTGCGGTCCGCGGACGGCGATGCGGACGTACTCGCCGTCGAGGCCGGGGAAGGTGTCGCCGCGGCGGACCGCGATCCCCCTCTCCCGGAGGCGCGTGCGGAGTTCGGCCGCACGGGGGTGGCGGGCGAGGACGAACGGCGCGGCCGCGGGTCCGCACACCTCCAGGCCGAGGGCGGTGAGTCCCTCGACGAGGTGGGGGCGATCGGCGGAAAGACGTGCGGTGACGTCAGCGGTGTGGGCGACGCCGTCCGCGCTGCAGATCGCCTCGACCGCGGCGAGCGCGAGGGAGTTCACGGACCAGTGCGGTTGGAGCGCGGCGCAGGCGGCGACGATCTCGGGTTCGGCGACGAGGAATCCCGCCCGCACGCCCGCGAGCCCGAACGTCTTCGTGAGGCTGCGCACGACGAGGAGCCCCTCCCCCGAGGCGGCGTGCCGCAGTGCCGTGTCCTGCTCGCGCGGCACGACGTCGAGGAACGCCTCGTCGACGACGACGAGACGCCCCGGGCGTCGCAGGCGGAGGATCTCGGCGACGGGGTGGAGACGGGACGTCGGATTCGTCGGGTTGCCGAGGACGACGAGGTCGGCCTCCGCGTCGGGACCGGCGTCGAGGGTGTCCGCGTCGAGGGCGAACCCCGGCGCGGGGAGGATGTGCCGGTAGGGAACGAGACCGGCCGTGCGAAGCGCCGCCTCGGGCTCGGTGAACTGCGGGTGGACGACGACGGGCCGGCGCCAGGGCCGCAGCCGGGCGACGAGATGGAAGGCCTCGGCCGCCCCGTTCGTGAGGAGGACGCGCTCCTCCGGCACCCCGAGGTGTGCGGCGAGACGCGCCGTCGCCGGGGCCGGGTCGGGATAGGCGGCGAGGCCGTCGAGGGCGCTCGCGAGGGCGTCGCGGAGGAACGCCGGCGGTGTGGCGACGGCGACGTTGACGGCGTAGTCCCGCATGCCGCGGGCCTCGACGTCGCCGTGGTGGTGCAGGCCCATGTGCGCCGCGTCGACGGCCTGAGCCTCGTTTTCGGTGGCGGTCACGCCGGTCGCGGGGGTCACCGACGCCGCCGCATCCGTCGCGGTGGGTGTGCTCGCCCTCCCCGTGACTCCCTCGCCTGTCGACGGGCCCGCGCCTTCGGCGTCACCGACGCCGGAGGCGGCCACCGGGTCGGTCACGAGAGATCCCCGGCACCGACGGCGGCGGCGAAGGACGCGGCGACGCGGGGGGCGCCCGCCCAGTGGAGGTGGAGGTAGGAGGCGTGAACGGACCCGTCGACCCAGCCGTCGCGGCGGGTCTCGCCGTCGGAGTCGCGCCACGCCCACGCCCGGTGGGGCACGTCCTCATGGCCTGCGCCGATGGCGGGTTCGACGACGGTGCGGTGGAACTCGTGACCGACGACGCGGGCGCCCTCGGTGCCGAGGACGCTGTCGGCGAGGGCGACGCCCTCCCGATAGCCGAGGGTGAGTCGCGGCGTCATCCGGCCGGTGATCGGCAGCACCCCGCACATCGGGTGGTCATCGAGGCTGCGCGCGAGGTAGAGGAGCCCGGCGCACTCGGCCGACACGACGCCGCCGCCCGCGACGAACGCCGCGATCTGCTCCCGCAGGACGACGTTGGCGGAGAGCGCCGCGGCGTGGACCTCGGGGAACCCGCCACCGACGAGGAGCCCGTCGATGCCGGTGGGCAGGGCGTCGGTGAGGGGGTCGAACGTGACGACGTCGATGCCGGCCGCCTCGAGGAGTTCGGTGTTCTCGGCGTAGGAGAACGTGAACGCCTCCCCACCGGCGACGGCGACGCGCGCGCGGCGCGACCCCGGGCGCCACCCGGCGGCGCGCAGCTCGGCGGCCGGGTTCCACGGGGCGGTGTCGACGAGATCCGGTGCGGTGCGGGCGAGGTCGAGCACCGCGTCGAGGTCGACATGCTCGGAGACGAGCCGCGCGAGCGCCGCGACGGCCGACTGCGCCTCGGGAGCGCGTTCGGCGGCGGGCACGAGACCGAGGTGGCGGCTCGGGACGACGACGTCGGTGCGTCGCGGGATCGCGCCGAGGACGGGCACGCCCGCGTCGGCGACCCCGGCGCGCACCTCCCGCTCGTGGCGCGGCGACGCGACGTTGTTGAGGAGGACGCCGCCGAGGCGCATCCCGGTACCGAAGGTCGCGAAGCCGTGGACGAGGGCGCCGATGCTGCGGGACGTCGACGCGCAGTCGACGACGAGGACGACGGGACTCGAGGTGAGTTCGGCGATATGGGCCGTGCTCGCGAACCCGCGCCGGCCGAGGGCACCGTCGAAGAGGCCCATGACCCCCTCGATGACGGCGACGTCGGCGGGCTGCGGCGTGTGCGCGCCGTGGAGGAGGAGGGGGACGATGCGGTCGACGCCCTGCATGTGCGCGTCGAGGTTACGACCGATACGACCACACGCGGCGGCGTGGTAGCCGGGATCGATGTAGTCGGGGCCGACCTTGTGGGGGCTCACCCGCACGCCCCTGTCGTGGAGGGCGGCGAGGAGGCCCGTCGTCACCATCGTCTTGCCGCTGCCCGAGGAGGGTGCCGCCACGACGACCCGCGGGAGCGTCCACGCGCGCACGTCGGACACGGGGACCGTGTCGCCGGAACGGGTCTCGGCGTCGCCGGTGGCGGCGTCGTCCGCCGGGCGCGGGGACTGGGATGAGGGGGACACGAGACGGCCTTCCTTCCGGGATCCGCGTCCCGAACGGCTCACGACCGACCGGAGTTCCTGGCTCCCACGACCCGTCGAGTCGTGGTCACAGTGGCGGGACCGCACCGGTGTCGCACCGGTTTCCTCCGAGGTGTCGGCCTTGCGACGACGTGCCGTCCCGAGCGGGTCGGCGGCGGTGAGCCTATCAGCGCCCCCCACGCCGACGGGCGCGCTCGACCCCGGGGGTGACCTCCGTCCCACGAGCGCAGCCGCGGGCCGGTGAGGGGGTCGACGGCAGCGGCGACGTCGGCGTTCCGGCGGTCGGCGCCGGGCGTGGTTCTCCACGCTCGTCGGACCCGACGGCAGAGGTGACCGCGGTGCCGCGCCCGAGGTCGCCGCGGGCGTCGCGTGGGGCCTCGTGGCCGAAGGCGGCGGACGGGGCGGTCGCCGTCGGGGGCTCGTCGGCGTCGTCCACGGAGGCGCCGTCCCCACGTGGGGCGGGGCCGGGGCCGGCCGGTCGCGTACCGGGGCCGGGCCGGGTGCGATCCGCCGGTGCGGCGGCCCGTCGCTCGCCCGCGGCGGGGGATCCGTCCTCCTCGTCGGGCGTGGCGATGTCGGTCAGGGTGCCGGAGAACGGCTTCCGCACCAGGTCGGCGAGCGCGTCGAAGTGGGTGTCGACGGAGCTCGGCAGGGCGCGTCGCAGGCCGCCGCCGAGGCGAAGGATGCGGGTGACGGGGGTCTCTTCGTCGACCTCCACGTCGGCGCGTTCCTCGGCCTTGCGGCGGCGGTACGCGCTCGCGTACTGGCCGTCGTGGTCGAAGGTGACCTCGACGTTCTGGAACCCCTTGAGGCTCTGCGCGCGGGCGAGCCGGGAGTAGGCGGCCCGGTCGGCCTCGGTGAGGTCGACGCGGTCGGTCATCGGCGTGAGGAGCGAGCGCGGATAGAGGCGCTTGGCGTAGACGATGTTCGTCTCGAGGCAGAAGACGAGGCAGATCGCGCCGATGTAGAGCCACGCGATGAGACCGAGGACGATGGCGAACACGCCGTTCGTCGCCGAGGAGCGGGCGACGACGGAGGTGACGAACGCGCTCCCACCGGTCTGGAGCACCTGCCACGCGGACGCGGCGAGGATCGCGCCGGGCAGGAGGTCGGAGACCGCCGGCGGTTGCGCGGTGCCGAAGCGGCAGATGACGACGTAGGCGATCGCCGAGAGCACGAACGAACCGAGGACGAGGAACATCCCGGAGGTGTCGCGCCCCCAGGGGAGGCTCGAGTCGAGGAACGCGCCGACCTGCGAGATGAACGTCGTCGCGACGACGAACACGCCGAGGACGCAGAGGAGTCCGACGCTGCGGAGGCGGCTCGTCACGGGGTTGGGACGTTCGTTGCGCCGCACGCCCCACGTGACGTTCATCGCGTTCTGGATCGCCTGCGCCACCCCGAGCGAACCGAAGAGGGCCGTGCCGGCGGCGATCGCGAGGGCCGTGCCGCTGCCGCGCAGCTGCTGGGTCTCGATCTGCTGGCCGATGACGGGGATCTGCCGGGCGGCGGACTCGAGGATCTGCGTGCGCAGCGCGGGATCGTTCTCGAGGGCGAAGCCGAGGATCGTCGAGAAGAGGAGGAAGAGGGGGAAGAGTGAGAGGAACGCGTAGAACGCGATGAGCGCCGACAGGTAGAAGCCCTGGTCGTCGAAGTACTTGTAGAGCACGGCGAGGGGGCCGCCGAGGATCGGGTGGCGGCGCTGACGTGAATCCAGCCAGTGGACGAACCCGCTCATGGCCCTCCCGATTCCCGTGCGTGTCGGGATCATCGCACGTCCGCCCGCCCCGCCCGCCCCGACACTCCTGTGCCGTGCGGGCGGGGCGGACGGACGTGCGCGCCGCTCACCACTCGATGCCGCGCTGCCCCTTCTGGCCGGCGTCCATGGGGTGCTTGATCTTCGTCATCTCGGTGACGAGGTCGGCGACCTCGATGAGACGCGGGTCGGCGTCGCGGCCGGTGATGACGACGTGCTGGCGCCCCGGGCGGTCGCGCAGGGTGGCGACGACGTCGTCGACGTCGACCCAGCCCCACTTCATCGGGTAGGCGAACTCGTCGAGGACGTAGAGGTCGTGCCGTTCCCCGGCGAGGCGACGCTTGATCTCCTCCCACCCCTCACGGGCGTCGGCGGCGTGGCGGGCCTCGGTGTCCTCGCCCTCGCTGCTCCGCGTCCAGCTCCAGCCGGAGCCCATCTTGTGCCACTCGACGGGGCCGCCCTCGCCGGTCTCCTCGTGGAGCTGCCCGAGGCGCGTGAGGACGCTCTCCTCCCCCACCTTCCACTTCGCCGACTTGACGAACTGAAAGACACCGATGTCCCAGCCCTGGTTCCAGCCGCGCAGCGCGAGCCCGAACGCGGCGGTCGACTTGCCCTTCCCCCGGCCCGTGTGGACGGCGAGGACGGCGCGGTTGCGTCGCTGACGGGTCGTGAGTCCGTCCTCGGGGACGACGGTGGGCTTTCCCTGGGGCATGGGTTCTCCTCGTGGACGACGATCGGTCGGTGACGAGACGGGGCCGTCTCGTCCGGCCGACGTTAGCGCCCGACGCAGGGCGGGGCCAGGAGTCCGACCCCGTACACGGACGCGGAGCCGACGCCCCGTCGGGGCCGGGCACCGGCGTCCGGAGCGTGGAACGGGACCGACGGCGGGCCGAACGACACGAGGTGCGGTGCGGGGTGCGCGGGACGACGCGGGGCGTGCTCGACATGGGGTGCGTCCACTCGCCCCGACCCGCGGCCCTCCCCCGTGCGGCACAACCACTCACGACGGGCACCCCGCGACCGATAGGACGGCGTCCCTCCCGTCCGCGAAAGAAGACCGCGCATGTCGACCGCCCTGCCCGGCGCCCCGTCCCGCACGTCCCGGCGGGGTGTCCTCCGCCAGATCCTCACGGTGGGGCTCCTCGGACTCCTCGCGGCTGTCATCGTCGGCGCCGTCGCCGTCGTCAACGTGAGCCGCATGCGCGAGGCGAACACGCAGCTCGCGACGCTCGAGAAGCTCGGCGACGAGGTCCAGGACCTGCGGTTCGGCAACTCCGACACGAACGGCTGGCAGGGGTTCTACGCGTGGGACACGCGCAAGCTCGGCCCCGTCGAGGCCGTCGAGGGCGGGCCCGACACCAACCGTGAGGGATTCGTCGAGGCCGCCAAGGCGACGACCGCCCTCTTCGACGGCATCGACACCACGGCGATGACCGCCGAGGAGAAGACGCTCCTCACGGAGATGCGGACGAACTGGGACGCCTACCTCGCCGGGGACGACGAGGCCGTCGCCGCGTTCCGCACCGGCACGCCCGCCGGCCTCGAGAAGGGCACGAAGATCATCGACGAGGGCGTCTGCGTGACGACCTACGACGCGATCGACACCGCCGGTCGGAAACTCGGGGACTCCGTCGCCTCCCGCATCGAGGGCCAACGGGAAATCGTCGCCGACCGCGCCCGCGACACGGTCGCCGCCGTCGTCCTCACGCTCCTCCTCTTCACCGCGCTCGCGATCTTCGCCGCCGTCCGCGTCGCCACCCGCCTCATCCGCCGCATCCGCGCCGCGCAGACGAGCATCGAGGCGCTCGGCATCGGTGACCTCACCGTCCCGTGCGAGAGCGGCACCTCCGACGAGATCGACGCGATCGCCGCCGCCATCGAACGCGCCCGCGTCTCCATGCGTGACGTCATCGCCGCCGTGCAGGACGCGAGCACCCGTGTCGGCGAGTCGTCCTCGGGCCTCTCCGCCGTCGCCGACCGTCTCGGCACGTCGTCGAACACGACGCGCCGACGCCTCGAGGAGATCGCCGGGTCGACCACCGAGGTCACGCACTCCGTGACACCGTCGCCACCGCAACCGAGGAGATGAGCGCCTCCATCCGCGCCATCGCCGACAACGCCCACCAGGCCGCACAGGTCGCCGGGAACGCCGTCGAGGTCGCCGGCCGCACGAACGCGACCGTCGGCAAGCTCGGCACCTCGAGCGCCGAGATCGGGAACGTGATCGCCGTCATCGGTCAGATCGCCGGCCAGACCAACCTCCTCGCGCTCAACGCGACGATCGAGTCCGCCCGGGCCGGTGAGGCCGGCAAGGGCTTCGCCGTCGTCGCGAACGAGGTCAAGGATCTCGCGCAGGAGACGAGCACCGCCACCGAGGACATCACCGAACGCATCGGCGCCATCCAGGCCGACACCGACGACGCGGTGAGCGCCCTCGCCGAGATCGGTGAGGTCATCGGCACGATCGACGACACCCAGCGCATGATCGCCGCCGCCGTCGAGCAGCAGAACGCGACGACGAACGAGATGGGCGCGAACGCCGTCGCCGCCGCGGGCCTCACCGCCGCCATCGTCGAGCAGGTCGCGGCCGCGGTCGCCTCGTCCGCCGAGACCGACGCCGCCGCGGAGACCACCGCGCAGACCTCCGCCGAGCTCTCCGCCCGCGCCTCCGACCTCCAGGACGTCGTCCGCCGCTTCGTGCTCTGACTCGGCGTCGGGGAGGTCAGTTCACCCGTGTGCTCTTAGTGACCGCCCGGGCCAGCGCGGCGATGCGGTCCGGGCCGACGCGGCAGCACCCACCGACGATGCGGGCGCCGGCCTCGACCCAGCCGGGCGCGAGGGCGGCGAGGTCGGTCCCCGTACCGGTCCACGTGCGGGCACGGGCGTCCCAGCCCTCCCCGCTGTTGGGATAGACGACGGCGGGTCGGCCGCGGCCGGCCGTCGCGACGGCGTCGAGGACGGCCTCCACGTCACGCGGCGCGCAGCAGTTCGCGCCGATCGCGACGACCTCGCCGGTGTCGGCCGCCGCGGCGACGGCGTCGGCGAGGGGTTGTCCCGCGCGGGTCCGACCCGCCTCGACGGTGCAGCTCACCCACCCCGGCACGCCGGCCGCCCCGAGCAGGTCGGTGAGGGCGACCACCTCGTCGACGTCCGGGATCGTCTCGAGGGCGAGGAGATCCGCCCCGCCGTCGGCAACCTCCCCGGCGAGGACGTCGACGCGACGCGCGTGGAACTCGCGCAGGTCGGCGACGGTGAGACCGTAGCGGCCGCGGTACTCCGACCCGTCGGCGAGCATCGCCCCGTAGGGCCCGACGGACGCGGCGACCAGCGCCCGGGTGCCGCCGTCGGCGACGTGCCGGTCGACGGCCTCGCGCGCGAGATCCACCGAGCGGCGCAGGAATTGCGTCGTCTCGTCGGCGTCCATGCCGGCGGCGGCGAATCCCTCGTCGGTGGCCTGGTAGCTCGCGGTCGTGACGATCCGCGCCCCCGCCCGCAGGAAGTGGAGGTGGGCCTCGACGATCGCCTCCGGGTCGTCGTGGAGCAACCGGGCCGACCACAACGCGTCGATGAGGTCGTGTCCCATCGCCTCGAGCTGCGTCGCGAGTCCCCCGTCTGCGACCCACACCTCGCCCCCGAGCAGGTCGACCGGGCGTGACGTCATGCTGCCGACCGTACGCCCCACCCCGCGCATCCTCGGCGTTTCACGTCGACCCCGACGAGCTCGGCACCACCGGTTCGACCCTCGCCACTCTGGGCGGAGACGAGCGTGCGCTGCGGCCCACAATGCTCGTCGGAGCCGACCCGCGGGTGGAGGCCGCCGTCGCCGCGCTGCTGCCGACGTGGACGCCGGAACTCGAGCGTGGGGCCGTTCCCTCTCCGCCCTCGGCAGGGCGGTCTCGCAGGCGGGCGGCGCGATCGCCGCGGTGGACGGGCAGCAGGCCACCTCCTGGTCCGTCCTTTCGGTGCCGACCCGACGTCCGCTGCCATGGCCCGTGTCGCCACGACGTTCACCGCCGTCGCCGGGGCATTGCGCGCTCACGGCACACGTCTGCAGCAGCATCACGCCGAGATGGCCTCGGTGCTCCCCCGGGCTCGGCCTCACCGCCAACGTCCTGGCGGTCGCCGACGTCGTCAACGACGCCGCCGAGCGCCTGCAGATCGTCGCGGCGCGCGGCACCGGCGGCGCCTCCCCCGTGGATCCCAATCGGCTTCGCGCCGTCCGTCGGACGTACCGGCAGGCCGGGGTGCCGGGCGATGTGGCCGGCGCCGCGAGGAACCTCCTCTCGAGCGGATGGGGCGCACGCATGGGCGCCACCGCCCCCGGGATGGATGTGCTCCGGTCTTGTCACCGCCGACCGCGCCGGCAGCCGCGCGGTGCAGTCCCTCACAGGTCGCCTCCCCGCTCTGTCCGACCTCCCCGCACGGCTCGTGGACAAGCCCCTCGGCCCTCCCCTCGCGCGCATCACACGCGTCGCGAACAAGGCCGCACCCCGGTTCGGAGTCGTCACCTCCGGGCTCGAGCAGTGGACGAAGGACTCCGCCAACCCGACCAGCCCCCTCGGCGACAGGATCGGCCGGACCGTGCCACGTGCGGGGAGCGGCGATGGGGCCGGTGACGTTCACGCGCGCCCCTCTGCGCTCCGCGCCGGGCCGATCTCCGGACGGCACGGTCGGCCGGGGGAGAGGCGCTCAGGGGTTGCTCGTCGAGCGCCGCGGGGACAGCGGGGACTCCGCTCCTGGGAGGACGCACGTCCCTCGGGTGAGCGCCCACGGTCCGATGGCGTCAGGTGCTCTCCCGGACACCGGACGGGGGGCGCGCGGCCGCGTGAACGGTCAGGCCGTGCGGGCGGGGAGGAGTTGGGCGCCGAGTTCGGGGAGGTCGACGTACTCCGCGTGGAGGTGCCCGGCCAGCTCACGGGCCAGGCCGAGGCGGAACCCCGCGCGGGAGGACTCGCAGTCGACGACGACGCACCCGAACGCCCCCGTGCGGGCGGCGTCCTCGGCGATCCCGTCGGCGACCCGATGAGCGCGCGGGAGGGCGGTACGGCCCCCCGCGCTCGCCCGGCCGTCGGTGAGGACGACGAGGAGCGCACGCCGATGCGGATCCCGCACGCGCTCGCGGCGGATCACCTCGCAGGCACTCGTGAGGCCCTCCGCCAGCGGCGTCCGCCCACCGGTGGGAACGTCGGCGAGAAGCCGCTGCGCGAGGTCGACGCTGCTCGTCGGCGGAAGGACGACACGCGCCTCCCGTCTGGCGAACGTCACCACCGCGACCTTGTCGCGCCGCTGGTACGCGTCGAGGAGGAGGGAGACGCACGCGGTCTTCACCTGCCGGATGCGCTCGGCGGCACCCATCGACCCCGAGGTGTCGACCGCGAAGACGACGAGATTCCCCTCCTTGCCTCGTCGCACGCTTCGTCGCAGGTCAGAGGGCTGCACCTCGACTCGGGATCGAGGGTCCCCGATGGCATCGAATCCTTCAACGTCATCGTGAGGGTGAGGGAAGAACTGGGTGATCGCGCCGGTCCGGCCGCGTGGTGGACCGTGGCTCCAGACGTCCTCCGACGAGGACTCCCCCGGTATGGCGTCGTCTGTGGCGTGACGCGTCACGGCGGCGAGCACCGTCGCGGCAGGGGCGAGACCGCGCCCGCGGGGGTCGCTCGGGCCGACGGCGCGGACGTGGCGTCCGGTCGCGACGTCGGCCGAGGACCGGCGGCCGGCGACACCGGCACCCGCGTGCGGGAGGGCGAAGAGCCGGGTCCGGTACGGACGATCCGGGCGCGTCCCCTGCGTCCCGCCCTGCGCCGGGGGCGAGGGTGGGCGAGGGGCGTCGGGGTCGGGCGTCTCCGGCGGGTCGGGCAGATCCGCCGGAGGCTCGGGCTCCCGTGTCGTCTCGGACGGCGTCGCGGCGTCGTCGGACGGAGGCTCGGAGGGATCGGGCGAGCCGCCGCCGTCGGGGCCGTCGGGGTCGTCGTCGGGGCCGTCGGGGTCGTCGTCCGGCCCGTCGTCGGGACCGCGCGGGTCCTCCGGTGGCTCGGGCGGCTCCTCCCCCAGGGTCTCGTCGAGGATGTCCTCGAGGTCGTCGGCCCCCTGGTCGTCGAAAGGACTCCGGCGGCGCCGGTGCGGCAGGGCGAGGCGGGCCGCGACGCGGACGTCCTCTCTCGTCACGCGGGTGCGTCCGCACCAGGCGGCATGGGCGCAGGCGGTGCGGGCGGTGACGAGGTCACCGCGCATGCCGTCGACGTCGAACTCGGCGCAGATCGTCGAGATCTGCCGCACGGCCTCGTCGGTGAGTTCGACGTGGGTCAGCAGCTCCTCGGCCCGGGCGACCCGCCCGGCGAGCGTGCGCTGCTTCGCGGCGTACCGGGTGGCGAACCCGGCGGGGTCGGCCTCGAACGCGAGACGACGCCGGACGACCTCGACACGCGTGTCGACGTCGCGGCTCGCGGCCACGTCGACGGCGAGCCCGAACCGGTCGAGGAGCTGGGGGCGCAGTTCGCCCTCCTCGGGGTTCATCGTGCCGACGAGCACGAACCGCGCCGCGTGGGTGACCGACACGCCCTCACGTTCGACTCGAGCTCGACCCATGGCGGCGGAGTCGAGGAGGGTGTCGACGAGGTGGTCGGGCAGGAGGTTGACCTCGTCGACGTAGAGGATGCCGCGGTTGGCCTGGGCGAGCAGACCGGGCTCGAACTCGACCTGGCTGCTCGCGAGCAGTTCCCGCAGGTGGAGCGAGCCGACGACGCGGTCCTCGCTCGCCCCGACGGGGAGCTCGACGAGCCGCACCGGACGCTCGTGGCCGGTGCCCCGGTGCCGGTCGGCGTCGGGGCAGTCGGGGTCGGGCGCGACCGGGTCGCAGGCGAACCGGCATCCGTCGAGGACCTCGATGGGAGGGAGGACGTCGGCGAGGGCACGCACCATCGTCGACTTCGCCGTGCCCTTCTCGCCGCGCACGAGGACGCCGCCGATGCCGGGCGCGACGGCGGACAGGCACAGGGCGAGCCCCATGTCGTCCATACCGACGACGGCGGAGAACGGGAAGGTCGTCTCGCTGCTCATCGGCGCTCCTCCCCCGCGGCGTCGGTGCGGCGGCGGCGCGGCGGGGGCTCCTCGTCCTCCTCGTCGCCTTCCAGGTCGCCCTCGGCGTCGAGATACGCCTGCGTGAGCTCGGCGAGCACCTCGGGATCGGGCTCGGCCCACATCTTGCGATCGACGGCCTCGAGCAGGCGTTCGGTCATACCGTGCAGGGCCCAGGGGTTGGACTGGGCCAGGAAGTCGCGGTTGACGGGGTCGAGGACGTACTCACGCGTGAGGCGCTCGTACATCCAGTCGGCGACGACGTTGGTCGTGGCGTCGTAGCCGAACAGGTAGTCGACGGTCGCGGCCATCTCGAACGCGCCCTTGTAGCCGTGCTCGCGCATCGCCTCCATCCACTTGGGGTTGACGACGCGGGCGCGGAACACCCGCGACGTCTCCTCGAGGAGCGTGCGGGTGGCGACGAGCTCGGGGCGGGTGGAGTCGCCGATGTACGCCTCGGGGTCGGAGCCCGTGAGGTGCCGGACCGCGGCGACCATGCCGCCGTGGTACTGGAAGTAGTCGTCGGAGTCGGCGATGTCGTGCTCGCGGGTGTCGACGTTCTTGGCGGCGACGCGGATGCGCTTGTACGTGCGTTCCATCGTCTCCCGTGCGGGGACGCCGTCGAGGTCGCGCCCGTAGGCGTAGCCGCCCCACACGCTGTACACCTCGGCCAGGTCGGCGTCGGTGCGCCAGTCGCGGGAGTCGATGAGCTGCAGCAGCCCGGCGCCGTACGTGCCCGGCTTGGATCCGAACACGCGGGTGCGAGCGGCGCGCTCGTCGACGCCGGCGGCCTTGTCGGCCTCGACGTGGGCGCGCACGTAGTTGTCGGACTCGGCCTCGTCCTGCGCGGCGGCGAGCGCGACGGCGTCGTCGAGCAGGGCCGTGGCGTGCGGGAACGCGTCGCGGAAGAAGCCCGAGATGCGCAGCGTGACGTCGACGCGGGGGCGGCCGAGCTCGGCGAGCGGGACGACCTCGAGGTCCTTGACGCGGCGCGAGGCGTCGTCCCACACGGGCCGGATGCCCATGAGCGCGAGCGCCTCGGCGATGTCGTCGCCGGCGGTGCGCATGGCGGACGTGCCCCACAGCGACAGGCCGACGTTGGCGGGCGGCTCGCCGTGGTCGGCGACGTACCGCTCGACGAGGGAGTCGGCGAGGGCCCGGCCGGTCTCGTAGGCGAGGCGGCTGGGGATGGCGCGCGGGTCGACGGAGTAGAAGTTGCGCCCGGTGGGGAGCACGTTGACGAGCCCGCGCAGCGGGGAGCCCGAGGGGCCCGGCGGCACGAACCCGCCGTCGAGGGCGTGCAGCAGGCGGTCGATCTCGTCCGTCGTCGCGGCGAGGCGGGGCACGATCTCGGTGGCGGCGAAGGTGAGGATCGCGGCGACCTTGTCGGTGTCGAGGCTCGCCCCGACCCCGGCCTCGCCGCGCACCCCGGCGGCGACGAGCTCGTGGGCGCGGGCGGCGACGTCGGCGACGGCGTCGGTCGCCCAGTCGGCGGCCTCCATCGCCTCGACGAGCCCGCGGGCGGCGGCCTCGACGTCGTCGGTGGCCTGGCGTTCCTTGTGGCCCTCGTCGAGACCGAGGGCCTCGCGCAGGCCGGGAAGGGCGTGCTCGCCGCCCCAGATCTGCGCGGCCTGCAGCATGGCGAGGACGAGGTTGACCCGCGCCTCCCCGGTCGGCGCCTGGCCGAGCACGTGGAGGCCGCCGCGGATCTGGACGTCCTTGATCTCGCAGAGCCACCCGTCGACGTGGAGCACGAAGTCGTCGAAGAAGTCGGTGTCGTCGAGCTTGTCGTCCAGGGCCCGCTCGCCGGTGAGGCCGAGGTCGTGGTCGAGGCGGGCGGCCTGGATGAGGGTCCAGATCTGCTGGCGCACTGCGGGCGCCTTGCCCGGATCCATGACGCTGACCTGCGCGTACTCGTCGAGCAGCTGCTCGAGCTTGGCGATGTCGCCGTAGGAGTCGGCGCGGGTCATCGGCGGCACGAGGTGGTCGACGAGGGTGGCGTGGGCCCGGCGCTTGGCCTGGGTGCCCTCGCCGGGGTCGTTGACGAGGAACGGGTAGATCAGCGGCAGGTTGCCGAGGACGGCGTCGGGGCCGCACGTGGCCGCCATCGCCGTGGACTTGCCGGGCAGCCATTCGAGGTTGCCGTGCTTGCCGAGGTGGACGACGGCGTGCGCGCCGAACCCGCCCTCTTCGACGGGGGCCTCGAGCCAGCGGTATGCGGCGAGGTAGTGATGGCTGGGCGCCATGTCGGGGTCGTGGTAGATCGCGATGGGGTTCTCGCCGAAGCCGCGGGGCGGCTGGATCATGACGACGACGTTGCCCGCCTGCACCCCTGCCATGATGAGCGACTTGCCGGGCTTGCCGCCCCGGCGCTGCGCGGTGTGCTCGTCGACGTAGAGCTCGCCGGGCGCGGGGCCCCACGCCTCCTCGACGAGCTCGCGCAGCTCCGGCTCCAGTCGGGAGTACCACGTCTCGTAGAGGTCGGCGGGCACGCGCAGCGGGTTGTGCGCGAGCTGCTCCTCGGTGAGCCACGCCTGGTCGTAGCCACCGGTGGCGATGAGCGCGTGGATGAGGTCGTCGCCGTCGCCCGACTCGACGCCGGGCAGCGAGCCCTCGCCCGCGAGCGGGCCGATGTCGTAACCGGACTCGGCGAGGCGGTGCAGCAGTCGGATCGCGCTCGCGGGGGTGTCGAGGCCGACGGCGTTGCCGATGCGGGCGTGCTTGGTGGGGTAGGCCGACAGGACGATCGCGAGGCGACGCTCCGCGGGCGGGGTCGAGCGCAGGCGGCCGTAGGAGACGGCGATGCCCGCCACGCGTGCCGCCCGCTCGGGGTCGGGCACGTAGTGCGGCAGGCCGTCGGCGTCGATCTCCTTGAACGAGAACGGCACCGAGATGATCCGCCCGTCGAACTCGGGCACGGCGACCTGGGTGGCGCAATCGAGCGGGGTGACGCCGTCGTCGCTGTCCAGCCACTCCTGGCGGGACGAGCCGAGGACGAGCCCCTGGATGATCGGCACGTCGAGGGAGGCGAGCGCGCCCGCGTCCCAGGCGTCCTCGCTGCCGCCGGCCTGCGCGGCCGAGGGCACGGTGCCACCCGCGGCGAGCACGGTGGTGACGACGGCGTCGGCGCGGCGCAGCGTCGCCATGAGGTCGGCGTCGGGCTCGCGCAGGGAGGTGACGTACAGCGGCATGGGGCGCCCACCCGCGGCCTCGATCGCGTCGGAGAGGGCGTGGACGAACGCGGTGTTCCCGCTCATGTGGTGCGCGCGGTAGTAGAGGACGGCGACGACGGGGCGGGTGTCGGCGGCACTGGCAACATCGCCCTGCCCGGCGCCGTCGGTCTCGGACCAGGCCCGGCACGACGGCTCGCCGCACAGGGGACGCTCCGCGGCGGGCCGGGCGAGGCACGTGCCGGTGCAGCCGAGGGAGCCCCACGCGGGCGCGGCCTGCGGCGCGGCGAACCCGTGACCGGTGAGGAGGACGGTGTCGGAGAGGAACGCCCCGAGCTGCGCGACGTTGGCGGCGCCGCCGTGCGCGAGGTAGGCGTGGGCCTGCGTCGCGACCCCGACGGGCACGGTCGAGGCGGCCATGAGCTCGGCGTCGGGCGCCTGCTCACCGGTGAGGACGACGACGGGGCGGGTCTGCTCGGGCGCGAGGAGCAGGTCGAGGCCGTCCTCCCACGCGCGGCGCCCACCGAGGAGCCGGACGACGACGAGGTCGACCCCGTCGAGGAGTTCGTCGAGCTGGGCTGCGAGGTGCGCGCGGCGGGAGGCGGCCTGGGCGGCCTCGTCCCCCTCGTCGACGCCGAGGTGCAGGCGGTCGAGCTTGACGGGGTTGGCGTAGCGCCACTCGATCGCCGCGGCTCCCTCGCCGGTGGCGAGGTCGTTGGCGGCGCGCGCGCTGAGCAGGTCGGTGTCGGAGGTCGACAGCAGGAGGAACATCGTGGCCTCTCTCGGGGTCCGCGCCCCGCGGGGTCGTAACGGGCGACCGGAGTTCCTGACTCCCCCGCGCCGCGCGTCGCGGGCCGGGGTCACAGTGGCGGGACCGTGCCGGGCTCTCACCGGCTTCCTCCGCTGTGCCGTCCGTCGGATTCGACGGGCCCGTCGTCGGACCCGCGCACGAGGCTAACAGCGACCACCGGCGACGTCCGCCCCCTGTGATCTGCCGGGCGGCACCGAGGGGCCGGGATCACGACGGTGGCCGCACCCGGGGCCGCTCGAGGCCTACCCGACAGCCCCTCGCCCTGTGCGCATCACGCCCGCCCACTCCGAACGACGACCGAAAGTCACGCACCCCGCCCGGCACCCCAGGTCACCGCATCCACCGTGCCCACCGGCCACAGTTCTGGTCGTCACTCGCGCCGGTCGTCCCGTCGTCGGCGGGCGCCGGGCCGGTCCGGATCCCCGTGCCGCCCCGCGGCGCGGCGATTCTCGTCCTCGTGACCGCATCCTCGAGGCGCCCGTCTCAGGCCGGTGTCGCTGCGGCGCTCGGTGCCGCCGTGTTGTTCGGGGCGGGCACCCCGGCGTCGAAGACGTTGTTGGGCGGGGTGGGTCCGTGGTTGCTCGCGGGCATCCTGTACACGTCGTCCGGGCTGGCGCTGTGGGGATGTCGCCGGTGGCGCGGGGCCCCTGCCTGCGTCTGGCTCGCCGCGACCAGGGCGCGGTCGCCGGTGCCGTGGTCGCGGGCGGGGTGGTGGGGCCGGCGCTGCTTCTCCTCGACCTGTCGCGCATGCCCGCCTCGGAGGCGTCGCTGCTGCTCAACGCCGAGGGGATCTTCACGGCGCTCCTGGCCTGGGTCGTGTTCCGGGAGAGCACGGATCGGCGCATCGTCGCGGGCTTCGTCCTCATCGCGGCGGGTGCGATCGTCCTCACCACGTCACCGAGCGGCACGACCACGAGCACACGCACGAGCGGCTCACCCACAGCCACGCCCACCGTCACGACGACGACCATCACGTCCACGACCACTCCCCCGGGATCTGCGTCACCGTCCTCCCCGACGGACGCCACGTCCACGAACACACCCACGCACCCCTCACCCACCGCCACCCCCACTACCCCGATGCCCACCACCGGCACGCGCACTGAGTCCGGGAGTCCGGCGGCGGCAGGGCCCCGACGGGCTCCCTCGACGCGGCGCGCGCGTCAGTCCGCCCAGGCGTCGTCGATCACCGCGAGGGCGTCGGCCGCAGTGAGGTCGCCGACCAGCACGCGCGAAGCCAGTCCGTCCGCGAGAGCGATGAGGCGACGTGCGCGCACACGGCAGATGGCCTCCGGCTCCCCGGTGTCGGCGACGAGCAGCCGTGTGACGGCGCCCTCCTGCCCCCGCTTGGCCTCGCCGAGGATCTCCGCGAGCACGGGGTCTGCGACGGACGCGGCGAGGTAGGAGAGCCAGATCGTCGTTCCCCGCCGCTGGTCCGGGGCGACGGGGACGACATGCGTGACGAGGAGGCGCGCCGTGGATGCGTCCACGGCGCCGGTGCCCGTCTCGGGCGGCGCGTAGCTCGCCGCGGCCCCGCCGATCATCGCCCGGGCGCTCTCCCGGACGAGGTCGGCACGGCTGCCGAAGTGGTGCTGGATGCGCCCGACCGACACTCCTGCGGCGCGGGCGACGCTCCGCATCGAGACACCGTCGAGGCCCGACTCGGCGATGACGGCCCAGACCCCGTGGACGATGTCGGTGCGGCTGGTGCTGTCCCTTGTCACACTCACACCCTAGCAATACAGTCGTATCGTGAAAGCAATACGTCCGCACCGGCCCACGCCCCCTCCCGAGGGCAGGGAACCCAGAGCTCGCCGCAGCGGCCCGATGGTCAGGACGGGCGTCGCCGTGGCTCTCGCTCTCGCGCTCGGAGTGGCCCTCGGAGGCGCGTTCCGCGGCGGCGACGGCGTGGGTTCCTGGCGTTCGGTCGAGGGCCGAGCGGCCTATCTCGTCGCCTACGAGGAGGCCATGCGGTCCCTGCCGCGTCCCGACACCGTCGAGGACGTCGCCACCTCCTACGGGACCGCTCGTCTCTACGGCTGGCGGCGCACCGATCGGTCGGGACCGACCGACCCCATCCCCGTGGTCCTCCTCCCCGGGATGAGATCGGGGACGCCGATGTGGGCCGACCAGGTTCGTGAACTGCGGCGACACCGCGACGTGTACGCCCTCGACGCGGTGGGGGACGCAGGGCTCTCGACACAGTCCGTCCCCCTGCGAGAGCAGGTCGAGCAAGCGGCCTGGATCGAGGATGCTCTCGCTGGGGCGTCGCTTCCTCGCGTCCACGTCGTCGGGCACTCCTTCGGAGGGGCCCTCGCGGCGGCGCATGCGAGCCGTCACCCGGAACGGGTGGCGAGCCTGACCCTCCTCGAGCCCGCGTTCACCCTGGCGTATCCGGCTCCGGCGACGTTCGTGTGGGCGACCGTGGCGTCCCTGCCCGGCGTTCCCGCGACGTGGCGGGAGCACGCGCTCGCGCAGATCGGCGGGGTCGACGTGGCCGAGGTCCGCACGGACGATCCACTCGGCCGCATGATCGCCCTGGCCACCGAGCACTACGACGGTCACGCACCGACACCGACGCCCCTGTCGGAGAAGGCGATTCGTGGCCTGACGATGCCGGTGTACGTCGCCCTCGCCGAACGCGACTCCCTCGCGGGTGGCACCCGCGCCGCCGACCGCGCCCGTACCCTCCCCCACGGCCTCGTCGAGACGTGGGCGCACACCACCCACTCGCTCCCGATGCAGACCGGCCCGGCCCTCACCGACCGCCTCGACGCCTGGTGGCGCACGCTCGGTTCCTGACGTGGCGACCGGCCACGGAGAGCGTCATCGCCTCATCGGACTTTCAGGTGTGGCACCGACAATGGCGGGCATGACCGTTCCCCAGGCCGCCGATGCCGCGCGTCGGGCGAGGATTCCCGCCCACGTGACGTTCTTCCTCGTCGTGGCCGCGTTGCTCGCGGTGGCGGCGTTCGCGACGCATTCGGCGGTGGAGGTGTACGAGGCCGTCGCGGCCGGTGACGGGATCGAGGCCATCGACCAGCCGGTGCTGCACGCGGCCGTGGACGCCCGGGGTCCGGGATGGACCGACGTCGCCGTCGCACTCACCGGCATGGCCGGGCGGATCGGCACACCGCTGCTCGGCGTCGTCGCCCTCGTCCTCTTCACGTGGCATCGGCGTGACTGGACCCCGACCGTCCTCCTCCTCACCGGCCTGCTCGGCTCGCTGTGCCTCACCGTCGTCGGCAAGCGCATCACCGACCGCGTCCGTCCCCCGCGGGAGTTCATGCTGCCGCCGTACGAGACGTCCCCGTCCTTCCCGAGCGGACACACGTTGAACACGACGGTGCTCGCCGTCCTCGTCGCCTACCTCGCGGTCATCACCGCGCGCCACGTGATCGCGCGCTGGGCGACGATCGGTCTGTGCACGGCGGACCCGATGTGCGTGGGCCTGAGCCGGGTCTACCTCGGCGCGCACTGGGCGACGGACGTCCTCGCCGGTCTGCTCGTCGGGGCGGCGTGGGCATGCTCCGTCGTCCTCGCCCACCGCATCTGGGTGCAGGTGCGCCACCGGGAGAAGCACGCCGTCGACCCCGCCGGCCCCCACGAGGGCGGGCCGGGCGCGACGGCGGTGACGACGACCCCCTGACGTCGAGGGGTGCGTGGGGCCGCCCTATCGTCCGGACCCGAACGAAGGTCCCGACGTGGACGCGGAGCCGGGACGCCCGCCGGTACGTCCCAGTAGGCTCGGCGACGTGACGAGCACCGACCCGCCCACCCGTGTCAGCGGCGACCGATGCCCGGGAGCGATCCGCCTGCATCCCGCGGCCGACGGGGGCCTCGCCCGTATGAGAGTGCCCGGCGGTCTTCTCGCCGCCGCGCAGGTCGACGTCCTCGCCGACGCCGCGCACCGGCTCGGCCACGACGCGATCCACCTCACCGCCCGCGGCAACGTCGAGATCCGGGGCCTCTCCGAGGCGGGCGGTGCCGAACTCGGCACGCTCCTCGCCGATGCGGGAGTCCTCCCCTCGACGACGCACGAACGCGTCCGCAACGTCGTCGTCAGCCCCACCGCCGGTCTCGACGGGGAGGGTCACACGCACGGCCTCGTCGACGTCGTCCGCGCCCTCGACGCCCTCCTCCTCGACACGCCCCGAGCCGCCGACCTGTCCGGCCGGTTCCTCTTCGGTCTCGACGACGGCCGCGGCGACGTGCTCGCCCTCGCCCCCGACGTCGCCGCCCGGTGGGTCTCCCCCGACTCCGCGGAGATCGTCGTCGGCGGCATGCCCGTCCTCGTCGCTGCCGCGCAGGACGTGCCCCGCGCGCTCGTCACCGCGGCGTGCGCGTTCCTCGACGCCCGCGACGCGGCCGGGGAGACGGGCTGGCGCCTCGCCGAACTGCGGTCGTCCGACGACGTCGTCACCGCGATCGTCGACGCGCTCGTCGGTGCCGGCGCGGCGGGGATCCCCGACGACGGATTCACTCCCGCGCCCGTCCACGACGGCACGCCCGTCCCGCCCGGGCCGGTCGGTGAGCACGCCGCCCACCTCGTCCTGCCTCTCGGCGAGGCGCCCGCCACGACGTGGGCCGCACTCGCCGACGTGGCGCGCCGGGGCGACGAGCTGGTCCGCACCACCCCGTGGCGCAGCGTCCTCCTCGCCGGTCTCGACACCGCCGAACGCGACGCCCTCCTGGGCCGCGCCGCCGAGCTCGGTCTCGTCGTCGACCCCGCCGACCCGGCCGTCGGCGCGAGCGCGTGCACGGGCCTGCCCGGATGCGAGAAGTCGCGTGCCGACGTGCGGGGCGACCTCCGCGCGGCGCTCGAGACGTTCCGCGCGGCCGACCTCGACCCCACGCCGCAGGACGAACGCCTCCCCCTCCACGTGAGCGGCTGCGACCGACGCTGCGGCCACCCGCGACGCGCGCACCTCGAGGCCGTCGCCGGCGCCGACGAGTACGCCACCGGTCACGCCGACGGATCCCCCGCGACCGGCGCACCACTTCCGCAGGGGCAGGACGACCTCGGTAGCCTCCTCGCCGCCCGCTGACCGACCACCACAGGCCCCCCGCCCGGCCGACACCCCGCCGACACCCCCTGCCGACGACCACGACAAGGACGAGACGTGTACGACTACATCACCGACGGCGCCGAGATCTACCGCCGCTCCTTCGCGACGATCCGCGCCGAGGCCGACCTCGCCCGGTTCACGCCCGACGAGGAGCGCGTCGCGGTCCGCATGATCCACGCCGCCGGTGAGGTCGACCTCGCCGAGGACATCGTGTTCTCCCCCGGAGCCACCGACGCCGCGCAGGCCGCGCTGCGGGCGGGCGCGCCGATCCTCTGTGACGTCAACATGGTCGCGAGCGGCGTGACCCGCAAGCGCCTCCCGGCCGACAACGAGGTGATCTGCCTCCTGCGCAACCCTGGCGTCGCCGAGCTCGCCCGCGAGATCGGCAACACGCGCACCGCCGCCGCCGTGCAGATGTGGGGCGAACGCATCGACGGCGCCGTCCTCGCGTTCGGCAACGCCCCCACGGCCCTCTTCCACCTCCTCGACCTGCTCCACGACTCGCCGTGGCGGCCCGCGGTCGTCCTCGGTATCCCCGTCGGGTTCATCGGCGCCGCCGAGTCGAAGGAGGCGCTCGTCGAGAACGACCTCGGCCTCGAGTACATCACCGTCCGCGGCCGCCGCGGCGGTTCCGCGATCACGTGCGGCGCCCTCAACGCCCTCGCCTCCCCGGCCGAGTGACCGACCCCATGCCCGATCCCGCCCACCCCTCGCCCCACGAATCGAGTGTCCCCATGAGCGCCCCCGCCCCCGCCACCACGACCGGTCGTCTCCTCGGTGTCGGTGTCGGCCCGGGTGACCCGCGGCTGCTCACGATCGCCGCGGTCGACGCGATCCGCACGGCCGACGTCGTCGCCTACCACCGCGGCACGAAGGGCCCGTCGAACGCTCGGGGCATCGTCGCGGAGTACCTCCGTGAGGGCCAGATCGAGGAGGTCCTCCAATACCCCGTGACGACGGGCACGACCGACCACCCTGGCGGCTACCGCGGCGCGATGGACGACTTCTACACCGAGGCCGCCTCCCGCCTCGCCGCCCACCTCGACGTGGGCCGCACCGTCGCGCTCCTCGCCGAGGGCGACCCGTTCATGTACAGCTCCTACCAGCACATGCACGAACGTCTCGCCGACCGCTATCCGACGACCGTCATCCCCGGCATCAGCTCCGTCACGGCGAGCGGTGCCGCGCTCGGGCGCCCCCTGGTGGAGGACACCGAACTCCTCACGGTCGTCCCCGGCACGCTGCCGCAGGACCGTCTCGTCGAGGTGCTCCGTTCCACCGACTGCGCCGTGGTCATGAAGCTCGGCCGCACCTTCGGCGCCGTGCGTCAGGCGATCGAGGAGGCCGGTCGCCTCGACGACGCCTGGTACGCCGAACGCGTCTCCATGGGCGAGCGTCAGCACGTCATGCCGCTGCACGAGGTCGACCCCGAACAGGTGCCGTACTTCTCCCTCGCCGTGATCCCGAGCCGCGTCGGCGCGGCGCCGTGGATGCCGAGCGCCGCACGCGCCGAAGGGGATTCCGCGACGACCACTCCCGCCGTCAGCGCGGCGGCCACGGAGAACACGGCGTCCACGTCGGCGCCGTCGCCGTCACCGTCGACCGAGGCCGGAACGCCCGCCGAGGGCGGATACGTCGAGGTCATCGGGCTCGGCCCGGCCGGGGACGAGTGGCGCACACCGCAGGCGCAGGAGGCACTCGCCCGGGCGACGGACATCGTCGGCTACACGACGTACGTGAGTCGCGTGCCCGAGCGCCCCGGTCTCGTCAAGCACGACAGCGACAACAAGGTCGAGTCCGAGCGGGCCGAGTTCGCCCTCGATCTCGCGATGCGCGGCCACCGGGTCGTCGTCGTGAGCTCGGGCGATGCGGGCGTGTTCGGCATGGCGACGGCGGTCCTCGAGGTTGCCGGCGAGGAGCGGTACTCCCGCGTCCCGGTGCGGGTCGTGCCGGGCATGACCGCCTCGCACGCGGTCGCCTCGGTCGTCGGTGCGCCGCTCGGCCACGACTACGCGACGATCTCGCTGTCCGACCGGCTCAAGCCGTTCGACGTCGTCCGGGAGCGGGTGCAGGCCGCGGCCCGGGCCGACCTCGTCATCGCGATGTACAACCCGGCGAGCAAGGAGCGGCGCAGCCAGGTCGCGCAGATCCGCGAGGACCTCCTCGCGATCCACGCGCCCGAGACGCCGGTGATCGTCGCCCGCGCCGTCGGCGACCCCGAGGGTCAGCGCGTCACCGTGACGACCCTCGACGACCTCGACCCGGAGGTCGTCGACATGCGCACGATGCTCGTCGTCGGGTCGAGCCAGACCCGTGTCGACCACCGCCACGGCGGTGCGGGCTCCGTCGGCGCCGCGGCTCCCGACGGTGGCGAACTCGTCGCGTGGACGCCGCGCCGCTACCCCGAGGCCACGACGCCCACCTCCGACGCCGACCCGGCACTCACCTCCGACTCCCCCACGGCCTGAAGGATTCCCGATGCTCCGTCACATCCCGTCCGTCCTGTCCCCCGACCTCGTCAAGGCCCTCATGGAGATGGGTGAGGGCGACGAGATCGTCCTCGGCGAGGCCGGCCTGCCCGCGCACAGCGTCCACCCGCAGGTGCTCCGCGCCGACGGCGTCGAGATCGTCGATCTCCTCGCGGCCGTCCTCGAGCTCATGCCGCTCGACATGACCTCCGACGAGCAGGTCATCCTCCTCGGCGACGACGACGGCAACCCACCGCCGAGCTGGGAGCGGTACGAGCCGCTGTTCGCGGGCGACGTCGAGGTCGCGGCCCTGCCCCGGGCGGGCTTCTACGAGAACATGGTCGGCGCGGCGGTCGTCGTCGTCACCGGCACCCGCGAGCGCGGCAGCAGCATCGTGCTCCGCAAGGGCGCTCTTGACTGAACGGTCACCGGGCACCGCGGCCGGGCGTCTCGGCGCCCCGGTCGTGCCGATCGTCGAGGAGGGCGAGCTCCACGCGGCCGTCGCCGCGACGACCGGCCCGTTCGACGCCGGCGCGGGGATCGTGCTGCGTCCCCTGACGTCCGCCGACGTCGACGCGGTGACGACGTGGCGGTCCCTCCCGGAGGTCGCCCGGTACACGTCGCGGCCACCGCTCGACCGGGCGGCGACGGCACGGTTCCTCCAGGAGCGGCTGGCCGATCCGGCGGCGCTGTGGTTCCTCGTCGAGCGCGACGGCCGACCCGTGGGCGAGGTCGCGGGTCGACTCACCCCGACCAAGTCGATCGTGGGCCCCACCCACTGGTGGGAGTGCTCGCTCGCGTACACGCTGCACCCCGACGTGTGGGGCGCGGGCGTCGCGACCCGCGCGGGCCGCGCCTTCTGCGACGTCATGTTCACGCACCTGCCGGTGCATCGCATGACGGCGGTGTGCTTCGCCCAGCACGGCGCCTCGGCCCGCGTGCTCACGAAGATCGGATTCCGGCAGGAGGGCCACGCCTCACGTGTCGTCCTGGCCTGGGACGGCACGTGGTGGGACGACCTCCACTTCGCCCTGCTCCGCGAGGAGTGGACGACGCCCTCGACGGCGTGAGCAGCCGCCCCGTGACTCCCCTGCTCAGGCGGAGCGTGGAGCGCGCCGTGGTGGTGACCCCCGCGGAATCGATGGGCGCTCCTCAGAGCGAGGGCGGGACGTATTCCTGTCGCAGGGCACTCACTCGGCGATGTGCACGAAGTCGTGGTCGGCGCTGAGCACTGTGGCGTCGTTCGCGATGGCATACCCCGCGATGAGGATGTCGATGGCGCCGGCGGCACGGACCAGACCTGTCTTCCACAGCGCGGACTGCATGTCGAGAACGAGCGATTCCTCCGGCGCCCGTTCGAGTGGGAACCCCATCGAGATGCGTCGCCGGTACTCGTCGCACTCCTGCGGATCGCGTGCGGCACGGCAGAACTCGAGCACCTGCGGTGGGCAGGTGACGAGATAGTCGGCCGGCGAGCGCTTGATACGTCGCAACCGGTCGGCGACCGCCGGGTCCCCAGGCTCAGCCGCGACCAGATCGAGTTGTCGACGAGGTAGTCGGTCGTGTCGACGGCGGAGTGACGACGGGAGCCGCCAACCCCTCGGCCAGGCCGTCGAGCTCGGCGATTGCCTCGATCATGGTGCCCTTCTGACGGGACGCGACCAGGCGACGAAGCGCGAGGTCGATCACCGCCCCATTGGTGCGCTCACCGGTGACCTCACGGGCGCGTGCGATGAGCTCCGGGTCGAGGTCGACACTTGTCATGGTCATGCGTATCCCTCCCCTGCCGGTCTCGTTCTACATATCTCGTCATATGACGGCGGGGTCCGCAGAGGAACCGTCGTGGGGCCGACACGACCCGCATCCGGTGAACCGCGCTGACGTCGGTCAACTCCGGAGCAGCGGAGGCGGGAGGGGGTCGTCGCGGCGGGCGGCGGCGCAGGCGGTGGAGTAGAGGTGGGAGTCCTCGAAGTCCCCCGCTTCGAGGGCGCGTCCGACGAAGAGGAGCGCCGTGCGGCGGATCCCCTTGCCGCGCACCGTGGTCGCGAGGTCGGCGAGTCGGCACCGGGCGACGACCTCGTCGTCACGGCTCGCCATGGCGACGACGGCGGCGGGGCAGTCCTCGCCGTAGTGCGGCAGGAGGGTCTCGACGACGTCCTCGACGAGGTTCGTCGCGAGGTGGAGGACGAGGAGCGCGCCCGTGCGCGCGAGGTTGTCGAGCTCCTCCCCCGGCGGCATCGTGGTCGCGTTGCGGGAGGCGCGGGTGAGGATGATCGTCTGCCCGACCGTGGGCACCGTGAGTTCCTGCCCGAGCGACGCGGCGGCCGCGGCGAACGCGGGCACACCCGGCGTGAGGGAGTACGGCACCCCGGCCTCCTCCAGCCGCCGGATCTGCTCCGACACCGCGGAGTACACCGACAGGTCGCCCGACTGGAGCCGCGCGACGTCCTCGCCGCGTTCGTGGGCGGCGACGAGTTCTGCCGTGATCGCCTCGAGGTCGAGGTCGGCGGTGTCGACGAGTCGCGCGCCGGGCGGGCAGTGGTCGAGGACCTCCGGCGGCACGAGCGCGCCCGCGTAGAGGCAGACGGGGCTCGACTCGAGGATGCGGACGGCCCGCAGCGTGAGCAGATCGGCGGCACCAGGTCCGGCACCGATGAAGTGGACGGTCACGAGAGCTCCTCGGGGGCGAGACGACCGACGGCGACGGTCGAGCTTCCGGAGACGTGCTTGGGGACGACGAGCCGCGCCCCGCAGGCGAGGACGGCGGCCTCGGCGACGCTGCGGGTGCCGACGGCGTCGGCGACGACGTCGCTCGGGGTGGGAACGGCCTGGGCGTCGAGGGTCTCGGCGGGCAAGGCGCGGACGGGGACGCCGAGTCCGTCGGCGAATGCCTGCACCTGCGGGTCGTCGGCCTTGCCGTCGACGGTGGCGAGGGCCGCGAGCGCGGCGGCGGCGAGGAGGTTGTCGGCGAGCACCCGGTCGACGTGGCCGCGCAGGGTGGCGGCGTCGACGCCGTCGCGGAGGCCGACGCCGACGACGAGGGTCGGCGGGGTGAGCACGGCGACGGGGATCGGTGACATGCCGACGACGAGCGCGGGATCCATGTCGGTGACGACGACGCGCGCGGCGGGGGCCTCGGCGGCGCGGACGAGGTTCTCCGGGAGGTCACCACCGACGACGCCCATCGGGTCGTCGAGGTCGACGGGTTGGCGCGACCGCAGGGCCGCGGCAACCTCGGCGGCACGGCCGCTGATGGGCCAGGCGAGGTCGTCGAGCGCGGGCAGGCCGAGCGGGGTGGGCGTGCTCATGGGGCTCCTTGGAGGCGGTGTCCGATGACGAGGTGGCGGGTGGGCGGTGCGTCGACCGGGGCGTCGATGGGGGCGGGCGTCATCCGGGGGACGGTGAGAGCGGAGATCCCCCACCCCGCGGGCGCCTCGCCGAGGTCGTGCGGTGCGGGTCCTTCGCCCGCCAGGACGACGCAGCGGGCGCGGTCCCAGTCGGCGACGGCAGCAAGGTCGGGGGCTCCGGGAACGGCGAGGAACACGAGGTCGGGTTCGTCGAGGGCGGGCAGGCCCGCGAGTGTCGGGGCCGGCGACGCCCCCCGCACGGCCGCACCGCGTTCCTCCACCGCCGCGGCGACGAGCGGGTCGCCGTCGACGAGAGCGAGGTCTCCAGGAGCAGCGCCGAACGCGCCGACGACGAGAGCCGAGAGGGGGTCGGTGCGCAGGTCGGCGGCGCGGGCGTGGGTGCCGCGCTCGCCGAGACGCCACGGCATGCCGGGGCCGCTCCACGGCGAGGGCGCGGCCGTGTCCCCCGTGGGGTCCCCCTCGAGTCCGTCGGTGACAGCGAGGACGACGTTGGGTTCGCCGATGTCGGCGGGGTCGAGGGCGAGGGCCTCCTCGCGGGTGAACCACCGCACCCGCTCGCCCTCCTCGCCGAGGTGTTCGACGAGGACGAGACGCCGCGGCCAGGAGGTGAGGGCGGCGGCGATCTCGCGGATCCCGGCGCCGACGGTCGTCATGACGGCGACGCGCTCGTGGGCGCGGATGACGTTGACGGCGCGCCGGAGATCGCGGCCGTGCGCGGAGACGATCTGGGCGTCCTCCCAGGGCAACCCGGCCCGCCCGAACGCGAGCGCGCACGCCGACGGGGCGGGGTGGACGACGAGGTCGAGACCGGCGCCGTGGAGACGGCGGACCATGCCGAAGAAGCCGGGATCACCACTCGCGACGACGACACCCCGCTGCCCGGGCCCGAGGGAGCGCAGGGCGTCGAGGGCGGGGTCGACGGGTCCGAGGACGACGCGGCGCTCCTCGGGGACGCCGAGGGCGGTGAGGTGACGACGACCGCCGACGACGAGGTCGGCCAAGGCGATGTCAGCGCGCGCGGAGGCCGGCAGGGGCGCCGCGGCCCCGATCCACCCGTGGACGTGCACGGGGTGGCCGCCGGTGAGGGTCGTGTCCTCGCTCATCCGTTCCTCCTTCACGCCGCCCGAGCACTCTACGGGCGCGGCGAAGGCGTGGGAGCGGGAGTCGGGGGTCCCGGGCCGTGCGTCCTCAGCGGGGACCACCCGTCCGGCGACGGCGGGCCCCCGGCGGGGGTCTCAGCGCCCCCGGATGACGAACGGCCGGGAGGTGGACCGCGCCCACGGCCCCTGCGGCGCGACCTGGACACGGTAGGTGTTCATGCCCTTGCGGGGAGGCTGCGCCGTGAGCATGAACGCACCGCTCGCGCGGATGACGCCGCTGTTCACCGTCCGCCAGGTGTTGCGGGAGTAGTGCCGCTGCAGCGGCACCCGGACGCCCTCGGCGCCGCGGGAGACCGAGGACCCCGTGACACGGACGACGCGACCCGCGCGCACCGTCGACGATGCGCGGTGCGTGCGAACCCCGCACCTGCAGCGTCGGCCCCGTCGTGCGAGCGGTGACGTACGGCGGGATGGCGGAAGGGCACCGTTCCATCGACATCGATCCCGATGCCTCTCACAGCGGCCGGCACCCGCCCGTGGTCACGCCCGCGCCCGCCCCGGTGAGCAGAGACACGTGGCCCGCCGGGGTCGCCGCGTGTAGGCCACGGCGCGACGAGAGGCGTGGGGCCGACCCCGATCGGATCCGGACCAGACGTGCCCAGTCTCCCGCGGCGCGAACGTCCAGGACCTGCAGCCCCGGGAACGCGCCCTCCTCACCGTGGCCGTCGCCTCGGACAGCGAGACGGAACTGTTCGGCGTCCACGGCCTCGAACTCGGCGCGGACACGTACGAGGCGCTGACCCGAGCGGTGCACGGCAATCCCGCCCTCGCACGACTCGAGGCCGCGGCCGCCTACACGGCGACGCCGCTCGACCGGTGGGTGTCCTGAGGTCGGGAGAGCCGGACGGTTCGACGATCAGCGGACGAGGCGGCGGGCGACCCAGTCGACGGCGGCCTCGGGGTCGGGGACGGTGAGGAGGCCGGGAGGCAGCGGCGGTCGGGAGACGAGGACGACGGGGATGCCGAGCTCACGAGCGGCGGACATCTTCGCGATCGTCGCGCCACCGCCGCTGTTCTTCGTCACGAGGCAGTCGATGCGGCGGTCGCGCATGAGGGCGACCTCCTCGGGCACGACGAACGGCCCCTTCGCGAGGAGGATCTCGTGGTGGGCCGGCAGCGGTGGTTCGGGGGCCTCGACGCTCCGCATGAGGCACCACGCCTTCACCCCGGCGAACTCGCTCGCCTCCTGGCGGCCCGTCGTGACGAACAGGCGGGTCCCGATCCGATCGGCGGTCCGCGCCGCCTCCGCGAGCGTGTCGACCTCGTGCCACGTGTCACCGGGCAGCGGCTGCCAGGCGGGGCGATCGACGCGGACGAGAGGGACGCCGGTGATCGAGCACGCCTTCGCGGCGTTGTGCGTCATCTCCGCCGCGAACGGGTGCGTCGCGTCGATGACGAGATCGACCTTCTCCGCGAACAGGTGCGCCATGAGCCCGTTCACCCCACCGAACCCGCCGATGCGCACCTCGCCCGGAAGCTGCTCGGGCGAACGCACCCGACCGGCGAGGGAACTCGTGAGCTCGACCCCGGGTAGCCCGACGAGGTCGCGCGCGAGCTGCCGCCCCTCGGAGGTGCCGCCGAGCAGAAGGATGCGCGTGGGTGCCATGCCCGCCAGTGTGGCAGCCCACCCCACCTCGACCGCACCCCGCGCGGGTGCCTCGTCGACGTGTCCGCACCCCACGGGAGGCCTCGCGACGCCAGTCGCTGTCTCGACGTGGCGCCCTCAGAACGGATTCGATCCGGTCACGGCCGGCATCGGCGCAGGTCGTCGTCTTCCCGTGGCGCGATCGGCCACGTCGACTCCGTTCTCAGGGCGCGACGTCGGCGCAGGGCCCGGAGGATCGCGCGACGACGCCGCCGGGCGGCGCCCGCACGACGGGGCGCGGCTGGCACGATGTCGGCGTGACAGAGCCGCAGCACGCCCACGCCGATCCCGACGCCGCACCGACGCCCACGTCCGAGGCCGCGACGACGACGCCCGCCGCCGCGGCACCGGGGGCGAAAACCGGTGGGCGCCAGGCGCAGCTCGACCACACCGGGTTGCGGCCGGGGTGGACGACGGGAGCGTGCGCGACCGCGGCGGCGACCTCTGCGACGGCGGCCCTCCTCGGCGAGGAGTTCACCGACCCCGTGACGATCACGCTGCCCAAGGGCCGCACCCCCGCCTTCGCGCTCACCCGCGAGGAGCGCGGCGAGGACGAGCGCGGCCCGTGGGCGCGCGCCTCGGTGACGAAGGACGCCGGTGACGACCCCGACGTCACCCACCTCGCCGTCGTCGAGGCGACCGTGCGCCGCGGCGAGCCGGGTTCCGGGGTGACGTTCGTCGCCGGGCCCGGGGTCGGCACGGTCACGCTCCCCGGCCTGCCGCTCGAGGTGGGTGAACCGGCGATCAACCCGGTTCCCCGCCGACTCGTCACCGAGCACGTCACCGCCGTCGCCGAATCCCACGGCGTGGCACCCGATCTCGAGGTGACGGTCGGGGTCGTCGACGGCGAGAGGATCGCCGCGCAGACGTGGAACCCGCGCCTCGGCATCCTCGGTGGCCTTTCGATCCTCGGCACGACCGGCGTCGTCGTCCCCTACTCGTGCGCGGCGTGGATCGACTCCATCCACCGTGGCATCGACGTCGCCCGCGCCCTCGGCCACACCCACGTCGCCGGATGCACCGGCTCGACGAGCGAGAAGGTCGTCGTCGCCGAGTACGACCTGCCGGAGACGAGCCTGCTCGACATGGGCGATTTCGTCGGCGCCGTGCTCAAGCACCTCCGCCGCCACCCCGTCGACCGGCTGACGATCTGCGGGGGGTTCGCCAAGCTCTCCAAGCTCGCGGCCGGGCACCTCGACCTGCACTCCGGACGCTCACAGGTCGACCTCGACCACCTCGCCGGGCTCGCGGTCGAGGCGGGCGCCCACGCCGGCCTCGCCGCGCGGATCCGCGCAGGCAACACCGGCCTCGAGGCCCTCACGTTGTGCCGGGAGGCGGGCGTGCCCCTCGGTGACGCCGTCGCGCGCACCGCCGCCGCACAGGCGACGGATGTCCTCGGCGGCGCACCGGTGACCGTCGACGTCATCTGCATCGACCGGTCGGGCACGATCGTCGGCCGCTCCATCCCCGCCGACGCCGACTCCGCGGACGGGTGACCGCCCACCGTCCCGAGGACGCCCCGGCCCGGGGACGGACGCGGTTGCCCGGTCTCGACGGGATCCGCGCCGTCGCGATCGTCCTCGTCCTCACCGTCCACGCCGACCTCCTCCACGGCGGGTTCATCGGTGTCGACCTCTTCTTCGTCCTGTCGGGGTTCCTCATCACGGCGCTGCTCCTCGACGAGGCGACCCGCACGGGTGCGATCGACCTCGTCGGCTTCTGGCTGCGGCGGGCGTTCCGGCTGCTCCCGGCCGTCGTGACCTTCCTCGCCGTCGGCCTCGTCGTCGCCGCCGTCACCCGCCCCGAGGCGTTGCCGCAGATCACGCTCAACGCCGTCGCCGTGCTCGCGGGCGTCTACAACTACGCCTTCCCCGCGACCGGCGGGGCGACGACGTGGGACGGGCACCTGTGGTCGCTCTCGGTGGAGGCGCAGTTCTACCTCCTGTGGCCGCCGCTCCTCCTCGCGGGGCTGCGGCACCTGTCCCGGCGGTCGCTCATGGGCGTCGTCGCGCTCGCGATCGTCGCCGTGGGGGTGTGGCGCGCCGCCGTCGGCCTCGGCCACGTGCCCGGCCACACCGACTGGTACCACTCGACCGACACCCACGTCGACGGACTCCTCGCCGGAGCCCTCCTCGCCCTCGGCCTCGACACCGGTGCGGTCCGAGCGGATTCGCCCGGCGCACGGCGCGCCTGGACCGCGGCGGCCGTCGCCGGGGCCGCCGTGATCGGGCTCGTCACCGTCACCTCCCCGCGCCTCATGGAGGACCCGAGGTGGACCTACCTCGGCGGACTCACGCTCGTCGCGCTCGCGGCGACTGCCGTCGTCGGCGTGGTCGTCCTCGTCCCCGACTCCCCCGTCGCGACCGTCCTCGCCTCCCCGCGGATGGCGCACGTCGGGCGGGTCTCCTACGCGTTCTACGTGTGGCACTACCCGGTGGTCCTCGGCCTGCCCGCGCACCTCGACCCCCACGTCGGGCGAGTCGGCTCGACCCTCGTCGCATTCGTCGTCACCCTCGGCCTCGCCGAGGTGTCGACGTGGTGCGTCGAACGGCCCGCCGGGCACCTGCGTGGCCCGGTGGAACGCCTCGCCCCGGTGACGCGGCTGCGTGCCCGATTCACCCTCGGGGTGGAGCAGCGGATGTAGGTGCCGCGACGTGCGGCGGGAGGTCCCGGCCACCCCGACGCCCACCCGGCCGCCGACCACGCCCGCCGTAGGCTGGAGACCATGCCCTCCGCCCACGACGCACCATCCGTGTCCGACGCATCCGTGTCCGACACCGCCGCACCCGTCGCTGCCGCGACCTCCCCGGGCGCCTCGACCCCCGGCACGCCCGCCTCGGACGACTGGGGCCTCACCCCCGGCCTCCCCGAGGAGGCGTACGAGCACGACGGCCAGATCACGAAGCGCGAGGTGCGGGCGGTGACCCTCGCCCTCCTCGCGCCGCGTCCCGGGGAGCTCCTCTGGGACGTCGGTGGCGGTTCGGGCAGCATCGGCATCGAGTGGTTGCGCGCCCACGAGTCGTGCCGCGCCGTCACCGTCGAACCGCGCGCGGACCGGGCCGAGCGCATCACCCGCAACGCCGCGACGCTCGGCGCCCCCGGTCTCGAGGTCGTCGTCGGGCGGGCCCCCGAGGCCCTCGACGGGTTGCCGACCCCCGACGCGGTGTTCGTCGGCGGCGGACTCACCGCCCCGGGCCTGCTCGACCTCTGCCTCGCGGCCCTGCGCCCGGGCGGTCGCATCGTCGCGAACGCGGTGACGCACGAGACCGAGGCGCTCCTCCTCGCCGCCCACCGTCGGCACGGCGGGTTCCTCGGCCGCATCGCCGTCGAGCGAGTCGGACACATCGGCGGGTTCACGGCGTGGACGCCCTCCCGCGCCATCACGACGTGGTCTGCGACGATCGGCTCATGACCGCGGCCGTCGTCGACCAGATGCTCGTCCTCGGCACGTCGCCGGAGGGCCGCCACGCGGTGACCGACCTGCCGTGTCTCGTCGCGGGGGCGGCGTTCGCCGACCTCGCCCTCGCAGGGCGCCTCGCCTGCCCCGGGCGCACGGTGCGCGTCGAGGACGAGACCCCGACCGGCCACCCCGTCCTCGACGAGGTCCTCGCGAACGTCGCGACCGTCCGGGTGCCCCGCACGCCGTGGCGGTGGGTGTTCGACTGCGCCCGCCCCGTCCTCGGCGCCGAGCGTCGCCGCCTCGTCGACGAGGGCGTCCTCGGCGCGGAGGAGGACACGGTGCTCGGCATGCTGCCACGGGTCCGCCATCCCCTCCTCGACGTCCCGCTCCGCGACGAGATCCTCGAACGGGTGCGCACGGTCGTCCTCGCCGACGACGTCACCGCCGCCCGCGACGAGGCCCGCCCCGACACGCGGATGCTCCTGTCGCTCCTCGGGACGACGCACCACCCTCGCCGCACGGCCGCCGCACTCGTCCCCGAACTCGACGCACGTCGCCTACGGGCCCGCCTCGGGGACGCGTCGACCCCGCACTGGGTGACGACCGGCACCGCTCGCGCCATCACGTTGGCGAACGCCGCCCGCGCCGGCGCCCACTGAGCACTTCTTTACCGATTTCGTACTCGCGCAAGGGCTTTCCTGACCTCAAGTCGTGCGTCCGCCTCGTACTCTGGCGATGGTTCGTCAGCCTCCCCCCGGCTGTGCAGGACCCAGCGGCCCCGGTCCCCCCCACCGGGGCCGCCGTCCGTTCCGGGCCGTCTTCCGCACGCCGGCAGGGCGCCACGCCGCAGATGCGGTGAGGTGCAGGGCCCGTCGACCCCGACGCAGACGTGTCCGTCGTCGAGAGCGCACCCTGCTGCCCGCGCGCCGTGCCGAGGTCGCGGCCAGCGACGCCGTCCCGCACCGCGCGCGGGTGGACGTCGGTCAGCGGACCTCGACGCCGCCCTCGGCGAGGGCGCGCTTGACGTCGGCGACGGTCATCTCACCGAAGTGGAAGACGCTCGCGGCGAGCACCGCGTCGGCGCCGGCACGCACGGCGGGGAGGAAGTGCGAGACGTCTCCCGCACCGCCGCTCGCGACGAGCGGCACGTCGACCCGCGCCCGCACGGCCCCGAGGAGTTCGAGGTCGAAGCCCGCCTTGGTGCCGTCGGCGTCCATCGAGTTGAGGAGGATCTCGCCCGCCCCGCGCCGGGCCGCCTCCTCGCACCAGGCGAGCGCGTCGAGGCCCGTCCCGCGGCGCCCGCCGTGGGTCGTCACCTCGAAGCCGCTCTCGCAGCGGGGATGCGCGGAGCCCTCGGGCTGGCGGCGCACGTCGGCCGAGAGGACGAGCACCTGCGCGCCGAACCGCGCGGCGACCTCGTCGATGAGCTCCGGCCGGGCGATCGCCGCCGTGTTGACGCCGACCTTGTCGGCCCCGGCCCGCAGGAGTCGGTCGACGTCGACGACGCTGCGCACCCCGCCGCCTACGGTGAGGGGGACGAAGACCTGCTCGGCCGTGCGGGCGACGACGTCGTAGGTCGTCTCCCGGTCGCCGCTGCTCGCGGTGACGTCGAGGAAGGTGAGTTCGTCGGCACCCTGCGCCGCGTACGTGCGGGCGAGTTCGACGGGGTCCCCCGCATCGCGGAGGTTCTCGAAGTTGACGCCCTTGACGACGCGTCCGGCGTCGACGTCGAGGCACGGGATGACACGGGTCGCGAGGCTCACGCGGCCAGTCTAGGAACTGCGGCGCACGGGCCGGGCCGTCGTCCACGACGGCCGATCACGACCTGCGGGGACTCGCCATGATCGTCGTGGCCGGAGCCCGTGGGCAGAGACGCCCGGGCCGCTTATCGTGGGGGTGTGCCCGTGCCCCACCCAAGCGAGTTGCAGGACGCCCTCGCGCGACGCACCGTCGCGGCGGGTCGTCGTGGGCGCGACTCCCTCGCCAAGCGGTACCGGCGGTTGCAGGAGAGGTTGTTCTTCATCACCCAGATCGCCCTCTCCGCCGCGATCGCCTGGTTCATCTCGCGCGACATCATCGGGCACACGCAGCCGTTCTTCGCGCCCGTCGCCGCCGTCGTCGCGCTCGGGTTCTCGTTCGGGCAGCGCATCGAACGGGCGGTGCAGATCGTCTTCGGCGTCGCCGTCGGCGTCCTCATCGGTGACGTCGCCGTCTCGATCATCGGCAGCGGGTACTGGCAGCTCGCGCTCATCGTCTTCTCGTCGATGGCGATCATGACAGTCGTGGACGGCCGGGTGCTACCGACGACGCAGGCCGGTCTGCAGTCGGCGATGGTGACGATCCTCGTCGCCCAACCCGACCAGGCCCTGTCGCGATGGATCGACGCGGTCGTCGGCGGTGTCGTCGCGCTCCTCGCCTCGACGATCACCCCGGCCTCGCCGTTGCGGCGTCCTCGGCAGCACACGGCCGAGATCGTCTCCGAGATGTCCGAGCTGTTCGCCGAGACGACGGCGTCCTTGCGGGAACGCGACCTCGCCCGCGCCGAACGCGCCCTCGCCCGCGCCCGCGACAGCGAGGAGGCCCTCGCGACGCTCGAGTCGCTCGCCGACGACGGCCTGTCGGTGATCCGGTCCTCCCCGTTCCGGCGTCGTCACCTCCCCGCCGTGCAGGAGATCGCCGATCTCCTCCCCCCTCTCGACCGGGCGATGCGCAACCTGCGGGTGCTCGTGCGGCGGGCGACGATCGCGCTACGTCAGGGCGAGGTCGTCCCCAAGGGGTACATCGACATGGTCGACGAGCTCGCGCAGATCACCGCCGCCATGGCGGAGGACCTCCAGGACCGCCACCTGCCCGACGGGCATCGTGCGGCGATGTACGAGCTCGGGGAGATGACGACGTACGTCACGTCTCGTCCGACGTTGTCGTCGGAGGTCATCCGGGCGCAGGTGCGTTCGATCGTCCTCGATCTGCTCATGGTGACCGGCCTGTCGTTCGAGGAGGCCTTCGCCGGGATTCCCACCTCTTACACGCTCGGTGGCGACGAGGGCGACTACCTGCCCGATTTCGTCCTCGACGGCGCCGATCACGATTCCGACGACGACCCCGACGGGTCGCGGACGCCCGAGGTGCTCGACCGCGCCCGGGCGAGCACCTCCGTTCGCGACGACCCACGTGGTGCGGACGAGGCCGACACCACGACGGTCAGGACCGCCGCCGATCGTGACCCGCACGAGCGCCGGCCGCTCGACGAGGAGCACCGCCCCGGCGCGACGAGACCTCCCCACGACGAGGACGGACCGGAACGGGGCACGCCCGAGGCGTGAACGGCTGCCGCCGCAGCCTCGTCGGGAGGCGACGGCCTCAGCGGAACGTGTCGGTGCCGTCGTCCTCGGAGGTGTCGGACCCCGTGAGGTCAGGGTCGTGCGGAGCCGCGTCGGTGGCGTCGGGGTGCGGGTCGGCCGCGGTGGCCGGGGGCATCGACGACGCCGGCTCGGGCTCGCGGGCGGAGTGGTAGTCGATGAGGGCGGCGAGACGGGCGGCCTCGGCGCGTCCGAACTCCCCATCGGCCTTCTGCACAGCCATGAGCGGCACCGTCTCGAAGTCCGCCGTGTCGAGATACGCCCACGGCGAGCCGCCACCGAACTGGAGGTGGACGATCTCGGCCCACTCGAGCTCACGGGTGATGAGGAGGTTGCGCACCGCGAGTCCCTCACGGGTGGGCACGGCGCGGATCTGCGCGAACCGCAGGAGGAACCACGCGATGGCGACGCCCATGAGGAACATGAGCAGCCGGTCGGAGATCGCCCAGTCGCCCTTCTGGGCCGCCTGCCCCGGCACGATGACGGCCGAGAGGGTGAACGTGACGAAGACGAGCGCGGCGGCGACGACGGGGACGACCCGACCGCGGCGTGGCCGGATGACCGCATAGGGGTCGCGGCGGGGACGGGCGCGCCCGGCAGCGCCTGCTCGAGCGCCCTCGGCGCGGGGTGACGGGTTCGACTCCGACGACGTGCTCACGGCGACCTCCTCCGGCGGGGACCTACAGGCGACAGGCGGCGATGTCGGTGACGAGGATGCCGCGGGCACCGAGGCCGTACAGCTCGTCCATCACCTTGTTCATGCCGACGCGCGGCACCATGGCGCGGACGGCGACGAACTGCTCGTCGTGGAGCGGAGACACCGTCGGTGACTCGATGCCGGGCGTGATCCGGGTGGCGCGGTCCACGAGCTCCACCCGGATGTCGTAGTCCATCATCACGTACGTGCGGGCCGTGATGACCCCGGAGAGCCGGCGTCGCAGGATCTCGAGGCGGTCGGGCTGGGCCGGGTCGGGTCGGGCGATGAGGACGCCCTCGCTCTTGAGGATGGGCTCACCGAACGTGACGAGGCCCTGGTTGCGGAGCGTCGTGCCGGTCTCGACGACGTCGGCGATGACGTCGGCGACACCGAGGGTGATCGACGTCTCCACGGCGCCGTCGAGGCGGACGACGTCGGCCTCGACACCCCGCTCGGCGAGGTGGTGGCGCACGAGGCCCGGGTAGGACGTCGCGATGCGGCGGCCCTGGAGGTCGGTGGCGGACCCGGCGACGCCGGCGCGGCCCGCGAATCGGAACGTCGACCGGGCGAACCCGAGCGGGAGGACCTCGTGGGCCTCGACGCCGGAGTCGAGGAGCAGGTCGCGACCGGTGATACCGGCGTCGAGGGTGCCCGCACCGACGTAGACGGCGATGTCACGAGGACGGAGGTAGAAGAACTCGATGTCGTTGTCGGCGTCGACGAGGACGAGTTCCTTGGCGTCGCGGCGAACGCTGTAGCCGGCCTCGCGCAGCATCGTCGTGGCGGACTCGGACAGCGATCCCTTGTTGGGGACGGCGACACGCAGCATGGATCTCTCCTGGGAGGGCAGGTGGGGGAAGGACGGGGCGTCGTGGGGCGGAGGTCCGCTCGACCGGAGTCGGAGTCGGAGTCGGAGCCGGGGCCGGGGCCGACGGCGTCGCCGGGCGGTGGCGCGGCCGATCGTGCAGCGGGCCGGCGTCACAGATGCCGGTAGACGTCCTCCAGCGAGATTCCCTGCGCCACCATGAGCACGAGGGTGTGGTAGAGCAGCTGGCTGATCTCCTCGGCGGAGCGGTCGTCGCCCTCGTGTTCGGCGGCCATCCACACCTCGGCCGCCTCCTCGACGACCTTCTTGCCGATGAAGTGGACCCCCGCGTCGAGTTCGGTCACGGTGCGCGATCCCTCGGGGCGCTCCTGCGACTTGGCGAGGATCTCGGCGTACATGTCCTCAAAGGTCTTCACGCGGTGAGCCTATCGGTCGTGGTGGGGAGGGGCGTCATCGCGTTCGCATGGCGAAAGGCGCCCATGTCCGCTCCGTCGGAGGGGGACGGCCGGGGCGTGCGGCGGACGGCACGCCCCGGCGGGGAGAGGGTGAGCATCAGAGCTCGGGCTCGGTGCTGCTGCGGAGGCGCTTGAGGGTGACGGCGGTCGCGACGGCGGCGGACGCGGCCTCGTGACCCTTCGACTCGGAGCTGCCGGGCAGGCCGGAGCGGTCGCGGGCCTGCTGCTCGTCGTCGCAGGTGAGGACGCCGAACCCGATGGGCGTCTCCGTCTGGAGGCTCGCCGTCGTGAGGCCGGTCGTCGCGGCCCCGCAGACGTAGTCGAAGTGCGGGGTGCCGCCGCGGATGACGACGCCGAGCGCCACGACGGCGTCGTACGTCTTCGCGAGTTCCTGTGCGACGACGGGCAGTTCGAAGCTGCCGGGGACGCGCACGGTCTCGACGTCGGTGCAGCCGCACTCGTCGAGGTACTGCTGCGCACCGGCGACGAGGGCGTCCATGATCTCGGTGTGCCACGAGGCAGCGACGATCGCGACGCGCAGCTCCCTGCCGTCGGCGGTGATGTCGGGGGCTCCTGCTCCACTCATCGGTGGGTCTCCTTCGTTCGCGGGTCGGTCGGCCGGGCGGGCCGGCGAGGGGTGGGTGTCAGTCCTCGCCGGGGACGTGGAGGTCGGTCTCGGCGAAGGTGTGGCGCATGCGTTCGGCCTTCGTGCGGAGGTAGCGCACGTTGTCGGCGTTGACGTCGGCGTGGAGGGGGCGGGTGCCGACGTCGCCGAACCCGGCGGCGAGCAGTCCCTCGCGCTTCGCGGGGTTGTTCGTGAGGAGGTCGACGGACTCGACGCCGAGGTCGGCGAGGATCGCGGCGGCGGCGCCGTACTCGCGGGCGTCGACGGGCAGGCCGAGTCGGGTCTGGGCCTCGACGGTGTCGGCGCCCTCGTCCTGGAGCTCGTACGCGGCGAGCTTGGCGAGGAGGCCCACGCCGCGGCCCTCGTGACCACGGAGGTAGACGAGGAGGCCACCCTCGTCGGCGACGATGCGGCGCGCGGCCCGGAACTGGGGGCCGCAGTCGCATCGGCGGGAGCCGAAGGCGTCACCGGTGAGGCACTCCGAGTGGACCCGGGCGAGGACCCGTCCCTGCGGCGAGGTGTCGTCGCGAGGGGTCGTGACACCCTCCGGCGCCGACGCGAGATCGCCGTGCAGGCCACGTGGGGAGACGAGGGCGACGTGCTCGGCCCCGGTGAGGAGGTCGCGGTACCCGATGAGCGTGAAGAGGCCGTCGTCGGTGGGGAGCCGCGTCGCCGCGGTACGGAGCACCCGGTCGTGCCGCGACCGGTAGGCCGCGAGCTGCTCGATCGTCACGACGGGCAGGCCGGTCTCGGCACCGAGGGCGAGGACGGCGGGGGCGCGCATCATCGTGCCGTCGTGGTGGACGAGCTCGGCGATCGCGCCGACCGGCTCGAGGCCGGCGAGGCGGCAGAGGTCGACGGTGGCCTCGGTGTGGCCGCGGCGTTCGAGGACACCGCCCGGTCGCGCCCGCAGCGGCACCATGTGGCCGGGACGCACGAGGTCGCCCGCGTCGATCGACGGGTCGGCGAGGAGCCGCACCGTGTGGGCGCGGTCGGCGGCGCTGATGCCCGTCGTCACACCGTCGCGGGCGTCGCACGTCACCGTGTAGGCGGTGCGGCGGGTGTCCTCGTTGCGCGCCACCATCGGCGGCAGGTCGAGGTGGTCGGCCCACTCGTCCGGCATCGGGGCGCACACGTAGCCCGAGCCGTGGCGGATCATCCACGCCATCCACTCGTCGGTGAGGGTCTGACCGGCGGCGACGACGTCGCCCTCGTTCTCCCGGTCCTCGTCGTCGAGGACGAGGACGGGGCGTCCCTGCCGCATCGCCTCGAGGGCGTCCTCGATGCGGGCGAACCGGCGCGCATCCACGTGCTCGTCCGTCCCGGTCGTCACGGGCGTTCCGCTCTGCGTCGTCATGCCACAGCTCCCTTGCCATCGATGCCTGTCCGCGGGGTCTCGACGACCGCCGCGCGCCTCCAGACCACGAATCCGGAGACGACGAGTGCCCCGTAGACGGCGTAGAGGACCGCCGAGGGGTAGTAGTGCGAGACCCAGAGGAGCGGGACGCCGACGAGGTCGACGGCGATCCACGCGAGCCAGAAGTCGGTCCACCCGCGGGCCATGGCGTAGGTGGCGACGATCGAGCCGACGAAGATCCAGGCGTCGGCCCAGTAGTACCAGCGCGGGGCGGGCCAGCCGGCGCCGACCGCGGCGAACACGGCCTGGGCGAGGACGATGCCGAGCGCGGCGAGGACGAGAAGGACGCCGCGCTCGCGGGGCGTGGCCCAGCGGGGCGTGATCGCAGGGGCGTCGGCTGAGCGACCGCGGCGCACGTGGTTCCACCGCCACCAGCCGTAGACGCTCGTGATGACGAAGAACACCTGTCGCGCGGCCTGGCCGAAGAGGGGGTGACGTCCGTCGGGCATCGCGAACGCGGCGCCGGCGAATACCGTGAAGAGGATGACGTTTCCGACGATCCCGATCGGCCACGCCCACACCCGGCGCTTGAGTCCGCCGAGGGCGGAGGCGAACCCGAAGAGGTTGCCGACGATCTCGCGCCAGTACAACGGGTAGCCGGCGACGTCGACCTGCGCGTCGAAGAGACGGAGGAGCTGCTCGGTCACGGGCGTGCCTCACCGTGCGGGGCGGTCGCCTGACCGGCGAGACGTTCGACGTACTTCGCGACGACGTCGACCTCGAGGTTGACGGTCGCGCCGGGGGCGAGCCCGCCGAGGATCGTCTTCTCGAGTGTCGTCGGGATGAGGCTCACCGTGAACGTCTCGGGCGTGAGGGCGGCGACGGTGAGGGACACCCCGTCGATCGTCGTCGACCCCTTCTCGACGACGTAACGGGCGAGCTCGGCGGGCAGGTCGAACTCGAGGACCTCCCACGCCTCCCCCGGCGTGCGCGAGCGCAACTGGGTCGTGCCGTCGACGTGGCCCTGGACGATGTGACCGCCGAACCGCCCGTCGGCCGGCATCGCCCGTTCGAGATTGACCGTCGAGCCCGCCTGCAGCGCACCGAGACTACTGCGGTCGAGCGTCTCGGCCATGACGTCGACGGAGAAGCTCCGCTCGTCGTGCTCGACGACGGTGAGACAGACGCCGTTGACGGCGATCGAGGCGCCGCGCGTCGCGTCGGAGACGACGAGCGGGCCCTCGATGCGGAGGACCGCGGACTCCGCCCCCTGTTCGACGCCGACGACGCGGCCGAGTTCTTCGACGATTCCGGTGAACATGTCAGGACCTTTCGAGGGTGGCGGTGAGGCGGACGTCGTCGCCGACGAGCCGCACGTCGGTGACGCGCAACCGCGCGGCGTCGCCGATCGTCGTGATGCCGAGGTCGGCGAGGCACGGGGTGCCGGCGCCGAGGAGGGCGGGGGCGAGGTACGCGACGACCTCGTCGACGAACCCCTCCCGGAGGAACGCGGCGGCGAGGTGACCGCCGCCTTCGAGGAGGACGTGGCGGACGCCGCGCTCCGTCAGCGCGGCGAGCGCGACGGCGGGGTCCCGGGTGGGGAGGAGAAGCGTCGTGGCGGCGCCGTCGCGGAGGCGGGCGTCGGCGGGCAGCGCGGTGCTCCGCTCCCCCATGACGACCCGGAGCGGCTGTCGCGCCGCGTCCTCCCCGTCGGCGTCGCGGACGGTGAGGGCGGGGTCGTCGGCGATCGCCGTCCCGGTGCCGACGAGGACGGCGCCGACACGGGCGCGGATCTCGTGGACGTCGCGGCGCGCCGCGGGGCCGGTGATCCAGCGGCTCGTGCCGTCGACGGCGGCGATGCGGCCGTCGAGGGTCGAGGCGACCTTCCACGTGACGAACGGGCGGCCGGTGCGGACGGCGTGGAGCCATTCGCGGTTGAGGGCCTCGGCCGCCTCGACGAGGACGCCGTGGGCGACGTCGACGCCCGCGGCGCGCAGGCGGGCGAGGCCGCCGCCGGCGACGGGGTGGGGGTCGGTGCCCGCGACGACGACCCGGGCGATCCCGGCGGCGAGGAGCGCCTGGGAGCAGGCCGGGGTGCGGCCTTCGTGGTCGCAGGGTTCGAGGGTGACGTAACAGGTGCCGCCGCGGGCGGCATCCCCGGCGGCGCGGAGGGCCTCGGCCTCGGCGTGGGGGGTGCCGGCGCCGTGGTGCCAACCTTCGCCGACGACCGTGCCGTCGGCGTCGAGGATCACGGCTCCGACGCGGGGGTTGGGGTCACCGAGCGGTCCGCGGGCGGCGAGGTCGAGCGCACGACGTAGATACGTCTCGTCGGTGTCGCGGGTGGTCGCGATGCCCATCGGTGCCTCCTCGCCGGCTCGTCCGGGCGAGGGGAGGCTCGGCGGAGGACCGCACGCGGCGACGCGGACGCCACCGGCGTCCGACGTACCGCGGGCACGGGCCCGCCACGTGCGCCTCCCATCCGGACTTTCACCGTCGGTCCTGGAATTCCACCAGGTCAACCGGCCTCCTGATCCCGGGAGGGACCTGAAGGGCGCGGGTCGCGGACTGTCACCGCCGGCTCGGAATTACACCGACCCCGGAGCACGTGCCGCTCAGTATGCCACCGCCCGCACCCGGCGCGGCGGGCCGGTCGTGTCACGCGCGAAACACCGGCCGAGCGGGGGTGGGCACGGGGGCCTCCGTGTGGTGGCCGCGACGTCAGGGGTGGGTGTGCCCCGTGACGAGTTCGCGGAGACGGGCGATGTTGCTCGCGGCACCCTCGGCGTTGAAGACCGCGGAACCGGCGACGAAGACGTCGGCGCCCGCGTCGGCGCACTGCTCGATCGTCGAGGCCGAGACGCCGCCGTCGACCTGGATCCACACCTCACCGCCGTGGCGACGCACGGACTGCCGCACCGCCGCCACCTTGGGCATCATGTCGGCCATGAACGTCTGACCGCCGAACCCGGGCTCGACCGTCATGACGAGCACCATGTCGAGCTCGGGCAGGAGCTCCTCGTACGGTTCCCACGGAGTGCCCGGCTTGAGCGCCATGCTCGCCCGTGCACCCTGCGCGCGGATCTCCCGCGCGAGCGTCTTCGGGTCGTGGGCGGCCTCGACGTGGAACGTCACCGACTTCGCGCCCGCCCCCGCGTACGGCGGGGCCCACCGGTCGGGGTCCTCGATCATGAGGTGGCAGTCGATCGGCACCGGACTCACCCGCAGGAGCGACTCGACGACGGGCAGCCCGAGCGTGAGGTTGGGCACGAAGTGGTTGTCCATGACGTCGACGTGCGCCCAGTCCGCCTGGGCGATCGCCTCCAACTCGTCCTGGAGGTTGGCGAAGTCGGCCGAGAGGATGCTGGGTGAGATCTGCACTCCCCGAATCTACCGGGCCCAAGGGATGTCCCCGGCCGGTCCTCCCCGGTCCTCACCACGGCCCCGACCGACCCGCGGACGGGCCCTCGGCGACGCGGACCCCACGACGGGACCCGGGCCACCCCGGCCCCCGGCCTCCCGGGGTGACCAGGACCGGTTCAGGAGGCGCCGAGGACGTTGCGAGTCACGGCGTTCTGCTCGGTGAGCACCCCGGAGATGATGTTCTGCGCGTCGTTGATGCGCGCGACCGTCTCGGCCACCTGGTGCAGCGCCGAGGCGGCGCTGCTCGCGTCCGCCTGGATCGCCGAGACACGCCCGTCGACCTCCTCGGTCGCGTTCGCCGTCTCGCGGGCGAGATCCTTGACCTCGTTGGCGACGACGGCGAACCCCTTGCCGGCGTCCCCGGCGCGGGCGGCCTCGATCGTCGCGTTGAGGGCGAGGAGGTTCGTCTGCTCGGCGATGATCGTGATCGTCTTGACGACGGCGCCTATCTCCGCGCTGCTCGTGTTGAGGCGGCCGACGATGGCGGTCGTGTCCTCGGTGAGGCGCTGCGCCTCGTTCGCGACGGTCGTCGCCTCGAGGACGTTCCGCTCCACCTCGGTGATCGAACTCATCAGTTCCTCACCGGCGTGACGCGTCTGGGCCGTCGCCCGGTGCCGGTCGATCGCGCTCGACTGCATGACCGCCGTGTTCCGTAGGGCGTTCTTGCGGTCCCTCGACAGGATGATCGTGCGGGTGGTGAAGAAGTCGAGGGTGCCGACGACCTGGCCCTCGACGACGATCGGCATCGAGACGCCCGACTTCACGCCCACGCGCTGCGCCGCAGGGGCACGCACACAGTCCCTGACGAGGCCGATGTCGGGCTCGAAGACGAGGTCACGCGTCGACCAGGTGCGGCCTGCGAGACCGACCCCCTCGGCGAACGTCGCGACGCGGGTGATCTCACGGAACTCCTCACCGGCGCTGCCGGATTCGCGGGCGTTCTTGAGGACCCGCTCGTCCTCGTCGACGACCCAGTAGGAGCCGTACTCCCACCCGAACTCGGCCCGCACCGTGTCGAGGGCCTGCTGGACGGCCTCCTCCTCGGTGCGGGCCTCGTTCACGCGGCGGACGACCTCGTTGATCGCCGCCATGTCCTTGTCGGTCTCGAGCCGGCGGTCGGCCTGCGCGACGCGGTCGAGCGCCTGCGAGACCAGCTTGCCCACCGCGGACAGCACCGTGAGGCGCACGGGTCCGGGCGTGTGGGCGGGGTCGGCCATGAAGTCCATCGTGCCGACGACGGCACCGTCCTGATGGAGCGGCATCGCGACGGCGGAGAGCACCCCGCTCTGGGAGGCGACGGGTGCACGCACGCAGTCGGTGACCGTGGAGAGGTCCTCGGCGAAGACGAGACGTCCCTCGGCCCACGCCCGCCCGGCGAGTCCGACCCCGCGCGGGAAGGACGCCTCGAAGGTGACGCGACGGAACTCCGGACCCACCTGCCCCGACTCCGAACGGAACGTGAGGACGTCCGCACCCGGCGCGATCCACCACACCGAGGCGTACTGCATGTGGAAGGAGTCGCGGACGACGTCCATCGCCGCCTGGAGCACCTCGTCCGTCGTCGTCGCCCGGGAGGTGCGGTCGACGACCGTCTCCAGTGCCCGGACGTAGTGGACCAGCTCGTCGTCCGTCGCGTCGCCGGCTGCCGTCCCCACGTCTCGGGAGCGCAGAAGTCTCATGGTGTCTCCGCCCCGTCGTACGGGCCCCGCACGTCGATGCACGCCTCGTCGGCGCCGGCGGGCCCCGGCCCTCCCTCCCTATCGGCAGATCGGGCCACCGGCTGGCCGCCACGCGCCGGGCAGGGCGGGTGGGATGAGGAACGACTAGCCTGCGGCGGTCACCGATCTCGGGCGAGGAGCGCGAGGAACATCGCGTCGGTGCCGTGCCGGTGCGGCCAGAGCTGGACCGTGCGGGCCGCGAGGTCGCCGGCGTCGATGCGGGGTCGCAGATCGGGCAGGGGCGTCACCGCGGCGGCGTCGAGGTAGGCCGGCGCGTCGAGGAGGCGTACGTCGTCCCGGGTTGCGAGGACCCGACGCAGCACCTGGAGGGTCTCCGCGTCGTGCGGGCTGCACGTCGCGTACGCGAGCACCCCGCCGGGACGGAGCGCGCCGAGCGCCGAGACGAGAAGTTCCTCCTGGAGCGCGGTGAGGTCGGCGACGTCGGCGGGGACGCGGCGCCACCGGGCGTCCGGTCGGCGACGCAACGCGCCGAGACCCGTGCACGGCGCGTCGAGGAGGACGAGGTCGAACGAATCCGGTTCCTCGGCGCCGACACCGCGGCCGTCGCCGACGCCGACGAACACCTCCGCGCCGGCGTCCATCGCCGCACCGAGGGTGGACTCGACGAGCTCGGCCCGGTGCTCGCTCACCTCGTTGCAGAACAGCTGGGCACCCCGCGGGATCGACAGCGCTGCGAGGAGCGCCGCCTTGCCACCGGGACCCGCCGCGAGGTCGAGCCACCGCGGCCCGTCGGGCGACGCGGCGGGATCGTCCACGCGCCCGGCGGTGAGGTCGTCGTAGGCCCGCACGAGGGCGTGGACGAGGAGCTGCGAACCCTCGTCCTGCACCGCGGCGCGGCCTTCGCGGACGGCCCGGAACCGGCCGGGGTCTCCCCCGCGGTCGAGGACGACGGCGGTCGGCGCGTACGGGCCGGGTCGGCCACCGGCCTCGAGGAGCTCCTCGGGGTCGACGAGTCCGGGCCGGGCGACGAGGGCGACGTCGGCCGGGTGGTTGTCGGCACGCAGCACGGCGAGCAGGTCGGCGTCGACGGTGTCGGGAGTGCTCGTGCCGTGCGCGAGGAGCGCCGTGCGGAGCGCCCGGACGATCCACGCGGGGTGGCTGTGGGCGACGGCGACGTCCTCGAGGTCGAGGCGTTCCGACCCGGCATCGTCCGCGGGGAGGTCGGCGTGCGGGGCGAGGAGGTCACGCCACCGCTCGGCGGAGCGCTCGCTCACCCGGCGTAGGACGGCGTTCGTGAACGAGGCGGGCCCGGCACCGATCTCGGACCGCACGAGGCCGACGGTGGCGTCGACGGCGGCGTGGGCGGGCACGCGCATGCCGAGGAGCTGGTGCGCACCGAGGCGGAGCGCGTCGAGGACGGGCGCGTCGATCTTCTCGACGTCGCGCCCCGCGCCCCGCGCGATCACCGCGTCGTAGAACCCGCGCATCCGCGTGACGCCGTAGACGAGTTCGGTGGCGAACGCCGCGTCGCGGGCGCCGAGGCGGGCGTCGCGGAGACGACCGGGCAGATCGAGGTTGGCGTAGGCGCCGTCGGAGATCGCCCGGAGCGACGCGAAGGCGACGCGACGGGCCGGGTCGGCCTGACGTCGCCGCTCGGAGGGACGCTGGGCGCTGCGCCGGGCGGGGTCGCTGTATCGGGCCTGCCCGCCGTGACTCACCCGTCCCGTGCCCTGCGCCGAGGAGTCGTCGCGGCGGTCGTCACGGCGGTCGTCACGGCGGTCGTCACGGCGGTCGTCACGGCGGTCGTCACGGCGGTCGTGACTGCGGTCGTCGTGGGGGCGTTCTGCGGACCGGTCGTCGCGGCGGCCACGGCCGCCGGGAGCTCCGTCACCGCCGGTGCGCGGTCGGCGTCGGTCGTCGTGCTCACTCATCGTCGAAGGTCTCCCCGTCGGTCCTCGCGCCACGCGCCCAGTCGGCGGCGGCCATCGGCTTCTTGCCCTGTGGTTGCACCCGGAGGAGCTCGAGGAGCCCCTCCCCCGTCCCGACGACGACGTGCGTGCGGCCGGCCCGGATCTGCGCGGGCCCCGTCGGCGCCTCGTCGGTGGGCGGTGTCGCGGCGAACGCCTCGGTGGAGGCGTCCTCCGCGGGGACGACCCGCGTCTCGAGGACCTTGACCGGTGCGCCGTGCCACGTCGTCCACGCGCCCGGGGCCGGGGTGCAACCGCGGACGAGGTCGTGGATCCGCGTCGCCGGGAGCGACCAGTCGATGCGGGCGTCGGCGCGCTCGAGCTTGGGCGCGTGCGTCGGCGTGCCCTCCTGCGGGGTGAGGGTGGCGGCGCCGTCCTCGAGCGCGTCGAGGGCGCGGAGGAGGAGCGGCGCGCCGACGACGGCGAGGCGGTCGAGGAGGTCGCCCGCGGACTCCTCCGGGTCGACGTCGACGACGAGGGAGTCGACGATCGGGCCGGTGTCGAGGCCCTCCTCGAGGACGAACGCGCAGGCGCCGGTGCGGGTGTCGCCCGCGATGAGTGCCTGCTGCACCGGAGCCGCACCCCGCCAGCGGGGCAGGAGGGAGAAGTGGAGGTTGATCCAGCCGTGGTGGGGGACGTCGAGGGCCTCCCGCGGCACGAGGTGGCCGTAGGCGACGACGGGCACCACATCGGGGGCGAGCTCGGCGAGGCGGGCGAGGAACTCGGGGTCGCGCGCGTTCGGCGGCGTGAGGACCTCGACACCCGCCTCCTGCGCGGCGACGGAGACGGGACTCGGCCGCAGCGTGCGTCCACGTCCGGCGCGGGCGTCGGGGCGCGTGACGACGGCGACGACCTCGTGGTGGGAGTCGAGCAGTGCCCGCAGCGAGGGCACGGCCACCTCTGGGGTTCCGGCGAAGACGACGCGCATCAGCGACTCCCTCCACCCGCACGGGAGTCGTGCGGGCTCTCCTTGACGACGACCTCGCCGGCCCACTCGGCGGAGCGGATGACCTTGAGCGCGCGGCGGCGCTCGACGGTGTCGAGACGGTCGATGAACAGGACCCCGTCGAGGTGGTCCGTCTCGTGCTGGAAGCACTGCGCGAGCAGCGCGGTCCCCTCGATGCGGATCGGTTCGCCGTGCTGGTCGAACCCGCGTGCGACGGCGCGGGGCGCCCGCTTGGGCAGGGCGACGAGATCGGGGATCGAGAGGCACCCCTCGTCGGTCTCCTCCGGCTCGCCGTCGAGGGTGAGGAGGGGGTTGACGACGTGGCCCAGCACCCCGTCGACGTAGTACGTGAAGACGCGGAGACCGACGCCGATCTGCGGTGCGGCGAGCCCCACGCCCGGCGCATCGAGCATCGTCGCCTCGAGGTCGGAGACGAGCGTCCGCAGCTCCCTGTCGAAGTCGGTGACCTCCCGTGCAGGGGTGCGCAGGACCGGGTCACCGATGCGGCGGATGTCGAGGACTGTCATGGGTGTCTCCGCAGGGTCGGGATGGGGCGGGTGGACCGATGGACGCCGACCCGATGGCACCGCGCACGACCGTGGCCCGGTTGCGTGTGGGCGGATGGGGTGCCGGCGGGGGCGAGGTGACGCACTCACCGGACGTGGCTCGTCAGTCTATCCACGCGGGTTCATGTGACGTCGGCGACGCCGATCCTCACGGAGGCGGCGTCGCGGTCCTTGCGGGCGCTGCGGGTGCGTCGCACGGCGCCGAGGGCGGCGGTGGCCGTGGCGGCGTCGGCGAGCGGCGCGCGGAGGAGGAGGTGGGCGTCCTCGTCACCGACGGGGATCGGACCGAGCCGTTCGAGTGGGACGTCCGCCGCACGGGTCGCCGCGACCATGTCGTCGCCGAACCCACGCACCGCGGACAGGGCGCCGGTGACCCGGGCCATCCACACCGTGGGCGGGAGGGAGAGCTCCGCTCGCTCGGCGAGCTCCCGCCCCGCGAACCACTCGGGCGCCCACCGGACGAGGGCCTCGACGACGGGCAGCGGCGTGTGGAGCGGGGCCCCCGCGAGGACGACGACGCCCCCGGCCGCGGCGTCACGGGTGAGGGCCGCGGCCGTGAGCCACCGGCGCAGCGCCTCCTCTCCCGCGTCGAGGGCCGGACGGTCGAGGCTCGCCCACGCGTCGAGGAGGAGCGTGGCGGCGTACCCGCCGTCGGCGGGCGGCTCGGCGCCGGGCGTCGCGATGACGAGCGCCGGTGTGCCCTCGACCCGTTCGAGTACCTCGGGCGAGCCGGACGTGCGCACCGGTACGCCGGGGAACGCACGGCCGAGCTCTTCGGCGGTGCGGCGCGCGCCGACGACGCTGCTGCGAAGCCGGTGGGAGCCGCACTCGGGGCACGTGTAGTCGGTAGGGGTACGCCCGCACCAGCGGCATGCGGGCGGTGCGCCGGGCCCCGGCAGCGCGAGGGGTCCGTGGCAGTGCGGGCACCGCGCGGGCGCCCGGCACCCCTGGCACGAGAGCGAGGGGAGGTATCCGCGACGGGGCACCTGGACGAGGACGGGACCCCGCTGCAACGCGGCGTGGGCCGCGCGCCACGCCGCGGAGGGCAGGTGGGCGCGGGCGCCTGGCCCGTCGCGTTCCTCGTCGTGGCCCTCGCCGACGACGTGGACCCGCGCGAGCGCCCGACGTTCGGGCACGTCGGCGACGACCTCTCGCACGACGCCCTCGGCGACCCACTGCTCGATCGCGACGGAGCGGGCGAGCCCGCCGACGAGGAGGGCGGCCCCGGTGTGGGAGGCGCGCAGGCGCAGGACGTCGCGCATGTGGGCGTACGGGGCGCGGGGTTCGGCGTGGAGGTCGTCACCGTCGTCCCACCACCCGACGAGGCCGAGATCGTGTACCGGCGCGTAGGCGGCGGCTCGCGTCCCGACGACGCACTGCACATGACCGCGGAGGATCGACAGCCAGGCGGTGTACCGGGCCTGCGGCCCCTGGTCGGCGGTGAGCCGGACGTGTCGCCCCGGCCCGAGCGCGGTGACGAGCGCGGCCTCGACCCGGGCGACGTCGCGATGGTCGGGCACGACGAGGACGACGCCCCGCCCGGAGGCGAGCGTGGCCGCCGCGGCCGAGGCGAACGCCGCCGGCCAGTCGAGCGTGGGGTCCACGGTGGGCAGTGCCGACCACGCCGCCCACGGCCCCTCACCCGCACGCACGCGGCGGAGGAAGCTCGGCCCGGCGGGGTATCTCGCCCACGGCTCCTCGTCAGGCGCGGGGAGTTCCTCCGCGGGCGGGGTCGGTGGTCGCGCGGTGAGGGCCTTCTCCGCCCGGACGTGACGCGGCGGCACCGCGAGCCGGAGGACGTCGGCGAGCGACCCGGCGTGCGCGTCGGCGACGGCGCGGGCGAGCCCCGCGATCTCGGGAGTGAGGACGGCCTCGGGACTCACCACCCGCCGCAGCGGCGCGAGCGTGCCGACGTGATCGGCCTTCGCGCGCCGTTCGAGGACGAACCCGTCGACCTCCCGCCCGGAGAATCGCACCTTGACCCGCGCGCCCGGCACGGCGCCGGCGTCCATCTCGGCGGGGACGCGGTACTCGAACCCGCGGTCGAGGTGCGGCAGCGGCACCTGGACGGCGACGAGCGCGACGGGCAGCTCCGGTTCGGCGGTGGGTTCGGCGGGCCCGCGAGAGGTCGTCGAGGTCGGCGCGGTGGCGGACTCGGGAGCAGGTGTCGGGGCAGGCACGACCACGAGAGTGGGGTCCTCCTGCGCCGACGTCATGCTCCGTTTCTACCTGTTCCCACCGACAACCCCGCATCGACCCACCCACGCGGAACCCCGGCCCGCCCTCCGCCGTTCACCGGTCGTCGTCGCCGCGTGCCCTGAGCGCGGCGCCCCCAGAAGTGGAGACACCTGCCATGAGACCCCCACGCGTGCTCGCCATGATCCTCGCCGGCGGCCAAGGATCCCGGATGGACGTCCTCACCCGCGAACGCCCCAAGCCCGTCCTCCCCTTCGGCGGCACCCACCGCCTCATCGACATCCCCCTGTCGAACCTCCGTCACAGCCGCATCGACGAGGTCCTCATGTGCGTGCAGTACCACGCCGTCGACCTCGAACGGGCCGTCGGCGGGGGACGCCCGTGGGACCTCGACCGCACGCGCGGCGGGCTCCTCGTCGTCGGCCCCGAGGAGGGCCGCGGCGCCGAACGCAGCGGCTTCTCCACCGGCAACGCCGACCTGCTGCGTCGCTACCGCCACGAGATCCGCCGCTCCGATCCGGACGTCGTCCTCGTCCTCTCGGCCGACCACGTCTACAGCGCCGACTACCACGACCTCCTCACGACGCACGTCGAGACGGGCGCCGACTGCACGCTCCTCACGTACGACCTGTCGAAGAAGGAGGCGGTCAACCACGCCGTCGTCCAGCTCGAGGACGGCGGGCACGAGGCCGGGGCCCGCGTGTCGTCGGTCGACTACAAGCCGTCGTCGCCGGAGACGTCGATCGTCTCCACCGAGGTCATCGCCTACGACCCCGAGGTGCTCATGGACGCGCTCGGCACGCTCCACGCCGCCGACGACGACGCCGAGGGAGGCGACACGGGCCTCGGCGACTTCGGCGACAAGCTCCTCCCCCACCTCGTCGAGCACGGCACCGTCGTCGTCCACCCCCACGAGGGCTACTGGCGCGACGCGGGCCGCCCCGACTCCTACCTGCGGGCGCACCGCGACCTCCTCGACGGGCGCGTCGACCTCTTCTCCCACCCGAAGCGGCCGCTGCTCGGCGCGACGACGAATCGCCCGGGCGCCCAGGTGCGCGCCGGCGCCGAGATCGTCGACAGCATGATCTCCCCCGGCTGCGACGTCGCGGGCAGGGTCGTGCGCAGCGTCCTCGGCCCCGGCGTCGTCGTCGAGCCCGGCGCGGAGATCGTCGACAGCGTCGTCTTCGAGGACGTCGTCGTCCGCCGGGACGCGTTCGTCGGCACCGCGATCGTCGACCACCGCGTCGAGTTCGCCGCCGGGTCGCGCCTCGGCGTCGAGACCGGCACCCGACTCCCCGTCGACGAGGACATCTCGCTCGTCGGCCGCGAGAGCGCGGTCGGCCGAGGCGTCGAGGTCTCCCGCGGCGTACGCCTCGAACCGGGCACCCGCGCCTGACCGGCCCCTTCCCGGCGGAACGCACGAACCCCCGATCCCTGTGCCGGGATCGGGGGGTTCGTGAACGCGGGAGTCAGCCCTTGATCGCGCGCTGAAGCTCCTCGACGCGGTTGGTGTGCTCCCACGTGAAGGGGTTCGTCGCACCGTCGGCGGTGCGACGACCGAAGTGGCCGTACGCCGCGGTGGGCTGGTAGATCGGACGCAGCAGGTCGAGCTGGTCGACGATCGCGGCCGGACGCAGGTCGAACACGTCCGTGATCGCCTTCTGGATCTTCTCGAGCGGGTGCGCCTCGGTGCCGAAGCACTCGACATAGAGACCGACGGGCTGCGCCTTGCCGATCGCGTAGGCCGTCTGCACCTCGCAGCGCTTGGCGAGACCGGCGGCGACGACGTTCTTCGCGACCCAGCGGGTGGCGTACGCGGCGGAACGGTCGACCTTCGACGGGTCCTTGCCGGAGAACGCGCCACCACCGTGACGGGCCATGCCGCCGTAGGTGTCGACGATGATCTTGCGGCCCGTGAGGCCCGCGTCGCCCATCGGGCCACCGGTGACGAACTTGCCCGTCGGGTTGACGAGGAGACGGTAGTCGGAGACGTCGAGGTCGACACCCGAGTCGGCGAGCTCGGCGAGGACCGGCTTGACGACGAGCTTCTCGACGTCGGGCTGGAGGAGCGCCTCCAGGGAGACGTCCTCGGCGTGCTGGCTGGAGAGGACGACGGTATCGAGCCCCACGGCCTTGTCGCCGTCGTAGGCGATGGTGACCTGAGTCTTGCCGTCGGGACGCAGGTAGGCCATCTGGCCCGACTTGCGCACGGCGGTGAGCCGCTCGGCGAGGCGGTGCGCGAGGAAGATCGGCAGCGGCATGAACTCGGGCGTCTCGTCGGAGGCGTACCCGAACATGAGGCCCTGGTCGCCGGCACCCTGCTTGTCGAGCGGGTCGACGCCACCGGTGCGGTTCTCATAGGCGGTGTCGACGCCCTGCGCGATGTCGCGGCTCTGCTCACCGATGGAGATCTCGACGCCACAGGTGCGACCGTCGAACCCCTTGATCGAGCTGTCGTACCCGATGCCGATGATCGTCTTGCGCACCAGGCTGGGGATGTCGACGTACCCGGTGGTCGCGACCTCGCCGGCGACGTGGACGAGGCCGGTGGTGACCATCGTCTCGACCGCGACGCGGGCGTGCGGGTCCTGCTCGAGCATCGCGTCGAGGATCGCGTCGCTGATCTGGTCGCAGATCTTGTCGGGGTGACCCTCGGTGACGGACTCGGAGGTGAACAGTCGTGACACGGGTGGAGCTCCTCACTGGTGGTGACGACCCGGCGGCAGGGCTGAGGGTCGGGGGTCGAGTCTACAAAGGACGCCCGTTCAACCCCGCAGGGCCTCTTCCACGGCGTCCCACACGGCCGCCGAGGCGGCGGCCTTCGTCGTGGGTCCTGCGGTGAGCAGGACGCGGCCTCCGGGGGCGAGGACGTGCACGGTCGTGTCGTCCTGACCGAAGGTGACGCCGACACCGACCTCGTTGGCGACGAGGAGGTCGCTCCCCTTGCGCGCGAGCTTGGCGCGGGCGTGGTGGAGGACGTCGCCGGTCTCGTCGCCCGTCTCGGCGGCGAAGCCGACGACGAGGGGACCGGCGTCGGGGTCCCCGGTGCGCGTGCGGAGTTCGTCGCGGTGATGGACGAGCCCGGCGAGGACGTCGGGGTTGCGGACGAGGCGGACGACCGGCGCGTCGTCGGGCTCCTCCTCCCCCGGCGCGGCCTGGGTCTTCTTGATCTTCGTGCCGACGTACTCCGCGGGGCGGAAGTCGGCGACGGCGGCGGCCATGACGACGACGTCGGCCTCGGCGGCCGCGGCGGTCATCGCGTCCTGCAGCTCCCGGGCGGTCTCGACGCGGACGACGTCGGCGCCGACGGGATCCGGGAGGGAGGCCGTCGTGACGAGCGTGACGTGCGCGCCGCGGTGGAGCGCCTCGGCGGCGAGGGCATAGCCCTGCTTGCCGGAGCTGCGGTTGCCGAGGTAGCGCACGGGGTCGAGGGGTTCGCGGGTGCCACCGGCGCTCACGACGACACGGAGACCGGCGAGGGCCGAGTCGTGAGCGGGGGTCCTGGCAGGGGCGTCCGGGGAGACGGTCGAGTCCTGCCCGGCCGGGCCTGCGGCGTCGGCGCCGTCCTCGAGGATGCGCAGACAGGCGGCATGGATGACCTCGGGCTCCGGGAGGCGGCCGGGTCCGGTGTCGGCGCCGGTGAGTCGACCGGAGGCGGGCTCGACGACGTGCATGCCGCGCTCGCGGAGCGTCGCCACGTTGGCCCGGGTGGCCGGGTGCTCCCACATCTCGGTGTGCATCGCAGGGGCGAACACGACCGGGCAGCGCGCCGTGAGGAGGACGTTCGTGAGCAGGTCGTCGGCGAAACCGTGTGCGGCCCTCGCAAGGAGGTCGGCGGTGGCGGGCGCGACGACGACGAGGTCGGCATCCTTGCCGATGCGGACGTGCGGCACCTCCTCGACGCGGTCCCACACCCGGTCCGAGACCGGCTTGCCCGACAGCGCCTCCCACGTGGGGGCGCCGACGAAGTTGAGGGCCGCGGCGGTGGGCACGACGGTGACGTCGTCGCCCGACTCGCTGAACAACCGGAGGAGGAGTGCCGCCTTGTACGCGGCGATCCCGCCCCCGACCCCGAGGACGACACGGCGACGCCCCCGGGAACCGGGCCGCGACGCCGAGGACGTCAGGGCACCCGTGGGCTCCGCCGGGGGCGTCGTAGACATGGAGCGATCCTCAGGCCTCGAACGGGGTCGAGGTCAGCAGGCCGTCGTTGATCTCACGCAGGGCCACCGACAGCGGCTTCTCGTGGATCTCCGTCTCGACCAGCGGCCCTACGTACTCGAGCAGGCCCTCCTGGAGCTGGCTGTAGTACGCGTTGATCTGACGCGCGCGCTTGGCTGCGTAGATGACGAGCGCGTACTTGGAATCGGCGATGTCCAGCAGGTCGTCGATGGGCGGGTTGGTGAGGCCCTCGGGGGTCGGCGTGGCGGTCACGTGTCGCATCTCGTTTCGTCGGAATCGGTGGGGCGGGTTGGGCCGGAGCCGTCCACGGCCGCTCTCAGGGGGCGGCCGTGCCGTCTCGGCGCGAGACGCCGGGTAGGCCGTGGTGGAGCGGTGGGACCGCACCGTCCATCAATGATACGAGCTCCTCGGCGGCGCGCCGAACCTCGTCGTTGACGACGGTGACGTCGAACTCGTCCTGGGCCGCGAGTTCGATCTTCGCCGTGGCCAGTCGGCGGGCCCGTTCGTCCTCGTCCTCCGTGCCTCGGCCGACGAGGCGACGCACGAGCTCGTCCCAGCTCGGCGGGGCGAGGAAGACGAACAACGCGTCCGGCATCGACTGCCGCACCTGCCGGGCACCGGCGAGATCGATCTCGAGGAGCACGGGACGGTTCTCGTCGAGCCGTTCCTCCACGGCGCGACGCGGCGTGCCGTACCAGTTGCGTCCGTGGACGACCGCGTACTCGAGGAACTCACCGGCCTCGACCATCGATGAGAAGGTGTCCGCATCGAGGAAGTGGTAGTGCTGCCCGTCGACCTCGCCGGGTCGCGGCGGGCGGGTCGTCGCGGAGACCGAGAGCCACACCTCGGGGTGGTGCTCACGGATGTACGAACTCACCGCGCCCTTGCCGACCGCGGTGGGCCCCGCGAGGACGACGAGCCGCCGGCGGGGACGGGGGGACGGGGACGGAGTCGTGGCGTCCGTGGGGATGTCGGTGCTCACTCGGTGCCGAAACGCTCCAGGAGTGCGGTGATCTGGTTGGCGCCGAGGCCACGCACGCGACGCGTCTCGGAGATGCCGACCTCGTCCATGATCTGGCGGGCGCGCACGCGGCCGACGCCCGGCATCGACTCAAGGAGGGAGGAGACCTTCATCTTGCCGATGACGTCGTCCTTCTTGCCGTCGGCGATGACCTTCTTGAGGGGGGTCTCGCCGTTCTTGAGGGCATTCTTGATCGAGGCCCGCTGGCGACGGGCCACGGCAGCCTTCTCGAGAGCCTCGGCGCGCTGCTCGGGGGTGAGCTGGGGAAGTGCCACGTTGTCTCCTCGGCGAAAGATGAAGTGAACGATCGGCTGGCACGCCAGGTCCAGGTCAAGAGGGGGCCCGCATCCAGTCAGGGTCGAACCTAGCGGGCGGCGAGGTCCCAGTGCAACGAAGGGGCGCGATCACCTGGACGGATCCTCGCCCGGGGTGTCGCCGTCCGGGGCGTCCGCGGGGGCCGCACCCCCCTCCTCGCGGGCGATCGCCCGGTGGTGGCGGATGACCTCCTCGACGAGGAATTGAAGGAACTTCTCCGCGAAGTCGGGATCGAGCCGGGCGCCGGCCGCGAGGGACCGGAGACGGGCGATCTGCAGTGCTTCACGGGCCGGGTCGGCGGGAGGAAGACCGTGCCGGGCCTTGAGGCGCCCCACCCGCTGGGTGTTGTTGAACCGCTCGGCGAGGAGGTGGACGAGCGCGGCGTCGATGTTGTCGATGCTGCGGCGGATCTCGAGGAGTTCGGCGGGGACCTCCGCCGCCTCCCCCGACGCGCCCGGCACCTGCGTCTCCGTCGCGTCGTCCCCCTGCGGGGACGCGTCGGGAGTGTCGGGCGTGTCGTCGGACCCGGTGCCGGTCCCGGGGGCCGCGGTCACGACGCCACCATCGCGCGGACGCCGTCGGCGACGGTGCGGGCACGCTCGCGGAGCGCGGCGACGTCCGGGCCGGCGGAGAGGACGTCGCGGCTGCTCGAGGCGAGGACCGCGGGCAGGGCGGCACCGAAGACGGCGCGGAGGTCCTCGGCGGTGGCGCCCTGGGCACCGACGCCGGGGGCGAGGAGCGGCGCGTTCGCGGCGGCGAGGTCGAGACCGAGGTCGGAGACGGCCGAACCGATCGTCGCGCCGACGACCATGCCGACGCTGCCGAGGCGCCCCTCCGCGGCCGCGGCCACGTTGTCGGCGGTGACGCCGGCGACGACCGAGCCGGCGACGGATTCCTTTCCGCCCTCCCCCGCGCGGCTGGCGTGCTGGACGCTCGCACCCTCGGGATTGGAGGTGAGTGCGAGGACGAACACGCCCCGCCCCTGCTCGGCGGCGAGGTCGAGCGCGGGGCGCAGCGAGCCGTACCCGAGGTAAGGGCTCACGGTGATCGCGTCGGCCCGCAGTGGGGAGGACTCCCCGAGGTAGGCCTGCGCGTATCCGCCCATCGTCGAACCGATGTCGCCGCGCTTGACGTCGAGGATCGCGAGGGTGCCCGCCTCGCGGAGGTCGGCGAGGGTCTTCTCGAGCACGGCCACACCGGCCGAACCGAAGCGCTCGAAGAACGCCGACTGCGGCTTGACGCAGGCGACCGTGCCCGCGAAGGCCTCGACGCAGCGGGACGCGAAGGTCGCGAGCCCGTCGACGTCGTCGGCGAGTCCCCACGCCTGCAGCAGGCCCGCGTGCGGGTCGATGCCGGCGCAGAGGGGGCCGTGGGTGTCCATCGCCTCACTGAGGCGGGCGCCGAAGGGGGTCATGTCTCTCCTCGATCGTCGTGCGGGCGTCGGATGCGCGTGGATGCTGGCCGTGCGTGTGCGTGTGCCTGGGCGTGTGCGTGTGCACGGCCGGAGGACTGCGGGTGCAGGTGCGGGTATGGGGCGACCCGAGGCGGTGTGCCGTGGGGGTCGCGGTGAGGCGTCGTGCAGGGCGGCGACGCGGGACGACGGGCAGGTGGGTCTCCCGGCCGAGTCACCCGCCGCAGACGGTCCGAGCGAGGAGGGCCCTCGCGACGGACGCGTCGCGCGTACGGGTCGACGGGAACGCCGGTCAGCCGTGGGCCGCGCCGACGACTTCACGGACGGAACCCAGGCCGCGGCGGTGGAGGGCGAGCGCGAGCTCGTCGCGGACGCGCCTCGGGGCCTGGGGGTCGTGGAACGTCGCCGTGCCCACCTGGACGGCGGAGGCACCCGCGGCGAGGAACTCGAGGGCGTCCTCACCGGTCGCGACGCCGCCGACGCCGATGATCGGCGCGAGGGGGAGCGCTCCGGTCTCCATCGCCGCGCGGAGCTGCCACACGGCGCGGACGGCGACCGGCCGGATCGCCGGGCCGGAGAGCCCGCCGGTGATGCCGCCGAGGTGGGGCCGCATCGCCGTCGTGTCGATGCGCAGCCCGAGGAGGGTGTTGATCGCCGTGAGCCCCGATGCCCCCGCCTCGAGCGCCGCACGGGCGATCGTGACGATGTCTGTGACGTCGGCGGTGAGCTTGGCGAACGCGGGCCACTCCGGCGGGAGCTGCGCGGCGACGGCGGAGACGACGCGCGCGGAGGACTCCGGGTCGCAGCTGAACACGAGGCCGCGGTTGGCGACGTTCGGGCACGAGATGTTGACCTCGACGCCGACGACGGCCTCGGCGGCCACGCAGTCGCGGAGGGTGGCCGCGACGTAGGCGAACTCCTCCGCGTCGCCGCCTGCGATGGACACGAGCACCTTGGCCCCGCGTTCGGCGAGCCACGGGAGGTCCTGTTCGCAGAACGCCTCGATACCGGGGCCCTGGAGCCCGATCGAGTTGAGCATCCCCGACGGCGTCTCCGCCATGCGGGGCGTGCCGCGACCGGAGCGGGGGTTCGCCATCACGGTCTTCGTGACGAACGCGCCGAGCTCGGTGATGTCGAAGAACCGGTCGAGTTCGCGGCCGTTGGCGGCGCAGCCCGAGGCGGTCATCATCGGGTTGGCGAGGGGGACACGCGCGGAGAGGTCGGTGGAGAGGTCGACGGCGGCGAGCGCCTCGGCGATCTCCTCCTCCCGCGTACGGGGACGGTCGCCGGCGTCGGCACCGCCGTGGTCGCCGGTACGGTTCGCCGTCCCGGTCTCGGGCCGGCGGCGGCCGCCGACCGGGGCGTCGGTCCGCCCGTCGACACCCGTCACCGGGGACAGCTCGGCCCTCTTCTCACCCTTGAGCCACTCGAACATCAGCGCCCGCCCTTCGTCGTCGTGTCGGCGCCCGGTGTCGCGTCGACCTCGGGAGCACCCGTGACCTCACCGGCCCACGTCTCCCCCGGCGTGCCGGCGGCGTAGGGGTCGGGGACCGCCGTCTCGGGAGGCCCGTCGGGCGATCCCTGGGGCAGGTCTGTGGGGGCGGTGCGCGTCTGCGCCGCGAGGTCGGCCTCCTCGGCACCGGGCACGGGCGTGGAGGGGATCTGCGGCACGGGGGCGCCGACGGCGTCGTCGGGGACGACGCAGCGTCCGCCGGAGATCGCGTCCCACCGCAGCCGGTCGCCGCGGAAGACGGGTCCCTCGACGCAGGACCGCACCATGCGGGTGAGGCCGTCGTTCCCGACGACGGGCATGACGCAGGTCATGCAGACGCCGACGCCGCAGGCCATGGCCTCCTCGACGGCGAGCTGACTCACGGCGCCCGCCTCGGCGGCGACGCGCCCGACGGACTCGAGCATCGCCATCGGCCCGCACGCGTAGACGACGGCGGCCTGGGAACGCTCGATGACCTCGGGGAGAACGTCACTCACCCAGCCCTTCGTTCCCTCGGAGCCGTCGTCGGTCGTGATCGTCACGGCGTCGGCGTACCGGTCGGCCTTGTATGTGCCGAAGAGCTTGTCCGTCGTCGCCGCGCCGAGGACGAGCTCGACGTGGCAGCCTCGGTCACGCAGCGCCATCGCGAGCATGAACAGCGCGGCGCTGCCGTAGCCGCCACCGACGAGGACGCACGAGACCTTCTCCCGCGGGATGGGGAACGGGCGGCCGAGCGGGCCGACGAGGTCGACGACGTCGCCGACCTCCCGGCTCGTGATCCATTCGGTTCCCGGGGCGTGCGGGGCGATGACGAGGTCGAGGATGTCCTCCTCGCCCTCCTCGCTCGCCGGGCTCGCTGCGTGGATGGAGAAGCTGCGGCGGAGGAGCAGCGAGGAGGTGTCGCCACCGACGGTGAGCGCGACGAACTGGCCGGGCCGGGCGAGACCGGGCACGCCCGACGCGGCGAACGTCATGTACTGGTAGGCGCCCTCGCGCCGGGTGGCGACGACGCGCGCCTGCACCTGGCGCACGCCGCTCTCCCCCCGTTCGCGGGTCGGGGCCGGGACGGACTCGGTCATGACGTCTCCTTCTGCGTACGGACGTGGCGCAGGTGGTCCGCGTGCTCCTGCAGCGAGGCCACGCCGAGGTCGCCCGCGATGAGCGCCTCGATGCCGTGGACCGCCGCACCGAGCTGCTGGACCGTCGTGATGATCGGGCGGTCCATGCTCGTCGTCGCCGTGCGGATCGTGTACCCGTCGCGGCGGGCGTCGCCGCTGCCGGGCGTGTTGACGACCATGTCGACCTCGCCGGCGAGGATCTGCTCGACGATCGTCGGTTCGCCGTCCCGACCCGCTCCCTGGGAGTGCTTGCGCACGACCGTGGAGGGAATGCCGTTGCGGTGGAGGACCTCGGCGGTGCCCTCGGTCGCGAGGATCTCGAAGCCGAGCTCGGCGAGCCGCTTGACGGGGAACACCATCGCGCGCTTGTCGCGGTTCGCCATCGACACGAAGATCCGGCCCGAGGTGGGAAGGCCCCACAACGACCCGAGCTGCGTCTTGGCGAACGCGGCGCCGTAGTCGTGGTCGATGCCCATGACCTCGCCCGTGGAGCGCATCTCGGGGCCGAGGAGGGCGTCGACGACGCCGCCCTCGGCGGTGCGGAACCGCTTGAACGGCAGGATCGCCTCCTTGACGGAGACGGGCGCGTCGATCGGCATGCGGCCACCGTCGCCCTCGGCGGGCAGGAGACCCTCCGTGCGGAGGTCGGCGATGCTCGCGCCGAGCATGATGCGGGCCGCGGCCTTCGCGAGGGGGACGCCCGTCGCCTTGGCGACGAACGGCACCGTGCGCGAGGCACGCGGGTTGGCCTCGAGGACGTAGAGCACGTCGCCGGTGAGGGCGAACTGGACGTTCATGAGGCCGTGGACGCCGATGCCTTCGGCGAGACGACGGGAGGACTCTCGCACCCGCTCGAGCTCACCCGGGCCGAGCGTCACCGGCGGGAGGACGCACGCCGAGTCGCCGGAGTGGATGCCGGCCTCCTCGATGTGTTCCATGATCCCGCCGAGGTACATGTCACGGCCGTCGTAGAGGACGTCGACGTCGATCTCGACCGCGTCGTCGAGGAACCGGTCGATGAGGACCGGGTGCGCCGTGTCTCCCTGGGCGAGCGTCGTCGCGTTGTCGATGTAGCGGGTGAGCGTCGAGTCGTCGTAGACGATCTCCATGCCCCGGCCGCCGAGGACGTAGCTCGGACGCACGAGCACCGGGTAACCGATGCCGCGGGCGATCTCGATGGCCTCGTCGGCCGCGTACGCGATGCCGTGCCGCGGTGCGGGGAGCTCCGCCTCGGCGAGGATCCGTCCGAACGCGCCACGGTCCTCGGCGCGGTCGATGGCCTCCGGGGAGGTGCCGACGATCGGGACGCCCTCGGCCTTGAGCGCCGCCGCGAGGCCGAGCGGGGTCTGGCCGCCGAGCTGGACGATGACGCCCGCGACGGGACCCGCAACCTGCTCGGCATGGACGACCTCGAGGACGTCCTCGAGCGTGAGCGGCTCGAAGTAGAGGCGGCTCGAGGTGTCGTAGTCGGTCGAGACCGTCTCGGGGTTGCAGTTGACCATGACCGTGTCGAATCCGGCGTCGCGCAGGGCGAAGCTCGCGTGGACGCAGCTGTAGTCGAACTCGACGCCCTGACCGATGCGGTTGGGCCCGGAGCCGAGGATGACGACGGCCGGTCTGGCCCGCGGCGCCACCTCGGTCTCGAGGTCGTAGGACGAGTAGTGGTACGGCGTGCGGGCGGCGAACTCGGCCGCACACGTGTCGACCGTCTTGTAGACGGGTCGCAGGCCGAGGGCGTGGCGGACGCCGCGGACGACGTCCTCCTTCATCCCCGTGATCTCACCGATCTGCGCGTCGGAGAACCCGTGCCGCTTGGCGAGGCCGAGGACCTCCGGCGACAGCGAGCGCCCGTGCGTCACCGACTCGCCGAGGTGGTCGGCGAGGTCGTTGAGCAGGTCGATCTGGTCGAGGAACCACGGGTCGATGCCGGTGGCGTCGTGGACCTCCTCGACGGTGCAGCCGCCCCACAACGCCTGCTGCACGAGGAGGAGACGTCCGTCGGTGGGGGTGACGGCCTCCTGGAGGAGCGCGAGCGCCTGCTCACGGCTCGGGCGGGTGCCCCGCTTCCACGAGAACGAGCCGCCCTTCTTCTCGATCGAGCGGAGCGCCTTCTGCAGGGCCTCGGTGAAGTTGCGGCCGATGGCCATCGCCTCGCCGACGGACTTCATCGTCGTCGTGAGCGTCGGGTCGGCGGAGGGAAACTTCTCGAACGCGAACCGGGGCACCTTCACGACGACGTAGTCGAGCGTCGGCTCGAAGCTCGCGGGCGTCACCTCGGTGATGTCGTTGCGGACCTCGTCGAGGGTGTAGCCGATCGCCATCTTCGCGGCGATCTTCGCGATGGGAAACCCCGTCGCCTTCGACGCGAGCGCCGAACTGCGGGAGACGCGCGGGTTCATCTCGATGACGATGACGCGTCCGTCGTCGGGGTTGACGGCGAACTGGATGTTGCAGCCGCCGGTGTCGACGCCGACCTCGCGGATGACGTCGATCGCGACGTCGCGGAGGCGCTGGTACTCGCGGTCGGTGAGGGTGAGCGCGGGCGCGACGGTGATCGAGTCGCCGGTGTGGACGCCCATCGGGTCGAGGTTCTCGATGGAGCACACGATGACGACGTTGTCGGCGTGGTCGCGCATGACCTCGAGCTCGTACTCCTTCCACCCGAGGATCGACTCCTCCAGGAGGACGGAGTTCGTCGGCGAGTCGTGCAGACCGCCACCGGCGTACCGCTCGAGGTCCTCCGGGGTGTAGGCGAACCCGGAGCCGAGACCACCCATCGTGAAGCTCGGGCGGACGACCATCGGGTAGCCGAGCTCGTCGGCCGCGGCCCACACCTCGTCCATCGTGTGGCAGATGCGGCTCTTCGCCGACTCCGCGCCGCATCGCTCGACGACGCCCTTGAACGCCTCCCGGTCTTCGCCGAGCTGGATCGCGTCGACGTTGGCGCCGATGAGCGGGCAACCGTACTTCTCGAGGATCCCCTGCTCGTGGAGGGCGATGGCGGCGTTGAGCGCCGTCTGTCCACCGAGGGTCGCGAGGACGGCGTCGGGCCGTTCCTTGGCGATGATCTTCTCGAGGATGCCCACCTCGATCGGCTCGACGTAGGTCGCGTCGGCGATCTCGGGGTCGGTCATGATCGTCGCCGGGTTGCTGTTGACGAGGATGACCCGCAGGCCCTCACTGCGCAGCACACGGCACGCCTGGGTGCCGGAGTAGTCGAATTCGGCCGCCTGACCGATGACGATGGGCCCCGATCCGATGACGAGGACGCTTCGGATGTCGTTCCTCTTGGGCATCAGGCGTCCTCGTGCTTTCGGTCGTCGGTGCCGACGCCGACCATGAGGTCGACGAACCGGTCGAAGAGGTATTCGGAATCGTGGGGTCCGGCGGCGGCCTCGGGGTGGTACTGCACCGAGAACGCCGGACGGTCGAGGAGACGCAGGCCCTCGACGACGTCGTCGTTGAGGCACACGTGGCTCACCTCGACGCGGCCGAACTCCGTGTCGATCGGGGTGAGTTCCGCGTTCGGCCACTCGACGGCGAACCCGTGGTTCTGCGCGGTGATCTCGACGCGGCCCGTGGCGCGGTCGAGGACCGGCTGGTTGATGCCGCGGTGGCCGTACTTGAGCTTGTACGTGCCTAGCCCGAGGGCGCGACCGAGGATCTGGTTGCCGAAGCAGATGCCGAAGAACGGGATGCGCGCCTCGAGTACCTGCCGCAGGAGCTCCGCCTCGGCGTCGGCGGTGGCCGGGTCGCCGGGGCCGTTGGAGAAGAACACGCCGTCGACGTCGAGCTCGCGGATCTGCACGAACGTCGTGCCCGCCGGCATGACGTGGACGTCGATGCCGCGCTGCGCGAGCAGGCGGGGGGTGTTCGCCTTGATCCCGAGGTCGAGTGCGGCGACGGAGAACCGCCGGTCGCCCTCCGCGGGCACGACGTACGCCTCGGTCGTGCTCACCTCGGCGGCGAGCGCCGACCCGGCCATCGCGGGCGTCTCGCGGACGCGGGCGAGGAGCCCGTCGGTGCTCTCCTCGAGCGCGCGGCCCGAGAAGATGCCGACGCGCATCGCGCCGGACTCGCGCAGGTGGCGCGTGAGTGCGCGGGTGTCGATGCCGCTGATGCCGACGACGCCCTGCTCACGCAGGTCGTCCTCGAGCGTGCGCCGGCTGCGCCAGTTCGAGGGCCGCAACGCAGGGTCGCGCACGACGTACCCGCTCACCCAGATACGGGCGGACTCGGTGTCCTCGTCGTTGACCCCGGTGTTGCCGATGTGCGGGGCCGTCATGACGACGACCTGGCGGTGGAAGCTCGGGTCGGTGAGGGTCTCCTGGTAACCGCTCATGCCGGTGGAGAAGACGGCCTCGCCCACGGTCTCCCCCAAGGCGCCGTAGGCCTCGCCGCGGAACGTGCGGCCGTCCTCGAGGACGAGGAGGGCGGGGGTGCGGGTGTGGAACCGGTTGACGTCGGTGGTCATCGGGCGTTCACCGTGCTCTCGGAGGCGAGGTCGGTGACGGCGCCGTGGAGGAACGTCGGGCGGCCCCGCAGGATCGTCGCGACGACGCGGCCGGTGAGCTCGCGGCCGTGCCAGGGGTTGTTGCGGGAGCGCGACTCGCTCTCGTCGCGGTCGACCGTGACGGTGGCGGCGGGGGCGACGAGCGTGAGGTTGGCGGGCTCACCGACCTCGATCGGGCGGCCGTGACCCTCGAGACCGGCGAGACGCGCCGGCCGCACCGACATCGCCTGGGCGACGTCGGCCCAACTCATGCGGCCGGTGGAGACGAGGTGCGTCGAGACGACGGAGAGGGCCGTCTCGAGGCCGAGCATGCCGAACGCCGCGATCTCGAAGTCGTGCTGCTTGTCGTGGAGACCGTGGGGGGCGTGGTCGGTGCCGACGACGTCGATCGTGCCGTCGGCGAGACCGGCGCGGAGGGCCTCGACGTCCTCCATCGCACGCAGCGGCGGGTTGACCTTGTAGACGCTGTCGTAGCCCTCGAGCTCGGCGACGGTGAGCGCGAGGTGGTGCGGCGTCGCCTCGGCGGTGACGTCGACACCCGTCGACTTGCCCCACCGGATGAGCTCGACGGAGCCCGCGGTGGAGACGTGGCAGACGTGGAGGCGGGAGCCGGTGGCCTTCGCGAGCATGATGTCGCGGGCGATGATCGACTCCTCGGCCACGGCGGGCCAGCCCGGCAGGCCGAGGCGTCCCGAGTAGGGGCCCTCATGGCAGCACGCGGTGTGCGGCGCGAGGCGCGGATCCTGCGCGTGCTGGGCGACGACGCCGCCGAAGTCGGTGACGTACTCCAGCGCCCGGCGCATGAGCAGCGGGTCGTGGACGCACTTGCCGTCGTCGCTGAACATGCGCACGCCGGCGCGGCTGCGGTGCATGAGGCCGAGTTCGGCGAGTTCCTCACCCTTCAGCCCCTTGGTGACGGCGCCCACGGGGAAGACGTCGACGTGCGGCGCCTGCTGCCCCTTGTCGTACACCCACTCGGCGGCGACGGCCGAGTCGGTGACCGGCGTCGTGTTCGCCATCGCCATGACGGCGGTGTACCCGCCGACGGCCGCAGCGCGGGCGCCGGAGGCGATCGTCTCGGTGTCCTCCCGGCCTGGCTCACGAAGGTGGGTGTGCGGGTCGACGAACCCGGGCAGGAGGACGGCGCCGGCTGCGTCGACGACCTGCGCACCCTCGGGGGCGGAGAGGCCCTCCCCCATCTGCCGGATGACGCCGTCCTCGACGAGGAGGTCGGTGCGGCAACCCCCGCCGAGGACGTCGGCGCCGGTGACGAGCAGCGTTCCGTTGTCGTTGTGGCTCACTTGGACCCCTCGTTCTCGTTGCCGGCGGCGGCCGGGGTGCTGTCGTTCGCGGGCGCGGCGTCCGGCGTCGGGTCGCCGGCGAAGATGTGGAAGAGCACGGCCATGCGGACGCTCACACCGGCGTTGACCTGATCGAGGATGAGCGACCTCGCGTTGTCGGCGGCCTCGGGGGCGATCTCGAGTCCGCGGTTCATCGGGCCGGGGTGACAGATGACGGCGTGCTCGGGGAGGCGTGTGAGGCGCTCGCGGGTGAGGCCCCAGCCGTCGGTGTACTCGGCCTCGCTGGGGAAGAACCCGCCGCTCATCCGCTCGCGCTGGACGCGCAGCATCATGAGCGCGTCGACCGTGGGGACGACGTCGTCGAGGTGCGTGGTGATCGCCACGCCGTCGTCGACGTTCGGCCACTCGCGGATGCCCTGCGGGAGCAGGGTCGGCGGCGCGACGAGGGTGACCTTGGCGCCGAGGGTGCGCAGACACGTGAGGTTGGACCGCACGACGCGGGAGTGGAACAGGTCGCCGACGATGGCGACGTGCTTGCCCTCGAGGTCGCCGAGCTTCTGGCGCATGGCGTACGCGTCGAGGAGGGCCTGGGTGGGGTGGCCGTGCATGCCGTCACCGGCGTTGACGACGGGCAGTCCCGTCCAGTCCATCGCACGCTGGGGCGCACCGGATCCCATGTGGCGGATGACGAAGCCGTCGACGCCCATCGCGGCGATCGTGAGGACGGTGTCGCGGAGCGACTCGCCCTTCGCCGTCGAGGACCCCTTGGAGGAGAACGCCATCGTGTCGGCCGAGAGACGCTTGGCCGCGAGGTCGAAGCTCATTCGCGTGCGGGTGGAGTCCTCGAAGAAGGCGTTGACGATCGTCACGCCGCGCAGCGCGGGGATCTTCTTGACCTCGCGGTGGCCGACGGCCTCCATCTCGACGGCCGTGTCGAGCAGCGTCGTGATCTGCGAGCGGCTGAGACCGTCGACGGTGAGCAGGTGGGGCAGCTTCATCAGCGGTCGCCTCCGGAGATCGTGACCTGGTCGTCGCCGTCGCGCTCGCTGAGGGCGACGTGGACGCGCTCGCGGCTGGAGGTGGGCAGGTTCTTGCCGACGTGGTCGGCGCGGATGGGCAGGTCGCGGTGGCCGCGGTCCACGAGGACCGCGAGGCGCACCGCGCGGGGGCGGCCGATGTCGCCGAGGGCGTCGAGCGCGGCGCGGATGGTGCGGCCGGAGTAGAGGACGTCGTCGGCGAGCACGACGACCTTGTCGTCGATGCCGCCGTCGGGGATCGTCGTCGGCTCCATGCGGCGCGTGGGGTTACGGCGCAGGTCGTCGCGGTAGAGGGTGATGTCGAGGGTGCCGACGGGGATCTCCCGCCCCTCGACCTCGCTCATGAGGGCGGCGAGGCGCCTCGCGAGCGGCACACCGCGGGTGGGGATGCCGAGGACGACGAGGTCCTCACCGCCCTTGTTGCCCTCGAGCACCTCGTGCGCCATGCGGCGCAGGGCACGGCTGATCTCGTCGGAGCCGAGCACCACCCGGCTGTTCTCGGGAGCGCCCCTGTCGGGAGCCCGGTTCGTGCTCTCGGAGGCCGAGGCCGCGGTGGAAAGCGACTCAGCCCCCCTCTCGTTCACCGATGGGGTCTGTGCTGAGTCGGGTCGCGTCACCGCGCCTGACCTCCTTCCCCGCCTCACAGGACGGTGGTTAAAGGACGTCGAACGGCTCGAAGCCTACCCCCCGCGTCGGACGTCCGCGGCCCACCCCCGGTGAGGAAGACGAACGGAGGTCCTACTGTTGAGGTAGAGGGACCGAGGTCCCGTCCAGCGGCCGGGACACGACGTCCCCCCGCCCCGCACCATTCGCCACGGCCACGGGACGACGGAGCGCATCGGCGCGCACCGCACCACCCCGTCGACCCGGTCGTGGACGCCCCACCGCACCACGGGTTCGATGCCGAGCCCGTCCGTCTCGTCTCCCCAGGAGGGCCCATGGCATCCCGCGTCGTCATCGTCGGAGCCGGATTCGCCGGCCAGCACGCCTACCACGAGCTGGCCGAGGCCGGTTACGAGGTCACGCTCGTCGACCGTCACCCGTACACGACGTTCCAGCCGCTGCTGTACCAGGTCGCCACCGGCGGCCTCAACCCCGGCGACATCGCGTTCCCGCTGCGTCGGTTCGTCTCCCGTTCCAAGGGGCGCACGAAGTTCCGCCGCGCGACCGTCACCGGCATCGACACCGAGAACAAGCGCGTCCTCACCAATCGCGGGGAACCCATCCCCTACGACACCCTCGTCCTCGCCCAGGGCGCCGGGCCGAACTTCTTCGGCATCCCCGGCGCCAAGGAGAACGCCCGCACGATCTACTCCCGGGCCGAGGCCCTCGCCGTCCGCGACCTCCTCTTCTCCGGCCTCGAGCAGATGACGACCCAGCCCGACCGTGAGCGCCGCTTCACGGTCCTCGTCGTCGGTGGCGGCGCCACCGGTGTCGAGATGGCGGGCACCCTCGCCGAGATGAAGTCCGAGGCGATCCCGGTCGTCTACCCCGAGCTCAGCCAGGACAGCTTCCGCGTCGTCCTCGCCGAGATGGCCGATACGCTCGTCGCCCCGTTCGACCCGCGCCTGCAGCGCTACACGCTCCACCAGCTCCGCAAGCGTGGCGTCGACATCCGTCTCGGCACCGCGGTCAAGGAGGTCCGTCCCGACTCCGTCGACTTCGCCGACGGCTCGACGATGGACGTCGACCTCGTCATCTGGGCCTCCGGGTTCGGCGCCCACCCCGAGGTGTCCGAGTGGGGCATGCCGCAGGGCCGGGGCGGCCGCATCGAGGTCGAGCCCAACCTCCAGGTCAAGGGCCACCCCGACATCTACGCCATCGGCGACGCGGCGATCGAGCCCGGCAGTCCGCTTCCGCAGCTCGCGCAGCCGGCGATGCAGATGGGCTCCCACGTCGGCCGCGAGATCGTCGCCGCCGACAAGGGCCTGCCGCCCACGCCGTTCGGCTACGACGACAAGGGCACGATGGCGACGATCGGCCGCAACGCCGCCGTCGCCCAGTTCCCCTCCGGCCGCACCGTCACCGGCTTCCCCGCGTGGGCGCTGTGGGTGGGCGTTCACCTCGCCACCCTCCTCGGTGGCCGCAACCGCCTCCAGGCGATGGTCAACACCGCGTTCCGTTACTTCGCGTGGCCGCAGTCGGCGACGAACATCCTCGGCGACACGGTCGTCGAGGATGTTCAGCTCGACCAGAGCGCCGGCCGCCCCGAGCTGCCGCAGCAGTCCGAATGACCCGACGCGGGCGCGTCGCGTCGACCTGACGCGCCCGCCTCGCGCCACCGCCCGGCCATGACCACCTCGTGGCCGGGCGGTGTCGTGTCCGGGGCGGGGAGGGCCCCGAGCGGTGCGGCGGACGGCAGGATGCGACCCGCACCTCGAAGCGTGTGACGAGGATCACTCTTGGTGCGGATGCCGGGCGCTGCATGAGTATCCGCGGGGTCCCCGGCAGGCACCTCCCCCGCGTGCATGCCCACTCACCCCGCCCGCGGAGGTTCCGTCAAACCCACCCCTCCGCCTCTCCGAGCCCCCTACCGTCGACGGTGAGCGATCCCACATCGACGAGCACGACGCGGTGCGCGACGACGTGGGGACCAGACGACGAGGACGGCGGCGGCGCGTGCGCCCCTCCCTCAGACGAACGACGCCGCACGACCCCGTCGCGGCGAGAGAGAGGTGTCATCCATGAGCAAGGCCTACGTGGGATCGGAGGTCGGGCAGCTGAAGCGGGTCGTCCTCCACCGGCCCGGCATCGAACTCTCCCGCCTCACCCCGTCGAACAAGGACACGCTCCTCTTCGACGAACTGCCCTGGGTGCCCCGCGCGCAGGAGGAGCACGACGAGTTCGCCGAGGTGCTCCGCGGGCTCGGCGTCGAGGTGCTCTACCTCGACCGGCTCCTCACCGAGACGATGGACGTGCCCGCGGCGCGGAAGTTCCTCCTCACCTCCCTCCTCGACTCCCAGGTGTTCGGCCCGGCGGCGATCGACCCCCTCATGTCCGTCCTCGACGGCATGTCGAGCGGCGAGCTGGCCCAGGCCCTCATCGGCGGACTCTCCAAGGAGGAGGCCCTCGAACGGGTCGACCACGACCCCCAGTCGATGGTCCTCAAGACCCATGCGGGCAGCGACTACCTCCTCGCCCCGCTCCCCAACCACCTCTTCACCCGCGACACGTCCTGCTGGGTGTACGGCGGGGTGTCGGTCAACTCGATGCGGATGGTCGCCCGCATGCGCGAGTCGGTGAACTACGAGGCGATCTACCGCTTCCACCCCCAGCTCTCCCACGAGTCGACCTCGTTCGAGTTCTGGGGCGGCGGGCTCGGCACCGGCCTCGCGACGATGGAGGGCGGCGACGTCCACGTCCTCGGCCGCGGCGTCGTCCTCGTCGGCATGAGCGAACGCACCACCCCGCAGGCCGTCGAACGTCTCGCCCAACAGCTCTTCGCCAAGGGTGCCGCGACGAAGGTCGTCGGCCTCCAGATGCCGAAGTACCGCGCCGTCATGCACCTCGACACGGTGATGTCGATGGTCGACGACCACTCCTTCACGAAGTACGCCGGCCTCGGCATGCTGCCCTCCTACACCCTCGAACCCGACGACACCCCCCACGGGTTCCGCGTCACCGAGCACGCCCCCGAGGACATGCACAAGGCCATCGGTGCCGCCCTCGGCATCGACGAGATCCGCACCTTCACGGCACCGCAGAGCCTCGGCAACGCCGAACGCGAGCAGTGGGACGACGGCTGCAACGTGCTCACCGTCCGTCCCGGCGTCGTCGTCGCCTACGAGCGCAACACCGTGACGAACGACTACCTCCGCGCGCACGGGGTCGAGGTGCACACCATCGCCGGTGGTGAACTCGGCCGTGGCCGCGGCGGCCCCCGCTGCATGAGCTGCCCCATCGAACGAGAGGACATCTGACATGGCTTTCAACCTGCGCAACCGCAACTTCCTCAAGGAGATCGACTTCACTCCCGCGGAGTGGACGTACCTCCTCAAGCTCTCGGCCGACCTCAAGGCCGCCAAGTACGCGGGCACCGAGCAGAAGCGCCTCGCGGGCAAGAACGTCGCGCTCATCTTCGAGAAGACGTCCACCCGTACCCGCTGCGCGTTCGAGGTCGCCGCCTACGACCAGGGCGCCGGCGTCACCTACCTCGACCCGAGCGGCAGCCAGATCGGCCACAAGGAGTCGATGAAGGACACCGCGCGCGTGCTGGGCCGCATGTACGACGGCATCGAGTACCGCGGCTCCAAGCAGGAGTACGTCGAGACCCTCGGCGAGTTCGCGGGCGTCCCCGTGTGGAACGGCCTCACCGACGAGTGGCACCCCACCCAGATGCTCGCCGACCAGCTCACGATGATCGAGCACTCCGACAGGCCGCAGAGCCAGATCGCGTACGCCTACCTCGGCGACGCGCGCAACAACGTCGGCAACTCCCTCCTCGTCGCGGGTGCCCTCGCCGGCATGGACGTGCGCATGGTGGCCCCGAAGGAGCTGCAGAACGGCGACGAGATCGTCTCGATGGCGAAGAAGCTCGCCGAGAGGACCGGCGCGCGCATCATGGTCACCGACGACGTCGCCAAGGGCGTCGAGGGCGTCGACTTCGTCTACACCGACGTGTGGGTGTCGATGGGTGAGCCCAAGGAGGTCTGGGACGAGCGCATCGCGCTGCTGAAGGACTACCAGATCAACGCCGAGCTCATGAAGAAGACCGGCAACCCGGACGTCAAGTTCATGCACTGCCTGCCGGCGTTCCACGACCGCAACACGAAGGTCGGCGAGGACATCTACTCCACGACCGGCATGGAGGCCCTCGAGGTCACCGACGAGGTCTTCGAGTCCGACGCGTCCATCGTGTTCGACCAGGCCGAGAACCGCATGCACACGATCAAGGCCGTCATGGTCGCCACCCTGGGGGCCTGACATGCGGATCGTCGTCGCCCTGGGCGGCAACGCCCTCCTCGAACGTGGTCAGAAGCCGGATGCGGAGACGCAGCGGGCGAACGCCGAGAAGGCGATGAAGTCGCTCGCGCCCCTGGCGAAGGAGCACGAGCTCGTCATCACGCACGGCAACGGGCCGCAGGTGGGGGTTCTCGCGCTCGAGTCGGCGAAGGATCCGTCGCTGACCCACGCCTACCCGCTCGACACGATCGGGGCAGAGACGCAGGGAATGATCGGCTACTGGTTGCTCCAGTCGCTGCAGAACAACCTGCCCGGCCGCCAGGTGGCGTCCCTCGTCAACCAGACCCTCGTCATGGCGCACGACCCGGCGTTCGACAACCCGACGAAGTTCGTCGGCGAGGTGTACGACGAGGAGACCGCCAAGGCCAAGGCCGAGGAGATGGGCTGGGTCGTCAAGCAGGACGGCGACAAGTGGCGTCGCGTCGTCGCCTCCCCCACGCCGGAGCGGGTCGTCGAGACCCGCATCATCCGGCTCCTGCTGAGCTCGGGTGCGGTCGTCGTGTGCTCGGGCGGCGGCGGCATCCCCGTCGTCCGTGACGAGCGCGGCAAGCTCAAGGGCGTCGAGGCCGTCATCGACAAGGACCTCGCCGCGGGGCGTCTCGCCGAAGCGCTCGAGGCCGACGCGCTCATCATCCTCACCGACGTGCCCAACGTGATGAAGGACTTCGGCACCGACCACGCCGAGCCCATCACGACGACGACGCCGGCGTTCCTGCGGAGCCTCGGTGCGCCGGCGGGGTCGATGGGCCCGAAGATCGAGGCGGCGTGCCGCTTCGTCGAGCTCACCGGCGACCTCGCGGCGATCGGTCGCCTCGACGACGCGGTGCGGATGCTCGACGGCGAGGCGGGCACGATCATCACGCCCGGCGGCAACTACGGCGGGCCGGACGATCTCAACCCGCGACACGAACTCACGCTCGACGTGTGAGCCACTCCCGACCGTGATCGGGACCGACCACGCCCGGGGCACCGGTGGGGATCGATGCGATCCCCACCGGTGCCCGGGCGTCTCGTCTCCGTCGATGAGGCCCGGGTGGGCGACGCGCTTCCTGGTGGGGCCTCGCGGTCAGGTGGTGCTGCTCAGGGTGAGGAGCCGCTCGACGCACGACCCGGCATCCTCGGGCGTGGCGAGGATGAGGAGGACGGTGTCGTCACCCGCGATCGTGCCGAGGACGCCGAGGCCCGGCGTCGTGTCGAGCGCGGAGGCGAGGTACTGCGCGGCCCCCGGCGGGGTGCGCAGGACGGCCTGATTCCCTGCCGCGACGGCCGAGACGAGCAGGTCGGTGCACACCTTGCGGATCCGCTCCTCGACGAACCGTGAGTCGGGGGCCGGACGCGGGGTCGCGTCGCCGCCGAGGCCGGGCAGTGCGTAGACGAGCGAGCGTCCGTGCCGCACCTTGACCGCGCCGAGCTCGACGAGGTCCCGCGACAGCGTGGCCTGGGTGATGACGACGCCCTCCTCCGCGAGGAGGTCGAGCAGGTCGTTCTGCGAGCGCACCGCGTGGCGGCCGAGGATCTCGGCGATGAGACGGTGCCGCGCACCCCGACTCCTCGGCATCACGTCGACCGACCTCCTCACGCCTCCGGTTGCTGTCCGCTCCATTGTGCCGGGACTCCGCCGTCCACCCGGTCACGTCCGCGGGCGGCCGGACGCGACAGGCGCATCCGCGGGGAGCACCATGGGGCCATGACGACCGGTGTGCGCACGCCCGCCGTGGCGGGACTCTTCTACGACGACGACCCCGACGACCTCCGCGCGTCGGTGGACGGCCTGCTCGACGACGCACGGCGGCGCGTGCCGCCCGCGCCCGAGGAGGACCCGGCCACGGTGCGGGCGCTTCTCGCGCCGCACGCGGGGTACGTCTACTCCGGGCCGACCGCCGCCGCCGGATACCTGCGGGTCGAGGCGTGCCGCGACCGCATCTCACGCGTCGTCCTCCTCGGCCCCGTGCACCGGGTGCCGGTGCGGGGCCTCGCGCACCCGGAGGCGGCCGCGTTCGCGACGCCGTGGGGTGAGGTGCCCGTCGAACCGCTCTCCCCCGAGCTGCGGGCCTCGTTCCCCCAGCTCCTCGACTCCCGCCTCGCCCACGCGCAGGAGCACTCGCTCGAGGTGCACGTGCCGTTCCTGCAGCGTGTGCTCGGCGAGTTCACGCTCCTCCCGCTCGCTGTCGGCGGTGTCGGCTCCAAGGCCGTCGCCGACGTCCTCGACGCCGTGACCTCCGGCGCGGACGACGAGGCGACGATGGTCGTCGTGAGCTCCGACCTCTCCCACTACCTGCCCTACGACGATGCCCGACGCGTCGACGCCGGCACGCTCGCGCAGATCGAGGCCCTCGACGCGAGGATCCTGCCCGAGCAGGCCTGCGGCGCCGCACCCCTCGACGGTGCACTCACGTGGGCACGGCGGCACGGGCTGCGTCCTCGGATCGTCGAGGCGTGCAACTCCGGCGACACCGCGGGCGATCGACGCCGCGTCGTCGGATACGCGTCGGCGACGTTCTCGACGGGGGCGTCGAGCAGCGAGTCGGCGACGACGGAGGTGGGCGCATGACCGGCTCCCGGGAGTCCCGCGCCCCGTCGGTGCCCGTCCCCGCGGACGCCGGGGACGTCCTCCTCCCCCTCGCCCGCGGCGCGATCACCCGACGGCTCGACGCGACGCCCCCGGTGGTGCCCGAATCCACCGACGCCGCAGCGTGGTCGGCCGATCCCGGCGCCTCGTTCGTCACGCTCCACCTCGGGGGGCGATTGCGCGGCTGCATCGGGTCGCTCGAGGCGTACCGGGGCCTGCGTGACGACGTCGAGGACAACGCGACCTCCGCGGCGTTCCGCGACCCGCGGTTCCCTCCCCTCGACGTCGAGAAGGTCGACGACACGGTCATCGAGGTCTCCGTGTTGTCGGCTCCTGCCCCGCTGCTCGTCGCGGACGAGGGCGAGGCGCTCGCCGCGCTGCGTCCCGGCATCGACGGGGTGATCCTCGAACACGGCCGGCGCCGCGGCACGTTCCTCCCGCAGGTGTGGGAGCAGCTGCCCGACCCGGCGACGTTCCTCGCCCACCTGCGGGCGAAGGCCGGTCTGCCGCCGGACTTCTGGGACGAGGACGTCCTCCTCTCGACGTACACCGTGACCGCCTGGGAGGAGTCGTGAGTCCGCCCCGCGATCGTCTCGACGCAGGTCCCGGCCCACAGGTGGGGGACGAGATCGACGGGGCGCCCGCCCGCTACTGCACGACCTCGACGACGGGCGGGTGCAGTGCGACCTGTGCCCGCGGGAGTGCCGTCTGCGTCCGGGGCAACGGGGGTTCTGCTTCGTGCGCGCCGGGAGTGAGGACGGGCTCGTCCTCACGACGTACGGGCGAACGTCGACCTCAAGGGGTTCACCGAGGATTTCTACCGACGTCTCACCGGCGCGCGTCTCTCGACGGTCCTCGACACCCTCGTCCATCTCGCCTCGACCGGGGTGTGGGTGGAACTCACGACGTTGCTCATCCCCGGCGCGAACGACTCCGACGCCGAGCTCGAGGCGATGTGCCGCTGGGGCGTCGCGAACCTCGGCCCGGACGTGCCGCACCACTTCTCCGCGTTCCACCCCGACCACCGGATGACCGAGGTCGAGCGCACCCCGCTCGCGACGCTGCTGCGGGCTCGTGACATCGCCCACGCGGCCGGTGAGCGGTACGTCTACACGGGCAACGTCGTCCACCGCGACGGCGAGGCGACGGCGTGCCCTGTTTGTGGCCTCGACCTCGTCGAGCGCGGCCGCTACCGGGTCCTCTCCTATCGCCTCGCGGTCGACCCCACCGCCGAATCGCACCGGCGTGGTCGCTGCCCCCGCTGCGGCCACGTCGTCCCCGGCGTGTTCGAGCCGGAGGCCGGCTCCTTCGGCGCCCGACACCTGCCGATCTCCGTCGACGGGTGACGCGCCCCATGCGACGGGCTGCACAGGGCCGCCGAGGACTCGACGAGACGTACCGTCCGGAGACGTCCGTCGTCCATCGACACCCCTCGCCCTCGCGGCCTTGTTCGCCGCGCTCGCCCTGGGGAATGTCATCGACGCATACCGCGCGGGTGCGCCCCCCGCGATGGTGGCCCTCCTCGGCCTCACCGGGGGTGTCGTCCTCCCGTTCTGGGTGCGTCTCCTCCGCCGACGGCGCGTGCGCTGAGCGCCGCAACTAGGCTGGGCCGCGAACGCGCTCGACGCGGGCGCGGTAGCGACGCCAGGAGGAACCCGTTCCATGACCACGCCGATCGACCCCACAGAGACCACGGCCTGGGAGAAGCTCTCCGAGCTCGAACTCCACATGGACCCCGATCTGCGCCGCTGGTTCGAGCAGGACCCGCAGCGTGCCGAGCGCCTGTCGTTCACCGCGGCCGACCTCTTCGTCGACCTCAGCAAGAACCTCGTCACCGACGACATCGTCGCCGCCCTCCTCGACCTCGCCCAGGAGGTCAAGCTCACCGAGCGTCGCGACGCGATGTTCGCGGGCGAGCGCATCAACGTCACCGAGAACCGCTCCGTTCTCCACACGGCCCTGCGCCGCCCGAAGGGCATGACCCCGGAGCTCGTCGTCGACGGCCAGAACGTCGACGAGGACGTCCACGCGACCCTCGACAAGGTCTACGCGTTCGCCGAGAAGGTCCGCTCGGGCGAGTGGACGGGCGTCACCGGCAAGCGCATCGAGACCGTCGTCAACATCGGCATCGGCGGCTCCGACCTCGGCCCTGTCATGGTCTACGAGGCCCTGCAGCCCTACGTGCAGGAGGGCCTCGAATGTCGGTTCATCAGCAACATCGACCCCACCGACGTCGCCGAGAGCACCCGCGGGCTCGACGCCGAGACGACGCTCTTCATCGTCGCGAGCAAGACGTTCACGACGCTCGAGACCCTCACGAACGCCCGCCTCACCAAGGCCTGGCTGCTCGAGAACCTCGAGAAGGCCGGCGTGATCTCCGGTGAGGCGCAACATGCCGACGCCGTCGCCAAGCACTTCGTCGCCGTCTCCACCGCCCTCGACAAGGTCGCCGACTTCGGCATCGACCCCGAGAACGCGTTCGGGTTCTGGGACTGGGTCGGCGGTCGCTACTCCGTCGACTCCGCCATCGGCACCGTCCTCGCCATCGCGATCGGCCCCGCGAACTTCGCCGACCTCCTCGCCGGCTTCCACGCGATGGACGAGCACTTTCGCACCACCGAGCTCGAGAAGAACGTCCCCGCCCTCATGGGCCTGCTCAACGTGTGGAACGTCGACTTCCTCGAGGCCGAGACCCACGCCGTCCTCCCCTACAGCCAGTACCTCCACCGCTTCCCCGCCTACCTCCAGCAACTCACGATGGAGTCGAACGGCAAGTCGGTGCGCTGGGACGGCGCCCCCGTCACGTGCCTCACCGGCGAGGTCTTCTGGGGCGAGCCGGGCACGAACGGCCAGCACGCGTTCTACCAGCTCATCCACCAGGGCACCCGCGTCGTCCCCGCCGACTTCATCGCGTTCGCCGAGCCCGCGCACCCGCTGAAGGACGGCGACGCCGACGTTCACGAGCTGTTCCTCGCGAACTTCTTCGCGCAGACGGCGGCGCTCGCGTTCGGCAAGACCGCCGACGAGGTCCGCGCCGAGGGCACCGAGGAATCCGTCGTCCCCGCGCGGGTGTTCGACGGCGACAAGCCGACGACGTCGATCATGGCGCCCGCGCTCACCCCGAGCGTCCTCGGCCAGCTCATCGCCCTCTACGAGCACATCACGTTCGTGCAGGGCGTCGTGTGGGGCATCGACTCCTTCGACCAGTGGGGCGTCGAGCTCGGTAAGCAGCTCGCCCAGCAGATCACCCCCGCCGTCGCGGGCCACACCGAGGCCCTCGAGGCGCAGGACCCCTCGACGCAGGGACTCATCCGCTACTACCGCACCCACCGTCAGGGCTGAGCAGGCCCGCGACGCGCGTGTCGGGCGACGCCGCCACACACGGCGACACCGAGCGGCAGGGCGCCGGACCCCACGAGGGGCCCGGCGCCCTGCCGTTCCCCGACCCCCTTCCCCTTCTCCGCGGCCCGCGCTCGAATGGGGACATGGGTGACGAACTGTTCGAGAACGAGACCGAGACGACGATGACCCGCGAGCAGGCCGCGGCCGCCCTGCATGCGCTCGCCGACGCACCGCTCGTCTTCAGCGGCAGCGTCTCCCCCCTTTCCGCGTCGGGTTCCCCCGCGCGTACCGGGCCTTCGCCGAGCAGGGCTTCGCCGACCGGGCCCGGGACGTCGTGCCCCGACCCTGCGCCCCGCTCTGCCGCTTCCGGCTCGCCCCCGTCGCCTCGCGCGGCGGGGGTGGAGTCGTGCCCGGCCGTTCCGGAGTCTCCACGCGTGGGCCGCGGGCGCTCGTCGGGCACCTCGGCCCCTCCCTTGCGCTCACGAGGCGACGAGAGATGTTGCGACCCAACGGAACTCGATTCGTATAAGTTCGCATTATGAGATCCATTTGGGGGGAATAGGTGAGGGGGAGCATGGTGTTCCCTGCACGGCTACCCCGCCGAACGAAGCCGAGGAGACCTTGATGACGTCGATGCCGCGAGTGACGACACTCGTCCGCCGACGTCACGTCGACCTCATGCGGTTGCGCGCCGACCTCTGTCGCTGACGCCCCGCCCCACCGCCTCGACGGCCCGCTCCGGCACACCCGTCCCCCCGGTACCCCCGTCCCGGTACGCGCACCCGCCGTCCGACCGCCCCGCGCACGCATGCGCCCGGTCACCACTCGGCGACACGGCCCGTGCCTCCACCCCTGTCCCCGAGGAGTTCCTCGATGATCGTCACCGGTCTACTGCTGGGCGCCGTGCTCGGCTTCGTCCTCCAACGCGGTCGCTTCTGCGTCACCGGCGCGTTCCGCGACGTGTTCGTCACCCGCAACACGCGGTGGCTCACGGCGTTCCTCATCGTCGTCGCCGTGCAGAGCGTCGGCATCTTCGCGCTCACCGCCGCCGGCGCGATCCACCCCGTCAACAAGGACCTGCCGATCCTCGCCGTCGTCGTCGGCGGATTCGTGTTCGGGTTCGCCATCGTCATGGCCGGCGGATGCGCCACCGGCACCTACTACCGCGCCGGTGAGGGCCTCGTCGGCAGCTGGCTCGCGCTCCTCACCTACGCCGGGTCGAGCGCCATGATGAAGACGGGCCTCCTCAAGCCGTTCAACGACGGGGTCCGCTCGGTCACCGTGCCCGTGCGGACCATCTACGAGACCCTCGGCGTCTCCCCGTGGGTGCTCGTCGTCGTCCTCGTCGGCGCCGTCGCGATGGCCGCCCACCACCACCTGAGCAAGCCCAAGCGCGTCGTCGCCACCCTCCCGCCGCGGCGTTCCGGCCTCGACCACGTGCTCTTCGAGAAGTCGTGGCACCCGTTCGTCACCGCGCTGCTCATCGGCGCGATCGCCATCGCCGCATGGCCGCTGTCGACCGCGACGGGGCGCAACGACGGCCTCGGCATCACCACCCCGAGCAGCAACCTCGTCAACCTGCTCGTCACGGGTCAGCCCAAGTACCTCGACTGGGGCACGCTCCTCGTCGTCGGTCTGCTCGTCGGGTCGTTCCTCGCAGCCAAGGGCAGCGGCGAGTTCCGCGTCCGTGTCCCCTCCGCCCAGATCGCCGTACGCTCCGTCGTCGGCGGCGTCCTCATGGGCGTCGGCGCCTCCCTCGCGGGCGGCTGCACGATCGGCAATGCCATGGTGCAGACGGCCCAGTTCACCTACCAGGGCTGGATCGCGTTCGCGTTCATGCTCCTCGGCACCGGCGCCGCCGCGAAGGTCTTCATCATGGGCCACCGCCCCGCCGAGCAGGTGCGCCCCGGCACCCCCGCCGCCGAGAAGGCCCAGGCGAGCGTCACCACCGGCGTCTGATCCTCCCCCCCTCGACGCCGCCACCCGCGGCGCCCCCACCGATCCGACCGGACACCCCCGGTCAGGAAGGAGGCCGTCATGGCCACCCGTGTTCTCGAGACCGAAGGTCAGGTCTGCCCGTTCCCCCTCGTCGAGGCCAAGCAGGCGATGAACGGCCTGGAGATCGGCGACGAACTCGTCATCGGGTTCGACTGCACCCAGGCCACCGAGGCGATCCCCACGTGGGCCGCCGACAACGGCTACCCCGTCACCCACTTCGACCGCACCGGTGACGCGAGCTGGACGATCACGGTGCAGAAGGCCTGACCGCACCACCCACCCCGGGGCACGGCACCCCTCGCCCCCGGGAACGACGCCGCCGCCCGGCGCGGATCCTCTCCGTGCCGGGCGGCGGCGTGCGTCTCGGGTCGACCTGCGGTCAGGAGTTCTGGCCCCGGCCCGTCTGCGCCTGGAGGCGGTCGATGTGCTCGGACGCCTCGGCCTTGGTGAGGTCGGCGGGCAGGGTCTCCCCGGCCTCGCGGGCGAGGGTGTCGAGGTAGCTCTTCTGGGCGCCGGTCATGGGCTCGTCGCCGGTGACCCACTCGGCCGGGTCCTTCTCGGTGCCGTTGTCGCCGGGGGCGCCGGCACCGATGACCTCGCCGGAGGTGTTCGTGGGTGCCTCGCCCCGCTGGTCGGGGGACGCGGCACCGCGGGCGGGGTCGCCGCCCGCGACGGCGTTGCCGCCGCCGATGATGTCGTCGGGACCGGTGATCTGCTCTTCGGGGTCGCGCTGCGGCGTGTTGTCGGTCATGGCGCTCACCTTAGAGGCGGGATCCGACAACCGCCCGACGACCGCCCGACGACGATCCGGCGCCCGCCACGCCGCCCACCGGTTCGACGGGCGTACGACGATCGGCGACGACGCCGTCGTCGGGAGGAGGGCATCGTGTCGCGCCGAACGACGTTCGTCGTGTCGCCCGCCCCACCGATCCGTCTCCTCCTCGCCGTCGTCCCCCTCCTCGGCGTCGGCGCGGTCGCGTTCGTCGCCCTCCGCACGGGACGGAAGACACGTGACGACCGCTGACACGAACGACGTGGGGGCCCGTCCGAATCGGACGGGCCCCCACGTGCACGCGGAAACTCGGGTCAGCCGGCGACCTCGACGACCCGCGAGAGCAGGCCGTTGACGAACGACGGGGAGTCGTCGGTGGAGAGGACCTGGGCGATGACGACCGCCTCGGAGACGGCGACACCGCCGGGCACGTCGTCGTTGTGGAGGATCTCCCACGTGCCCACGCGGAGGATCGCTCGGTCGACCGCCGGCATACGGCTGAGTCGCCAGCCGCGGCTGTAGGTCTCGAGGGTCTCGTCGATCTCGGCCCAGTGGTCGACGACACCCTTGACACACGCGACCGTGTAGTCGCGCAGCGGCGTCTGCGTCGTCGGACGCGCGAGCCGCTCCTCGAGGAGCGTGCCCGCGTTCATGCCGCGCTGCTCCGCCTCGTAGAGGAGTTCGACGGCGGCCTTGCGCGCCTTGCTCCGCGCCGACGTGAGCCGACCGCGGTCGTGACGTCGCGGACGCCGGTCGGAGAGCACCGCGCCCTCGGGCAGGGAGGACGGCACCGGCAACGGCGCCGAACTCCACCCCTCGTCCTCCGACACGTCGTCGCGCTCGTCGTCCTGCGCGTCGTCGAGGGCGTCGTCGACGTGGGCCGACTCCGGGGATTCGACGTCGGAGGTGTCGGTCGAGGCGTGTGCGTCCGCGTCACGGAACGTCACACCCTCCCGCCCCGCGACCGGCGCGGTGCTCTCGGGGTCGACGTCCTGCGGCTCCCGCGTGGAGGACGCGGGAGCCGACGAGAACTCGAGGCGGTCACTCATCAGTTGACGCGACCGAGGTAGCTGCCGTCACGGGTGTCGACCTTGACCTTCGTGCCCGTCTCGAGGAACAGCGGCACGGCGATCTCGGCGCCGGTCTCGAGAGTGGCGGGCTTGGTGCCACCCGTGGAGCGGTCGCCCTGCAGGCCCGGCTCGGTGTAGGTGATCTCGAGCTCGACGGAGGCCGGGAGCTCGACGAACAGCGGCGTGCCCTCGTGCGTGGCGACGACCGCCTCCTGGTTCTCGAGCATGAACTTCTCGGCGTCGCCGACGACCGCGGCGGGCACGGTGATCTGGTCGAACGTCTTGCCGTCCATGAAGACGAAGTCGTCGCCGTCCTTGTACAGGTACTGCATCGTGCGCTTGTCGACGTTGCTCGTCTCGACCTTGGTGCCCGCGTTGAACGTCTTGTCGATGATCTTGCCGGACATGACGTTCTTCATCTTGGTGCGGACGAAGGCCGGGCCCTTGCCGGGCTTGACGTGCTGGAACTCGAGCACGGTCCACAGCTGGCCCTCGATCTTGAGCACCATGCCGTTCTTCAGGTCGTTCGTGGTCGCCACGTGGGGATCTCTCTGTCGTCGGGTCGATCAAGGGGCGCGTGGGCTCGAGGATGTGAGCGCCGGTGCGCGCCGGTGCCGCACGGTGGCGGCGGGAACGGTGTCGATTCTACCGAGACGGACGCCCACCTCCTCCCGAGCGCCCCCGTGGCGGTCTCCGGGCTGCGAGAATGGCGGCCTGCAGCCCCGGTCCCGGGGTGTCGAACCGGGCGCGCCCCACCGGCGGCGCGCCCGTCCCCGCCCGAGGAGGTGTCGTGCGCCCCGCTCCCCGCGTCGTCCCCGCGGGTCCGCGCCGCCACGCGCGACGGACCCCTCGACGCCGGGGACCGGCGCACGTCGGCCTCGCCGCCCTCCTCGCGGTCGTGCCTCTCCCGCTCGCCGGTTGCGGGCCCACCACGCCGACTCCGCCACCGACGGCCTCACCCACCCACTCCCCCGATGCGGGCGATCCGATCGTCGTCAACTCCCTCCCGCTGCCCGCCCGCTTCGACCCGACCGACACCGACGACCCCTACACGGGCCGCATCGCGGGGCTGGTGCAGCGCGGACTGTTCCGGTACGACGCCAAGGGCAAGGCCGTGCCCGAGGTCGCCGCCTCCGTCGAGAGCACCGACCACCGTGTCTACGAGGTCACCCTCGCTCCCGGATGGCGGTTCAGCGACGGCGAACCGGTGACCGCAGACTCCTTCGTCGACGCGTGGAACCGCCTCGCGGACCCGACCCATCCGAAGCGCATGCGCGACCTCCTCGCCCCCGTGGCCGGATTCGTCCCCGTCGCCGCCGGCACGCCCGGCCGCTCGTCCGACGCGACGGACCGCGGCCCCGCCCGCGACCGCCCCACCGGCCGCTCGCCCCGTCTCGCCGGACTCACCGTCACCGGCGCGCGCACCTTCACCATCACGCTCACCCACCCGCATCCGGGGTTCGAGCAGCGCCTCGGCCACGTCGCCCTCGCGCCGCTGCCCGACGTCGCCTTCACCGACCCCGATCGCTTCGCCACCCGTCCCGTCGGCAACGGCCCCTACCTCCTGCCGAGAGGATGGTCCGCCCGCGGCGTCCTGCCCCTCCGCCCGAGCGCGACGTACACGGCGGGCGACCCGGCACTCAACTCCGGTATCGACTTCCGTCCCTACACCGACCCGGCCCGCGCGCTCCGTGACGTCCGCGACGGGCGCCTCGACGTCCTCGACGTCCTCTCCCCGTCGAGCCTGCCCACGCTCCGCGCGACGTTCGCCCAGCGCGTCGTCGACCAGCCCGTCGGCCGGTCCACCGGACTCGCCTTCCCCGTCCATCGGGCCCCGTGGACGGGGAAGGACGGCAGCGCACGCCGCACCGCCCTCTCGATGGCGATCGACCGGGAGGCCCTCGCCGTCGACGTGCACGCCCGCACCCGCGACGTCGCGACCGACCTCGCTCCCCCCGTCGTCGAGGGCCACTCCCCCGACCTGTGCGGCGACGCGTGCACGCTCGACCCGGAGACCGCCGCCGAGATCCTCGACGGCGTGGGAGGTCTGCCCGGCGGATTCACGATCGCCTACGCGGAGGACATCGACGAGGGACCCACCGTCACGGCCATCTGCGCCGACGTCGTCGAACACCTGCGCGTGCGCTGCACGGGACGCCCCTACCCGACCTCGGAAGCACTCCGCACCGCGGTCGCGAGCGGCGAGGAGACCGGCCCGCACCTCGCCACGCGCCAGATGGCCTACCCGCTCCTCGAGAGCTTCCTCGTGCCACGGTTCCTCGGCGACGGCCGCACGAACGACACCGGCTACGCCGACCCGATCACCGACGCCGCCCTCGGTCGGGCCCTCGCCACGGAGGCACCCGAACGCACGGAGCGCCTCCGTTCCGCCTCGCGCCGCATCCTCACCTCGATGCCGGTCGTGCCGCTCCTCGACGTCCACGTCGCCGCGGTGTCGTCCCCGGCGGTCACCGACGTGCGCTACGACGTCTTCGGCTCCCCCGCCTACACCCAGATCCGACGCCCCCGCGAGGGCTGACGACGCTCCGACCCCACGGGCCGGTCGCCGACACACGTCCCGGCCGGCCCGCCGGGTGGGATCACCCGGCGAGGTGCCCCCACCGCTGCGACAACTCCGTCCACGGGCCGACGGCGGCGACGCGCCCCTCGACGAGGACGACGACCCGGTCGGCCTGGGCGAGCGCGGCACGCTTCGAGCTCGCCCCGACGACCGTCGTCGAACGGGCACGCAACGCCCGCCACAGCTCGATCTCGGTGCGGGCGTCGAGGGCGGAGGACACGTCGTCGGCGAGGAGGAGCTCGGCGTCGGCCGCGAGCGCCCGGGCGAGGGCGAGGCGCTGCACCTGGCCGCCGGAGAGCCGCACGCCGCGGTGACCGACGAGGGAGTGCGCCCCACCGGCCTGCTCGACGTCGGGGTCGAGCCGGGCGTCGCTCACGGGGTCGCCGAACGGCCGGTCGTGTCCGAGCTGGACGTTGTCGGCGAACGTGCCGGAGAGGACGCGCGGCACCTGCGCGACGTAGGCGACCTGCCCGGGCCGGAGGAACAGCTCGGGGTCGTCGACGTCCGTGCCGTTCCACCGCAGTTCGCCGAGGTGGTCGGTGAGTCCGGCGAGCGCCCGCAGGAGGCTCGACTTGCCCGCGCCGACCTGCCCGACGAGGAGCACGAGGTCGCCGCGGTCGATGTCGAGGTCGACGTCCTCGACGCCGATCGTCCCGTCCTCGTGCATCGCCGACAGACCCCGCATCGAGACGCGTTCGAGCGGCACGCGGGGCACGGGCGGCGGTTCGGGCGCCTCACCGGTGAGGAGGTCGATGCCGGGGGCGAGGTCGACGAGGTCGACACCACCGGCCATGCGGCTCGTCGCCACCTGCCATGCCCGGGTGCCGGGCGCCTCGGTGACGACGGCGCCGGCGACGCGCCCGAACCAGTCGAAGCCGCCGACGGTGCTCACGACGAGGAGGGCGGTGGCGAGACCCCACTGCCCGGTGAGGACGGCCGCCCATGCGGCGACGGCGCCGGCCTGGACCATGACGGTGGGCACCCCGTCGAGGAGCGCCTGGACGCGGTGCTCGCGCACGGCGGCCTCGACTCGCCCGCCGTCGACGGCGCGGAGGTGGCGGCGGATCTCGGCCGTCCGGCCGGCGAGCTTGACGGTGCGGGCCGACTCCAGCGTCGACACGAGCACCCGCCCGAACCGGGCCCGTGCGGCGGACGCACGCGCGGCCGAGCGCCCCGCGACGGGACGCCCGACGGCGGACGCCCCCGCGGAGGCGACCATGACGACGAGGAGGACGAGCCCGGCGAGCCACGTGCGGGCGGCGAGCGCCGTGAACGCCGCGATGAGGAGACCGTTGGTGAAGTCGACCCAGCGGTCGGCGTACCGGGCGAACCGGTCGGCGTCCATCGCGCGCGCGACGACCTCGCCAGGCGGGACCTTGGGGAGGCGCCGCTGGTCGGTCTGTCCCCGGAGGACGGCCATGCGCACGCGAAGGAGGACCTCGACCCACCAGCGCGGGTAGCGGACGACCGCCGCGGACAGGGCGACCGGCCCGAGGAGGATCGCGACGACGGTCGCGACGAGCCACACCCACGGCGTCTCGCCCCGTTCGAGGGATTCGACGGTGTGGCCCCACGTGTAGCCGGTGAGGCCGCCCATCGCACCGCTCAGGGAGAAGACGAGGAACAGTGCGACGGCGACGAGTCCCCACGACGGACGGACGCGGAGCGCGTTGACGACGCCCCGGGCGAGGGACGGCCCGTCTCCGGGGTCGCGCACCTCGGGAACCTCTCCGCGACGCCGCGCCGTACCGAGCGCGGTGACCGGCACCGGGGCGGCCTCCGGTCCCGTCTCGGCGCCCGTCGCCTCGGCGGGGTCGCTCCCCGGGACGGCGGCCGCGACGGCGGGGGGCCTTCCGCCCGTGGCGGCGGGCGTCGCGTCGGGGGCGTCGACGGGGACGGCCCGCTCGGCGTCGATGTCGACCTCGGCGTCGGGGGCGTCTGCCTCGTCGCGGGTGACGGCGTCGAAGGGTGCGTCGGGCGTCACCTCGGCCGCGTCGAGGAGGTCGCGGTAGGCGCCGGGCGACGCGGCGAGCTCGGCCCGCGGCCCGGCCTGGAGGACGCGGCCGTCGGCGAGGACGGCGACGAGGTCGGCGCGGGCTATCGTCGAGAGACGGTGGGCGATGAGGATGCCGGTGCGGTCACGGAGGAGGCGGTCGGAGGCGGCGACGACGCGTGCCTCGGTGAGGGGGTCCATGCGGGCGGTCGCCTCGTCGAGGACGACGACCTGCACGTCACGCATGAGGAGGCGCGCGAACGCGAGGAGCTGCTCCTCACCGGCGGAGAGGGTCGTGCCGCCCGGACCGAGGAGGGTGTCGAGACCTTCGTCGAGGCCGGCAACCCAGTCGGTGAGGCCGAGCTCGTCGACGACCGCCTCGACGCGGCCCGTCGGCACGTCGGCGAACAGGGTGATGTTCTGGGCGAGGGAACCGGCGAGGATCTCGGTGCGCTGGGTGACGACGCCGACGGACTGGCGCAACGCCTGCAGGTCGAGGTCCCGCACGTCGACGCCGCCGAGGAAGACCTCTCCGGGGCGAGGCTCGACGGCCCGGGAGACGAGCGAGGCGAGCGTCGACTTGCCGGAGCCGGTGCGCCCGACGAGCGCGAGTGTCGCCCCCGCGGGGACGGCGAGGTCGACGCCCTGCAGGGCGAACGCCCCCTCGGCGTACGCGAACGACGTGTGCCGGAACTCGAGACCGACGGCACCATCCGGCAGGTGCGCCCCGCCGACCGGCTCGGGTTCGACGCCGAGCATCTGCCGGAGCCGCACGATCGCGCCGAGCCCGGCCTGGAGGTCGGGCAGCTGTTCGGCGACGCGGCCGATGGACCCGACGAACGTCGCCGTGATGAGGAAGAGCGTGACGAGCTGGGCGAGGGAGAGGCCGCCGGTGACGGTGAGGGTGACCCCGATCGCGGCGACGACGGCGAGGAGGCCGTGGAGGACGAGCCCCGTGCGCAGGGTCACGGCCCGTTCGAGGACGAGCACGTCGACGAACCGCCGGTGCACCTCCGCCGACAGACCCGCGAGACGCTTCACGGCGAACGCCTGCCCGAGGCTCGTGCGCAGGTCGTCCCGGCCCGCGATGCCCTCCTCGAGGACCGCGGCGTGATCGGTCCACGCCGCCTCCTCGACGACCTTGCGTTCCGCGATCGGCCCGAGCAGGCCACGGATCGACCACAACGCGACGACCGCGAAGAGCGGGAACGCGACGAGTGCAGGCCCCCACGTCCATCCGGCGACGACCAGCATCGGCACGATCGAGACGAGCGCTCGGAGCATCATCCATACCTGAAGACGGACGAGCGAGCCGACCTCGCGGGTGTCGTCGTCGACGCGGTCGAGGACCTCGCCGACCGCCTGCTCCGAGAGCGCGGGCAGCGGTTGGCCGAGTGCAGCGTCGAGGAGGTCCTCGCGGAGCCGCCCCTCGGCCCGGTCGGCGACGCCCGCCCACAGGAACCGCCCCACGGTGTCGAGCACCGCACCGCCGACGACGCACGCGGCGAACCACCCGACGAGCGACCACGTCACGTGCTCCGCGAGGCGCCCCGCGACGACGGCGCCCGCCGACGTGCCCACGGCACCGAGGGTGAGGGCGACGAGCGCGGCCGCAGCGACGGGCGAGGAGAGACGACGCCACGTCACGGTGCGGTCCGGGTCTCCCGTCGCCGGCGTCGAGGAGATGGGCACGGCCGGCGCGGAAGGGGTCACGTCACCGATGGTAGAGAGCGAACCGGGCCCCCTCACCCCATTTTCCGCACGCCGCGCCGCCGGTCCCTCCCCGGGACCGACTTTCGTCGCATCCTCATCGACCTGTGACCGTTCCGGCGATCACGGCCGTCTCCCTACGCTGGAGGACATGCCGACCGTCGAGCGACCACGCATCTCCCGACCGCAGGCGGCGGCGAAGTACGCCACCGCCCTCCTCGTCGGGCTCGGCACGTGGGCCCTCGGCCTCCCCGAGACCGATCCCACCGGGCCGGTCACGACCGTGGAGGCCTTCCTCTTCCTCGACCTCTTCCTCGGCGTGGCCGTCCTCGCGGTCCTCCCGCTGCGCCGCCGGTTCCCCGTCGGTGTCGCCGTGGGCCTGTCCCTCGTGCTCGCCGTCTCCGGCGCGGCGACCGGCGCGTGGTCCTTCGCCGCCGTCTCCCTCGGGAGGCGACGCCGGGTCGCCCCCGCGGTCCTCGTCCTCGTCCTCGCGACCGCGTCCGCCCTCGCCTACGAGGCGTGGTTCCCGTACCCGTCCTCGCCCGACGAGGCCGAGGTCTCCTGGTGGGTCATGGGGGTGCTCGTCGCCCTCATGGAGAGCCTCGCCCTCGCCGTCGGCTTCTACCTCGGCGCACGCGACGCCCTCCTCGACTCCCTCCGCGAACGTGCCGAGGCGGCCGAACACGAACAGCACTCGCGCACCGCCCAGGCCCGCGCCGCCGAGCGTGCCCGCATCGCCCGCGAGATGCACGACGTCCTCGCCCACCGCATCTCCACCGTCGCGATGCACTCCGGCGCGCTCGCCTACCGCACCGACCTCACCCCCGAGGAGGTGTCCGGCGCCGCCCGCCTCATCCAGGAGAACGCCCACAGCGCCCTCGTCGAGCTGCGCGACATCCTCGGGGTGCTCCGCGAGACGGCCGAGGACGACGCGCACGGCGTACCCGAACCTCCGCAGCCGACGATCGCCGACCTCGACACCCTCGTCGCCGAGGCCGTCGCCGCAGGGCAGGTCGTCTCTCTCGACGTCGACATCGACGCCGGCGACGTCCCCGGCCCTCTCGGCCGCCACGTCTACCGCGCCGTGCAGGAGTGCCTGACGAACGCCCGCAAGCACGCGCCCGGCGCGCCCCTCGACGTCCGGATCGCCCGCGAGAGCGCGCCCACCGGAGCCCTCGCCGGGCTGCGCTCCCTCGGTCGTGGCGGAGCGGGTGACCTCCTCGTCGTCGACGTGAGCAATCCCCTCACCGCCTCCGCCCCCGGCCAGGGCGACGTCCCCGGCACGCCCGGCCTCTTCGCGACCCTGCCCGCGCGGGGCGACACCTCCGGCGTCCCCGCCGCCGAGACCGTCCCGACGAGCGGCGTCGGCCTCCTCGGCCTCGCCGAGCGGGCCGAACTCTCCGGCGGCCACCTCGACCACGGCCCCGAGGGGGGCCGCTACCGCACCCGACTCGTCGTCCCCTGGCCCGAACGGAGCCCCGTATGACCACGCCCCACCCCGAGCAGATCTCCGCCGCCCCCGAGGGCACCGGACCGCAGCAGGCGCAGGTCCGTGCCGTCGTCGTCGACGACGACGCCCTCGTCCGCCAGGGTCTCGCGCTCGTCCTCGGCGGCAAGGGACCCGTCACGATCGTCGGCGAGGCCGCCGACGGGCTCGAGGCGGAGGGGGCCGTCGCGCGATGCCGCCCCGACGTCGTCCTCATGGACATCCGCATGCCTCGCCGCGACGGCATCGCCGCGACCCGCGCGATCTCGAGCGCCCCCGACGCGCCGCCGGTCCTCGTCCTCACGACGTTCGACGCCGACGACCTCGTCCTCGACGCGCTGCGGGCGGGCGCGGCCGGGTTCCTCCTCAAGGCGACGCCGCCGGAGCGGATGGTCGCGGCGATCCTCGCGGTCGCCGCCGGGGAACCCGCGTTCTCCCCGACCGTCATCGCGCAGGTCGTCGCCGCTGCGACGCGCGGCGACGGCGGCGGGCGGCGCCAGGAGGCGCTCGACTCCCTCGCCGCGATCACCGAACGGGAGCGGGAGGTCGCCGTCGCCGTCGGCCGCGGCTGGTCCAACGCCCGCATCTCGGCCGAACTCTTCATGAGCGTCCCCACCGTCAAGGCGCACGTCTCGAAGATCTTCGAGAAGCTCGGCCTCGAGAACCGCGTCCAGATCGCCGTCCGCGTCCACGACGCCGAGCTCCTCTGACCCCGCACGACTCTGACGCCGCACGCGCCTGTCGCCGAGGCCCCGTCGGGTCGGGCCGGCTCGGACGTGTCGGGGAAACGCGTCCGGTCAGTCGGCGCTGCCCGCCACCGCCTCGTACGCGGCGCGGAGGTCCTCGACGTCGGGGCCGACGAGCCGGGTGGGGGCGCCGACGCCGTCGAGGACGACGAACCGCAGGGTCGCCCCGCGGGTCTTCTTGTCTCGGCCCATGACGACGAGGAGCTCCTCGAAGCTCGCCCCGTCGTAGCGCGTCGGCAGGCCGAGCGACGCGAGGACGCGGCGGTGCCGGGCGACGGTGTCGGCGTCGAGATGCCCGGTGCGGACGGCGAGTTCGGCGACGAACACCATGCCGACGGCGACGGCGTCGCCGTGGCGCCACCGGTAGGACTCGGCCTGCTCGATCGCGTGGCCGAACGTGTGGCCGTAGTTGAGGATCTCCCGTAGCGACGACTCGCGGAGGTCCTCGGTGACGACGCGGGCCTTGACGGCGATCTTGCGTTCGACGATCTCCCGCAACACGTCGGAGGTGGGGTCGAGCGCGGCCTCCGGGTCGCTCTCGATGCGGTCGAGGATGACGGGGTCGGCGATGAACCCGCCCTTGACGACCTCGGCGAGCCCGGCGGCGAGGTCCGCCCGCGGCAGGGTGGCGAGGACGTCGAGGTCGGCGAGGACGCCGACCGGCGGGTGGAACGCGCCGACGAGGTTCTTGCCCTCGGCGGTGTTGATGCCGGTCTTGCCGCCGACGGCCGCGTCGACCATGCCGAGCAGCGTCGTGGGCACGTCGACGAGCGGCACGCCCCGCAGCCACGTCGCGGCGACGAAGCCGCCGAGGTCGGTGACGGCGCCGCCACCGACGGCCACGATGACGTCGGTGCGAGTGAATCCGGCACGTCCGAGGACGCCCCACAGGTGGGTCGCGACCTCGATCGTCTTCGCGGACTCGGCGTCGGGCAGCTCCTCGAGGTGGACCTCGACGCCGCGGTCGGCGAGCGCGTCGGCGAGCCGCCGGGCGAGGTCGGCGACGGGGGCCGCGTGGGCGAGCAGTGCCCGGGCGGCCGACTCCGGTACGAGGTCACGGACCCGTCCGGCGATCCCCCGGCCGATGACGACGTCGTAGGCGCCCGGCGTCCCCGGTTCGCCGCCGACGTGGACGACGGTCTCGTCGCGCGTGTCCTCGCCCATCACTCCCCCGTTCGCTCGCCGCGCCCGGAGCCGTCGGCGGCCAGGCGGTCGGCGATCTCGTCGACGATCTGCTCGACGTCCTTCTCGTCGGTGTCGACCCGCAGCCATGCGAGACGTTCGTAGATCGGCCGCCGCTGCTCCATGAGCTGCAGCCACTGGCCGCGCGGGTTGAGCGCGAGGAGCGGACGCCCCTGGTCGAACCCGGAGCGCTTGGCCGCGTACCGGAGGCTCACGTCGAGGAACACGACACGGTGCCCGGCGAGCAGCTCCTGGGTGTGGGGGTCGAGGATCGCGCCGCCGCCGAGGGAGACGACGCCGTCGTGACCGGCGAGCGCGTCGGCGACGGCCGTGCGCTCGAGGGCGCGGAATGCCTCCTCCCCCTGCTCGACGAAGATCTCGGGCACGGAGATCCCGGCGCGCTGCTCGACGAGGGCGTCGGTGTCGAGGAGGTCCACCCCGCGGCGACGCGCGAGCGCGGCCCCGACGCTCGACTTGCCGGCCCCGGGCGGCCCGGTGAGGACGGCGAGCGGGCGGGCGGTGGACGAGGTGGACGTCGTCGAGGCGGCGTCGGTCATCGCATCTCCTCGGGGATGGCGGCGAGGTAGGCCTCGACGTTGCGGCGCGTCTCGGTGACACTGTCGCCGCCGAACTTCTCGGCGATCGCGTCGGCGAGGACGAGGGCGACCATCGCCTCGGCGACGACCCCGGCGGCCGGGACGGCGCACACGTCGGAGCGCTGGTGGATGGCCGTGGCGGGCTCGCCGCTCACGACGTCGACGGTGGCGAGCGCGCGGGGCACGGTGCTGATCGGCTTCATCGCCGCGCGGACGCGGAGGACGTCGCCGGTGGACATGCCGCCCTCGGTGCCGCCCGCGCGGTTCGTCGCGCGACGGATCGCGCCGGTCTCGTCGCGGCCGATCTCGTCGTGCGCCTCGGAGCCGCGGCGCGCGGCGGTGCGGAACCCGTCGCCGACCTCGACGCCCTTGATCGCCTGGATCCCCATGAGCGCACCGGCGAGGCGCGCGTCGAGGCGACGGTCCCAGTGGACGTGGGAGCCGAGCCCGGGCGGGCACCCGTAGGCGAGGACCTCGACGACGCCGCCGAGGGTGTCGCCGCTCTTGTGGGCGGCGTCGATCTCCGCGACCATCGCCGCCGAGCCCGCGGCCTCGGACGCGCGCACCGGGTCGGCGTCGAGCGCGGCGACGTCACCCGGGCCGGGCAGGGGCGCGTCGTCGGAGACGCCCGCCCCGCCGACGGCGACCGTGTGCGACACGAGGCGAATGCCCGCCGTCTGCGCGAGGTACGCCGCGGCGACGGCACCGAGCGCGACGCGGGCGGCCGTCTCACGTGCCGAGGCGCGTTCGAGGACGGGTCGGGCGTCGGTGAAGCCGTACTTCTGCATGCCCACGAGGTCGGCGTGCCCGGGCCGCGGCCGCGTGAGCGGACGGTTGCGGGCGATCTCCTTCGGGGCGTTGACGTCGTCGGCGGCGGCGAACGCCTCGGCGGGCACCGGGTCGGGGCTCATCACCGTCTCCCACTTGGGCCACTCGCTGTTGCCGATGCGCAACGCGAACGGGGAGCCGAGGGTGACGCCGTGACGCAGACCGCCGATGATCTCGAGCTCGTCCTGCTCGAACTTCTGCCGCGCCCCCCGCCCGTGGCCGAGGCGACGGCGCGCGAGCGCCTCCTGGATGTCGGCACTCGTGACCTCCACCCCCGAGGGCAGGCCCTCGAGGACGGCGACGAGTGCCGGCCCGTGTGATTCTCCGGCGGTCAACCAACGCATGGGCGTATGGTTCCACGCCCTGCCGTCGACCCGCCGCACCGCCCGGCCGGTGGACGTCCCGTGCCGCGCGTCGGGAACGTCAGGAGCAGCGTTCGCGGTTGCGCAGCGCGTCGTCGAGGGCGCGGCGCATCGCATCCAGGGGGGCGGTGTGGCCCGTCATGAGCTCGACCTGCCCGGCGGCCTGGTGGAGGAGCATCGCGGAGCCGGGGACGACGGTGGCCCCGCACGCCTCCGCCCAGCGGGCGAGGGGGGTGGGCCAGTCGGCATAGACGGCGTCGAGGAGCACGGTGCGCGACAGATCGGCGCTCGGGTCGAACCCGGCCTCCTCCCCGAGCGGCGCCCCGGCGGGAAGCGTCGAGACGACGACGTCGGCCGCGGCGCAGGCGCGGGAGACCGCGGCGGGGTCGTCGAGGAGGACGTCACCCTCCCACCCCTCGACCTGAGCCGTCGCCCGCACCCCGAGCTCCTCGGCGAGGTCGAGGGTCTCGGGGCGAACCCGGCTCCGCACCGCGAATCCCACGTGGCGGCACCCGAGTCGGGCGAGGGCGTCGAGGGCCGAACGGGCCGTCGCACCCGAGCCGAGGACGAGCGCGCGCCGTACGTCGCCGACCCCGGCCTCGAGGAGCGCGTCACGGACCCCGTCGGGGTCGGTGTTCGCCGCGACCCAGCCGTCCTCGCGGCGCACGAGCGTGTTCGCGGCGCCGATGCGTCGCGCCTGCTCGGTGACGGCCACGGCGAGCGCGAGGGCGTCCTCCTTGTCCGGCATCGTCACCGAGAGGCCGACCCAGTCGCGGCCGAGCCCTTCGACGAACGTCGGCAGGTCGAGTTCGCCCTCCCCGCCGATGCGGAACCGGTCGTAGGACCAGCCCGTGAGCCCGAGGGCGTCATAGGCCGCCCGGTGGAGCACCGGTGACAGGGAGTGCTCGACCGGGGAGCCGACGACGCCGGCGCGGTGCGTCAGCACGTGCCCGGGTGGGCCTGGCACCACGCCTGGAACTTGCGGACGTTGGCGTTGTGCTGGTCGTGGGTCTCGGCGAAGGCCGTCTCCCCCGTCTGCGGGTTGATCGTGACGAAGTAGAGCCACTTGCCCTTCGCCGGGTGGAGCGCCGCCCGGACGGAGGCGGTGCCCGGGTTGTCGATCGGGCCCTTGGGCAGACCGGGGTGGAGGTAGGTGTTGTACGGGTTGTCGTTCTTGCGGTCCGCGTCCGTCGTCGTGATCGTGCGCTTGCCCACGCCGTAGGAGACCGTCGAGTCGAGCTGCAACGGCATCCGGATGCGCAGGCGGTTCTCGATGACGGCGGCGACCTTGGGGCGGTCCTCCGGCATCCGCGCCTCGGACTCGACGATGCTCGCGATCGTGATGATCTCGTGCATGTCGGCCTCCTCGACGCCGAGCGCCGAGTACCGGGCCGTGGCCTGGCCGACGAGCTCGGAGAGCTGCTCGGTGGCGGTGGCCTTGGGGCCGAACGTGTACGTCGCGGGGAAGAGGTACCCCTCGACGCTGCCGTTCGCGGCCTTGGGGAGGCCGAGCGCGGCGGACTTCTTCGACGCGGCGACGTACTCCTTGACGGGCACGCCGGTGGCCTTGGAGAGCTCGGCGAAGATCTCGCTCGCACGCAGACCCTCACGGAGGGTCACGCTGCGCTCGTCGCGGGCCTCGCCGCTGCGAAGCCGGCTGAGCGCGTCGACGGCCTTCATCTGCGTCGGCAGCGCGTACGTGCCCGGCTGGATCTCGTCGCCGGGGTTCTCGGCGAGGGCCTTCTCGAACGCCTCGACGGTCTTGACGACGTCGGCCTTCTGGAGCGTCCCGCCGATCGCCCGGCCTGTGTCGCCCTGGTGGACGACGACGGTCGCCCGTCCGGTGCCGGGGCCGTCGTAGTCCTTCTTCTCGAAGAACCCGCCGACCAGCGGCGCGAACAGCTGCACGGCGAGGACGAGGCCGCCGAGGACGAGCGCGAGCGCGACGCCGAGCACGGCGAGGCGGCGCCCGCGACCGCGGCGGTTCCGTCCGACCGAGGTCGCGCCGTGGCCGTCGAACAGGTCGTCCTCGTGCTCGTCGTCCCCGTGCTGGTCGTGCCCGTGCTCGTCGTCCTCGTGCTCGTCGTCCTCGACGTGGGCGTCGGATTCGAGGTCCTCCTCACCGCCGTGGCCCGAGAGGAGCGCGTCGTAGCGGGAGACGGGGACGTCGTCCTCGGGGTGCTCGTGCGGCACGTCGTGCGGGTCGTCGCCGTGTCGGTCGGTCATCCCTGGGGTCCTTTGTGTCGGGGCTTGCGGGTGGGGACGACGTCACCGGGGGCGACACCACCTGCGCGTTCCTGGTCGAGTGCGGTCTGGAGGATGAGCACGGCGGCCGCCTGATCGACGACCTCCCGATGTCGCCGCCCGGGCCTGCCGCTGTCGTGGAGGTTGCGGTGCGCTGCAACCGTCGTGAGGCGCTCGTCGACGAGACGGACGGGCACCGGCGTGACGGCCCGGGCGAGGGCCGCCGCGTAACTGCGCGCGTGTCCGGCGGCCGCGCCCTCCTCCCCCGAGAGGGAGCGTGGCAGCCCGACGACGACCTCGACGGCCTGGCTCTCGCGGACGATGCCGGCGAGCGCCGTCATGTCGTCGCCGTCGAGGACGTCGGGGCCGCCGCGGGCGAGGGTCGCGACCGGGGTGGCGAGGACGCCGCTCGGGTCGGATCTCGCGACGCCGACCCGGACGGCGCCGACGTCCACGCCGATGCGCACTCCGGTTCTCACCTCGGCATCATGCCCCGACGCCAGCCACGGAGCTTCGGATCTCGTTCAGCGCGTCGCCGATTCGCGTCGCGTCGGAGCCGCCGCCCTGGGCGAGATCGTCCTTTCCGCCACCACCGCCGCCGAGGACGCCGGCGGCCGTCTTGACGAGCGCACCGGCCTTGATGCCCTTCTCGCGGGCCGCGGCGTTGGTCGCGACGACGACGACCGGACGCTCCTTCGCGGCGGACGCGAGCGCGACGACGGCCGGCCGCTCCTCGCCGAGGCGCGAGCGGAGGTCGAGCGCGAGGGTGCGCAGGTCGTCGCCGGAGACGGACGTGGGAGTCTCGTGCACGAGGAGACGGATCCCGCCGACGTCCTGCGCCCCGGCGGCGAGCGTCGCCGCCTGGTCGAGGACCTGCTGACGACGCATCGCGTCGATCTCCCGCTCGGCCTCCTTGAGGCGCGTGAGCATCGCGGAGATGCGGTCGGCGAGCTCCTCGGGGCGGGCCTTGACGATGTCGGTGAGCTGGGAGAGCACGGCGCTCTCGCGGGCGAGGTGGGTGTAGGCGTCGGCGCCGACGAGGGCCTCGACGCGGCGCACGCCGGAACCGATCGAGGACTCGCCGAGGAGCTTGACGACGCCGAGCTGACCGACGGTCATCGCGTGGGTGCCGCCGCAGAGCTCCTTGCTCCATGAACCGTCACCGATGGAGACGACGCGCACCTCATCGCCGTACTTCTCGCCGAACATCGCCATCGCGCCCGACTCGAGCGCGGTCTTCTTGTTCATGACCTGCGCACTCACGGGCTGGTCGGTGAGGACGACCTCGTTGATGCGGCCCTCGATCTCCGAGAACAGCGCGGGCGAGACGGGCTGGCCCCAGCTGAAGTCGAAGCGCAGACGCCCGGGCGCGTTCTCCGACCCGGCCTGCGTGGCCGTGCTCGAGAGGGCGTCGCGGAGCGACTGGTGGAGGATGTGCGTCGCCGTGTGGGAGCGGGAGACCGAGCGACGACGGTCGGCGTCGACCCGGCTCGTCGCACGGTCGCCGACGCCGAGCTCGCCGCTCTCGACGACGCCGCGGTGGACGATGAGGCCGGTGATGGGCTTCTGCACGTCGATGACGCGCATGAGCGCACCGTCGAGCTCGATGACGCCCTGGTCGGCGAGCTGGCCACCGCTCTCGGCGTAGAACGGCGTCTGGTCGAGGACGAGTTCGATCTCGTCGCCGGCCTTGGCCCGCGTGCCCGACGCACCCCCGACGAGGAGACCGGCGACGCGGCCCTCACCGGCGACACCCTCGTACCCGAGGAAGTCGACGGGCGTGCCGAGGGAGTCGGCGATCTCGCGGTAGAGGTGGGTGTCGACGTGGCCCGTCTTCTTCGCCTTGGCGTCGGCCTTCGCGCGGGTGCGCTGCTCGGTCATGAGCCGACGGAACCCCTCCTCGTCGACGGCGAGGCCCTGCTCGGCCGCCATCTCGAGGGTGAGGTCGATGGGGAACCCGTACGTGTCGTGGAGACGGAACGCCTCCTCGCCCGCGAGGCGACTACCGCCCTTCGCCCTCGTGCGCGAGACGGCGGTGTCGAGGATCGTCGTACCGGCCGACAGGGTGCGCGCGAACGCCTCCTCCTCGGCGTAGGCGATGGCGCTGATGCGCTCCCAGTCGCGCTGGAGCTCGGGGTAGGACTTCTTCATCCGGTCCTTGGAGACCGGGAGGAGCTCGGGCAGGCATGCGTCCTGCACGCCGAGGAGACGCATCGAGCGGACCGCGCGGCGCAGGAGGCGACGCAGGACGTAGCCGCGACCCTCGTTGCCGGGGGTGACGCCGTCGCCGATGAGCATGAGGGAGGACCGCACGTGGTCGGCGACGACCCGGAAGCGCACGTCGTCGGAGACGTTCGCGCCGTACCGGCGGCCCGTGATCTCCTCCGCCCGCTCGATGACGGGGTAGACCTCGTCGATCTCGTAGAGGTTGTCGACGCCCTGCAGCAGGTACGCGACGCGCTCCAGGCCCATGCCGGTGTCGATGTTCTGGCTCGGCAGGGGGCCGACGACCTTGAAGTCGTCCTTCGCCTTGACGTCGGTGATCTCCTCCGTCTGGAACACGAGGTTCCAGATCTCGAGGAACCGGTCCTCGTCGGCCTCGGGGCCGCCGTCGGCGCCGTACTCGCGGCCGCGGTCGATGTAGATCTCCGAGCAGGGGCCGCCGGGACCCTCGACGCCCATGTGCCAGTAGTTGTCCTTGAGGCTGCGGCCCTGGATGCGCTCGCGCGGGATGCCGGCGTCGAGCCAGTACTGCAGGGCCTCCTCGTCACCGTTCGGGTAGTCCGGGTGGTGGCCAGGGCCGAGGATCGTCACCCACACCTTCTCGGGGTCGAACCCGAGGAACCCGTCCTGCTGACGCCCCGTGACGAACTCCCACGCGAACGCGATCGCGTCCTTCTTGAAGTAGTCGCCGAAGCTGAAGTTGCCGTTCATCTGGAAGAACGTGCCGTGCCGGGTGGTCTTGCCGACCTCTTCGATGTCACCGGTGCGCACGCACTTCTGCACGCTCGTGGCGCGGTGGTAGGGCGGGGTCTCCTGCCCGAGGAAGTACGGCTTGAACGGCACCATGCCCGCGTTGACGAACAACAGGTTGGGGTCGTCGTAGAGCAGGGGGGCGCTGGGGACGACGGTGTGTCCCTTGCTCTCGAAGAAGCGGAGCCAGCGGCGCCTGATCTCGGCGGTTTCCATGTGTCGTCCTTCTCGTCGGTGCGTCGGGCGCGTCCGTGCGTCGCGTCCTGTCGTCCCAAGGGTAAGACGTGGGCACCGCGAGGCCCGCGACGACCGGAGCGGCGGAGCGCCTCGCGAAGTCCCGGACGGGGGTGTGGATCCGGCGCTGCCCGCGGGCGGCACGTCGGGCGCGCCCCGACCTCGGTCGCGGCGCGCCTACCACATGAGGGGTGGATTCTCCCCTTTCGAGGACAGGGGATCTTCTCCGGCGGTACGGTCGTGCCGACGAACGAACCTCCCGACCGCCCGGTGGCGACACCCGGCCGCAGCCACTCGACGCACCCACGACACGACCCCCGCATCGCCTGCCGTGCACTCCTGGTCGCCTCGCCGGCCTCACGGACGGCCCGCCGACGAGCGCACGACGCGCCTGGTCGCGGGGCCCCGGCCGACGGCACGAGAGTGCCCGCCGACGCCCGAACGGGCGCCCCGGCGAACGGGGTCCGCAGTGCACGCCGGGCGACGACGGGCGCGACGACGCGTACCCGAAAGGTCACGATTGGGTCACGACGCGGGCGACTCTCCCTCCAAGCCCCCCCGTGACAGGTGTTGCCTCTACCTTGAGGCGACGCCACCGGCGTTTGCTTCGACCCGGCTCCCCGGGTGGAACCACCCCAGTCACGAACGACCCGGCCGACCGATGCAGCTCTGCCGGATCAGGAGGTCCCCCCACATGCAGACCAAGACCCGTGCCGCCCTCGTCGCCGGCCTCTCGGCCACCACGCTCCTCGCCGCCTGCGGCGGAGGCGGCGGTGGGTCGAACGGCTCCGGCGACTCCCAGACCCAGGCCTCCGGCCAGGCCGGTGGATCGATCAGCGTCCGCGGGTGCAACCCGCAGAACCCGCTCGTCCCGGCCAACACGACGGAGACCTGTGGCGGCAACGTCCTCGACGTCGTCACCGCGAAGCTCGTCGCGTACAACCCCGACACGGCGGCTCCCGAGAACGACATCGCCGAGTCGATCGAGACGAAGGACAACCAGAACTTCACCGTCAAGATCAAGCCGGGCTACAAGTTCCACGACGGCACCGAGATCAAGGCGAACAACTTCGTCGACGCCTGGAACTACGCCGCCTACGCGCCCAACGCGCAGTCCGCGGCGTACTTCATGGAGCCCATCGAGGGCTACACCGACCTCCAGCCGGCCGAGGGCGCCGACGCCTCCGCCAAGCCCAAGGCCGACAAGCTCACCGGCCTCAAGGTCGTCGACGACCACACGTTCACGATCAAGACGACGGAGAAGGTCTCCAACCTCCCGCTCCGCCTCGGCTACACGGCCTTCGCGCCGCTGCCCGAGTCGTTCTTCAAGGACCCCAAGGCCTACGGCGAGAAGCCCGTCGGCGCCGGCCCCTACACGGTCGAGAAGTGGGACAAGAACCAGCAGATCGTCCTCAAGAAGTTCGCCGACTACACCGGCGCCCGCCCGGGCAAGGCCGACGAGATCGTCTACCGCATCTACCAGGACAGCGAGGCGGCCTACAAGGACGTCATGGCGAACAAGCTCGACGCCACCGACGAGATCCCCGAGTCCGCGATGATCGGCAAGCAGTACCAGTCCGACCTGCCCGAGCGCACCGCCGAGAAGGACGAGGGCCTCATCCAGACGGCCACGTTCGCGCCGGTCAAGGTCGACCCGACGATGGCCGACCCCAAGGTCCGCCAGGCCGTCTCGATGGCGATCGACCGCGACACGATCATCCAGCAGATCTTCGACGGCTCCCGCAAGCCCGCCACCGGCTGGGTCTCCCCCGTCGTCGACGGCTACAAGGCCGACCAGTGCGGCGAGTTCTGCACGTACGACCCGGCCAAGGCCAAGCAGACCTTCGACCAGGCCAAGGTCAAGCCGTCCCGCATCACGCTGAGCTACAACGGTGACGCCTCGCACAAGGCGTGGACCGAGGCCACGTGCAACTCGATCAAGCAGGCCCTGGGCGTCGACTGCGTCGCCACCCCGGTCGTCGACTTCAAGACCTTCCGCACGCAGGTCACGAGCCGCGAGATGAAGGGCATGTTCCGCACCGGCTGGCAGATGGACTACCCGTCCATCGAGAACTTCCTCACGCCGGTCTTCGCCACGGGCGGGAGCAGCAACGACGGGGACTACAGCAACCCGAAGTTCGACGCCAAGCTCAAGGAGGCCGCGGCGGCCACCGACGCGAACCAGGCGAACACCCTCTACCAGGAGGCCGAGGCCATGCTCACCGAGCAGATGCCGGCGGTTCCGCTCTGGTACGGCCACCGCATCGTCGGCTGGTCCGAGAACGTCACCGACGTGAAGATCGACCCGTTCGGTCGCATCGACCTCACGCAGATCTCCAAGAAGGCCTGACCCACCTCCGCGGGGGCCGCGCACCGGAACCGGAGCGCGGCCCCCGCGGCGACCCCACCCCCTCGGCCGGTGGACCCGCGCGACCCGCGACCCCGACCCGACCTCCCATCCATGCCCTCCTGGAGGTGTCGTGACTACCTACGTCATCCGGCGGATCCTGCAGATGGTGCCCGTCGTGCTCGGCGCGACGTTCATCATCTTCGCCATGGTGTTCGCCCTACCGGGTGATCCCACCGCCGGCAAGTGCGGTGAGCGTCCCTGTTCCCCCGCGTTCGTCGCCCAGTACCGCGCCGAGCACAACCTCGACGACCCCCTCGTCGTCCAGTACGGCAAGTACCTCGGCAAGCTGTCGAAGGGCGACCTCGGCGTCAACTACTTCGGCAACGACGTCGCCGAGGAGCTGCAGCAGCGGTACACCACGACCGGGAAGCTCGCCATGCTCGCCATCGCCTTCGAGATCCTCATCGGCGTCACGGCCGGTGTGCTCGCCGGTATCCGAAAAGGGAAGTTCATCGACAGCCTCGTCATGGTGAGCACCCTCGTCGTCGTGTCGATCCCGATCATCGTCATCGCCCCGATGCTTCAGTGGTGGCTCGGCATCAAGCTCAAGCTGTTCCCCGTGACGGTCCCGCAGAACGAGTCGTTCTACGACCTCATCCTCCCCGGTTTCGTCCTCGGCGCGCTCTCCCTCGCCTACGTCGCCCGCCTCACCCGGACGAACATCGTCGAGAACCTCCGCGCCGACTACGCCCGCACCGCCCGCGCGAAGGGCCTGTCGAACCGTCGGGTCATCGGCGTCCACGTCCTGCGCAACTCGCTCATCCCGGTGGTCACCTTCATCGGCGCCGACTTCGGTGCCCTTCTCGGTGGTGCGATCGTCACCGAGCGGGTCTTCAACATCAAGGGCGTCGGCAACTACATCTTCACCGGTATCAACAACCACGACGGCATCGCGGTCGTCGCGGCGGTCACCATGCTCGTCCTCGTGTTCCTCATGGTGAACCTGCTCGTCGACCTCCTCTACGGCCTGCTCGACCCGAGGATCAGCCATGACTGACAACACCTCCGCCGGCGAAGCCCGGCAGTACGCGGCCGCGGAGGCGCGGCGCCGGCAGTCCGAGGCGGGTGAGGAGCTCGCCACGCGCGAGGCCCGCACCCCCGAGATGCTCCGGCTCGACGGCGGCGCCGTCGACAAGCCCCGCTCCCTCGCCTCCGACGCGTGGCGGGAGATGCGCCGGCGGCCCATGTTCTGGTTCGCACTCGCGCTCATCGTGCTCTTCATCGTCATGGCGGTCGCTCCCGGCCTGTTCACGTCGATCGACCCGCACGAGGCGATCCTCCGCGAGGCGCGTAGCAAGCCCGGCGAGAACGGTGCGGTCTTCGGCCGAGACATCCAGGGCTACGACATCTACGCCCGCACGATCTACGGTGCACGCGCGTCGATCATGGTCGGCATCCTCACGACCATCGGCACGACGCTGCTCGGCGGCATCATCGGCATCGCCGCCGGGTTCTACGGCGGATGGTTCGACGCCCTGCTGTCCCGCGTCACCGACATGTTCTTCGCCCTGCCGATGCTCCTCGGCGGCATCATCCTCATGACGTCGGTGTTCCCGAACACCTCGGAGACCTCGTTCTTCGCCGTCGTCCTCAAGGTCGTCCTCGTGCTCACGATCTTCGGCTGGCCGCCGATCGCGCGTCTCATGCGGTCCGCCGTCCTCCAGGTCAAGCCGCAGGAGTACGTCCAGGCGGCCCGCGCCCTCGGTGCGAGCCCGTGGCGGATCATCGTGTCGCACATCCTCCCCAACGCGATGGCGCCCGTGCTCGTCGTGGCGACGATCAACCTCGGCGTCTACATCGCCGCCGAGGCGACGCTGAGCTTCCTCGGCATCGGCCTGGTCCCGCCGGCCATCTCGTGGGGCGTCGCCATCTCCGATGCGACGAAGGCGATCCGCACCCTGCCCCACATCCTGTTCTTCCCCAGCCTGTTCCTGTCGCTCACCGTGCTCGCGTTCATCCTCATGGGTGACGTCATCCGGGACGCGTTCGACCCGAAGCAGCGGTGAGAGGAGACACCATGACCACCACCGCCCCCTCTCCCACCGGTTCGCGGTTCACCCCGACGAACGGTCGACTCCTCGACGTCGAGAACCTCCACGTCGAGTTCCACACCCGCGACGGTGTCGCCCGCGCCATCAACGGCGCGAGCTTCACCCTCGACCAGGGCGAGACCCTCGCGATCCTCGGCGAGTCCGGCTCGGGCAAGTCGGTGACCGCGCAGGCGATCATGGGCATCCTCGACGTGCCGCCGGCAAAGATCCCCGAGGGCAGCATCCGGTACTGCGGCACCGAGCTCCTCACGATGAACGAGAACGAGCGACGCAAGGTGCGCGGTCCGGAGATCTCCATGATCTTCCAGGACGCCCTGAGCTCCCTCAACCCCGTCTTCCCCGTGGGGTGGCAGATCGCGGAGATGTTCCGCAAGCACCGCGGCATGAACAAGTCGGACAGCCTCGACCAGGCCGTGCGACTCATGGAGCGGGTCAAGATCCCGGCCGCCAGGGAGCGCGTCAAGGCGTTTCCGCACCAGTTCTCCGGCGGTATGCGTCAGCGCATCATGATCGCGATGGCGATCGCGCTCGACCCGGCGGTCCTCATCGCCGACGAGCCGACGACGGCCCTCGACGTCACCGTCCAGGCGCAGATCATGCAGCTCCTCGCCGACCTGCAGGAGGAGCGCAAGATGGGGCTCATCCTGATCACGCACGACCTCGGTGTCGTTGCGGACGTGGCCGACCGCATCGCGGTGATGTACTGCGGCCGCATCATGGAGCGGGCCGACGTCGAACCGCTGTACGCCCGCCCGGCGCATCCGTACACGTTGGGGCTGCTCGAATCGATCCCCCGTCTCGATCAGAAGGGCCAGGAGCTCGCCGCCATCGGTGGCCTGCCGCCGAACCTCCTCTCGATCCCGTCAGGGTGCGAGTTCAACCCGCGCTGCCGGTTCCGGCAGGACCGCTGCCTGCAGGAACGCCCCGCGCTGCGGCAGGTCGCACCCGGCCGCCTGTCCGCCTGCCACTTCGCCGAGGAGGTCTACGGTGCCTGAGACCATGACGAGACGGAACGACCCCACCACGGCGGAGGTCATCCTCGAGGCCAGTGACCTCGTCAAGCACTACCCCATCAAGACCGGTGTGCTCCGTCGTACGACGGGTCACGTCAAGGCCGTCGACGGGGTGAGCTTCGAACTCCACAAGGGCGAGACGCTCGGCATCGTCGGCGAGTCCGGCTGTGGCAAGTCGACCCTCGGCCGCCTCCTCATGCGGCTCGAGGAGCCGACCTCGGGCACCGTGGAGTTCCAGGGCACCGACATGTACGCGAAGTCAGGCTCGGCGATGCGCAAGCTGCGTCGCGACATCCAGATCGTGTTCCAGGACCCGTACACCTCGCTCAACCCGCGCAAGACGGTCGGCGACATCATCGGGGAGCCGTTCGACATCCATCCCGACGTCGTCCCCAAGAACGGGCGTCGCGCGGCGGTGCAGGAGCTCCTCGAACTCGTCGGTCTCAACCCCGAGCACATCAACCGCTACCCCCACCAGTTCTCCGGTGGCCAGCGGCAGCGAATCGGCATCGCCCGCGGTATCGCCCTCCGGCCCAAGGTCCTCGTGTGCGACGAGCCGGTGTCGGCACTCGACGTCTCGGTGCAGGCGCAGGTCGTCAACCTCATGGAGAAGCTGCAGGACGAGCTCGGCCTGAGTTACATCTTCATCGCGCACGACCTCTCGGTCGTCCGGCACATCTCAGACCGCGTCGGCGTCATGTACCTCGGCAAGATGGTCGAACTCGGTACCGAGGACGAGATCTACGAGCGCACGACGAACCCGTACACGCAGGCGTTGCTCTCGGCGGTGCCGGTGCCCGACCCGACGTTGCGCGGCAAGCGGCAGCAGATCGTCCTCACCGGCGACGTGCCCTCCCCCGCCGACCCGCCGTCGGGCTGCCGGTTCCACACCCGGTGCTGGAAGGCGCAGGAGAAGTGCACGGTGGACGAGCCGCAGCTCGTCGACCGCCCGGACGGCGCCGGCGGCCACCGCAGCGCGTGCCACTATGCCGAGGTGCGCCAGGTCGTCCCGGTCGCGGACGACACGCCTGACGCGGGTGGGCCCGGCTCCACCGCGACGGGATCCGTCGACGGGGGCATTGGCGCCGCGGCGGCCTCGGTCGTCGAGACGGTGCGCGACGCGGCCGCCGACCTCAAGGACCGGGTCACCGGTTCCTCGGACGGCCCCGACCCGCGCGCGCCCGAGGCGCAGGAGGCGTTCCACCTCCCCGAGCCCGGTCTCGACCGCACCGACCCCACGGGTCGCTGACCCCCCTACCTCGCCCCGGGGCGCCCTCGTCGGAAGGGCGCACCCGGGGTGAGGCCGTCCTCCCGAGGTCGTCCGCACCTCGTCGGGCGGACACGTCCCCCTGCGCACGGCGTAGAACCGGAACCTCTCCGGTGGGCGTGCCCGCCCGTCGTCGTGTCCGGCCTTCGTCGTGGTCACGCCCCGTCGCGACGGCCTCGTCGCGTCCGAGCCCGGCGGCGGCCCGGGAGACGCCTTCCCCGGCGGAGTGGGAAAAACCCGGGCCGGGTGGGGCGTGCTCCTGTACACAGGACTCATGACCCAGGGTTATCTGCGCTATCCGCATCTGCACGGTGACGACCTCGTGGCGGTCGCCGACGACGATCTGTGGCTCGTCCCGGTCGCCGGTGGCCGGGCATCGCGCCTCACGGCGGACCGGCAGCCGTGCGCGCATCCGTTCTTCTCCCCGGACGGCACGCGCATCGCGTACGCGAGCCTCCGCGACGGCGACTGGGAGGTGTTCGTCCTCGACCGGGGGGCGGGCACGGTGGAGCGCCTCACGTGGTGGGGACGTCCCGGCACCCGGGTGCGTGGCTGGGTCGACGAGACGCACGTGCTCGTCGCCTCCGACCACGAGGAGCCGTTCTCCCAGCGTCGGCGGTTGTTCTCCGTCGGCCTCGACGGGAGCGTGACGCGGCTGCCGTACGGCCACGCGATGTCACTCGCCGTCGCCGACGACGGCAGCGAGGCGGTCACCTCCCCCAACAACCGCGACGCGGCGATGTGGAAGCGCTACCGCGGCGGCACCGCGCCCATGATGTGGCTGCGGCCCTCCCCCGACGCGGAGTGGGCGCGCGTGCTCCCCGACGAGGAGGCCGGTCTGTGGTCGCCGGTGTTCGTCGGTGACCGCCTCGTGTTCACGAGCGACCTCGGGGCGTCGTTCCCCGACCACGCCGACGAGCAGGCTCAGGTGTGGTCGGTCGACCGCTCGGGCGACGACCTGCGGCAGCACACGCGGCACACCGTCGCGCAGGGGTACGTCCGCGACACGACGACCGACGGCACGCGCCTCGCCTACCACGCACGCGGGCACCTCTACGTCATGGACTCCCTCGACGCGCAGCCCCGACGCGTGGAGGTCGACCTCGGCCCGCTGCCGCGTCCGCGCCGCACGATCACCGCCGCAGACCGCCTCCACGCGCTGCGGCCCGACGAGTCGGCCACCGGCTCGGTCGCGGAGTGGTACGGGCAGGCGTGGTGGCTCACCCACCGCGGCGGCCCCGCCCGGCACCTCCTCGGCGACGACGCGACGCGGGTGCGCGCGGCCCACGTCGCGGGCGGTCGGGTCGTCGCGGCGACGGACGCCGGCGGTGAGGACGCACTCGTCCTCACCGGTGTCGCGGGCGAGTTCGGGGAGGACGGCGCGGAGCCCCGCCGCCTCGCCGCCGGGCAGCTCGGACGGGTGCTTCACCTCGCCCTCACGCCCGATGCCGCCACCGCGGCCGTCGCCTCCCACGACGGGCACGTCCGCCTCGTCGACCTCGAGCAGGGGTCGGTGCGGGAGGTGGGGCACTCCGAACACGGCGAGGTGGAGGGTCTCACCTTCTCCCCCGACGGTCGTTACCTCGTGTGGGCGCAGCCGGAACACACCGAGGGGCAGCGGCGGCTCGTCCTCGTCGACACGACGGCGGAGTCCCCGAGTGCCCGGGTGCTCACCTCGGGCCGGTTCGACGACCACTCCCCCGTGTTCACCCACGACGGCACGCACCTCGTGTTCCTCTCGGCCCGCACGCTCGACCCGCACTACTCCGCGTTCGGGTTCGACCTCGCGTTCGCCGACGCGACCCGTCCGTGGCTCGTGCCGCTCGCCGCGGACACCTCCGCCCCGTTCGGGCCCACCGCGGACGGTCGGCCGCTCGACGACGCCACGAAGTCCGAGGACAAGGCGGACACGGGCGAGGGCGCGAAGGACAGCGGCGAGGAGACGCCCGCGGTGCGGTGCCCCGACATCGACGTGGACTCCTTCGAGGACCGCATCGTCGCGTTCCCCGTGGCCTCGGGCACCCTGTCGGGCCTCGCGGCGGCGAAGGACGGCGTCCTGTGGATCCGGCACGCGAACCGCGGAGAGCTCGGCGCTTCCCGCGACGGCGTCGAGGACACTCCGCGCGACCGGCTCGAACGCTACGACCTGCGCACCCGCAGTCTCACGACGCTCTGCGACGTCGTCTCGTTCGAGGTGAGCGGCGACGGGACCGCGATCGTCGTGCGCGACGAGGAGCAGGCCGTCGTCGGCCCCGCCACCGAGAAGGTCGACGACGACAGCGACCGACTCGTCACCGTGGACACGAAGCGGCTGCGTCGGGACGTCGACCTGCGCACCTCGTGGCGGGCGATGTTCGAGGACAACGGCCGCCTCATGCGCGAGCACTACTGGCGCGAGGACATGAACGGTGTCGACTGGGATGCCGTCCTCGAGCGCTACCGCGAGACCCTCGACCGGCTCGGCTCCCACGACGACCTCGTCGACGTGCTCTGGGAGGTCGTGGGCGAGCTCGACACCTCCCACGCCTACGTCACCCCGCCGCGGGGTGAGGCGGAGGACGCCGTCGCCCACCTCGGCGTCGACGTCGACCGCGACGAAGACGGTGTCGTCGTCGTGCGCCACATCCTGCCCGGCGAGGCCTCCGACCCGACCGCCCGCTCCCCGCTACGGGCCGCGGGCGTCGACGCACGGGAGGGCGACCGCATCCTCGCGGTCGACGGACGCCCCACCGCGGGCACCGCTCTCGGTGCTCTGCTCACGGGCCGTGCGGGCACGCCCACCGAGCTCACCCTCGAACGCGCGGGGCGCCGCCGCCGGGTCGCGGTCGTGCCGATCGCCGACGAGGAGGCTCTGCGCTACCAGGCATGGGTCGCGAGCCGCCGCGCGTACGTCGCGGAGAAGTCCGGCGGGCGGCTCGGGTACGTCCACGTGCCCGACATGGTGAGCCGGGGATGGGCCCAGTTCCATCGCGGCCTCGACGAGGCGACGTCCAAGGAGGGGCTCGTCGCCGACATGCGGTATAACCGCGGCGGCCACACCTCCGAACTCGTCATCGAGCGACTCATGCGCCGCGTCGTCGGATGGGGCTCGATGCGGCATGGTCAGCGAACGACCTACCCCGTGCAGGCGCCCCGCGGCCCGGTCGCGTTCCTCGCGAACCGGTGGTCGGGTTCGGACGGCGACATCGTCAACGCCGTCGCCCGCATCCACGGCATCGGCCCGGTCATCGGTGAGCGCACGTGGGGCGGCGTCATCGGCATCGACGGACGTTTCGACCTCGTCGACGGCACCGACGTCACCCAGCCGCGTTACGCACTGTGGTTCGAGAAGTTCGGGTGGGGCGTGGAGAACCACGGCGTCGACCCCGACATCGAGGTCGTGTTCTCCCCCGCCGACGGCGAGGACGAGCTCACCGCCGATCCCCAGCTCGACCGCGCGATCGAGGAACTTCTCGGCCGCCTCGAGGAGACCCCGGCGTCCACCCCGCCGCCGTTCCCCGAGCCGCGCCGGACGCATGGAGCCTGACCTCCACGACGACCACGGAGCTGCGAGGAGGCCCGGCCGGCACGTTCGTCGACCACCACCGATCCCTGCGCACAGACCCCCGGCAATCCCTTCCCACGCTGCGATGACGTCATCCGTTCTCGAGGGGCGGGGGTGGTGCCGGTGGTGCCGGTGGTGCCGGGCGCGTTAGGGCTGCTCAGCCGCGCAGTCGGGAGCGGAGCCAGGCCCAGCGGTCGACCATGCGGGCCTCGAAGCCCCTCGGCTTGGGGTGGTAGTAGTCGGCGCCGATGAGGGCGTCGGGCAGGTACTGCTGCGTCGCGACCGAGTCGGGTTCGTCGTGGGCGTAGACGTACCCGCCGTGGGCCTGCCCCGCCGCCCGTGCGGCGCGTGCGTGTCCCGAGCCGCGCAGGTGCACGGGCACCGGCCCGGCCTTGCCCGCGCGCACGTCGGCGATCGCGGCGTTGATCGCCGTGTACGTCGCGTTCGACTTGGGCGCGAGGCAGTTGTGCACGACGGCCTGGGCGAGGATGAGCCGCGCCTCCGGCATGCCGATCTGCGCGACGGCGTGCATCGCGGCGACGGCGGTCTGGAGCGCGGTGGGGTCGGCCATCGCGATCTCCTCGCTCGCCGAGATGACGATGCGCCGGGCGATGAACCGAGGGTCCTCCCCCGCCTCGAGCATCCGGGCGAGGTAGTGGAGGGCGGCGTCGACGTCGGAGCCGCGCATCGACTTGATGAACGCGCTCGCGACGTCGTAGTGCTCGTCACCCGCCCGGTCGTACCGCACCGCCGCGTGGGCGAGCGCCTGCTCGACGTGGGCGAGGGTGATGGGGGCCGGGTTGGAGGCGTCGGGGTAGCCGCGCCCACCGGGGAGGTCGTCGAGCGCGACCCCGGCCGCAGCCTCGAGCTCGGTGAGCGACCGGCGCGCGTCGCCACCGGCGAGCCGCACGAGGTGGTCGCGGGCGTCGGGGGCGAGGGTGAACGCGCCCGCGAGTCCCCGCTCGTCCGCGAGCGCGGCGTCGACGACCTCACCGATCTCAGCGTCGGTGAGCGAGGTGAGCGCGACGAGCACCGAGCGGGAGAGCAGCGGCGCGATGATCGAGAACGTCGGGTTCTCCGTCGTCGCGGCGACGAGGATGACCTGCCGGTTCTCGACCCCGGGGAGGAGCGCGTCCTGCTGGGCCTTGCTGAACCGGTGGATCTCGTCGAGGAAGAGCACGGTGGAGCGGCCGTAGAGGTCGCGGTCGCGGGCGGCCTTCTCCATGACGGTGCGGACGTCCTTGACGCCGGCGGTGACGGCGGAGAGCTCGACGAACGTGCGTCCCTCCGCCTGGGCGACGAGGTGGGCGAGGGTCGTCTTGCCGGTGCCGGGCGGGCCCCAGAGGATCGCCGACATCGGCCCCACCTGGCCCGTGCCGTGACCGCCCTCGACGAGTCGGCGGAGCGGGCTGCCGGGCCGCAGCACGTCGCGTTGTCCTCGGACCTCATCGAGGGTCCGGGGACGCATGCGGACGGCGAGCGGGGGGTGCACCTCGTCGGACGGCCGCGCGTCGTCCTCGCCGCGGCCCACGGCGAACAGATCGTCACTCACCCCACCCACGCTAGTCGGCCCCGCCGACAGGTCGTCCACGCCGCCGACGGCACGGTGCCTCCGCCACGCCGGGGCGCAGGACACCGCCGGGTCGACCAATCCTTCTGCGCGACATCACAAGTGGCTCTGACCAGCGACGATGACCCCACACGAGCCCGTGTGGGGAGGGTCGTCCACCCTAGACTGCGGGCGTGCTCGGACTCTGGGGGGAGCGCCCGCACGCGATGCGGGCCGAGGTGCTGACGACCCTGTTCGTCCTCGCGGTCGCGGCGGGAGACCTCACGCTGTACCCGCTCATCCACCTCCGCCTGGCGACCGTGCTGCCGGTGGGGGTGGCCGTCGTGGCCGTGTGGTGGGCTGCCTTCCGGTGGCCGCCCCGAGCGGGTCTGCGGGGGGCGGCGGTCCCGGCCGCGATGCTCCTGTTCGCCGCGACCGTGGCCTGTTCGGCCGCCCTGGCCCTGCGCCGGGCCCCGGATCCCGTCGAGGGTCGCACGGAGGTCCAGGGTCTCCTCGCGGGCGTCGCGATCGCGGTGACGACCGTCGCGCTGTCCCGCGGTTCCTGGCGTGGTCTCACGGCCCTGCGTCGGGGATGGCCGCTCGCGTTGTTCCTCGCCGTGCTCGTCGCCGCGGTCGAACTCCTCACCGGCCGTCACCTCTGGATCCCCTCCGGACTCTCGTGGGCGGAGACGTCCCGGACGATCGTCGCGGGCGCGTTCCGCAATCCCAACGACTTCGCGCTCGCGGTCACGGCGATGATCTCCGGCACCCTCTCGCATGCCGCGACACTCCCGAGGCACCGATCCCGGCCCCTCCGAGCGGCGCTGCACGCCCTCGTCGTGGCGGGGGTCGTCGTCGTGGCCCTCACCGAGAGCAGGTCGGGGCTCCTCGCCTGCGTGCTCGTCCTCACGGTGCACGCCGCGGTCGGCCTGCACCGTCGTCGGGCACGGGTCGGGGGCCGTTCCGGGGGTCCTCCGCACCCCGACCCCGCCCGGAGGCGGCACCCCCGGGCGATCGGCGTCGGCCTCACGGTCGCGGCATGCGCCGTGCTCGCGGCCGCGTTCCTCGTCCCCGCCCTCGCCGCCCGCAACCCCGTGCTCCACCTCGCGACGTCCGCCGCCGAGCCCGGCACCGCGCGCTCGGACCGGCTCCGCCTCGACCTGCTCCGCGCCGCCCTGCGCTACCTCCGCGACTCCGACGGGCTCGGGACGGGCGCCGCGTCCTTCGAGGTGCTCCTCGCGCGCGACCCGGCGCCCGGCGTCGCCTCGCGCACGTGGCTGCACGACACGTTCCTCGAGCTGCTGCTCCAGTACGGGGCACCCGCCGCCCTCGCGCTCGCCGCCCTTCTCCTCCTCGTCGTGGCCGCGCTCGTGCGGCCACCACGCCGCGGGCGGCGGTCGCGCCTCGTGCGCGTCGAGGCCCTCGGGTTCGTCGTGCCCTACCTCGGGCTCGGGTGCGCGTCGGCCACCGTCCTCACGACGCCGATCTGGTGGCTCCTTTTCGGCGAGACGGCCGCGGCGGCCTGGTGGCTCCTGGGGAGCCCCGACGAGGGCGTGCAACCACGGGCGCGTCCCGATCACGCGGCCACCGGGCAGGGGTGACCTCGCCGGCCGCGCCGCCTCGTCCGCAAGGACGTTCCCGCCTCACCTGCGCCCGGCCACGAACGCCCCGCCCACTCATGGCCCGCCCACTGATGGCCCGCCCCGAGTCCGGCGGCGATCCCTCCGGGCGCCGGCCCACCCCGGTCGCGAAGCCCGTGGGCGTCGGTCATGCTGACCGGGTGGTCCCGCACGACAGCACGATCCGAGACGCGGGCGCCGACGGCCCCGACCGCGCGCCGCGTCCCCTCACCCTCCCGGCTTCCCTCCCGATCCCCGGTGACGTCGTCCCCGTGACGACGCGCGCCGAGCTCGTCGCCGCGACCGGAGCCGACGACGCGTTCGCCCGTCTGGATCCGCCCGCCGCGCTCGTCGGGTGGGTCTCCCCCGGTGCCGTCGCCGTCCTCCGCACCTCCGGGGGTCGTCCCACGTCCGTGTTCGCGTGGGGCGAGGACGTCGGCCCGCTGCTCGACGTGCTCGCACCGCACCTGTCCGCGCTCGGCGTCGTCGGCGTCTCCGTGCCGCGCGCGCAGGAGCGCCGGATCACCGAGCGTTTCACCGTCGTCGGGGGCGGCGACTGGGACTGGATGTGGACGACCCGTCTCCCCGCCCCCATCGCCGGGATTCCGCTCGTCGACCTCGACGACACCCGGGACGCCGACGAGATCACCGCCCTCGCCGCGGAGAACCCACGGTTCGAGGGCTTTCCGGGAACGGGCGCGAGCGAGCAGTGGATCGGCGTCCGCGACGACGCAGGCCGTCTCGTCGCGTGCGGCGCGATCCAACGGCTCCCGAGCGGCGTCGCGCACCTCGGGGGGATCCTCACGGCCTCCGGCCACCGGCGGCAGGGGCTCGGCACGACCGTCACCGCCGCCCTCACCGCGCGCGCCGTCGCTGCGGACGGGGTCTGCACGCTCGGGATGTACGCCGACAACGACGCCGCGAGATCGGTGTACGACGCGCTCGGGTACGTCGTCGACAAGGCCTGGGCGAGCCGCTCGGTCTCGCTCAGATGACCCGCGCCCGGGTCGAACGGCCCTCCGGGCGAACACCTCCGCGGTCCTGACGGGCAGCGGAGGGGCGACGCTCCGAGCATGACCGGGGTCGGTCTCCACCGATGTTCGGAGCGCATACTGCCTAGCAGGCCCGCGTCCGGCGGGCGCCTCCCGCGTGCCCCCGCGCCGCGTGAGGTGGACGACGAGGACGGGGCATCGATGGGATCCACCGCGGAACGACCGGCGGCCGAGCCTGCCGAGCCTGCCGAGCCTGCTGAGGACGAGAACACCACCGGCGACCATGGTGGGTCGCTCCTTCACACGGTGTGGTCGTTCGTCCGTGAGGTCCTCATCGTCGTCGGCCTCGCGCTCGCCCTGTCCCTCGTCCTCAAGACGTGGGTCGTGCAGAGCTTCTGGATCCCGTCGGGCTCGATGGAGAACACCCTCCGCGTCGACGACCGGGTCGCGGTGTCGCTGTTCACGCCGCGGTTCGCCGATCTCGACCGCGGTGACGTCGTCGTCTTCTCCGATCCGGGTGGCTGGCTCGGGGCCCAGCCGCCCGCCGAGGCCCCCGCCACCGGGCTGCCGGCGGCCGTCGAGCAAGGTCTGTCGTGGGTCGGCATCCTGCCCGAGGACGCCGGTAACCACCTCATCAAGCGCGTCATCGGACTCCCCGGCGACCGCGTGGCCTGCCAGGGGGACGGGTCGCCGGTCACGGTGAACGGCGTTCCTCTCACCGAGCCCTACCTCTACCCCGGGGCGGCGCCGAGCGACACGGCGTTCGACATCCGCGTTCCCGAGGGTCACGTCTGGGTCATGGGCGACCACCGCAGCGACTCGGCCGACTCCCGCGAGCACGACCACCCGGGCGAGAACGGATCCGCGGGGTCGGTGCCGATCGACGACGTCGTGGGCCGGGCCGTCGCCGTCATGTGGCCGGTCTCGCACCTGGACTGGTTGGGTGTGCCCGAGACGTTCGAGTCCGTGCCGCCGCCGGCGGCGGGCTGACCGCCGCTACTTCCCTCAACGCGACACGCTTACCCCCTGGGGGTATCTTCAGGACATGACGACCTCAGCGCGTAAGGAGCGAATCATGTTCAGCCGCACTCTCGTCCGTTCGACGATTCTCACCGCCACCGGCGTCCTCGCGATGGCCGGGTGCTCCTCTCCCCCGACCGACGACTCGGCGCAGAGCCCGACGAGCTCGGCGTCTGCTTCGGCGTCCGCATCCTCCTCTCCGGCGACTTCGCCGACGAGTTCCGCGCCCACCAGCTCGGCATCGGCCGGAGGCGGGCACGAGGGGCACGAGCAGGACGGCGGTCCCGCGCCGACCGGGATCGAGCCCGCGGCATCACCGAAGTTCCCCGTGGGCAGCAAGGTCGTCCTCAGCGCCGACCACATGCCCGGCATGAAGGGTGCAGAGGCGACCGTCGTCGGCGCGTTCGACACGACGACCTACGCCGTGGATTACACCCCGACGAACGGCGGCGCGCCGGTCGAGGACCACAAGTGGGTCGTTCAGCAGGAGCTCGTCGGTGTCGGCGACACCCCACTGAAGAAGGGCGATCGGGCGACGATGTCGGCCGAACACATGCCGGGCATGAAGGGTGCGGAAGCGACCGTCGTCGAGGTCACGGCCCAGCCCGTGTACATGGTCGATGTCGACGCCGACGGCATGATGATGAAGAACCACAAGTGGGTCGTCGAGGACGAGATGTCACCGGCGTCCTGAGGGTCCGCCGTCTGATCTCAGACGCCCGGCACTCCCGCCTCACGAAGGATCCGCGCCAGGTCGTCGAGACCACGATCGTTCGCCGAGGCGTGGGTGTCGTGGACGAAGGCGGTCAGCCCGACCGATCGGGCCGCCTCGACGTTGTCCTCGCGGTCGTCGACGAACACGATCCCCTCCGGCCCGCACCCGAGCTCGGCGAGGATCGCGCGGAAGTAGTCGGGGTCGGGCTTGGCGACGCCGAGGTCGCAGCTGAAGAAGAGACGGTCGAAGTGCTCGGGGTACCCGAGACCGAGCATGATGTCGCGCCGGTACACCTGCTGGTTGGAGGCGAGGTGGCACCGCAGCCCGCTCGCCCGGATCGCGTCGACGAGGGCGAACGCCTCCTCGAAGATCTCGATGAGCGCCCAGCCCGAGGCGAGGTCGTCGCCGACCGCGGGGTCGGGCTCCCTCCCCCACCGTCGGCGGAGGTACCCGGCGAGGCTCTCGTGGAGGCCGACCTCACCGCGGAGGGCGGGCTTCTCGGCCTCGAACATGCCGACGACGAAGTCGTCGAGGTCGTCACCCGCGTACGGGCGCCACACGTCGAGCCAGCCCGGCGTCGGCCACTGCAGCACGCCGTCGGCGTCGAGGAGGACGGTGTGCACCGGCTGCGCGGGGTGCGTCTCGTTCATGGGAACTCCTTGCCGTCCGGGGAACCGGCGACGCCGGAGAGATCCATGCCGTCCGTCCCGGGGCGTCGTCGTCGTCTCGTCGCACCGTACCCGGGCGGCCGCGAACACTCGTCCTCGACCCGACGGCAGGGCGTCGACCACCCGCGGAACCATCCCCTCTCCTCACACGTCTCACGGGCAGGACCGACGTCACGGTCGGGGACACGATCGAGGGGGTCGTCGATGACGCAGCACCGGGTGGGCACGGACGAGGACGGACGTCGCGCGGACGACATGGCCGCGGGCACGGCGGGCGCGAGGCCCGACGGCGCTCACGGAGCGATGTCGGTGTCGGGGCGGAGGGGCGGCGCCGCTCGTCGCCGACGTCGGTGGCTTCTCGCGGCCGTGCCGGCGCTGGCGATCGGGGCGGGGACGGCCGCCGCGGCCTTGCCCGGCACGGATGCCCGGTCGGGTGATGTGGCGTACGCGTCGCCGGGCGCGGGCGAGGCGCTGCCCCCGATCGCCGACCTCTCCCCCGTCCGCGAACGGTTCGAGACACCCGCGGCGCTCCCCACTCGAACGGGTGATGAGCCCTCGACCGACGCCACGACGACCGGCACGCTCGCCCTCGAACACGGGTGCGTCGTCGCGCGGACCGGCTCGACGACGCATGTCGTCGTCTGGCCGGCGGGCACGAGGGCCGTCCTCGAGGAGGGGTGGGTCACGGTACGGACGGCGGACGGGCGACGCGTCGGTCACATGGGCGACACCGTGCCGGTGAGCGCGGAGGCAACTCCCGCCGGCGCACCGGACGAGGACGCCGCTCCGTGCCGGGTGGAGGCCGACACCCCCGTCGTCGAGGCCCGCCTCTGAGGCAGGCCGGCTCCCGACCGGGTGCCGCGACCCGGTCGGCCGGGTCTGGCTACCGGCCCGGCGTGCCGGGGGCGTCGGGCGGCGTCCCGGGGGTTCCGCCGCCCTGGCGGTCGAGGTAGTCGTGCGCGGCGCGCTGGGCCTGGTCGATGGCCGACACCCGCTTCGGCGCGACCTTGCGGGCCACTCCGGAGGCCCCATCGGCGGCCTTGCGGGCGACGGCGCGGCCCTGTTCGGTGCGGAGGAAGTCCTGGCCACGGCGGACGATGTCGTTGAGACGCATGGCTCAAGCCAACCGTACGGGGCTGCTCCGCGCCAACCGGAGCCGCGGGATCCATACGGTCGGTGGTCCGGGGGTCGCGCCGTGGCCGCACATGCGGGAGGGCACCCCGGACGTCGGTCCGAGGTGCCCTCTCGCGTACGTGGCAGTGGCCGGGTCAGCTCTCCGGGGGGGCGACGGCGGAGGTGTCCTGCGTGTCCGCCGTCGCCGCCGCGTCGCCGTCGGCGTCCTTCTTCTTCGGCTTGGCGTCGACGCCGGCCTCACGACGCTGCTGGAGCGTGATCGGCGCGGGCGCGTCGGTGAGCGGGTCGTAGCCGCCACCGGACTTCGGGAACGCGATGACGTCGCGGATCGACTCGTAGCCGCCGAGCAGCATGACGATGCGGTCCCAGCCGAACGCGACGCCGCCGTGCGGCGGCGCGCCGAACTTGAACGCGTCGAGAAGGAACCCGAACTTGCTCTGCGCCTCCTCCTCGGTCAGGCCCATGACGGCGAAAACGCGCTCCTGCACGTCGCGACGGTGGATACGGATGGAGCCGCCGCCGATCTCGTTGCCGTTGCAGACCATGTCGTAGGCGTAGGCGAGCGCCTCGCCCGGGTTCTGGTCGAACGTGTCGAGGAACTCCGGCTTGGGCGAGGTGAACGCGTGGTGCACCGCAGTCCAGGCGCCGGAGCCGACGGCGACGTCACCGGCGGCGGTGGCGTCGTCGGCGGGCTCGAACAGCGGCGCGTCGACGACCCAGAGGAAGCTCCAGGCGTTCTCGTCGATGAGGCCGCAGCGCTTGCCGATCTCCAGGCGGGCGGCGCCGAGCAGTGCCCGGGAGGCCTTGGCGGTGCCGGCGGCGAAGAAGATGCAGTCGCCGGGCTTCGCGCCGGTGCGCTCGGGCAGCGCGGCGAGCTCGGCCTCGGACAGGTTCTTGGCGACCGGGCCGCCGAGCGTGCCGTCCTCCGCGACCGTGATGTAGGCGAGGCCCTTGGCACCGCGCTGCTTGGCCCACTCCTGCCACGCGTCGAACTGTCGACGCGGCTGGCCGCCGCCGCCGGGCATGACGACCGCGCCGACGTAGGGGGCCTGGAACACGCGGAACTTCGTGTCCGAGAACAGGTCGGTGAGCTCGACGAGCTCGCAGCCGAACCGCAGGTCGGGCTTGTCGGAGCCGAAGCGGCGCATCGCGTCGGCGTACGTCATCCGCTCGAACGGGGTCGACAGGTCGACGTCGATGAGCTTCCAGATCTCGCGGACCACGGCCTCGCCGAGCTCCATGACGTCGTCCTGGGTGACGAAGCTCATCTCGATGTCGAGCTGGGTGAACTCCGGCTGCCGGTCGGCGCGGAAGTCCTCGTCGCGGTAGCAGCGCGCGATCTGGTAGTAGCGCTCCATGCCGGCGACCATGAGGAGCTGCTTGAACAGCTGCGGGGACTGCGGCAGGGCGTACCAGGAGCCGGGCGAGAGGCGTGCGGGCACGAGGAAGTCGCGGGCGCCCTCGGGGGTGGAGCGGGTGAGGGTCGGGGTCTCGATCTCGACGAAGTCGCGCGACTCGAGCACGCTGCGGGCCGCGGAGCTCACCTTGGAACGCAGGCGGATCGCGTGGCCGGCGTTGTGCGCGCCGGGGCGGCGCAGGTCGAGGTAGCGGTGCTTGAGGCGGGCCTCCTCGCCGACGGTGACGCGCTCGTCGATCTGGAACGGCAGCGGCGCGGCCTCCGAGAGGACCTCGATCTCGGTGGCGACGACGTCGATCTCGCCGGTGGGGATGTTCGGGTTGACGTCCTTGGGGTGGCGGGGCGTGACCTCGCCGAGGACCTTGACGCAGTACTCGTTGCGCAGGTCGTGGGCGGCGCCGGTGAGGACCTCGTCGCGGGCGACGACCTGGACGGTGCCCGAGGCATCCCGCAGGTCGATGAACGCCACGCCTCCGTGATCACGCCGCCGCGCCACCCAGCCGGTGAGGGTCACGGTCGTTCCGGTGTCGGTCGCCCGGAGGGTTCCGGCGGTGTGGGTACGCAGCACGAGGTATTCCTTTCTCGCCCCCGCATAGACGGTGCGGGAGGCCGGTGGGGTCACGCCGCCGATGCGCGGGCGCCCCACCATCGTACGGAGTCGGCCCCCGGGCCGACGACCGCGTTTCGCTCCGGCCGATCGTCCGCGTGCCACGCCGCCGGCGTCGAAGACCGGTGTCGGGCCGCCGCGGCCCCGACGTCCTCTCGGCGGTCGAGGACGACGGCCCGGGAGCGACGCTCGCGGGGCACGGTGGCGCGTAGGGCGGTCTCAGCCCCGGCGCGTGCTGCGTTCGTGGCGGAGGTCGACGAGGGCGATGACGAGAGCCACCGTGGTGACGGCGGCGATGAGCGACATCGCGACGACGACGACCTCCCCCCACGCGAGGCCGGCCTCGAGGAGCGCGAACACGATGCCGGGGATGAGGGCGGTGCCGACCGCGGCGCCGAGTCGTTGTCCCGTCTGGAGGATGCCGCCCGCGACGCCACCGTACTCCGGGCCGACACCGTCGAGGGTGAGGGTCTGGTTGGGGCTCACGACCATGCCCTGTGCGGCGCCGACGAGGCTGAGGCTCGCCGACATCGCCCACAGCGGCAGCGCGCCCGATCCGACGCCCGGCGCGAGGAGAACCGTGCTCACGAGGCCGAGGAGCGAGACGAGGAACCCCCACACGACGAGCCTGCGACGGAACCGCAGCACGTACCGGCCGGCGACCTGCGAGGAGATCGCGGAGAAGATCGAGGCGGGGAGTCCCACGAGGCCGGCCTCGAGGGCGGAGCCGCCGAGCGCGGTCTGGACGAACAACGCGACGACGACCCACACCGACGTGATGCCCATGAAGTAGACGGTGATGAGGGTGATGCCGGCGGTGAACCCGCGTTCGGAGAAGATGCCGAGCCGCACCATGGGTTCTCCCCCGCGGCGCGCATACCGGTCCTCCCACATGACCCAGGCGACTCCCACGCCGATGGCGACGGGCAGCGCGAGCCACACGAAGGGCGACACGGTCCGTTCGACGAACGGCAGCATGAGCCCGAGGACGGTGAGGGCGAGGAGCCCGGCGCCGACGGGGTCGAGGTCGGGTCGGCTCCCCCGCCACGACTCCCCCCGCGGCAGCCAGACGACGGCCCCCACGACGGCGAGGATCCCGATCGGCACGTTCATCCCGAAGATCCACCGCCACCCGACCCCCTCGCCGAGGGCGCCGATGAGCAGACCACCGACCACGGGTCCGATCGCCGTAGACACCCCGACGGTCGTGCCGAGCAGCGCGAACGCCCGCGCGCGGTCCTGACCGGTGAACGTGCGTTGGATGATCCCGACGGTCTGCGGGTTGAGCACGCCCGACCCGACGCCCTGGAGCACGCGGGCGAGGTTGAGCAGGAGGATCGTCGGCGCGAACGCCGCGAGGGCCGAGCCGAGGGTGAACAGCGACACCCCGACGATGAACAGGGTGCGGCGGCTCGTCGCGTCGCCGGCCCGACCCGCGGGGATGAGCAGCACCCCGAACGCGAGCGCATACCCCGAGAGCACCCACTGCAGCGCCGTGCTCGTGGCGTGGAGGCTGTGCTGGATCGAGGGGAGGGCGACGTTGATGACCGACACCGCCACGAGCGCCATGAACAGGGGCGTCATGAGGACGGCCATGATGCGGCGGGGCCGACCGCGATCCTCGCCCCGGGGAGCGTCGGTGGGTCGATCGTCGGAGGGGTTCGGTGCGGCGGCGTTCACCCGCCAACTCTGCCACCGACCCCGATGGGGTGCGGCACCCGGCCGGGTCGTGGTGGTCGGGTGGGAGGAACCGTCGGGCTCAGACCTTGGGCGGCAGGATGCAGAACTCGTTGCCGGAGGGGTCCTCGAGGATCGTCCACGGCACGTCCCACTCGTGGTCGACCTCCCACGCGCCGAGCTGGAGAGCGTGGGAGACGGCCTCGCCCATCGTCATGCCGTCGGGGGTGCGCACGTCGAGGTGGAGGTGGTTCTTGCCGGTCTTCGGCTCGAGCTCGGGGCAGAACTCGAGGCGCGGGCCGCGTCCACTCGGGTGGCGGAGGCTCGGCACGACACCGTCGCAGTCCTCCCACCCGGTGAGGGCGGCCCAGAACCGGGCGTCCTTCTCGGGGTCGGCGGAGTCGAACGGCACGCCGCCGATCGGGCCCGCGGCGGCGTACTCGGAGCGATCCTCGAGGACGCAGAACGGGTGGCCCTCGGGGTCGGCGAGCACGGTCCACGGCACGTCGCCCTGCCCGATGTCGAGCGGGGCGGCCCCGAGCTCGCACAGGCGCGCGACGAGCGCGTCCTTCTGCGGGCCACCGACGAGGTCGAGGTGGGCCCGCGGAGCGGAGGTGTCGACGTCGGCCACCCGCGGCAGGCACAGGTCGATCGTCGGCCCCGCCGGGAGGTCGAGCCGAAGCTCGACGAGGTCGTCGGTCCACGTGAGGGTCAGCGCCTCGAGGGCCTCCCGCCAGAAGGTTCCCGCCACCTGAGGGTCGCGGGCGTCCATCACGATGTTCTCGAGCTGCATGCCCCCATCATCGCGGGCCCCGTTCGGCGGCCTGCGGGGGGCCTCCCCCGAGGCGTCACAAGGTGATTCCGAAGGCCCACACGAGCAGGGTCGACGCGGTGAGGGTGACGAGCACGATGCCGATGAGGTTGAGGAGCAGCCCGCCCTTGACCATCTGGCCGACGGACACGTAGCCCGAGCCGTACGCGATCGCGTTCGGCGGGGTCGCGACGGGGAGCATGAAGGCGCATGTCGCGCTGAGGGCGACGGGGACGGCGAGGAGCATCGGGTCGATGCCGAGGCCGGTGGCGACGCCGCCGGCGACGGGCAGGAACGTCGCCGCCGTCGCCGTGTTGCTCGTGAGCTCGGTGAGGAACAGCACGCCCGCGGCGATGATCGCCATGAGGGCGACGACGGGGAGGGCGCCGAGCGCGCTCACCTGGCCGCCGATCCACTTCGTGAGGCCGGAGGACGTGAACTGCTCCGAGAGCGCGAGGCCGCCACCGAAGAGGAGCAGCACTCCCCACGGCAGCGACACGGCGGTGTCCCAGTCGAGGAGGCGCACCCCACGGGCCGAGCCCGACGGGAGGAGGAAGAGGAGCAGCCCGACGATGATCGCGATGCCCGCGTCGGAGACGAGGGAGCTCTTGAGCCCGAGGACGAACTCGGAGACGAGCGGGAGCGCCACCCAGGCCGTCGCGGCGAGGACGAAGATCGCGAGGACCCGCCGCTCGCCCGACGACGTCGGGCCGAGCTTCTCCAGCTCGGTGTCGAAGAGCTCACGCCCACCGGCGATCCGGGCCGTCTCGGGGCGGAAGAGGACGTGGGTGAGGAGGAACCAGCAGACGACGAGGAAGACGACGGCGAGCGGGACGCCGACCATCATCCAGCGGAAGAAGTCGATGCGGACGCCGTACGTCTGATCCATGAACCCGGCGAGGAGCGTGTTCGGCGGGGTGCCGATGAGCGTGCCGAGGGAGCCGAGGGACGCGGAGTAGGCGATGCCGAGCATGAGGGCGGTGCCGAAGTTGGTGCGGGTGGCCTCCTCGACGGCCGCGTCCGTGGCGGGGTCGGCGCCGGCGTCGGTCGCGGGGTCGGCGTCGGCGTCGGGGGCCGAGGCGGCGTCGGCCTCGTGGTCGGGGTCCGCCGCGTCGGCGTCGAGCCCGGCGACGAGCATGAGCACGGAGACGCCGATGGGCAGCATCATCACGGCGGTCGCGGTGTTCGACACCCACATCGAGAGGAACCCGGTGGCGATCATGAACCCCGCGATGACGAGGGAGGACGACGTCCCCATGAGGCGCACGGTGACGAGGGCGATGCGCCGATGGAGGTTCCACCGCTGCATCGCGAGCGCGAGGAAGAACCCGCCCATGAAGAGGAAGATGATGTTGTTGCCGTAGGAGGCGCCGACGTCGTTGACGGAGACGTCGGAGGCGAACAGCGGGAACACGACGAGCGGCAGCAACGCCGTCGCGGGGATCGGGACGGCCTCCGTCATCCACCACAGCCCCATGAGCACGGCGGTCGCCGCGGTGAGGCGGGCGTCGGCGGGCACGTCGCCCGGCATGAGGACGTACACGAGCGCCGCGGCGAGGAGCCCGGCCGCGAGCCCGGTGAGTTGGAGCCGGTGCGTGCGGTGTTCCACGGCCGGTGCCCGCTCCCCCGGCGACTTCTTCTCGATCTCCTCACCGCGATGCGGGTCCGCCTCGAGACCACGCAGGTGGGCGCCGGGCACGAACTGGTGGGACATCGTTCCTCCATGGCTCTGGATCACCGTCGACCGTTCCGCCACCGTAACCGACGGGCACGAGACGGTGGCGGACTACGGCGTCGGCGTCGTGGAGCGGCGACGGACCTGGCGGTGGATCGCGAGCGGACCGTGGACGGGACCCCGCGTCGCCGGGTGCTCGCGGCCCCGCGCCGCATCACCGGGCCGGCGGAGACGACCAGTGAGGGGTGCGGGAGGATGCCGGGTATGGATGTCACCGACTTCACCGCACGTCTGGACGCGATCACCGTCGAGCAGCTCCGCGCCGGCGGCGGCGCGAAGTGGAGCCGCCACCCCGAGACGCTCGGCGCGTGGATCGCGGAGATGGACTTCGGCATCGCGCCGCCCGTCACCGAGGCCCTCACCGCGCACGTCGCCTCCGGCCAGTTCGGTTACACGACACCGCGCGACCGGTCCGAGCTCGCTCGCGCCTACAGCCAGTTCGCCCGCCGCCGCTACGGCTGGGACGTCGACCCCGAGTGGGTGCGTCCGGCGCCCGACGTCCTTTCGGTCTTCGGGGCGGTGCTCGACGAGTTCACCTCCCCCGGCGACAAGGTCGTCCTCCCCACGCCCGCGTACATGCCGTTCCTCACGTTGCCGGCGTTCCACGACCGCGAGATCGTCCAGGTGCCCATGCTCCGCGACGAGGACGCCGAGCACCCCCGGTGGCGGTTCGACCTCGACGGTCTCGCCGCGGCGTTCGCCGACGGCGGTGCCGTGCTCGTCCTGTGCAACCCGGTCAACCCGCTCGGTCAGGTGCTCACCGCCACCGAGATGCTCGAGGTTGCCGACGTCGTCGAGGACGCGGGCGCGATCGTCTTCTCCGACGAGATCCACGCCCCCGTCGTCTACCGCGAGTTCCGCCACACGCCGTACGCGACGCTCGACCACCGCACCGCGGCCCACTCGATCACCGCGACGTCGGCGTCGAAGGGGTTCAACCTGCCGGGCCTCAAGTGCGCGCAGGCCGTCGTCACCTCCCCCGAGCACCGCGAGCGGTGGGCGGAGCGGTGCTGGCCCGTCGAGGAGGGCGCGTCCCGCCTGGGGTACACGGGCGCGATCGCGGCCTACGACGAGGGCGAGCCGTGGCTCGACGAGATCCTCGCCTACCTCGACCGCAACCGGCACGCGCTCACCGAACTCACGGCCGAGCACCTGCCGGAGGCGGGATACGTCCCGCCGGAGGGCACCTACCTCACGCTGCTGCATCTCCCCCAGCTCGGGCAGGACCCGGCGGCGATGCTCCGCGAGGAGGCCGGCCTCGTCCTCACGCCCGGGACTGCCCTCGGCCGGGGCGGTGAGGGGTGCGTGCGACTCAACTTCGCGACGCCTCTGCCCGTCCTCACCGAGATCGTCGAGCGCATCGGCGCAGTCGTCCGCGCCCACTGACCCGTTCCCACACCACGGCCCGGTGACGTCGTCGACGTCACCGGGCCGTGGTGTGGGAACGGAACCGGACGGGGCTGTTCGGGGGCGGCGCGAGATCGCCCGTGCTGGACGGGGTTCCCGCGCCGTGCCTCGGCAGTGGGGCGGACGCTGCTGGTGACGCAGGGTCCTCACGCCGGGGTCATGCCGGTCGGTCTCAGCGGTGGGCGGGGTGCGCGGGCCAGGGTGCGTCCGCGGAGCGGAGGGTGACCCAGTCGGCCTCCTTGGCGCCGTGGGCGGCGAGGATCCCGATGACGGCGCTCGCGTTGCCGACCCGTCCGGCGAGCACGGCGGCGAACGCCTCGTCGAGGTCGACCCAGGCGGTGCTCATCCCGGCCTCCTCGGCCTCACGCTCGAACCGGTCCTCCGCGGGGACGTCCTCGAGGTCGCGGGCGAGGTAGACGCGGATCGCCTCCGACATCGCCCCCGGCGAGGGGTGGAAGTCGGCGAGCACGTGCCATGTGCGGGCGGTGAGGTCGACCTCCTCGGCGAGCTCCCGCTGCGCGGCCTCCAGCGGCGGTTCGCCCTCCTTGTCGAGCAGCCCGGCCGGGATCTCCCACTCGGTCGCACCGATGGGGTGCCGGTACTGACGGATGAGGGCGACCTGCATCGCGCGCGGCGTGCCCGGGGACTCCTGCAGCGCGACGACGGAGACGGCTCCGGTGTGCTCGATGAACTCCCGCTGCACCGTCTCGGACCCGAGGTCGACGGTGTCGCGGCGGACGTCCCAGATCATCCCCTCGTACACCGTCTCGGTGGCGGTGACCGGCTTGGCCGTGCGGTCGTCGTCGAGGTCCACGCCTCGCATGATCGGTGCGTCGAGGCTCATGCCTCCACCTCCGGGATGTCGGGGGTCGTGCGGTCGGTGCCCGCCGGCGACGTCGCGTCGCCGGTCGGAGCGCCGACGCTACCCGCCGACGAGGGCGTCGTGCCCTCGGCGGGGGTTCCGGCGCGGCGCTCGAGGGCGGCGCGGACGAGCCCGGCGAAGAGCGGGTGCGCCCGGTGGGGGCGGGAGCGGAACTCCGGGTGCGCCTGGGTCGCGACGTAGAACGGGTGCACCTCGGCGGGCAGCTCGACGAACTCCACGAGGGTGCCGTCGGGCGAGGTGCCGCTGAACCGCAGGCCGGCCTCCTCGAGGCGGGCGCGGTAGTCGTTGTTGACCTCGTAGCGGTGGCGGTGGCGTTCGCTCACCTCGGTCGCGCCGTAGGTGTCGGCGACGACGGAGCCCGCGGTGAGGTGTGCCGGGTAGGCGCCGAGGCGCATCGTGCCGCCGAGGTCGCCCGCGCCCTCGACGAACGACCGCTGCTCGGCCATCGTCGCGATGACGGGCGCGGGGGTGTCGGGGTCGAACTCCGAGGAGGACGCGCCCTCGATGCCCGCGACCTCGCGGGCGTACTCGATGACGATGCACTGCAGGCCGAGGCAGATGCCCAGGGTGGGAACACGATTCGTGCGCGCCCACGTGAGGGCGCCGAGCTTGCCCTCGATGCCGCGGACGCCGAACCCGCCGGGCACGAGGACGCCGTCGACGCCACCGAGGGCCTTCTCCGCCCCCTCCGGCGTGCGGCACTCGTCGGAGGCGACCCACCGCAGACGCACCCGGGCGTCCTCCGCGAACCCGCCCGCGCGGAGCGCCTCGGTGACGGACAGGTAGGCGTCGGGCAGGTCGACGTACTTGCCGACGAGGGCGATCTCGACCTCGTGGGCGGGGGCGTGGACCCGCTGAAGGAGCTCGTCCCATCCGCTCCAGTCGACGTCGCGGAACGACAGCCCGAGGCGACGCACGACGTACGCGTCGAGACCCTCACCGTGAACGACCTTGGGGATGTCGTAGATGCTCGGCGCGTCGACGCACGCGATCGTCCCCTCGAGGTCGACGTCGCACGCGAGCGCGATCTTGCGCTTGAGGGGCTCGGGGATCTCGCGGTCGGCCCGCAGGACGATCGCGTCGGGCTGGATGCCGACCTGCCGGAGGGCGGCGACGGAGTGCTGGGTCGGCTTGGTCTTGAGTTCGCCGCTCGGGGCGAGGTAGGGCACGAGCGAGACGTGGAGGAAGAAGACGGCGTCCCGGCCGAGGTCGTGACGCACCTGGCGCGCCGCCTCGAGGAACGGGAGCGACTCGATGTCGCCGACGGTGCCGCCGATCTCGGTGATGATGACGTCGGGCGCGGTACCGGAGTCGTCCCCGGCGGCCTGCTCCCGCATCCGCTCCTTGATCTCGTTCGTGATGTGCGGGATGACCTGCACCGTGTCGCCGAGGTACTCGCCGCGGCGCTCCTTGGCGATGACGCGGCTGTAGATCTGCCCGGTGGTGACGTTTGCCTGGGCGGAGAGCGGCACGTCGAGGAACCGTTCGTAGTGCCCGATGTCGAGGTCGGTCTCGGCGCCGTCGTCGGTGACGAAGACCTCCCCGTGCTGGAACGGGTTCATGGTGCCGGGATCGACGTTGAGATAGGGGTCGAGCTTCTGCATCGTCACGCGCAGACCACGTGCGCGGAGCAGGAATCCGAGGCTGGAGGCCGTCAGGCCCTTACCGAGGGAGGAGGCGACGCCTCCGGTCACGAAGATGTGTTTCGTATCGGCCACGGGCTTCGATGCTACCCCGCGTCGGGACGTGCCTGCGCCAGCAGTTCCCGGGCGTGGTCGAGGGCGGCCTCGGTGTCGTCGACGCCCGCCATCATCCGGGCGATCTCGCGCTCCCGGTCCTCGCCGGTGACGGCGACGACGTCGCTCTCGGTGACGTGGCCGTCGTCGGTCTTGCGGACGACGAGGTGGTTGTCGGCGTGCGCGGCGACCTGGGCGAGGTGGGTGACGACGATGACCTGTGCGTGCCGGGCGAGGGCCGCGAGACGGGCGCCGACCGCGATCGCGGCGCGGCCGCCGATGCCGGCGTCGACCTCGTCGAAGACGAACGTCGGCACGGCTGATCCGCCCGCGCCGGAGATGACGACCTCGAGGGCGAGCATGACGCGGGAGAGCTCACCGCCGGAGGCGGCCTTCGCGACAGTGCGCAACGGCAGGCCGGGGCCGGAGGCCATGCGGATGTCGACGTCGTCGGCGCCGGTCGTGCCGAGCGGCGAGTGGGTGTCGTCGCCCGGGACCGTTCCGGTCGTGCGGGGTTCGACGACGCACTCGACGATGGCCTTGCCCATGGCGAGGTGGGCGAGCTCGCCGGTGACGGCCTCGGCGAGGCGCCCCGCCGCGGCGGTGCGGACCTCGGTGAGCGCGGCGGCCGCGGCGCGCAGCGCGTCGAGACGGTCGCGGACCTCGTCCTCGAGGCCGTCGGCGCGTTCGTGGGCGCTCTCGAGTTCGTCGAGTCGGGCCGCGGCGCGCTGCCCCCACGCGAGGGCGGCGTCGACGGAGTCGCCGTAGGCGCGGGTGAGGCGGGTGAGCTCGGCGCGGCGGTTCTCGACCTCCTCGAGGCGTCCGGGGTCGACGTCGAGGCCGGCGAGATAGGCGCCGAGGTCGCTCGCGCACTCGGAGGTGAGCGTGGCGATCTCGCCGATCCGGTCGCCGAGGGAGGAGAGCTCCTCGTCGTGGGCGCCGACGCCGGTGAGGGCGGAGCGTGCCTGCGCGAGGAGGTCGGTGACGGAGCCGACGAGGTCGGGCGACGTCTCGTCCCCGACGAGGGCCGTCTGCGCGACACCCGCGGCGGTGCGGAGGCCGTCGACGTGCGAGAGGCGCTGGGACTCGGCGGCGAGCGCGACGTCCTCCCCCGGCTGAGGGTCGAGGCGTTCGAGGTCGGCGAGTCCCGCCCGGAGCGCATCGGCCTCGCTCGTGCGGCGGTCGTCGAGCTCTCGGAGGCGGACGAGCTCGGCGCGGGCGTCGTGGTAGGCGGCGTACGCCTCGGCGTAGGCCTGTTTGAGGGGCGCGATGGCCGGGTCGGAGTCGTCGAGCATGACGCGATGCTCCTCGGGACTGCGCAGCCGCCACTGGTCCGACTGACCGTGGACGACGACGAGCATCTCCCCGAGTTCGCCGAGGACCCCGACGGGCGCGGTGCGTCCCCCGACGTGGGCGCGGGACCGCCCCTGCGCGGCGACGGTGCGGACGAGGACGAGCTCTCCGTCGTCGTCCTCGGCTCCCGCGTCGGCGGCGCGCACGAGCGCGGGGTGCCCCGGCGGGAGTTCGAGCGCTCCCTCGACGACGGCGTCCTTGGCCCCGGAACGCACGAGCGAGGCGTCGGCCCGCGAGCCGAGGAGAAGCCCGAGCCCGGAGACGACCATCGTCTTTCCCGCGCCGGTCTCGCCGGTGAGGACGTTGAGGCCGGGCGTGAGGTCGAGCACGGCGTCGTCGATGACGCCGAGACGCCGAAGACGCAGTCGAGTGAGCATGTCCGCAGCCTACGAGCCTGCGCCGACAACGCGTGTCCGCCGTCCCCAGAGCACCTTCACGGATGCGGGCACGCGGCGTCGGTGAGCGTGGGCGTGATCGCGAGCGGTGACACAGGCATGGGTGCAGATGTGATGACGGGCGTGATCGCGGGTGTGCTCGCGCGCGGCCTCGGGCGGACGCGGGGTCCTCAACCCGCCGCGCGGGAGACGTCGATCGACCACCGTGCGTCCTCGATACCCCCGCCGACACGCGTGTAGACGAGGCGGAGGTGGTCGCGGTCCTCGGATCCCTGCCAGAACTCGACGCGGTCGGGCACGATCCGCCAGACCCGCCAGTCCCCGGGCGCGACGAGCGCACGGGCGGCGGGGCTGCGGCCGGCGAGATCGGCCTCGCACTCCTCCTCGCTCGCGGCCTCGACGGGGCCACGGACGCGGATCGCCCGGGCCACGGGGATCCAGTAGACGTTCATCGCCGCCGCCGGGTACGCCTCGAGCTGCTCGGCCTTGCGGGAGGATGCGGTGCTCGAGAACGCCCACCCGCGGGCGTCGACGTCCTTGAGGAGCAGGGTGCGTGCGTCGGGGACGCCGTCGGCGTCGACGGTCGCGAGCGTCACCGCGATCGGTTCGGGGACCTCGGCGGCCAGGGCCTCAGCGAGCCAGGCGCCGAAGAGGTCCTCGGGCCGCTCGGGCAGCGCGTCGAGGTCGAGATCGGGCGCGGCTCCGGCGAGGGTGCGGATGCGGCGCAGACGGGCGGCGGACTCGGTGCTCACCCCCTCAGGCTGCCACGTCCCACGGATCGAGGGGCGGGTCGGCCGCGACGTCCCTCGACCGCGCCGTCACGCCGGCACGTCACCGGAAGGCGAGACGGGCGCACCCCGCCGGTTCCCCGGCGCTCGCGCGTCAGTTCGCGTCGCCCGCCTGCTTGCGTCCCTCGCCACGCCACCCGTCGACGGGGAGGTGGAACTTGTGCACGAGACGGTCGGCGAACGGTTCGTCGCCGAAGCGGGCGAGGCGCACCGGGCGGGTGCCGTGGGAGACCTCGATGCGGGCCCCGTCTGGCAGGTCGAGAGGTCGGGCGCCGTCGCACCACATGACGCCGCGGCCCATGTTCGCGGGGACGAGCTCGACGGCGACCTTCGTCTGCGGACCGACGACGAGCGGCCGCGCGAACAACGCGTGCGCGGAGATCGGAACGAGGAGCATCGCCTGCACGTCGGGCCACACGATGGGGCCGCCCGCGGAGAACGCGTACGCTGTCGACCCGCTCGGGGTGGAGACGATGACGCCGTCGCACCCCCACGTCGAGATGGGTCGGCCGTCGACCTCGAGCGTGAGTTCGAGCATGCGTTCGCGTTCGGCCTTCTCGACGGTGACCTCGTTGAGGGCCCAGCTCGTCGCGAGGCGTTCGCTGCCGGAGTAGACGCTCACGTCGAGGGTCATGCGGTCCTCGACGTGGTAGTCGCGGGCGGCGATGCGGTCGACGGTGGCGGAGAGATCCTTCTGCTCGGCCTCGGCGAGGAACCCCACGTGGCCGAAGTTCACGCCGAGGAGCGGGATGTCACCGGCACGAGCGGCCTCCGCGGCGCGGAGGATCGTGCCGTCGCCGCCGAGGACGCAGACGAGTTCGCATCCGGCCGAGGGGTCCGCGGGGTCGGCGAGGTCGACCCGTCCGACGAGCTCGTCGGGGATGCTCACGTCGGCCGGGTCGGGCGCCGAAGCGTCCTGTCCGGTGGTCCACTCGGTGATCGTGGGATCGGTGGGCATGAGGACGGGTCGGATGTCGGCCTCACGAAGCCTGTCGGCGACGAGCCCGACGGTGTGGAGCAGGTCGGACCGGCCGGGACGGGCGAACAGGAGGATGCGCCTGGTCACCTAGACCTCCTCGTCGATGAGTACGTCCGCGCGGGTGAGGACCTCGCGGGGGTCGAGCGTGGTGCGCCCACCGATCCAGAGTAGGTACTCACGGTTGCCCGTCGTACCGGGAGTGGGACTCGGGGCGAGACCCGAGGGCGCCAACCCCGCGGCGCGGAGCGTCTCGACGACGTGGACGAGGGCCTCGCGGCGGTCGGAGGCCGACCGGACGACCCCCGCCTTGCCGAGCCTGTGCCGACCGACCTCGAACTGGGGTTTGACGAGGAGGACGGCCTGCCCACGCCCGGTGAGGAGTGCCCGGAGGACGTCGGCGACGAGGGTGAGGGAGATGAAGCTGAGATCGGCGACGAGGACGTCGCACGGCGCGACGTCGTCGGTCGTCACCTCGCGGACGTTGAGCCCGGAACGGTCCTCGACGCGCGGGTCGTCGCGCACGGGCGCGGCGAGCTGATGGTGCCCGACGTCGATGGCCACGACGTGCGACGCCCCGTTCTCGAGGAGCACCTGGGTGAAGCCGCCGGTGGAGGCACCGACGTCGACGCAGCGCGCCCCGGGGATGGTCGCCGCGAACTCGGGGAACGCCTCGAGCGCGCCGACGAGCTTGAGCGCCGCGCGACCGACCCAACGTCGGGCGTCGTCGGAGGCGACCTCGACGACGCTGTCGGCGGTGACGGGCGCCGCCGGGCGCCGTGCCACCCGACCGTCGACGGTCACCGCGCCGCTCGCGACGAGATCACGGGCCTGCCCGCGGGACCGGGCGAGGCCCGCCTCGACGAGGTGGACGTCGAGACGCATGTTCACCGGCCACCCGCGTGGCCGAGCCGGTTGCGGAGGTGCTGATGGGTCTCCTCCGCGGCGGCGACGACCGCGTCGAGGTCACCGGGGTCGGTCCCGGTGAGACGCCCGAGGGAGTCCTGCAACTCGCGCCCACCTGCGGTGCCGGGCGGTGCAGGCACCGGCGCCGCGGGGCGCGGCCCAGGGGCCGGTGCGGGGCGGGGTGTCGGGTCGCTCATGTCTCCCCCTCGTGGATCCAGGCGTCGACGTCGGGCCAGGCGGGGAGCTCGCGTCCGGCATCGAGGTGGGCGTGGCCGGCGGCGGCGACGGCGCGGAGTCGCTCGGTGGCGGACCCGGCGCCGTCGAGGTCGATCGACGTCCCGATCCGCACGCGCGCATCCCCGCAGGTCGCGACGGTCTCACCGGCCGCGTCGTCGTGGGTCACGTGGGCGGGGGTGGGGTCCTCGTGGAGGTCCCGGAGGTCCCGGGCGACGTGCGTGGGGCGCGCGTCGGCGGGGGCGAGGACGACGTCGTGGGCGCCGTGCACGCCGGTGAGGACGAACAGGCTGTCCATCCCCGTCGCGGTGGCGCCCTTGATGTCGGTGTCGAGTCGGTCGCCGATGGCGAGGGTCTCCCCCGCCTCGCAGCCGAGGAGCTCGGCACAGAGGAGGTAGAGCGGCGGGTGGGGCTTGCCGACGACCTCGGGGTCGACACCCACCGCGTGCCCGACCGCCCCGACGAGCGTGCCGTTGCCGGGCGCGATGCCTCGCGCCGTCGGGATGGTGAGGTCGGTGTTCGTCGCGACCCACCGGGCTCCGCCGGCGACCGCATGGGCGGCCTCGGCGAGGTCGGTCCAGGCGACGTCACGGCCGTAGCCCTGGAGGACGGCGGCCGGGGCCGGCGACTCTCCCGCCGCCAGGTCGGCGCTGGTGACGGGCCGGAGCCCGGCACGTTCGAGGGAGAGTGGGACGCCCGGCCCACCGACGGCGAGCACCACCGCTCCCTCGTCGAGCACCTCGGCGAGACGCTGCGCACCGGCCATCGAACTCGTGACGACGTCCTCGGCCCGCAGGTCGACGCCGAGCTCGGAGAGGTGGCGGTGAACCTCCTCCGGGGGGCGGGAGGCGTTGTTCGTCGCGAAGACGAGCCCCCGCCCTCCGGCGCGTGCCGCGTTGAGCGCATCCACGGCGTGCGGCAACGCGTCGTGCCCGCTGTAGACGACCCCGTCGAGGTCGCACACGATCCCGCGGTACCGCTCGACGAGCGAGGTCATCGACCGTCCTCCTCCGTGCGGGGCCCGTCCTCATCGGCCTCCGCACCGGCCTCCGCACCGGCCTCGGCAGGCTCGCCGATGGCCGGAGCGTCCGTGGCCGGAGCGTCCGTGGCCGGAGCGTCGGTGTCGACCGAACCTGCAGTGCCCGCGGTTTCGCGGCTGCCGGCGACCTCCGAGTCGGCGACGCCGGACGTGCGGTCCGCGTCCTCCGACGCGGCGGCCTCGTCGACCGATGTCGTGCGGAGGGTTCCCGCCTCGCCCTCGGTGCGTCCGTCGTCGGACGGCGCCTCGGCGTGGGCGGTGCCGGCCTCGACGGGGGAAGCGCCCTCCCCCGCACGAACGGTGTCGGCCTCGTCCGCCGGAGCGTCGTTCTCCGTGCGGGTGGAGTCGGCCTCACCGCGAGGAACGTCGCCGCGAGGGCCGTCCTCGTCACCGCGAGCGACGCCGTGGGCGTGCGGGGCAGCATCCCGCTCGTCGCCGACGGCGTCGTCGGGGTGGCTCGCCGTCTCGTCGTCCTCGGGGTCGTCCATGAGATCGACGAGGACGGTGCCGTCGAGTTCGTCGAGGCGTTCCCAGGCGTCGGTCTGGAGGTCGACGTCGGCCTCGGCCGCGGCCTGGAACCAGCGGCGGGCCTCCTCGGTGCGTCCGAGTTCGAGGAGCGCTTCGGCGTAGGCGTAGTACAGACGCGGTGCCCAGGGCTCGGGGCGACCGGGGACGAGGTGGCGTCTCTCGAGACCGGCGACGGCGGCCTCGAGCTGTCCGAGATCGCGGCGGATGCCCGAGGTGACGATGGCGACCTCGATCCGCTCTGCCGCGGGGAGGGTCTCGACCTCCTCGGATGTGGCGAGTTCGAGGGCCTTCTCGGTGCGACCGAGGGCCCGCTCGCAGTCGATCATGTAGGGCAGCAGGTGCTGGGACCCGGAGAGTCGCCGCGCCGTGCGGAACTCCTGGAGCGCGAGGTGCCAGTCGCCCTCGTGGTAGGCGACCATGCCGCGTGCCTCGCGGACCGAGGGGACGCGTCCGGCGCGGCGGACCGCGGCGTCGGCATGCGCCCGGGCGAGGTCGATGTCCTCGTCGAGGAGCCGGGCGACCATGATGAGGTGCTGTCCGACGCCCTTGGCGTTGTCCTTGCTCAGCGTGCGGAGCTCGGCCTTGACGGCACGGTCGACCTCGAGGCCGGTGATGTCCTCGGGGATCTCCAGTTCGACGCGAGGAGCCTCGTTCCGACGGTCGATGCGACGCGGTCCCGGCCCCCGACCCTCGGGCCGGTCACCGTATCCGCGACGGTCGTCACGCACCCCGCGGTGGGAGTCCTCGCGACGGCCACCGCGCCGGTCGTCACGCCGGTCGTCCCGCTGACCGTAGGACCGCGACCCACGGTCGTCCCGCCGGTCGTCGCGTTGACCGTAGGACCTCGGTCCACGGTCGTTCCGACGGTCGTCCCGGCGGTCGTACCCGCTCTGGCCGCGGTCGTCCCGACGGCCGAAGGAACCCGAGCCACCGTCGTCGCGACGGTCGTATGCGCCCGGGCCGCGTTCGTCGCGCCGGCCGTGGGAACCGTGGCCGCCGCTCTCGCGGCGGTCGTACGTGCCCCGGCCACGGTCGTCACGGGAATCGTAGGACCGCGGTGCACGGTCGTCACGCCGGTCGTCGGAGCGACCGTAGGACCGCGGCGCGCGATCGTCGCGGTGCCCGGAGGAACCCGGTCCGCGGTCGTCGCGGCGGGGGTACGCCTGCGCCCCTCGCTCATCCCGGGGCGATCGGCCGCCCCTGTCGTCGTACCCGCGCCTGTCGGTGCCGCGATCACGACCATCGGGTCGACCGCGGTCGTCCCGGCCCTCCCAGCGCCGTCCCTCGGAGCGGTCACCCCGGGATGCCCCCTGGCGCCGATCGCCGGCGTCACGGTGCGGCCCACCGGAGCGGTCGTCACGCCCCCGGTCGGAGTTCCACTGGCGGCGTTCACCGCCGCGACCCTGGCCGCCGTCCGACGCCGGCCGGCGGAAATCGTCACGTCCGCGGTAGGACGAGCGGTCGTCGCGGGAGAAGGAGCGGTCGTCGCCAGTGCCCGAGCCACGGGGGGCGCGGTCGCTGCCGTATCCGGGGCGCCTGTCACCCTCGTCGTTCCGCCGACCTTCACCGGTGCCTCGGTGGTCCGACGCGGCATGTCCCCCATCACCGTCGCGGCGGCGCCTCTCGCCACGGTCGCCGCTGTCGCGGCGATTCCGGTCCGTCCGGGGAGCGTCGCTCCGCCTGTCGCCCCTACGCGCGTTGCCGGCGTCCCGACCGGGGGACGCCCCACGAGGACCGTCCGAGGACGCGCGGGAGGGTGGTCCTTCCTCGCGGTCGCGGGGGGCGGACGTCGAGGCCTCCGGTTCCTGGGATCGGCGTGGTCTGGACCACCGGGATCCGCTCTCGTCACTCACTCCAGGGACCTCCTCTGTCATGTTGTCGGGCCCGCCCGTTCCGACGGCGGACCCATGTCGGCCTCAGCCTACAGAGAGGCACGCCGGCCACCCACGGGCGCCGTCCTGCCACGGGTGTTTCGGCGCGACGATGTCCGTGCACCGCAGCCTTGATGACGGGTCCCCAGGTAGCACGCACACCAGGTCTCGGTGCCGTCGCGGACGCGCCCCGTGTCCGCCGTGCGGCGCTCCGTCCATGCACCAGGTGGGGGACGTGCCCCAGCGGCTGGCAGCGGCCGATGACGGAGCACGAGAAACGGCCCGACGGACATGAGGGCTCCTCAGCCCTGTACGCACGACGGCCTAACGCCGGATGGTCCCGGGCCTCTTCATCCGGGGCGTCCCTTGGCCGCGTCCGGCGCCACCTCGTCGACGAGGCCCACGAGCCGCAGTGACCTATGGGACGCGGGCACCCTCGTTCACTGCCCCCCCGCGGGGGACTCCGGCTACCACGGTGAGGGTGTACACGCGGGAACGCGCACGGCGACGTCGTGGCGGGGACGGGTCCGCCGGCGTCGGAGGAAGGTGCCAGCGAGGCACGTTCGACGTCCGTTGTCGTGGGACGGGTACCCCGGTCTCTTCACCGGGGTGACCGAGTGTGGACGCAAGAGAGCCCCCCGACCTTAGGTCGGGGGGCTCT